>CAKZPS010000058.1 GCA_937139415.1 uncultured bacterium
TGCCAAGAGAGTGTACTTCTCTTTGGGGTCGGGATTCTCTCCTCCTCGGAAAATTGGGTTTGTAGAGAGTTTAACTTTTTCCCAGATGGTAAGGTCGATCTTTTCACAAACCTCCTTCGACTTCTCGAACCAAGCCTTGAGGTAAGGCATTGCCATGTGCTTATCCCAATCTTCTCTGCTTCGCCAGATCTCGTAGAACATGTAGAGACGAGGGTTCTCTACCATGTAATTGTTTTCCTCTGTGCCCACACTGATGTGCATGTCATAGCGAATGCATCCTGGTTCCCTCCGGGTTAAGGGCACGAGTTTTTTCTGCTCTTCTTTGGCTATTTCTTCATAACCTGGCTTGACCCAAACCCGGGCTAAGACGATGAGTTCTCGATTGTCACCCATGGTATCATCTCCTTTTCAGATCATCGATAAGCCTCCATCAACCACGATCATCTGACCCGTCATCCAGTCAGACTCGTCGGAGGCAAGGTAGAGCACCGAACCCACATGGTCCTCCGGTTGACCAAGCCTACCCAGGGGGATACCGCTCTCAAGGGCTTTCCTCAATTCTGGATCCTGGAGGGCAGACTGGCCCAAAGGGGTGAGGGTGGTTCCAGGACAGAGAGCATTCACGTTGATTTTATACGATCCCAACTCTGCTGCCATGGCTCTGGTGAGAGAGAGTACAGCACCCTTAGAGGCAGAATAGGCCGCGTGGAAGGGTTCACCGACGATGGCCGCCTTGGAGGAGACATTAATGATCTTTCCCTTACCCTGCTCCATCATGATAGGTATCACGGCTTGTGAGCAAAAGACTACTCCCATGACATTCACTTCAAACATGCGTTGCCAGGCTTCTCCTGTTTCCTCCCAACATTTCCCTCCGGTGTGGATGCCAGCATTGTTAATGAGAACATCGATTCTGTCAAACCTCTTCATCGTTTCGTCTACCATAGCCTGGACCTGTTGCCGAGAGGAAACATCGGTACGAATGAATACCGCATTCTCACCGATTTCCTTTTCTACCTTTTTAGCCGTTTCTTCATTGACATCCACAATAACCACTTTGGCCCCTTCACGAGCACAGCCCTTGGCAAAGGCTTCCCCAAGCCCCTGACCACCACCAGTGACAATGACAACTTTGTCCTTCAGTCTCATACGCTCCTCCTGTATCATTTTTTGATAAAAATTAAACTTTTCAAATAGCAGCATAAGACTATCCGACAAATTTGTCAATACCTACACGGGATAAAAGGAAACCAAAAACCGCAAACAAAAATCCCGCATCCCCTTAAAGTCTTGTAGGCCTGTAACTATCACCCCAAAATTTCGTTAATAATGTAACAGAATTATTCGTTCCCACTCCTTGCGATTCTCTTACCTAAAGGCAAGGTGTTTCAGAGGATTGATATGCCAAGCTATCAAACGATATAACATTGAATACCCAACCTCGATAAGAGTTTACGGTATTTCTCTGGAATGCCGCTGTCTGTAATCACAACATCAAACTCCCCCAGATCCGCGAAATAAGCAGTGGTGACCTTACCAAACTTTGTAGAATCGACCAGCAGAAACCTGGTATCGGAGGATTCTATAATTGCCCTCTTCGTTTCCACCTCGTAGAGATTGGCACAAGTAACGCCAAGTTCTTCCTCAATGCCTGCCGCCGATATGAAGGCTTTGTTGGCTCTTACCTTTTTGATAAGGGATATGCCTTCTGGACTTTCAAACATCAGGGTGTTCTCCTGTAAATGGCCTCCCGGGAATATAATTCGGCTGCTCTTGTCATGGGCGTATACACTCAATAGCGTGTTAAGGCAATAGCAAATAGTGGTCAGTCTCATATTTTGGGGGATGAATTTTGGGAGGTGTTCGGCGGTTGAGCCAGTATCGATAACAATGGTATCTCCCTCTTGGACAAAAGAAGCAGCCCTTTGGCAGATTTTGATCTTCTCGGTGGTCATGTGCGACTGCGCCTTACTGATGGCATATTCTTGCTCATTCACTAAGGATGACTCCCGGTTCAGCGCTGCTCCGCCAGGGATGAGTTTTAGTACCCCCTCTTTTGCCAGGTCCCGAAGATCCCTTCTGATCGTCATACTTGAGACACCCAGCTGCCCGGCTAAGTCCTTAATGGTGACTACACCGCTTAAGGCGAGCTGCCTCCCTATATAGTTAAGCCTATCCCTTTTTCGCATCGCCTATCCTCCATTCCAATCCGGCAGTTGCCACTTTCCACACTCTTTGTCCCCCCTGCTTTTTTTAATATTTTAGCGGATTTTCTCAAGAAGGATGGCGTACAATTTTAGAAGTGGGGGCAAACACCTGTAGCTCTGTTGACACGCCTCAAGGGGAATTATATAATGGACTCATATTGAGATTTTTTTATCATAAAATGAGATTGAATAAACAATAAAAGCTAGAGAAAGGAGCGGTGCTACAGGTGACTGCAAAAATGAAGGCGGTAAGGCTTCATGCTCCTGGTGACCTCCGAGTAGAAGAGGTAAACGTCCCAGAAATCAACGACCATCAAGTACTTGTTAGGGTCCGTGCTGTCGGTGTCTGTGGCTCGGATCCAGGAAGGGTGATGGAGAAGGGAACATACTCTTATCCTATGACCATAGGTCACGAGTTCTCTGGAGATGTCGCCAAAGTAGGGGCGAAGGTAAAGGACTACAAAGTTGGTGATCCGGTAACCGTTGTGCCCCTCATTCCTTGTGGAACGTGCGAATATTGTCGAGTCGGGAAATATAATCTCTGCGACGATTACAGTTACTATGGCTCACGTACCGATGGGGCAATGGCAGAATACGTTGCCGTAGAAGCGGCGAATCTTTTGAAACTGCCAGAAGGGGTTGACTTTGAGTCTGGAGCTTGCACTGACCCCGTGGCCATTGCTTTCCATGCCCTTCGACAAGCCCAGCTTGGCGCCGGAGACACCGTTGCAATCCTCGGAGCCGGTCCTATTGGCCTTTTTGCCATACAGTGGGCAAAGACCATGGGGGCGACAGAGGTCTTTGTCATCGACATCCTCGATGAGAAGCTTACCATTGCAAGAGAAGTCGGTGCCGACCACGCGATCAACGCAAAAGTAGTCGATCCAGTAGATTTCGTGTTGAAGAAGACTGAAGGCGAGGGCGCCCACAAGGTCATCGAAATCGTGGGGGCTCCAGTCACCCAGGAACAGAGCTTGCGCATGGTGCGAAAAGAGGGCACGGTGGTTTTCTGTGGCATTTCCTACAAGGATCTTGTGATTCCTGTGAAAACCTTAGACGGTCTTTTGAGAAAGGAACTCCGAATTATAGGGGCTTGGAACTCCTTAGCTTCCCCCTATCCCATTAATGAATGGGAACTCGCCCTGCGTTTCATGGCCTTGGGCCGTGTGAAGTGTAAACCCGTTATCAGCCACCGTTTCCGTCTTGATGAAGCTCCAGACGTTTTTCGTCGACTCTGGAAAAGAGAAGAGTTTTTCAGCAAGATTTTCTTCCTTCCATAAGGGGGGTTTTTGGTGAAGGCAGCGATGATGAAAGAAATCGGCCGGATGGTAGTAGAGGAGGTCCCCAAACCAAGAATTGGAAGAGGGGAATTACTCATAAACGTGAAGGCATGTGCCATTTGCGGTTCTGATGTGCGGACGTTTTGGCATGGAAGCGCTCATGTCAAGCCTCCGAGGATACTCGGACACGAGGTGGTAGGAACAATCGCAGAAGTAGGCACAGATGTATCAGATTACCACATCGGAGAGGCAGTCACAGTGGCCCCTGCCATAGGTTGTGGAAAGTGTGTGTATTGCCGCCTTGGAAGCACCAACATGTGTGCCAACCTTGAGACCATCGGCTTCGAATTTGACGGAGGTTTTGCCGAGTTCATGGCCGTGCCAGCAAAGGCGGTACAGCAGGGTCATGTAAACCGGATACCTTCTGGTCTGGATTTCGAGGAAGCCGCTTTGGCCGAGCCCCTTGCCTGCTGCATCAACGGACAGAGTTTCTTAGGCATGGGTCTTGGGCAAAGTGTGGCTATTATCGGTGCAGGTGTCATCGGCCTCTTTCATGCGGAATTGGCCTTGCTGAAGGGAGCATCTCGAGTTTTCCTCATCGACATAGTTCCGGAAAGACTGCAGCATGTCGCCGCCTTAGGAAAAGAGGTCACGGTAATCGATGGCAGCGCTACTGACCCAGTCAAAGAAGTCCTTTCACAAACCGGGGGATTAGGGGTTGACGTGAGCATAGTGGCTTGTCCAGTAGGAGAAGCACAAAATCAGGCACTGCAGATGACATCACGAAGAGGACGGGTCAGCCTCTTTGGTGGACTCCCCCAAGGTAAATCCGTGGGTTATCTTGATAGCAACCTCATACATTACAAAGAACTTGGAGTGTTCGGTGCCCATGCTTCTACTGCATTGCAAAATCGACTGGCTTTACAACTCATAGCAGAGGGGGAAATTTCGACTCGCCGATACATAACCCACATCTACACTCTTTCCCAGATCATGGACGGGATGAACGCGGTACGGGAAGGAAAGGCCTTGAAGGTCGTCATAAAGCCATAAATCCTTTTGAAAACAAAGAAAGTGGGGGATGATTTGATGGGCAAAGAGTATGTTATGGCCATCGACCAAGGGACAACGGGAACAAGGGTGATTCTCGTCAACCAAGAGGGGAACATCGTTGCAAGTTCCTATCGAGAGATCCAACAGATCTATCCCCAGCCCGGATGGGTGGAGCATAACCCACTCGAGTACTGGGAAACAACGATAGCGTGTGCCAAAGAGACCATGGAAAAGGCAAAGGTCCATCCCTTTCAGATCGCCAGTATCGGTATCACAAACCAGAGAGAGACAACCGTTATCTGGAACAAAGAGACCGGTCAGCCTATCTACAACGCTATTGTCTGGCAGTGTCGCAGAACAGCTCCAATTTGTGAGGAATTAAAAGCACAGGACCTGGAAGAGAAAGTACGCCAAAAAACAGGACTTACCATCGACGCTTACTTTTCAGCCACCAAAATCAAATGGATCCTTGAAAATGTTCCCGGGGCTATGGACCTTGCAAAACGTGGGAAAGTCCTTATGGGGTGTATCGACTCATGGCTCATGTGGAATTTAAGCGGTGGACGAGCCCACGTTACCGACTACTCCAATGCTTCACGCACAATGCTCTTTAATGTCCGAAGCCTGGAATGGGACCAGGACCTCTTGGAAGCCTTGGATATCCCCCGGGAGATCCTTCCCGAACCTAAGCCCTCAAGCGGCGTTATGGCCACAGCCAGCAACAAAGACCTCTTTGGCAATGAGGAAGTGCCGATTGCGGGGGTAGCAGGGGATCAACATGCCGCCTTATTCGGACAGACTTGCTTTAAGCCTGGGATGGCCAAAAACACTTACGGTACAGCCCTTGCTTTGATGATGAATATAGGCGAGGACTTTATTCTCTCACAACACGGCTTAACCACCGATTTGGCTTGGGGTATTGATAGAAAGATAGAGTATTCCCTTGAAGGGGTAGTCTTCATCGGCGGGGCTGCCGTTCAATGGCTACGAGATGGAATCAAGATAATCGAGAATGCAGCGCAAACTGAGGCAATGGCCCAGTCTGTTCCCAATACTGGAGGAGTGTACGTCGTTCCGGCATTCACAGGGCTTTGTGCACCTTATTGGGACATGTATGCTCGAGGGCTTATCATCGGCGTCACCCGTGGTACAACTCGAGAACACATCGCTCGAGCTACCCTCGAATCCATGGCATACCAAACCCGGGACGTCTTAGAGGCCATGACTGCCGACTCAGGTCAGGTTCTCAGTTCTCTCCGTGTAGACGGTGGAGCAGTGAAGAACAACTTTCTCATGCAATTTCAGGCAGACATCTTGGGGGTCCCAGTAATTCGGCCGGTCGTTACCGAAATGGCCGCCATGGGCGCGGCATACCTTGCTGGGCTGGGAGTGGGTTTCTGGAAAAGCAAGGAAGAAATAGCCGCTCAATGGAAAGTGGACAGAGTCTTCGATCCGGTGATGGATCCTTCCCGTCGGGAAGAGCTCTACGCAGGATGGAAGAAAGCCGTTGAACGAGCGCGTCGCTGGGCAGTTTAATTTTTTACTATTTCTGTGTCTTTTATGTCTACAACTTAAAGACTAATACGATACGCCAAGAGGGAGTCCTTTTCTAAACTCTGTCTTAAATTCAGGTCTCTGAAATTATTTGCTCAGCCTCTTGACATTTTGTTGATTTGCACTATAATTAGACGTGCAAGTGTGTTAAAAAAATATCAATTTTTGGAATGAATATTCCAAAGAGAGGAGGTGATGTTAAAACACGACCAGGAATGGTTGCTCAGCAGTCCATGGAGTTTTTCAACCGTACCTTGAGAGGAAAACCCTACTTTGAGAGAAAAACCTTAAGGAGGGAGGTCAATGGCGAGGAAACTGTGGCTCAGTATTTTGGTTGGTGTGTTGGTGGTAATGTGGGGTGTGGGAGCTGCCTTAGCAGCCCGTCCAAATGACAATCGTCCCTTCATCGTCCTGGCCATCGTCAACGTCAAGGAGGGATACGAGGAAGTAGCCAGAGAAGAGCTCCTCAGGCTCATTCCTCTCACCAACAGAGAACCGGGTTGTATTTTCTATCAGATGCACATCAACGTAGGTACCGAAGAGGATAACTACATGGTCGAGAACCCCAGAAAGTACATGTTCTACGAGATTTGGCGAAGCAGGGAAGATTGGGACAACCACATGACCATGTCCTACCTTGAGTCCTGGTTTAAGAAGGCCGAAGAGGTCTGTGAAAGCATCGACCTCACGCTCTGGGAGAAAGCCGACCTACCCACAAACCCTGTTGTGCCTCCTGGAGAACTTCCCAATCCCAAAGAGAAGTACACTCTCTTGGCG
>CAKZPS010000059.1 GCA_937139415.1 uncultured bacterium
GACATGGCCGTGCCCATACCGAACTTATTATCATTGATCGCTAAACGGAAGGTATACGTCCAAACCATTTCCGAACGATTGGCCGGACCCCCGGCAGTCATGATGCGCACTAAATCGTAAGCCCTTCCTAAGTCTAAGGAACGAATCACCATGGCAATGTAGGTGAAGGGTCCGATGAGAGGCATGGTGATGTAGCGGAATTGTTGCCAAGAGGTTGCCCCATCCACGGAGGCAGCTTCAAAGGGTTCCACGGGGAGACTCACTAAACCAGCGAGGAGAATGATGACCATAAAAGGAGTGCTCATCCAAATTTCTGCTGCCAAGAGGGCAAAGAAGTTCAGGGGGTAATCGATGAGCCAGGGGATGATGTGATAACGCCCGGTGAAGAAGTAAAAGAGGTTGTTCACCAAACCCACCTGGTCGTTAAAAAACCATTTGAACTGGAATCCTACGAGGACCGGAGCGAACATCATGGGAGCCATGATCACGGTTCGGATGATGCTCTGTCCTCGGGTGGTCTTGAAGATGAGTTGAGCGAGGAAGAGTCCTAAGACGAATTCTACGTTGACGGCGATACCCATGAAGATAACGGTATTGAGGAGGGATCTCCGAAAAATGGCATCCTCAAAGAGCTTGACGTAATTCCGAAAACCGACGAATTTCGCCCTTGAGGGATGGAGAAGGTTGAGATTGGTAAGACTCAAGAAGAACGAATACACCATGGGAATGATGACGAGCGTGGTTACGATGATTATCGCGGGAAGGACAAGCAGCCAGAAAATATTCCGGTCGACAAACCCCTTTTTTCCCATTTGGATCTTCGAGAACATGGTTATCCTCCTTATGAAACGGGGTGGAGGGCCACCCCGTTTTCCTTCAGTAGTATCCTGCTTCTTCCATGAGCTCCTCAACCTTCTTGGCCGCTTCGTTGAGTCCTTCTTCTACCTCAGTATCTCCTAACATGATGCTCTGCAGAATAGGATAGAGAATGTTGGAGATAGGAATCCACTCGGGAACGATGGGTGGAGGGGTGAAATCTTCGTTAATTTGGAGTTGCATGAGCTCGAGCCTCTTTTTAGCTAAGGGGTCGGGAGAACCTTCTGCTTCCTTCTTGAGGGTTTCAAAGACCGAATTTCTCACTGGAATGTACCCAATCCGTCCCTCGAAGAGTTGCGGTTCATAGCTTGTGATGTACTTGACCAGTGCTGCGGCAGCCTCTTTGTTTTTACTGAACTTGGTGACCGAAAAGGCATGCGCTCCGGCCCAGCCGCTGTGGATACCAGCATCACCTTTGGGTTGGCGGGCTAAGTCAAATTTTCCCGCTACCTTGGATTTCTCCGGGTCTTGGAAGTAGGAGTACCAACCGTACCATTCGGTATACATGGCGATAGTCCCGTTGGCCCAGTTAGCGGCCACGTCATCCCACAGGAAGTTTACCATTCCGGGAGGCATGGCTCCAGCTTGGTAGAGGTCACGGAGTAAAGTTGCCGCTTTGATTCCCTCTGGTCCGTTAAAAGCAGGTTTAAAGTTTTCATCGAGGATTTTTCCTCCGTAGGCCATGAGGATATCCCAGAAACGCCCCGAGAGTGCCTCTTCTTTACCGGCAAACTGAGTACCGTATATTTCGGGAGGGTTATTCAAGAAAAGGGCAATGTCTTTAAACTGTTCCCAGGTTTCCGGAGGCTGCAAGTCATATCCATACTTTTCTTTGAACTTCTTCTGCAACTCTGGATTGTTGAAGAGGTCAGTACGGTAATGAAGGGTGCTAATGTCAGCATGGCGAGGGAGGAACCAAAGATGCCCATCTTTCTGGGCAAATTGCATGACCCGGGGGGAGAAGTCAGCCAACTCTTCTTGAGTGAAGTATGTCTCTAAGGGCTCGACGAAATCGAGGTATTGGCTAAAGAAACTGGTGTGGTTCCAACAGACATCGTAATCGATGGTTTTGGCGGCGAAATCGAGTTTCATTTTCTTGTCGATATCGAAGCCGTTACCTTTGAACACGATCTCTACTTTTGCTCCGGTGAGCTCTTCGAACTTGGGGAAGAACTGCTCGTAAATTTTTTCGTAATCTCCTCCTCCGATGAGACAGGCCTTGATGGTGACTCCATCAAAGCGCCCTAAATTCAATTCTTGAGCTCCGACACTCCATCCCCACGTAACCCAAACGCAACATAAGAAGATGAACCAAGCATGCCTTTTCATTTTCTTACCTCCTCAGGAGAGTTTTAAAAAACTTTTGTGGCATTCTCTTTGGTGGTCTCTCACCCCCCCTACATAACCAATTTGTGCAATCGATTTAATTATTAATTTAATTATAAATTGAGGAGCAAAAATATGTCAACCTCCAAATGCAAATAATTCTCGAGTGGAGTTGTGAGGAAGGCCAAAAATTGGGGGTATCGAATCAAATCGATTGCTCTTATGGGTATATTCTTGAATTTCTCGAGGTCTTTGGTACTCAATTTTTCAGGTTTTCTCTCTCCTTCCCTTGACATTGTATATCCCTTTCGTTATATTAATTCACGCATGAACGGGCGAAGGTGA
Organism: uncultured bacterium; assembly: GCA_937139415.1. GTDB lineage: Bacteria > Atribacterota > Atribacteria > Atribacterales > Caldatribacteriaceae > CAKZPS01. The sequence goes on from CAKZPS010000059.1 coordinate 2,548, forward strand.
AGTAACACAATGCCGGTGTAGCTCAGCTGGTAGAGCAGCTGACTTGTAATCAGCAGGTCGTCCGTTCGAGTCGGATCACCGGCTCCAGGCGTGGGGAGGTACCTAAGTGGACAAAAGGAGCGGACTGTAGATCCGTCGGCTGAACGCCTTCGTAGGTTCGAATCCTACCCTCCCCACCATAAAAGAGCCTGCGTAGCTCAGTGGTAGAGCACACCCTTGGTAAGGGTGGGGTCACCGGTTCAATCCCGGTCGTAGGCTCCATTTTTCTTTTTTGAGGTTTTGGTGGATAGGATATAATCTGATGAGGAGGATAACCTATGGCGAAGCAAAAATTTGAACGGAAAAAACCCCACGTCAATGTTGGAACCATTGGACACGTTG
>CAKZPS010000060.1 GCA_937139415.1 uncultured bacterium
AATTGTATAACAAACACTGGATGGCGAGGTCTCTTCATTTCTTTATCCTGGAACCCCTACGATAAGTTTACACTAAGATGAGTTCCATACTTATGGAACACTCAGAGAGCCTCCTTGAGTTCCTTCGGAGCTCTCCCCCGCAAAGCGTCAGGAGATCTCCTCTTATCGCCTCCTTCCTCAGTCAGTACTGAAGATGTTTCTTTGCAGTTTCACGATGGACCCCGCCTCCGAAAAAGAGTGAAAATCATTTTGCACTTGCGTCTTTCCCCTGCAGGGAGGAAAGAGGATTCTTGCAACTTTGGAATCTTGTACGGTAAAGTCATCTCGCCTTGCGCGTTGGGGAAAAAATAACTGCCCCGGGTTCCCTGCGGAACCCGCCGCAACGAAAGAGGAAACGCCTTTCCCTTTGTGAGGAAAAGACCCGGAAATCCTGGGGTAAGAGGAAAACTCATGGAGAACCTCTTGTGATTCCCTTTCGGTTTCCTTCCTCTTTGCACTCACCCAAAAAGGAGGAGTTTACCGATTTTCCCTTCGAGGGAGCGGAGAAGAGGGAGCAAGAACACTATATCAATCCCCCCTCCTTCAATAGGCGTAGATTCTCCCGTAAGGACGAGTGGTGAGAGGAAATAACTTGACAAAATCGGAAGGGCGAAAGGAAGGAAGAGAAAGAGCAAGGTCGTGACTATACTCCTCAAGATAGGCAGAGACCCCCCGCCATTCGTGCTCTTCAAGAGGACTCATCTTCACTCCTGCGCTCACCACTTTCTCACTCACTTCTCCGCGAATGATGATGGTCCCCCCGTGCATTCCCGGGGCAATAAACGATCCGTAGATCGGCTTTTTGCTCCCAAGCCCCAAAATCACGATGAGTCCTCCGGCCATGTACTCTCCTAAAAAATCACCTGCTTCGCCTCCTACGATAATGACCGGATACTCATCGAGATAAGACTTCATGTGAATACCGACCCGATACCCTACACTCCCTCGAACCCATATTTTCCCGCCGCGCATAGAGAATCCCACAATATCCCGCGCGTCTCCCTCCACGATGATCTTGCCTCTATTCATAGTGTTCCCTACCCCATCTTGGCCATTCCCTTTAATGCGAACAGTTGCACCGTTCAAGAAGATACCCACATCGTCACCAGGGGTTCCCTCAATCTCCAAGTATCCTTCCGAAAATGCTCGACCTAAATACCGCTGTCCATTCACCCCTTGAAGCAATGCCTCACGACAACCATTGCGCCACCATTCTTCTAACCGAGCATTGATCTCACGATAATGCATCCCGCGGCAGTCGAGAACGTTCATACTTCCACTCCGACCCCTTCCACCAAATGTTTCCGGTAATCCTTCGGCAAATTCACAAGACCGAAATTCTTCTCCAAGAGTTTATTCTTGAAATCACTCACCACGATTCTTTCCCGCATGAGATGGATATAGAGCCCTGCCCTTTCGATCCTTCCCACCATCACCATTCCCACAATCACGTTATTCCGCAAAACAACCTTGAGGTACTCTTCAGGCTCTCTTTTGACGAGAACCTCTCCTCCCCATTCCTGAGGTGGATTCACGATTCCCGCCGAAACCAAAGCCAAGCCTCCCAAATCCAAAGAATTCACCGGAAGGCTTCCCGGGTAGGAGGTAACCGCCCCAACCATATTCCAGCCAGCAACTTTTCCCTGGCGTACCGCTTCGGGCCATATGGCCACTACGTTATATTCTCCGGTGATGAGATTCTTCGTCTCCGCCACGTCACCGGCGGCAAAAATGCCCCGCACGGAGGTTTCCTGAAATTCGTTGACTACAACGCCCCGACGAATGTTCAACCCCGAATTGCGCAGCCACTCGACGTTTGGCTTCACGCCAATCGCTACCGCCGCCATACCTACCGGGATAATTTCTCCACTTCGGAGGAGCACCTCTTCCAAACGATCCCGATCACCGCGAAATTCCTCTACGGTATCCTGGGTAATTACCCTCACCCCGTTTCTGGATAGTGCTTCCTCCAGGTAGCGCGATCCTTCTTCGTCAAGCATGGTGGGTAAAAGCCGCGAAGAGAGCTCCACCAAGACAATTGGCAGTCCCAAATGGAGGAACGCCTCACAGGTCTTGAGTCCGATGAATCCCCCGCCTAAAACGAGAACCCTCTCTACCGGAAAATCGCGCAAGAATTCCTGGATTTTCCGCAAGTCCTCGCTTCTCGTAAAGGAGAATATTCCCTTTTTGTCCATCCCATGAAGGGAAGGGATAATGGGAACACCTCCCGTAGCGATGAGCGCTCGGTCAAAAGAGATTTGGGTTCCGTCCTGAAGCCAAGCCACTTTTCTCGAAGTATCTAGGCTTTCTACTCTTTTCCCCCACAAGATGTCTACATGACTCTCATCAACAATAGTTTCTCGATAGGTAATGTCTTTGGCCTTCTTTCCTAAAGAATAGGTGATGAGCGGACGAGAGTAAAATTCCTCTTCACTCACCACTACTATCTTTTTCTTGGCGTCTCTGCTCCGAATCGCCCGCGCTCCCCATCGACCGGCCACGGAAAAACCGACCACAAGATACGGCGCATGGATTCTATTCATAGGTCAACGCCTCGTTGGGACAGTTTTTGACGCAAGGAGGGATTTCTTCTTTTCCGGCACATACATCACACTTACTCACGGTGGTTTTTCCCTTTTCTTTCCTCTCCACCACCCCAAAAGGGCAGCTCATCACACACATCCAGCAACCCACACAGAGATCTTCGTCGCACAATACTACCCCCGTTGCTTCGTCCCGATGCATCGCTCCAGTGAGACAGTTCTCCACACAGGGAGCCTCATCACAATGCCGGCACTGCAGGGCAAAAGAAGTATACCCTTCTTCTTCCACCCGAACTCGAGGGAGAGGGCGTTCACTCTCTTTGCGAAAAGCTTTGATGATTTTTCCGGAAGCAGAATGTTTCACCATGCAGATGATTTCACAGAGCCGACAGCCGATGCAGTACTCTTCATGAATCCGGATTCGTTTCACCACTACCACCCCTCTCCGGCCATTTTCACTCCCAAGACCTGTGCCTCTTCTTTGGTGAGACCTACCGCTCGAAGCTGTTCACGATTCCCTCGTAAGCTCTCAATAGCATTGATACCCATGCCACCGAGAATTTCTTTAATTTCCAAGGACCAAGCCCGCAAGAGATTCACCAATCTCCGTTTCCCCATTTGGGGGTTCAAACGTTTGGTGAGATACGGGTCTTGCGTGGCAATACCCCAATTGCACTTTCCGGTGTAACACTTCTGACACAAGTGGCATCCTAAAGCCAAAAGCGCCGAAGTTCCGATATACACGGCGTCAGCACCCAAGGCAATGGCTTTCACCACGTCACTGCTCGAGCGAATACCACCGGCGATGACAATCGAAGCGCGATGCCGAATCCCTTCTTTGCGTAAACGCTCGTCAACTTGAGCCAGAGCAAGCTCAATAGGAATACCGACGTTATCCCGAATCACCTGCGGTGCCGCACCCGTTCCTCCTCGAATCCCGTCAATGGCAACGATATCTGCTCCCGCCCGTACTGCTCCTGAGGCAATTGCCGCCACATTATGGACGGCGGCAATCTTTACCGAAATCGGCTTCTCGTAGCGGGTTGCTTCTTTCAAGGCAAAGACAAGACGCTCCAGGTCTTCGATGGAATAGATATCATGGTGCGGAGCAGGAGAGATGGCATCGCTCCCCACGGGAATGCGCCGGGTGCGAGAGATTTCCGGAGACACCTTTTCCCCCGGTAAATGCCCTCCGATACCGGGTTTTGCCCCTTGTCCGATCTTAATTTCCACCGCCGCCGCCACCTCGAGGTACTCCGGGGTCACCCCAAAACGTCCCGAAGCCACCTGAACAATGATCCAATCTCCCAAGGGATAGAAACCGGGATGCAATCCTCCCTCACCACTATTACAAAATGTTCCTATCTCTTTTGCCGCTTCAACAAGGGAACGAAAGGCATTATAGCTAATCGAACCATAGGACATTGCGGAAAAGAGAACGGGAATGCTGAGCTCCAATTGAGGGGCTAAGCGAGTCTTGAGACCAGCAAATTCCTCACTCCAAGCCACTTCTAAAAACGGTTCCTTTTTCCCTAAAAAGGTGCGAATCTCAATCGGTTCACGCAAGGGATCAATAGAGGGATTGGTGACTTGGCTGGCATTGAGGAGTAAATGGTCCCAATAAATAGGATAGGGCTTATCACAACCCATCCCGGTGAGCAAAACTCCGCCGGTCTCCGCCTGTTTATAGAGATTACGGATCGAGGCTACATCCCAATTAGCATTAGGACGAAATCCGATCTCTCTCTTTCTGATCTCTAAAGCCCCGGTCGGGCAGAGAGTCACGCACCGTTGACATCCCACACAGTGTTCTTCGGCGCTGTATACCGTGTCATCCTCAGGATCATAGCTATGGACCTCATTGGCACACTGTCGAACACAAACTTGACAGGAAATACACCTCTCTGCATCCCGTTCAATTTTAAACTCGGGGAAAAGCAAACTCTTGGCCATGACAAATACCCTCTTTCAGTCGCCCAATCATTACTTCTCCGGCATGAAGAGCTTTCACTACATCCAAAGATGGAGCAATTGCACGTATGGCGCTCTCTTCACTGGCGAGATAGAAGGTGTCTCCACTCCATCCGGCGACCATAGGACGCAACTTAATCCGATCCACCAACCCAAACATACCCCCTTCAAAACCCACAATGATGCTAAAGGGACCGTTGAGCAAAGCACCGCCATAGGTAATACGCAAGGCCCGGTAAAAACTTTTCTGGGGTTCGTTCATCTCTTCAATCTGGGACCAAAAAGGTCCGGCAAGAATCGCGCCCAAAAAAGAAGGATCAACGCGATGACGTCGCAACAAGAGATCGACAAGATAGGCAATAACCTCGGTATCGGTTTGCAGAGTACAGAGATATCCAAAGTTTTCCAAATATCGGCGATTCACCCCATACGAAGAGAGTTCACCATTATGAACTACCGAGAATTGCAACAAATTAAAGGGGTGAGCACCTCCCCACCAACCGACACTATTGGTGGGGAAACGCCCATGAGCAATCCAACAATACCCTTCATATTCTTCAATGCGGAAAAATCTCCCAATGTCTTCAGGATACCCCACCCCCTTGAACACCCCCATATTCTTCCCGCTCGAAACCACATACGCTCCTTCAATCATGGCGTTAATGGTCATCACTAAACGGACCACCACATCTTCCTCATTGTCTCTTGTCCTCTTGGGATACAGGAAGTATCGGAAAAAGAAGGGATGATCGGTGATGGTGGAGTTCTCCCAGATCGGGATACTCTCCTCTTGTTCGATGGTGAAATCCTTCTGGAGTAACTCTTCAACCTCCGATCGGGCAGAGAGATCGTCATACAATACATGGAAAGCATAGAGTTCGGCGAATTGAGGGTAAATACCGTACCCTGCAAAACCACCACCCAATCCGTTGGAACGCTCATGCATCACTTCCATGGATCGGATGATCACCTCTCCCGAGACTCGCCTTCCATCCTGATGCAAAATGCCTGCAACCGCACACCCAGAAGGAATTCTCACCTTTTCTCTCATTGTGGTTCTCTTCCTCCTCAGAGTATCGGTAAGTATCGTTCGATTTCGTAAGGATGAACCACCAATCGATATTCATCCCACTCAACCATCTTGCTCTTGATGAAATATTCGAAAATATGGTCACCCAGGGCCTTTTTCACGATTGAGCTCTCTCGAGCGCAATCAATGGCTTCTTTAAGACTCCCCGGTAAAGAAGCGATCCCAAGTTTTTCTCGTTCCCATTCCTGCATATGATATACATCTCTTTCCACCGGCTCAGGAAGTTCGTAATTACCCTCGATTCCCGCCATTCCCGCCGCCAACATAACCGAAAAAGCCAAATAGGGGTTGCAGGCCGGATCGGGATTCCGAACCTCGATACGGGTGGCTTTCTCTTTTCCTGGCTTATACATGGGTACCCGTACCAAAGCAGAACGATTCCGCCGTGCCCAACAAATATATACCGGTGCTTCATATCCGGGCACTAAACGCTTATAGGAATTGACCCACTGATTGGTGACGAGAGCAATTTCCCGGGCGTGACGGAGGATTCCGGCAATATACTTCTTGGCGATATCAGAGAGATAATAAGGGTCATTGGCGTCAAAAAAGGCGTTCTGCTCTCCCCGGAAAAGAGACTGATGGGTATGCATCCCCGAACCATTAATTCCCATAATCGGTTTGGGCATGAAAGTAGCATACACACCGTGTTTCTGGGCAATTTCCTTCACCACAATGCGATAGGTCATGACCTGATCAGCCATGGTTAAAGCATCTGCATAGCGAAGGTCAATCTCGTGCTGAGAGTATGCCACCTCATGGTGACTATATTCCACCCGAATACCCATTTCCTCGAGGGTACGGATAGTATCCCTACGGAGATCCGAGGCGGCATCGAGAGTGGTAAGGTCGAAATAACCTCCTCTATCCAAGGGAATCGGTTCATTCTCACTCTTAAAGTAGAAAAATTCCAACTCGGGGCCGACGTAAAAAGAGAAACCCTTTTCCTTTAACTTCTCGAGGTTAATCCGGAGAATATACCGTGAGTCACCGGCAAAAGGTGTACCATCAGGGTTGAGAATGTCACAAAACATGCGACCTACTTTCTCTACGCCTTCTCGCCAAGGGAGTAACTGAAAGGTACAGGGATCCGGCATAGCGATCATATCACTTTCATCGATGCGAGCAAAACCCTTGATCGAAGAACCATCAAAACCCATACCTTCATTGAGTGCCATCTCGAGTTCTTCTACGGGTATCGCAAAACTCTTGAGACTCCCCAGGACATCAGTAAACCACAAACGAATGAATTTCACCTTATTTTCCTTGCAGAAGGCAATGACCTCTTCTTTACTCCGTAAGTTGCAGGGCATTCTCTCAACCTCCCCGGCAAAAAATAAAGGCGCTCAATCTCCTTCTTTGGAGATTAAGCGCCTTCAAAGGCTTAATGTTCGCCCGTCTTTAGGCTCTCTTTTCACAAGGTGAAAGTATCAAGTATTATAATTGCTCCTCCGCAAATCTGTCAAGGTTTTCTCCTCCTCTTCTCCCAAAAAAAATTTTCCCCCTCACCACTTGCCAGAATCCCCCCTCAAACCTATAATTGATTAAAATTACTACTTTAGTAAACTTATAAGGGAGATTGTGAAGGAAACAGTGAAAATTTCAACCCGTCTACGGTATGGTTTACGACTCCTCGTAGATTTAGCCATTTACTCTCAGGGCTACCCCCTAAAACTGAAAGACGTTTCTCGCCGACAGCACATCTCCCTCCCTTATCTCCGCCAATTAGCCCTTCTCCTTGAGGCTTCCGGGATGATCCGTAGCCTCCGGGGTAACAAAGGGGGGTATCTTCTGGGTCGCCCACCCGAGAAAATTTCCCTCCTCGAAGTAGCCACCATCCTCGAAGGACCACTCCATCTTGTAGAGTGTGCCGATAACCCCAACCACTGCCAACGATCGTCACAGTGTATGACTCGTGAATTATGGTATGAACTTACCTCCCAAATTCGTCAAGTCTTGGCTGGGAAAACTTTGTCTGACTTCATCCCTAAAGAAGGTGAAAGAAATGATTTACCTCGATTGTAATGCGACTACTCCCTGCGATCAGAGAGTCATTGAAGCCATGTTGCCTTTTTTCGCCGAGAAATTCGGTAACCCTTCATCGCTCCACAGCATCGGACAAGAAGCGAAAAAAGCCTTAGAAACAAGTAGACACACTATTGCCCAATGCCTGGGCGCTGAGGACCAAGAAATTATTTTCACCTCCGGCGGAACCGAGGCGAATAACTTAGCCATTCGAGGGAGTGCCTACGCCTTGTGGAATAAAGGAAACCACTTGATCACCTCGGCCATCGAACACCATGCGGTACTCAACGTGTTCAAGGCCTTAGAGAAAGAGGGGTTTCAAGTCACCTACCTCCCCGTTGACGAGAACGGCCTCGTCGATCCCCAAGAATTCAAAAAATCCATTACCCCCCGCACCACCCTCGTTTCCATTATGCACGCCAATAATGAAACAGGGGTCATCGAACCGATCCAAGAAATAGCCTCTCTGGCCAAAGAGTATGGTCTTCTCTTCCACACTGATGCAGTGCAAACCATTGGCAAACTCTCTTTCAATGTGAAGGAAATTCCTGTGGACCTCCTCTCTGCTTCCGCCCATAAATTCTACGGACCAAAGGGAGTCGGTTTCCTCTACGTCAAGAAAGGAGTGCGCCTCATCCCCCAAATCCTTGGTGGTCCCCACGAACGAGGAAAACGAGCGGGAACAGAAAACGTCCCCCTCATCGTCGGCATGGCCAAAGCTCTGGAAATAGCCCAAGCTAACTGGGAAGATGAATATCGCCACGTAGAGGAACTGCGTAATCGCTTAGAACAAGGAATCACCGAGCGCATTCGCGAAGTCACCGTGGTGGGGAAGAATGCTCCTCGCCTTCCCAATACCAGTATGATCCTCGTCAAGTACGTAGAAGGTGAAGCAATGCTTTTAAACCTTGATTTTGCAGGTATTTGCGTCTCGAGTGGTTCGGCCTGCACCTCCGGGTCCCTGGAACCCTCTCATGTGCTTCTCTCCTGTGGTTATCCCCACGAGATCGCCCACGGATCGGTTCGGTTTAGCTTAGGGCGGTCGAACACCGTGGAGGAAATACAAACCGTCCTCGAAGTGTTTCCTCACATTGTGGAGAAGTTACGGAACATTTCTCCTTTCGGAAAAGAGGCGATATAAACCATGTATAGCGAAAAGGTCTTGGAACACCTCCGCAATCCTCGTAATGTAGGGAAAATAGAGAATCCCGATGGCGTGGGCAAGGTGGGAAACCCGGTGTGTGGAGATGTCATGGTCATGTACCTCAAAATTAGAGATAATATCATCGAAGACGCCAAATTCGAAACCTTTGGCTGCGGTGCAGCCATTGCCACCTCTTCCATAGCCACCGAACTCATTAAAGGAAAAACCATTGAAGAGGCCCTCTCCATCACCAATCGAGCTGTTGCCGACGCCCTCGACGGATTGCCACCCCAGAAAATGCACTGTTCGGTGTTAGCCGAAGAAGCGATCCGTTCGGCCATCAACGATTACTTGGCGAAGAAGAGGGTTGAAAATGGAGAAGGAAGGATATCGTGAGCTCTTAACTCAGCTTGCCCACACCGAAGACCTCTCTCAAGAGGAACTCGCTCTCCTCCTTGCTTGCGAAGACGAGGAAATCACCGCAGAACTGTTCACCCTGGCCGACGAGAAACGTCGAAAATACGCTGGAGATGCGGTGCACCTCCGCGGTCTCATAGAGTTCTCTAACTACTGCCGCAAGAATTGTCTCTACTGTGGGCTACGGCGAGACAATCGTTCCCTTCCTCGCTATCGCATGAGTATTGAGGAAATATATACGGTGGGCGAGAAAATCGCCCGCTTAGGAGTGAAGACCATCGTCTTACAATCGGGAGAAGACCTTTCTTACGACGCCCGGTCCATTGCTTCTCTCCTCCATCGGCTCAAAAAATTAGGGGTGGCCATTACCCTGAGTATCGGGGAACGGACTAAGGAAGAGTATGCGCTGTGGCGAGAGGCAGGTGCCGATCGATACCTCTTGAAACAAGAGACTTTTGACGAACAACTGTTTCGCAAGCTCCACCCCGACGACGACCACTCCCATCGCCTCGCTTGCCAAAAAATCCTCGCCGAACTCGGATACCAAGTCGGAAGCGGGAACATGGTCGGCCTGCCCGGTCAAACCATCGAAGCCATTGCCTTAGACATTAAAAGCTTCCAGCGATGGAACTTCGACATGATCGGTATCGGTCCTTTCATTCCCCATCCCGATACCCCACTTGGAAACTTCGCCCCCGATAGGAAAAAACAGTATCTCTTAACCCTCAAAACCTTAGCCCTCACCCGCATCTTGACTCGAGACACTCACCTTCCCGCCACCACTGCTTTGGGGACGCTTGTTTCCGGAGGGAGAGAAAAGGGGCTCCAGTGTGGCGCTAACGTCCTCATGCCCAACTTTACCCCCCTCGCCTATCGTTCCCACTATACCATTTATCCGGGGAAAATCTGTCTCCAAGAAGAGTGGGGTAAGTGCGTCGCGTGCATGTCCATGATGCTCAAAGAATTGGGAAGAAGTGTAGCCCAAGATCACGGCCACAGAGAGAGAAAGAAGGCACCCGCAGAAGAGTAGCCGCTTCCTAAGCGGCTACCCTTTTCACGCACCGAATTTCCCCAAACGGAGTGCATTTGCTAAGATGAGATTCATGAGGAAGTGAGCAGGGAATTGTCCCAAATAACCGTTTTTACACGCTCTTTCGGTAAATCGCGCGGCATCGTCGCTTCCGGCAAAAGGAGAGTATAAGAGCACCGGTGAAGGATGCCAAGAGTGTCCGCGCAAAATGGACGGCGTGGAATGGTCCCCGGTGATCACCAATACATCGGGTTGTAAAGCAAGAATGCGCGGGATGAAAGTGTCCAAATATTCGATACACTTCACTTTTTTAGCGAAATCGCCATCCTCTCCAGCCTTGTCGGTATCCTTATAGTGGAGGAAAAAGAAGTCGTATTGTTCCCAGCTCTTCTCAAGGTAGGCGACTTCGTCTTTCAATTCACCCTCTACATCTGGGGTATCAAAGCCAAAGAGACGGGCAATCCCTTTATACATGGGGTAAATGGCAATGGCCAGAGCTTGCAAACCATACCTTTCAGGAAATTTCTCCAACACCGGGGGCTGAGAAAAACCGCGTAAGAGAATGGCATTAGCCTTGGGTTCATTCCGGAGGAGCGCATGGGCTTTCTCCAAAAATGCTTTGAGGATTTTTGCCGTCTTCTCCGATTTCTCATCGAGGGCCTGCGGTTCATGGGCGCGATACCCTTCTTTCTGGGGATCGGTATCCTTCACCTGATCCCCCAACCCTTCACCCCGCAGAATCAATACGAAGCGGTGTTCCTTTCCCGGCTTGAGAATGATCTCTACCCCATCGATCTCTTGAATTTCTCGGGCTAACATCTCTACAATCCTCTGACACTCTTCGGTAGCCAGACGACCCGCTCGGCGATCGATAATGACCTTCTGCGCATCTTGAGTGGCAAAGTTGGCACGGGCTGCCACATCACCTTCTTTGAGCGCCAACCCCACTCCCAAGGCTTCCAAAACTCCCCGCCCGATCTGTAATTCCTCAGGATCATAGCCAAAAAGCCCGATATGGCCGGGACCACTCCCCGGGGTAATACCATGATTCACCGGGAGCATGAGACCGAGCACGCTCTTCTTGGCCAAAGCATCCAGATTGGGGGTAACAGCATACTCAAGCTCGGTTTTCCCTCCAAAATCAGGGTGTGGTGCACCTCCTACTCCATCGGCGACAAGTAATACTATTCTGCTCTTTCCCTTTTTGAGCAGTCCTTTCACCTCAGTACCCATCTCTATGCCCTCTCTTTCTCCACTTTTTCTTCTATGTTACCACAAGTTTCTTTGCCCTTTTCCACTCCGAAAGAAACCTTTCACCAACCCAATGCTTTTACACGTTCCCTTTCGGAAAGAATCTTTCCCTGAGCATCGACACACCGCACTACTCCTCCAACGACCCGGGTTTCCATCTTCCCTTGCGCTTCTCTATTTCCCCGGAGATGCGGAGCATCAAAAATGCCACTTCGTACCGCCTGGGCGAGAACTCGAGGAGAGAGAAAGGGGTCAGGTTCTCTTTCTCCTATCTTGCGCAGGGTATCAAGGAGGAACCATGCCTCTTCTTTCAGCTCTTCCTTTCTCTCTCTCACTCTTTGGTCGCCACTCACGTTGGGCAGCCCCAAGAGGAGGTCCCGGAGAACTCCGTTCACAATACGGGCGCTCTCGATGACCTCTTGTGCACCTACCAAACGAATCGCCTCGGAGAAACCGACCACGTGGACGATGTGAGGCTGCAAGAAAAGCCCCAAAGCGGTCGAGGCACCGAGTTGTCCCTTGGCAATCGCTTCCTGAGGAGCAAAATGCGCTAATCCTCCTCGGATCTGGGTGAAAATGGTGAAATGATCATCGGCAAGTTGCTCCACAAGCTCTTTCTTCGCCAACATCTTCGCTATATCCGCCCACGGATCGATACCGGGAGGAGTGTTGAACATGTACTGAGCCACATAGAAACGAGCTCCCAATTTTTTCGCCTGATAACAAGCGAGGTAAAAAGTTGCTACCGCCACTGCATCTGAAGCACCTCGCAAACTCCATTGATGTGCCTCTAAGCCTTCTATCGGAACTCCCAAGGCAATATAGGTGCGTACCGCCTCTTGGTTCTCGCGAATAGCCTCTTCTAAGGAACGCTGACTCCGGCCATCTAAAACACTGTACCAAAAGATAGGCACCGCTCCCCAGGCAATGTGAATCGTCTCATGGAGGAAGTGAGCCCACCGCACTAAGTCGTTTGTCCCGCTGTAACACCGGAGGAGGGGAAAATTTCCCCGGCGAGAGGCACGGTAGATAGCCTCCAAATCTTCTCTCTTGCGGAGCGGGACCCCCCCTGCTCCGGTGTATTCCTCTTCCATCTGTTCGGGACGAAAGAAGAATTCCTGGGCATTCTGATCGGGCCCGAGGGAAATAACATCCACAGCCTTGGACTCGGCAATTTCTGCCACCCCTTGCACCGTTTCTTCCACCGTAGGGAGACCGAAGTGATGTCGCAAAAGGGGGAAAGGACTTTTGGCTTTGATTCTCTCCGGCAAGCTCTGCGGATACTGCTCGCGGGGTGAGGAGGTGTCAACACCCCGCAAAGTTCCCACAAGATCGGTGAATTCCTCTTCCCCGGTGAAAACGGCATCAAAGATACCCACCTTCAAGGCGATGGGCTTCAATGTCGGAGTGCAACTCAAAAAGAGGGTACATTTCCCCAAGAGCTTCCTCTCTTTGAGCACTTGGGCTAATTCTTGAAAAAGCTTTTCTCCGGTTTCCGGCGAGAGACGATACCCCACGAGGACCTTTTGAGGGCTTTCTCTTTCTATAACCCGCACCAATTCCTGCACCGGAACCGCCGGGCCAAGGAAGATCGATCGATAACCCATTTCTTCTGCAAGCTGCAAGAAACGGTACACCCCAGCCACATGGACACAATTACCGATCGAGGCACCGACGATACGAGATTTATTTGACATCGACTTCAACTCCCACCACCATTTCTCGTATTTCTTTCACACTCATACCCGCTACCCCAAGTTTCTCTACTGTCCTTCCCTCCGCCACGTAGTCCCGTCCATGGAGAATATTGGCCAAATGGATGAAAATATCGATGGTAGGAGTAGGTACCCCCAACATTTTCCCGAAAGAAGCAATGGGAACTAAACTCATTGGTACATCTTCGGTGATATAGCGATGAAAAATAGTGGAAGGAGCACGAATACCCTGATAACCGGGGTTGTTCTGAATGGCTTCGTAGAGATTCCTCCCGTGGGCATCATAGGCATAGTAGAGCCACTCGCGTGCAGTATTCACCCGTACCCCCAAAGCCTCTGCCACCTTCACCCGCTCACGGTCAACTGCCTCTAAAATGAGCGCTACCGAGGGAGTAATGCCCTCGAGGTAATAATCAAACTCTCCACGGGTACTCTCAATGCGAGCCGCATTCAAAATGGTCAAAGTAGGATGAAATACTGCCCCGATATTACTGAAGCTCGTCTTGAGAACATTATCTTCCGGTACGAACTGAGGGAGAGCCTTGCGCAACATTTGCACCACCTCTATGGTCCGATAGGCGGGAAGAGCAGCAACGGGAATACTATTCTTAATCCGAAAAATCCGCGCTTGGGCCGGACCAGAAATGCGACTGGCGAAAAGAAAGGTTTGGGCTTCGGCAATGATCACTTGTACCCCTATTTCCCGTTCTTTGAAAACTTGTCTCACTTCTAACACCCCACCGGTACGCCCCGGATTCAAGATAATGATTTGCCCATCCTCGAGGTAGGGAGCGACAAGTTCAGCCAAGAACCGGTGGGCATTGGCAGGGGTAACCACCATGATGATTTTCACCCCCCGAATGGCTTCCTCGATATTGTGGGTCACCAGGCGCAAGGGGGCAAAACCGTTCATTTCTCCCTCGATTTGAATTCCCCCCATGAGTTTAATAGAACTAATCCGTTCAGGGCTGCGATTGAAGAGATTGACCGGAAAACCGCGTAAGGCTAAATATCCGGCCAGGGCCTGCCCTCCATGCCCTGCACCTAAAACCGCAAAAGAAAGTTCATTTAAGGACATTGCGTAACCTTTCTTGGGCGATACCCACCAATCTCTGAATCATTTCTTTGTAGCCCACTCCTGTCGTCTCACACATGCGAGGGAAAGCGCTATGCTTATAGTAAAGATTAGGAAGGGAGTTCATTTCAAAAAAGAAGGGCATTTCCTCTTTTTCGGCAAAGATGAGATGAAAGGTGGCAAAGTCACGAATATCGAGTTCCTGACAAATCTTTACCACCATTCTTTCGACAACATCCCTCTCCTCTTCGGAGAGCGAAGAAGGACAGAGAGCGTCTTCAACATACCCTTTTCTCCACTTCTCCTGCGAATCCCAAATGAGGCAATTTTTCCCTAAGTTGACTTCCACAAAGGGCAAAATTTCTCTCTGTGGACCGTTTCCCCACATCCCCACCACGATTTCCTTCCCGAGGATCAACCGCTCGACCACTAACTTTTCTCCCAGTTTTTCGGCAAAGAGGGAAATTTTCCTTTCCAAATCCTCTCTCTCGGTGCTCACCGCTTCCAGGGTAACCGGATTCTTGGTGGTTCGAAAACGAGGTTTAATCACCACCGGGAAATCGAGGTTTTCCGGAATGGCCTCTCCTTGAGTGAAGAGAAAACAAGAGGGGGTAGGAATACCCATGCCTCGCAAGGTGAGTTTCAAGAGTACCCGATCCAAGGAGAAAGAGTGCACAATGGCATTCGAACCCAAATAGGGAATGCCTAAGGCATCTAAGACCGAGGGCAAAACGGACTGGTTGTAGGTCCCCGAAACCGAAACCGAGAGATTGAAGGCAAAATCGATTTTCTCCTTGTGAATCTTGCGAATAACTCTGTCTAAGGGTTCATCAACATTCAAAGAAATAACTTCGAAGGACATCTCTCCTAAGGCTTCTTCGATAAGGACGAGCGTCTTTCCCTTGAAATTGGGCTTGAGTTGATAATACGCTTCTTCCCGCTCCTCAAAGAATGTTTTACTCCACATGAGGCCAATTTTGCGAACGGTTCCCACCTCCTTTGGCACCATGGTGAGAGAAAAATACCGTGTTTGAGTGAAGCAAGATTATGCAATGCCCTTTCATTGTACCATTTCTACAAAAATGGAATCAACCGCATCCAAGACAGCCTACTGATAGGTGCGATACGCCCTCTCTTCCTGCTAAAACACAATTTGCACCTTCAAATGATCGGGATTGGTAAGTACGTCCTCCAGTGCTTTTCCAAATTCTCGGAGCGGATAGGTAGCAGAAATGAGATTCTTGACCTCTACTTTTCCTCCCTCGAGCATATTGAGAGAATACTGCATGGTCTTTTTCACCGCAAAAGACCCAATGATGTGGAGATCCTTGCGAAAGACTTCATAGGGGTCGAGGGAGATTTTTGAACCTCGTGGGGCTACCCCAAAGAGGAGAAAAGTCCCATCAGGTTCCACAAACTCCCATTCCCGTTCCATGACTGCAGGAATGCCGGTAGCATCAACCACAATCTCAAATCCTTGAGGAGCAATTTTCCTTATTTTCTCTCCCTCTCTCCCATCAGCCAAGATCACCTCATCGGCACCAAGATTTTTGGCCAAATGGAGTTTTTTCTCGCTCACATCCACCATGACCACAAGCGAAGCGCCACTTGCGCGGAAAAGAGTAGCCAATAAGAGCCCAATAGGACCGGCACCGAAAATGAGTACCTTTTCCCCTGGGCGGATGCCACTCCGCTCTACTCCATAAACCACGCAAGCGAGTGGTTCTGCCAACGCTCCCTCCTCAAAGGTAAGGCGCGAAGACAAGGGGAACACGCATTTCTCGGGAACCGGGACCAGCTCTGCGAACGCACCCCCACGGGTCACTCCCACTGCCTGGAGATTGAGACAGTGGTTATTCTTGTTAATCTTGCAATAGTAACAGCGATCACAAAAAATATTGGGGTCAGCCGTTACCCGATCCCCCAGACGAAATTGTGTGACTTTCTCTCCTACTTCAACCACCTCTCCGGAAAATTCATGCCCGGCAACGATGGGAAAATCCTGAAAATACTCTCCCTTCAAAATATGAATGTCGGTCCCGCAAATCCCCGCCGCTTTGACCCGAATCAACACCTCATGAGGGAGAGGTTTTGGCTCGGGAATTTCCCGGATTTGCCACTCGTTCTTTCCTTCAAAAACACACGCTAACAAAATAACCACCCACTTTCGTCGCTTTTCCCCAGTGTACCCAAAAGAGGGAAAACCCTCAAGTCAGGAAAATTCTCTACCGAGGTAAAAGAACCACCCCCCCTCTCTTCGCTTACTTGCAAACATTCAGACCCTCCTCTTTTACTTGACAAAGCATTCTTACCCTGTTACATTGAGAAAAAGAGTGAGGGAGGGACAAGAGATGAAAAAAATATTTCGGATGGTAGTTTGTTTAATGGTGATGACTCTCCTCTTCGGTCTTTTCGTATCCACCGCCGGCGCAGCGTACCCTGAAAAAGAAATTCTCCTCATCATTCAAGCCGCACCGGGAGGTGTCTCCGACGCGGTAGGGAGGGCCATGGCTGCTGCTGCCCAAGAGTTTTTGGGCGTACCCATTACTCCTACGAATATTACTGGCGCGGCAGGTGCCATTGCCATGGGGAAGTTGAAGAGTAGTCCTCCCGACGGCTACACCGTGGGATACGTACCGGTAGAACTCTCCATGGTCAAAGCTCTCGGATATGCCGATATCTCCCCTGACGATTTCGACCTCATCATGCGGACCAACATCGTTCCTGCTGCCCTTACCGTACGTGCCGATGCACCGTATAAAACCTTCGAAGAGTTTGTCCAATATGCCAAGAACAATCCTGGAGCAATTCTTGTTGGAACTTCAGGCACGGGGTCCATTTGGCACATCGCCGGGTTGGCCCTCGAAGAAGCAATCGGTACTCAATTCACTTTTGTTCCCTTTGATGGAGCTGCTCCCAGCGTTGCTGCTCTCCTTGGGAAACATATAAACGCCGTTACCTGTAGCCCCAGTGAAGTTCTCTCCGGGGTTCAAGCAGGTGAACTCAATATTCTCGCCGTATTGGGCGCAGAGCGAACCCAACTCTTCCCCGATGTGCCCACCGCCCAAGAGTTAGGGTACGATATTAACGTCATGGCTTGGGGTGGTTTTGCCCTCCCCAAAGGAGTACCCAAAGAAGTGTATGACAAAATTGCCGATGCTTTCTACAAAGCTTTCCAATCGGAAACCTTCACCAAGGTAATGAAGGAACGTGGTATCCAAATGGCCTATCTCGATGGCCCGGCCTTCGCCGAATTTGCCAAACAACAATTCGAACTCTATATGGAACTCATTCCCAAAGCATTGGGAACCAAGAAAGAATAAAAACACCCTTTCCTCATCCTGATTTCTCAAAGGGAAGGAGCATAAGGAAACCGCAATGGCAGAGGTTATTTTCGGAATCGTTACCGTAATCTTGGGAAGTTTCATCCTCTGGGAAGCCTCACGACTTCCCAGAGGAGTGCTCACTTATGCTCTCGATCCAGCGCTTTTCCCTCGCATTATAGCGGTGGGTCTCATCGCCTTGGGTATCTTACTCTCTCTCACCCATCTCCGCCACAAGAAGAGCGAAACCTCGAACTCGACCAGCGTACTTCACATGGTCCGTTTACTCCTCCTCATCGGGAGTACGGTTGGATATATCCTCTTCTGGGATCGAGGTTCTTTCCTCATCAATACCTTTCTCTATCTCTTCGTCGCTCATCTCATCACCCGTTATAAACCACTCCCTTCAGCCCTTTCCTCGATCGTGGTCACTCTGTGTACCTATCTCCTCTTTACTCAAGTCTTTCGTGTGAGACTCTTTTAAAGAAAAGGACGATGTCGCATGCCTGAGTTCTTGGTCGCCCTTACTCACATCCTTGAACCGGGGGTTTTTCTCTATTTGGTTCTGGGAACCCTGCTTGGACTCGCGGTGGGAACTCTTCCCGGGCTTACCGCCACTATGGCAGTGGCCATTCTCACTCCGCTCACTTTTTGGCTTCCCTATGAAAGAGGTTTGGCAGTGCTCGTGGGAGTATGGAACTCGGCCATTTTCTCGGGAGGAATATCGGCTATCCTCATTAATATTCCCGGAACTCCTGCTTCTATCGCTTCCACCTTTGACGGTTATCCCCTCACCCAGCAAGGAAAAGCGGGATTGGCTCTAGGAATTAATGTTCTCTACTCGGCCATTGGAGGGCTTTTTGGTGCCGTAATCTTTATGCTTGCAGCCTTTCCCTTGGCTCGCTTTGCCCTCTCCTTTGGCCCGGCCGAGTATTTCGCTCTGGGACTTTTTGGCTTGAGCATGATGATTGCCGTTTCGGGAACTTCAATCATTAAAGGACTCATTGCCGGTTTTGTGGGATTGGCCTTGAGTCTTGTGGGCCTCGATCCTATGTTGGCAACACCACGATTCCATTTCGGGAATCCCAATCTCTTGGGCGGTATCTCTTTCATTCCCCTCATGATTGGTCTCTTTGGTCTCGGAGAGGTTTTCCACCAAATGACCCTCTCCATGCCTTTTGAAGAGAGAGAAAAAACTCCCGTTGGCACCCTGGTGGGGAAAAAATTGGGGAGAATGCTCGTGAATGCGAGAGAATTCCTCCAAACCCTTCCTGCCACCCTTGTAGGGAGTATCACCGGAGTCATCATCGGTGCTATCCCCGGAACCGGAGCCGACATTGCCTCCCTCCTTGGATGGGAGTTCTCTCGGCGCATTTCCCGAGAAAAAGAGAAATTCGGGAAAGGTTCTATCGAGGGTTTGGCCTCTACTTGTGCGGCAAACAATGCTTGTCTTGGGGGAGCGCTCACCACCATGATGGCTTTGGGCATCCCTGGCGATGCGGTTACCGCGGTACTCATCGGTTCTTTCATCATGTACGGTGTGCAACCGGGTCCGGCGATGTTTCGCGACCGTGCCGATTTCGTCTTTACCGTGATCGGACTCATGATCCTGGTCAATATAGTGTTCTTGGTTATCGGCTTCTTCTTTTCTCGCTTCGTGGGGGGATTCATCCTCCTCCCCAAACCCATTATGTGGTCCACCATCATCATTCTCTCTCTGGTGGGGTCTTTCTCTCTCAATAACCGTGTCTTTGACGTGTGGGTGGCTCTCTTGAGTGGCATCATGGGTTTTCTCTTCCGGCGTTACCGTTTTCCCTTAGGACCGATTATCCTGGCCCTCATTTTAGGACCGATGGTAGAACGCAACTTTCGCACCGCACTCATCATTTCCCGAGGCAATCCCGGTATTTTTTTCGTGAAGCCCATTTCTCTCGTACTCCTCGTCGGTACGGCTTTATCACTCTTCAGTCCCATTCTTCTACGACGTAAAAAGGAGGAAAGCGTATGAGACTCTTGGAAGGGGTTGTGGTTGCCCATCTCACCTTCTTCGACGAAGAGGGGAAGGTGGATTATCCCACCTTCCGGCGTTATATCCACTTTTTAGCCGAAAAGGGGGTCAACGGTATTTTCGCGTGTGGAACCACTGCCGAAGGACAGATTTTATCTCTGGAAGAACGAAAAAGTGTTCTCGAGACCATCTTAGACGAGAATCAGGAAAAAATGACTATCGTCGCCCACTGTGGAACTACGAACCTCTCGGAAACCTGTGCTCTCATCGAGCATGCCCGCCGTATCAGTGCCCACGGCGCAGCAGTGGTCACTCCTTTTTACTATGCTTATACCCAAGAGGAACTCTACGAATACTATGCTACCATTGCGCGAAAATTCACCGATTTTCCTCTCTATCTCTACAACATTCCTTCCTTGACCAAGAATGACCTCTCCCCTTCTACCGTCGCTCGTTTGAGTCGGGAATTCCCCCATCTTGTGGGCATTAAAGACTCAAGCGGCAACTTTACTACCGTCTCATCGTACATCTTGGAAACTCGTGCCGACTTTCGGGTGATCGTGGGGTATGACCGTGCTTTTCTTTCCGCACTCCTTCTCGGTGCCAAGGGGTGCGTGACCGGACCAGGGGGAGTTTTCCCTGAACCTTTCATAGCAGTATGGGAAGATTTTCAGCTCGGTGACTACCAGAAAGCCTTAGAAGATCAGCGCAAGCTGATCGCTTTCTCCTCTGCTCTACAAGAGGGTGCAAATTTAGCCATGCTCAAAGGAGGTATCGCTCTGCGCGGCTTCGGCAACGGACGCATGCGCGCACCTTTTCGCAGCCTTCCTCCCATCGAAAGGGACGCCCTCCGGAAAAAATTAGAGAAGGTTATTGCCGAAACCGGATATTGTGATAAGATTACTTTTATCCCATAAAGTGACACGTCCATCCCCCTGGAGTCTTTCCATGGAGTCTTTCCCAGTCCCGGTGAGACTCCGGGGGCGAGAAAACAACCTCATCACTCTCTTGCCACCCGGCGAGCTTGCTCCGATGAGGCCAAACGTCTCTCGGTACTGACCCCAAAAGACTTTTTTCCACACCGTGTACCCACTTCACATAAGGGAGTGAACGCTCCTTCCCCCGGCGGTGGAATCCTTCGTCATTACCTGAAACATATCTTGTATGCTTTCGACAGATCCTGAATTTTGTGGACTCTATCGCTCTCTTTTAAAACTCATACCGACATCACCGCCTCGGTTCCAAAATTCATTTTTACCCCAACCATCGGCAATTACCGAGGCCTCTTTACCGGAGAGACAGGTACTACGTCTTTACCTGCTTCAAAACCCAATTTCCCCCGTTATTTCCTAAACGGCGTCCTCATTAGCAGCGGGGCAACCCTACTTGCTATGTTACTTGGTGTTCCTGCCGCTTACGTTCTGACCCGAGCCCGTTTCAGAAAGGAATCGTCACGAGAGAATGTAGCTTTCACCATTCTCAGTTTTTGGTTTGGCCCGGAGTTAGCCATTGTCCTCCCTCTCTATCAGATTTATCAACGCATGGGGTTTATTGATACTTACTGGGGATTAATCCTTGTATATCAGTTGATCGGAATTCCTTTCGTAGTATGGATGTGTCGAAGTTACTTTCTTGATATCCCCATCTCCATCGAAGAAGCATCGCTCGTTGATGGATGCAGTCGCGTCCAAACTTTTTCCCGCATCATCCTCCCTTTAGCCAAAGGGGGGTTAGCCGCAACCGCTCTGCTCACTTTCATTTTCTGTTGGAACAGTTTCATCTTTGCGTTGGTAGTAGGAGGAGAGAGAACCATGCCGGTCACTACCGGTTCTTTGAGTTTTATCCGTTATGAAGCAGTTCTCTGGGGGCAAATGAGTGCAGCAATCATCATTTCTGCTCTTCCAGCCATTATCTTAGCCATTTTCCTCCAACGTCACATTGTGCGTGGTTTGACCTTTGGTTCGGTAAAAGGATGAAAAGGAGAAGGCAATCATGAAAAAGTGGATTATGATTCCCGCCATCATCATCCCAATTCTGGTTGGTGTCGTTCCCTTTGGATGGGGAGTGTATCTCTCCTTTACCGATTGGCGTTTAGCTAATCCCGGGATTAGTTTCATCGGTTTTGAAAATTATCTTTTCCTTTTCCAGGATCGCAATTTCTGGAAAGCGGTACTTATCTCTTTTGAATACGTGGGTTTAGCTATTTCCATCGAACTATGTTTGGGGGCGCTCATTGCTCATCTCCTTACCAAAAATCGCCGTGGACAATGGTTTTTCCGCTCCATTATTGTCATACCTCTCACGGTAGCACCTGTCCTCTTAGCACTCATGTGGAAACTCATGCTCTCCACAAGCGGAGGCGTGGTCAATTACCTCCTTGGTTTCATAGGTATTCAGCCGGTAGCTTGGTTAGCCAATCCCTCTGTAGCCTTGAGCACCTTGGCTTTTATCGATGCCTACATCTATACACCCTTTATTGCTTTGATTCTCTTTGCCGGTTTACAGAATCTTCCACATGATCCCTACGAAGCTGCCTTAGTCGATGGCGCGTCGGGATGGGATTGCTTTCGTTACATTACCTGGCCTTTAATGAGGCCGTTAGTTCTCGTCTCCATTATGTTACGGTTGGTAGTTTCCTTCAAAATCTTCGACACGTTCTACTCCACTACCGGGGGGACCGGGCAATGCCACTACCAATTTGCACCTTTGGGTTTATCTCAATGCCTTCCGGTACGGAGACATGGGTTACGCCATGGCAGGTGCGGTAATTCTCTTCGTTGTCATTTATTTCCTCATCTCCATTTTTGTCCGTATGTGGAAAGGAGCTACATCCTACCTGTAGTTTATCGAAGGGAGGTGAAAATAGCATCTCGGGAATACGCATGTGACAATAAGGCCAATCTTATGATGGGAGGTGTATGATTTATGAAAAAAGTGTTGAGAGTTTTGGGTATCGGTATGGTAGTGTCTCTTTTCCTCTGCGGTATAGTATTTGCTCAGGGTGTTCTGGATAAGTCGGTTTTCGAAAATGCCAAAGTGAACTGGCGACAATTTGAAGGACAAACCATTAATCTTCTTCTCTGCAAACACCCCATGCAAGCAACTTTTGAAGCTTTAATCGGCGAATTTGAGAGTCTCACCGGTATTAAAGTCAATGTCTTAGCACTTCCTGAGCAACAATTTTTTGAAAGGCAAACCATTGTTCTCACAGGAAAATCATCAGAATTTGACATTGTTATGTCTTCGCCAATGCTCAACTGGAAATTCATCCCCGGCGGTTTCTTGGAACCCCTCAATGCTTACCTCGAAGATCCCTCGCTCACCGACGCTGCATTCTATGACATTGACGATTTCTTTCCTATGACTATCAACGCAAGCAAGGTTGCCGGAAAACTTTACGCTATTCCCTACCAGGTAGAAGCCTATACTCTCTACTACCGCTCTGATATCCTCGATAAATATGGTACTACTCCTCCAGAAACTTTGGACGAATTGTACGAAGTCACCAAAAAAATCAAAGCCGGTTTTGACGCCGACGGTATTACCGACATTCTCCCCTTCACTTGCCGGGGAGTCAAAGGAGCAGGTACGGTCAATTCAGCCTATCTGAGTCTCTTTAGCTCTTACGGTGGAAAAGACTTCGACAAGGAGGGAAATCCTTCCATTTACAGCGAAACCATTGTTGCCATGTCTGATCTATGGACGAAACTCATTCGAGACTTTGGTCCCAAAGACTGGTCAGCTCTTGACTGGTATGACGTAAAAGATGCTTTTGCTTCCGGCAAGGCAGCAATGATTATCGATGCCGACCATTGGGGTGCCGAGCTCGAAGATCCGGCTTTCAGTCAAATTACTGGAAAATGGAAGGCAACCCATGTTCCCAAAGGACCGGCCGGCATTCAATCCAACATCTGGGCATGGTCAGTGGCTATGAACGCTGCTTCTCAAAATAAGAGAGCAGCCTGGCTCTTCTTGGAATGGGCTTCCAGTAAACCGGTCATGCTCGTTGCCTCTCTGAAATACAATAACCAAACCCCGGTTCGTAACTCAGTTTGGAATGACCCCGAAATCGTCGAGCGGACCAATGCCTGGGGTCAAGGGACTTGTCGGCCAATAGTCACTAAAAACCTGGAAGAATATGCCGCTTTGCGATGGACACCGAATCCCAACGCTTTTGCACTGAGCGAAACCTGGCAGGAACAGTTGCAGAGAATTTGGAGCCAAGACGCTTCAGCTGATGAAGCCATTAAAGAAGTTCAAAAACAGAGCAATGCGCTTAAAACCACCCAAAGACTGGCTACAATAATTCCATCAAAAAAGGGGCTCAAAACTCTTGAGCCCCTTTTTTGATACCCTACTCTATTACTCTCCGATTTTCTTCACCTTCACCGCGAGCCCCAATTCTGAGTGATACCTTCTACGGTATAGTCTCCTCAACATCTTCTCCAAGGAGTGTACGCCTTGGACAATCCTTGGAGAAGAATCTCGATTTCCATTCCGTCATCCTCTTTCCGTCATTCGTACCCGAAAGAGCACTCATCAATCGCAAAAATATCCGCTTCTTCGCTCTTTGACGCCCACCTCTATAAGAGAAATACGACGCTTAACTTTCAAACCGACTCAAGATCATCTTTCAGAAAGAAGCCAAGGATTGCAAAATGTCCTCTTTTTCTCGGTTATCGATAACCCTTTCCAAAACCATACTGATGAGAATAATACCCAAGATACTCAAAACGAGACGAATGTAAGCAAATCGAGAACCCAAAGAGGTGATCTCAAAGAGAAACATGGGAATTTTGGTAGTCGACCAAGCTCCTAAAAGAACCACCACATTTCTGAAACTTGTGCCCTTTTTGACGAGCACTGCAACTACCGGGAAAGCAGCATAGAGCGGACCCGCGGCTAAAGAACCTAAAAGAAGTGCCAAAATGATTCCCCGTAATCCTGAGCCTTTCCCCATGAGACGAATGATGGTTTCCTTAGGAACCCACACATCGATAAGACCGATGAGGAGAAAAGTGGGTGGGATAACGAGGAGCATCTCTCGCAGACTGTATCCAATGGTCACTACTGCTCTTTCTCCCAGGTGGGGATTGACTATTTCCAGGATAAACAAACCACCAAGAGTAATCCAAGTAAAACGGTAACGCGCCACAATTTTCCGCATCTAATTTACCACCTTCCCTATGACTAAAGCGACCAAGAAAGAGTAGAGGAACGCCAAGCCATTGCGAAAAAAGTCATCCGCCGACCGAAATACTTTACTTCTATAGGAGCAGTGATTACTCCCACCATCATCAAAGTAGATATGAAGGCGCCCATTTGCATGTAACCCGCACCATGCCTCAAAAGCATCGCCGCGAGAGGAAAAGCCACAAACCCCGGAATGAGGGTAATGGCTCCTACCACGGCAGCAAACATAACCCCTCTTAAACCCGATTCCCGACCAAGGAAACGACCGATAGTCGCCGGAGAGAGCACAACCAACATGATACCCACAAGCACAACTACCCCAAAGAGCTGAGGTAAGATGTTTTCAAAAGCCTTCCACGCCCGTCGCAAAGTTTCTTTGGTTCGAGATCGATCTCGGATCCAAGAAAAAAGGAGAAAACCAAGGGCCAACCCATAGAGTACCAGAGTAAAAAGATCCATCTTCTCCCTCCCTTGAGGAGTTTACCGATTCTTCCCAAAACGGTTCCGATACATTTCCAGAAAGTCTTCTAACCTTGCCCGATTGTGCTCGATGGTCTCTACCCATCGATGGAGGAGTTTCTCTCCATCTTCGGTAATCCGATAGAGTCGCCGAGCTGGTCCATTCCCCCCTGTTTCCCACTGAGAGAGGAGGAAACCCTCCTCTTCTAAACGACGGAGGGTTCGATAAACCAACCCTGGATCTAATCGCTCCGCGGTAAAGCCAAATCGCTCCAACTTCCCTAAAAGCTCATATCCGTGAGCCGATCCCTCAAAGAGCAAAAGCAAAAGGCAGGGCTCAAGAAACCTTTCCATTCGACCACTACAATGACAAGAAGGATGGCAATGCTCTCTCCTCGACATATTTTCACCTCTCACATATATATAATATATTCATTTATCAACTACGATCTCATAAGAGTCAATTGCTCTTAAGACCTATCCGCTCGTGTAACACTTCTTTCAAGAGAACAAATCTCTTCAACCTTGAGAGGAATATGATAAGAAGAGGATCAATGCCTTACCCTGCCAGAAGAACCTTCCGCGCAATAACACGCATTCCCCTTTCCTTCCCGGAGAGAAAACCGACCATCTCTTGCATGGGAAGAGAGAAACTTTATAACTCTACTACCCGATTGCGTCCTTCTCTCTTGGCGGTATAGAGTGCCTGATCCACCCGCCGAAGCAGGGTATCGGCAGTGTCACCGGGTAGGAAACTGGTCACCCCAAAACTGGCAGCACAATTACATAAATCCCTGAGTCTATAATTTGCAATACGCCGCCTGAGTTCCTCGGCCACTCCCACTGCACCAAGCAGGTGGGTTTGGGTCAAGAGAATGATGAATTCTTCTCCTCCGAAACGAGCGAGAATATCGTTTTTGCGAATTCTCTTGAGAACAAGCTGGATAACCCCCTGCAACACTTCGTCCCCTATGAAGTGGCCAAACCGGTCATTAATACTTTTAAAGTGATCGAAATCGAACATGACCAGAGAAAAGGGACTGCCACCCCTCCGTACCCGCTCGATTTCCCGTTCTAAGGCTTCCATAAAGTAACGACGGTTATAGGCACCGGTTAGAGGGTCGGTCACTGCCAAGCGATGGAGCTCTTCTTCCAACCGTCTTCGTTCACTCAAGTCGAGGAAAGTGATGAGGATCTTTTCTCCCTCTTCGGTTTTCAAACCCCGTACCGTTTTGAGGACCGGTAAAGCCGTACCATCAGCACGCAATAAATGCCCCTCAAATCGTTTCACCTCATCTCGGGAAGCCTTTATCGAGACTCTTGCCTCTTCATCGAGGAGGAAGAATTTCTCCCAAGGTTGGTTCACCACTTGCCAGCGAGGCGTACCAAAAAGTTCTAACGCCTCTCCATTGACCTCCTCAATGCGTCCCAAATGAGCGTCAACGATGACCGCTCCTACCGGAAGAGCAGAGAGGAAGAGTTTGAGACGCTCCTCCTGTCGGCGCAACTCCTCCTCCATCTTTCGGTAATGAGTAACCTCAAGGAAGTAACACAAACATAGTTCCATCCCTATGGGGACCCACCATACCTCAAAAATACGACCCTGTGCCTTTACCTCGCTTTTGAGCGCCATATTCCGACGGAGTGCTTCCTCTAAGCGGCAAAAAGCGCATTTGGTTTTCCCGTCGCTTATTCCTGGGAGAGAAAAAATCTCTTCAGAACAGTATCCTCCTACTCGAGAATGGAAAACATCTTCCGCAGCTTTATTCTGGACAACAATTCGAAAATGGTCACTCACAACCAAGGTCGGGTTCGGTACATTCGCAACAAGCGATTGGAGGAGCTTTTCCTCCTTCCTCCGTTCGCCGATATCCCGCACCACACCGAGGAGATACCTCTTCCCCTCTCTCTGGAAGAGAGAGGGAACAATCTCTACCTCCACAACTTTGCCGTCTTTGTGTTTCACGCGACACTTGTGGAAAGAAGGAGATGACAAGCTCTCCAGTTCCCTCAAGAGATGAGAAAAGACTATCTCCTCTTCTGGAACAAGAAAAGACCAAAAGTCCTTCCCCAGGACCTCCTCCCGAGGATAACCGAAAAGCTCTTGGGCCGCCCGATTCCAAAACACGATTTCCTCTTTCTCGTCCACTACCACAATGGCATCGTGCACGCTCTCGGTAATCGTCCACAGAAACGCTTCTTGTTCCTTCATTTTGTCTTCAAGAAGCCGTGGTGCCGTTCGATCCACTGCCCAAGCAACTACCAGTTGTCCACCGTGGTATTCAAAGAGTTCAAGATGTACCTCCACGGGATAGAGTGACCCATTCTTACGGCGATGCACGGTGGCGAAAATGATTTTCTTTCGTTCTCCCGCAAAAAGCGGGGTCAGTATCTCACGGATTTTTTGCTCGGTACATTCAGGTTGAATATCCAAAACGGTGAGCCTATACAGCTCTTCGAGGGTATAGCCAAGGTTTCGGATCGCACCCTGATTGACAGTCACTAAACGCAAAGTATGAGGATGGAAGAGGTAAATCTCGTGGAGAGAATCTTCCCATAACCTCCGATGCAAAGTAAAGAAGGCATGGTACCGCTCAAACTCGAAAGCAAACCGCACTGCACAGAGGAAAACTTCACGCGGTGCTTGTTTCGGTAAATGCCCACACCCCAATAAAAGGAAACGAAAGAGGTCTTCTCCTTTTTCTCCCTCCCCATCAAAGAGTACGATAAGAGGAATACGTTTGGCTTCAAAAATGGAGTGAGCCAAGGAAAAGCTCTCTTCCCCTCCAAAGCCTATTTCAAAGAGCACGCACCGGAAGGGTAACCCTTTCTCGAGGATCGCTTTTGCCTCTTCAGTGCGCCAAACGCTCTCCACTCGGTAACCAAACGATTCTAAGAAGTTTTTGAGAGTCTGGGCAAAAGAAACGTCCTCACAGAGTAAAAGAACTTGTTCCGCTCCCTTTTCCTCGACCATACGCGAAAGCGTCTCTCTTTCCGTTCTTTAAAGCATAGAATGAAAAATATCTTATTCTTATAATTATAATATATCACAAAATATTCAGAAACTTGGAGAGTTTACAGTCTTTACTCTTTCAGTGCTCCGGCGGTCAAACCGGCGATGATGGCTTTCCCGGCCAGCAAAGCTACGACGAGAGGAGGAATCGTGTAAATCATGCTCCCTGCCATGAGCTTATTCCACTCTACGCCGTACTGACCGATGAAAACATAGAGACCGATGCTGATAGGACGCATAGTTTCCTGCTTAATGAAAGCGAGTGGAACAATGAAATTGCCCCAGGCCAAAAGAAAAACCAATATGGAGACAGAAGCGATACCGGGAGCAGAGAGAGGCAAAAAAACCTTAGTGAAAATGGTAAAGTAAGAAGCTCCATCAATGAGAGCTGCCTCGATCAACCCAGAGGGAACAGAAGCCATGTAGGACCTTAAGATGATAATAGCAAACGGGGCTAAGAATACCGAGAGGGCAAGAACAACACCAATATGAGAGTCAATCAGTTTCAATTTTGTAAACATGAGAAAGAGGGGAATGATAATCGCCGTATAGGGGAGCATCTGTACAAAGGCAAAGAGAAAGCTCAAAGAATTCTTGAAGAGAAACTGAAACTTGGTGATGACAAAGGCAGCGGGCAAGGCAACCATTAGGGTCAAAAGGAGCGTTCCAAAAGAAATGGCAAAGCTATTCTTGATATAGGGGAGGAGCGTAGAGAGAGCTTCTCGATAATATGCGAGAGTAGGACGAGGGGGAAAGAGATAAGGGGGTTTGTAAAAAATTTCCTCCGTAGACATGAATCCCCCTATAGCGATGAAATAGAGAGGAGAAACAATGAGAATAACCACCAAGGCGACAAGGACACTCCACTTCCATCCTCCTTGTTTTTTCACCAAGCCTCACCTCTCTTCCCATTTCATTCGGTTCGAAAACCCGATAAACACGATGACGATTATCTGCATTAGTACGAGTACCGCCGTAGATTTTCCAAATTGAAATCTATCAAAAGCAAGAGAGTAAGAAAAAGTGCTCAAAAGATGGGAGGCTCCTCCCGGACCTCCTTTGGTTACGATCCACACAAGGTCGAAGACCTTAAAGGTCAAGATACACCCCAAAACGAAGGTGGTGATAATGACCGGCTTCAAGACCGGTAGAGTAATGTACAATACCCTTTGCCAACCTTTTGCGCCGTCTATGGCGGCACTTTCGTAGAGTTCTCCAGGAATTTGTTGCATACCGGTATAGAGCAGAATAAAGTTGAAAGGAATTCCCAACCATACATTAACGGTGGTGAGAGAATAAATTGCCATTCTCTCGGTAGTTATCCACATAACCGGTTCCTTAATCCATCCCAGGGCGGTAAGAAAATTATTCAAAAACCCGTTATCGCTAAGAAACCATCTAAAAAAAGAACCCGAAACCATGATGGGCATAACCCAGGGGATCATCACCAGTGCTTGGAAGAGACCTTTCAAAGGAAATTCACGGTCAAATAAAAGAGCAAGCAAAAAACCAACCACCATCTGGAGAAAGATAGAAACTAAGGTGAAAACGGCAGTATTGGTGAGAGCTTTCCAAAAAGTAGCATTGACTAAGATATCACTATAGTTTGCTATTCCCACACTGCGAGCCGTGCCTCGAATATAACTGATCAGGTTAACATCCTTGAAACTCAAAAAGACGTTATAAACTATGGGATAAATTCCGAAAAAGATCACCAAGACTAAGGACGGGATTAAAAAAAACAAAAGAGAAGTTCTCGATATCTTCATCTCTTCTCCTCCTCAACCATCATTCCGAAGACGCTTTGGGGGTGAATTCGGAGAGAACCCCTGGGTGGCAAGATACCATGAGCGGGTTTCCCCGCTCATGGTATCATTTCTCCTTAGCCCTTTCTAAAACCTCCATCAAAGTTTGCCTGACAAAATTCTTGGTCTCTTCATATTCTTGGCCAGGAAAGAGAGCTTTGATATTCCGAGCTGCTCCCTGGAAAGCCTCCTCAGGCGACTGTGACCCAGTAAGTGCTTTTTGTAAGGCTAAAGCGAGTTCGGTAGAAACATCGGGGTACTTCCCCATTCCCCCCATAGGAGGACGAGGTAAGGCAAACTCGGCTTGTTTAATAAATACTTCAAATTCTGGTTTCATGGCCGCTATCTTTGTCGAGTAAGAAGCAAGGGTTGGAATGTGACCTGTCCAATTGGCGTAATATTCGTCAAGTTTTTCCTTAAACCAAATGCGTATCAATTCCCAACTATATTTCACCTTTTCAGCATCAGCAGTTGTTATGCCCGTACACTCTCCACCAAACGGTAAAACCGCGGAACGCATGCCTGCGTCTGGAACCGGGAAAGGTGCTACTTTCACATCACCCATCTTTTCAAGCACATCTGGGAGAAGATGCCAACCGAATTCCCAGTTTCCATTCACCATCATAGCTACTTGAGCATTCATGAACCATATCGTCTCGTCACCTTGGTCTTTTAAGTTGACGACATCCCGGGGAGCATATCCCTCCTTCACCAAGCCAGTAACGAATTCTAAGGCCTCTATCGCCTCTTTTTGATCGAGTTCTAAGAGACTCCCGCCATTTGACCACAGGAAAGGCTCGAATTGCCAGGTGCCTGCTTCATCTGCACCCGCGTAGAAGATAATACCGTAAATTCCCAGATTTTCCTTTATCTTTTTACAAACCTCGGCGAATTCTGCCCACGTTCTCGGCGGCTGGTCAACCCCCACCTTCTGGAGCATGTTCTCTCGGTAGAAAATGGCAAGGTTGTTGGTATGTATTTGCAAGGCGTAAATACCTTCATCGGTACTGGTTAACAAGCGATGACCGCTGAAGAAATCCATCCAGAAATCATTCCCTAAATCCTGCATAACTTGTTCTTTAATATTCTGGAAGATATCTGCCTCGATTAACTGAGGCACCCAAGGATTGTCTAAATACACAAGGTCAGGCAAGGTATTCGAAACAGCCTGTTGGAGAATGGTAGACATATACTCAGCAAAGGGAATGTACACGTAGTTTACTTCCACATCTGGATATTTCTTGTTAAACTCTGGAACTAAAACCTTTTGGATGAACTGTGCCACTTGCTCGTTGGGGTTAGAATAACTTTGGAAAGTCAAGGTAGTTCCCGCAAAAACCGACGTCCCTACCACCAAGGGCAAAAACAGAACCAACCAAACCAACGTTTTCTTAAGCATATCCATCCTCCTCCGTTGAGAAACTACTCGTATTGTAGACACAATTTTTTCGGTGTGTTAAGATTAAAAGTGCTTTAAAAAGGAGGACTATTGCGACTTGTTAGACCTTTTCCGTCTTAACTACGCTTTGCCCTTAGAAGCGATAAATGGAGGATTATTTCTATCGAGAGGTACCGGAAAACACCCAGACCGAATAATTGATTCCTATGAATTCATTTTCGTAACCTCCGGAGAACTGCATATTCAAGAAGAACATCAACCCTTTGCTTTACTCTCCAACCATTATCTCATTCTTTATCCGGAAAAACGACATTGGGGAACGAGTCCCTTCACGCCCAATCTCAGTTTCTATTGGATACATTTTCGAGTAGGCGAAGCTTTCGGAGAAGAGAAACCAAATCTTTTGCAAATTCCCCGTTACGGAAAAGTAGAGAGACCAGAGTTCCTTAAAGAGCTCCTGCGTCGTTTCCTCGACGTCCAAGAAGTGACGAGCAACACCACTCTGTTGCGAAGTCTATTCCTCCTCACCATTCTTTGCGAGATAAAAGACCAATTCGAAAATCCCGAACACGATAGGCTTGTAGCCACCTCTACCGAGACCTTAGCGAACCTCGTAGAACAGTATATCAGAACCCACTTCCACGAAAAAATTTCTACCTCTACCATTGCCAGAAAACTGGGTTATAATCCGGACTACCTTGAACGGAGGTACAAAGAAACGTTTAGTCGCACCATAAGCGAAGGAATACAGGAACGTCGCCTTCGCCATGCGAGCAACCTACTCCTCGAAAGTAATATGACCGTAAAAGAAATAGCCCTAAGGTGTGGCTTTAGAGATTGCAGTCTTCTCCGACGGACATTCAAACAGAAAAAAGGAGTAACTCCTTCTCTTTATCGAAGACTCCGGGGAAGAATTCACGTGAATACTGCGTAATGAGAGAATAACCCTCACTGATTCATAATTACCTTGGAGTCGGTCGTATTCAGTCAATGTTCCTCGAGGAAAGACTTTTTCCTTCCTTTGAGGGGAATAGCATAGTTTCCCCAAGGTTTCTCTTTCAGGCCTTTCACTGTTTTTCTTAGCCCCGGATTGAGCGTCATGGAGCGTATCAATTTTAGGAAATTGTTGCATCATCCATAGAAAAAAGGGGCAAAGAGAGGTTGAGTCATCTTTCCTTCTCTTTTATAGAGAGTGGATGACGATAAGGCTACTCTTGAGAGGGGGTATGGGGAATTTATAGGGAAATCTCGTGTTCTATTCATGTTCTATTCATGGAAGGAAACGGAATCTCTCAAGAAAAAATCCAAAGGAGTTGATGAGATGAAAATTGCCGTTTTTTCTGACCTCCACGGAAATATTTTCGCCTTGGAGGCTGTGCTTAAGGTAATTGTACAGGCACAAGCGAATGAAATAGTGTGCTTGGGCGATCTTGTGGGATACCACCCCTTTCCTAATGAGGTCGTTGAACGTATACGACGTCTTGCCATTCCCACCATCATGGGCAATTACGATCAAGGAGTGGGTTTTGACCTTGACGATTGCGGTTGTGCCTACCGAAGTCAAGAAGAGCGAGAAAGAGGACATCTCTCGTTCGCTTGGACCCGCCGGGTAGTGACGCAAGAGCACAAGCAGTTCCTCACCCAACTTCTCCCCCGGTATGAAATAGAGTTCGGAGAACACCGTCTCCTCTTTGTCCACGGAAGTCCCCGCCGCATCAATGAGTACCTCTTTCCCGACCGGCCGGAGGAGAGTTTCCTCCATATGATGGAAAAGGAAAAGGCTCAGGTTCTCGTTTGCGGACATACCCACATCCCATTCTGCCGCCGTATCCAACACCTCCTTGTGATTAACGACGGAAGCGTAGGGCTCCCCAAAGACGGAGACTGGCGGGCTTGTCTTTGCCTCATTGAAATCGGAGAGGAAATCACCGTCCATTTCGAGCGCATCCCTTATCCTCGGGAACTCCTCCTCCACGAATACGAAAAATATCCCGAACTCCCTCGTTTCCTATGAGAAAGACGTACCGCATTCTTCACCCTCGAAAAGAGTACGAGACTTGACAGAAAAGGAGAAAAAACGTATCCTTTATTTAGAAATATTTCTAAATATTGTTATGAGGAGGACAACATGGGTAACGGAAAAGTTCCACTCCCTATCAACCGTTTCTTTCTCGGGTGGACCATCATCCTCTACGGCGTGAGCGCTCTCCTCTACCCCTACCTCCCCGATAGAGTTCCTGCCCACTGGAATGTAACCGGGGAAGTGGATCGGTATGCCGGAAAACTCTTTCATGTGCTCTTTTTTCCCTCCCTCATTCTTGGACTCTACCTGCTCATGGGCCTTGCCCCGGTTATTGAACCTAAAAAAGGGAGCTACGAAAAATTTCGTAATACTTTCGAGTTTTTCCGAGCACTCATCACCATTTTTTTCTCATTTCTCTATCTCATTACTACCTTGTACGCCTTGGGCACAAAACTTTCGGTGGGGAAAATGATTCTTTTTGCCATGGGGCTTCTCTGGCTTTTCTTGGGAAACTCTATGGGAAAAATTCGCCACAACTTTACATTCGGGATAAAAACGCCCTGGACCTTAGCGAACGAAGAGGTATGGAATAAAACCCACCGAGCTTCCGGTCCTCTTTGGGTAGGAATGGGGATAGTATGGATGTCGAGTACACTCTTACCCGAAAGAGGAGGGTTTATCTTGGCCATGAGCACCTTGGTGGGGATAGTCATTTTCGGCTTTGGGTATTCCTACTTTCTCTTTGGAAGGATCAAAAAGAACGGACGACCATGAGTCTCAATCTCATTTTCAAAGCGCTCTCCGACCCCATACGAAGGGAGATTTTACAGCATCTCCGCAGGAGAGACTTGACCGCGGGAGAAATCGCCGCTCGTTTTTCACTCACCTGGCCCACTGTGTCTTACCACTTGCAGATTTTGAAAGAGGCAGGAATGGTTATCGATGAGCGCAAAGGGCAAAATATTGTCTATTCCCTCAATACCTCGGTGTTGGAAGATGTCATCCAAGTCCTCTTTGAATTCATGAACCGTAAACCTCCCTCCTCCAAATTGGGGAAATGACCTCTCAAAAATGCGTGGAGACAAGGAGAATGCGCTTTCTCTCCCGAGAGGGAAAGCCGTATTCCTCATCCTTCGTGCTACAATACCTGTAAATCGAGATGAGGTGAATATGAGCGAATGAGCTTGAGATACCCTTTTTTCCGGATCGGTATTATCGGAGGTGGACAACTGGCCAAGATGATGACTCAAGAAGCTAAGCGGATGGGTTTTTGGGTAGCAGTGCTTGACCCAACCCCCCAATCTCCGGCTGGGCAGGTGAGCGATCGGGAGATTATCGCCGATTTCTATGATAGCGAAGCCCTCACCACCCTGGCTCAAGAGGTGGATGTGGTTACCTACGATATTGAGCATGTGGACGTGCACACCCTGCAAAAGGAAGCGATACAAACGCTTATCCTCCCTTCCCCCGAGCTCCTTGCCATTATTCAGGATAAGCTCGTGCAAAAGGAAGTCCTTCGCCAAGGTGGCATTCCCATACCTCGCTTTTCCCCCGAGGTTCACCGCGAAACTCTCGAAGAACTGGGGTTACCCGCCGTATGGAAAGCTCGCTTCGGAGGATACGACGGTAGGGGAGTGGCGAGGATACAATCCGCAGAAGACCTCTCCACCCTTCCTCCGAAACCAGCGTTCTTAGAAGAACATATCGATATTGCTAAGGAACTTGCCGTACTCGTTGCCCGCAACCGCCAAGGAGAGATGGCAGTGTATCCGGTAGTGGAGATGACTTTCCACACCCATGCCCATATATGTAACTGGGTCATCGCTCCGGCAGATATCCCTCTCCAAATTGCGGAGAGAGCACGAAGTATTGCCGAACGGTGTGTCCTGCTCCTCGAAGGGGTAGGCATTTTCGCGGTAGAGATGTTCCTCACTACGGGAGGAGAACTCTTCGTGAACGAGATTGCTCCCCGTCCTCATAACTCCGGCCACTTCACCATAGAAGCCTGTGTTACTTCCCAGTTTGAGCAACACTTACGGGCCATATGTGATCTCCCTCTTGGAGCAACCGATCTTCTCAGCCCTGCAGTAATGGTTAATCTCTTAGGAGGGGAAGGATATCAAGGAACACCGGTACTCACCGGACTCACAGAGGCTTTACGCATTCCCGGAGTTTCTTTCCACTTCTACGGAAAGAGAGAAACCCGTCCTCTCCGCAAAATGGGTCATGTAACCATCGTGGACCAGACGAGAGAGGGAGCGATGGAAAAAGCTCGACGAGTACAAAATATCTTGAAGATTCACTCGTGAGGTGAGAATATGAACAGACCGCTCGTTGGCATCATTATGGGAAGCGACTCGGACCTCGAGGTGATGAGAGAAGCACAAACAGTGTTAGAGGAACTGAAGGTAAGTTACGAGATGACCATTGTATCCGCTCATCGGACTCCCGAACGCATGTTTCAATACGCGAAAGAAGCAGAAGAGCGTGGACTCCTCGTGATCATCGCCGGTGCGGGAGGGGCAGCCCATCTCCCCGGGATGGTGGCTTCGTTGACTTCACTCCCGGTGATCGGTGTACCGGTGAAAAGTGCTCATCTCCAAGGACTCGATTCCCTCCTCTCCATCGTGCAAATGCCTCCTGGTGTACCTGTTGCTACCGTAGCCATTAACGGTGCTCGTAATGCCGGGATATTAGCCGCGCAAATCGTGGGGGCGAAGTTTTCCGAAGTCCGCCAAAGGGTGAGGGTATACAAGGAGCAACTTCGTACCATGGTAGAAGAAAGGGCACAAAAGCTCGCGGTCAACTTCATCCCGCCTTCTCAAACACCGTAAAGGGCAAGCGAATATCGCGCGTTTCGTCTCTACCGTTACCGAGGGGGGAAGACACCAAACTCTCCACTTTTTTGACCCCCTTCGGCAAAATTTTCCACGAAATCCTCGTTTCATTTTTCCTCTCTAATACCACTCAATCGATAAAAATTTTTCTCAAAATCCCCACAACGTCCGAAAATGACGTCGTAGAGAAATATAATACCCTCAAGGAGGTGAAAATGTGCTTCGTGAAATTCGAGAAATCGGAAAAGTCTATCTTGAAGAGCGGGGTTTTGTCTTCAGCATGATCCTCCAAAGAGGAGAAACAGAGGAAGAAAGAGAAGAGGAAAGAGAAGAAACCCCAAATACATCCTCATCACAAACTCAATATCTCTTGACCATCGATTTCGACCTTACTCAAAGAAACGCATGTCTCAAATTCGTGGAAATGAGTCGCCAAATCTGCGAAGACTATCTCTGGGTAGGGAATTGTACAGGTAATGTTGCCCAAAATCGTCTCACCACCAATAAAATCGACGAACCATATCTCTTCTTTGACGCCTTGCCAAACTTGAAAGATGCACTTGCCACCCGGGCAACTCAAAAACGACCTGCAAACCGTCGTTGATCATTTCTTTGACCACCATCAATGGAATTCAGGGAAAGGAACTCACTTTTTGAAGCTGCAAACTCTACAACCTTTCGCTACTCAAGTTGCACCCTCAATTCCTTCTCCAGGGAGTTTCCCCAATCCTAAGGACTTCCACAAGGAGTTTGGTAAAATCTTTTGGAAACAGTGCAAAGAACACCTTGGCATTTCCTCCAAAGAGGTTGCCCTTCTCTCAGTAACCATCAATGGCCAAAAACCGGTCGAAATCGAGGAATATCAAAAATTCCTGGAGAAAAACCTCATCGAAGAACGCTTTGTCGAGGCTTTTCCAGGGTGTTGCCATGTATGCGGAGAAAAAAGGAGGCTCTCACCGCCGACACCACCCGTTTTATGGCTAAATTTTACATCACCAAGCTCATCACCTTTTCCTCCGAGCTTGAAGGAAAAAGCAAAAAGGGTGGCTTTGCCAAAAACTTCTCCTTGTGTCCCGATTGCTACAAGGAAATCTTAGCCGGCATGCGCTACCTTGATAACTACCTGCGAAGCAATCTGGCAGGAAACACTTTTTGGATCATTCCCGGGCTCTTTTTCAACCCCTTGGAGAGTCAGCTCACCAAGCGATGGATAGAAATCGCACGCGACCACATCTCTTCGATACTCGACCCGGACAATGCCTTGAGCTTCCGTCACAAAATTGAAAGAGAACTTGAAGACTACCGCCGATTTGAAGAACTTGCCGACCTTGCCCATGTTCATCTCCTCTTCTACGAAAAATCGAAAAGTGCCTTTAAAGTGAAAAAACTCATCCGTGAAATTCCTCTCCGGTGGATACAAACCCTCAACCAAGCTTTTCTTGAAACCAAAGCCTTAGGAGACGAAGTCCTCGGTAACAACGGAAACCCTAAAAAATGGCTCCTATCTCTCAAAGATATCTACACTCTTATTCCCCTCCGTTCGGGAAACACTCGAGAATACAAAAAAATCCTTGACCTTTACGAGAGCATCCTTTCGCGGTGGCCCTTGGAGCGCTCTTTTCTCATGCAATCTTTTCTCACTCTGAGCGCCATCTATCTCCTGGAAAAGCCGGGATATAACATCCATCCGGGTAAAAATCCCCAGCTCGGGCTCACTTTTGCCCTTTTGCAGGGGAATCTTTTGCTTCAGTTCTTAGAAAAACTCAACATCCTTCAAGGAGGTGGTCATATGACCGAACCGATAGCCAGGCTTCTCCCGGAGAGTATCACTCGATACGTAGAAAAAATGGGTTATTCGGAGGAAGCAACGGCACTTTTTCTCTTGGGGTACATGATTGGAGCCATCGGTGCTGAACAGGTAAGAGGAGCTGATTTCAACGCAAAAAAACCCATTTTGAACAAAATCAACGTTAATGGCATGAATTCCCATCAAATCCGTATTCTCTCCAACGAAGTCTTTGAAAAATTAGACCAATATCGAATTCGCGGATATTATGAGAAGACTTTCGCGGTGATGAAAAGTCTCCTTGACCCGCACATTTCCCGGTGGTCTCTGTCCGATGCGGAAAGTGTGTTCTATCTCCTTTCCGGATACTCATTCTATATCTACGAGCGCATCCAAAAAGCGCAAACAAAGGAGGAAAACCAATGAGCGAAAACCTCTACAACGTGAATTCTGAAATCCTCTATCTCTACGATGCCAAAATGACCAATCCCAACGGCGATCCTGACGACGAGAACAAGCCTCGTTTCGACTATGAAAAAGAAGTCAATCTGGTAAGCGACGTGCGCCTCAAGCGGTACATCCGCGACTACCTTCAAAGCAGAGGATACGGAATTTTCGTCAGCAAAGTCGACGGCGAAACTGTCGATGCCACCGAACGATTAAAAAGGGTGCTCAAGAAGGAAAAATTGACTGCTCTTTCCAAGGAGGACACCGATCAAATTCTTAAAGAACTCATCGATGTGCGATTATTTGGTGCCACCATGCCCATTAAAGCACAAGAGGGAAGCCGCGGAGCGACTTCTACTTTTACCGGTCCGGTACAATTCTCTTGGGGATATTCCCTCAACAAAGGAGAATTGGTTCGTTCTAACTCCATCACTTCTCTCTTCGCAGGACGAACCGAAGAGGGGAAGGGTGAATATGGTACTTTTGGTAAAGACTGGCGACTCTACTATTCGCTCCTTGCCTTTTATGGCATCATCAGTGGTTACCGAGCACAATACACTCAACTCACCAAAGAGGACGTAGATTTACTCGACGACGCTCTGCTCAATGCTATTCCGCTCATGGCTTCCACCCGGAGCAAGATCGGACAGAAACCACGCCTCTTCTTACGGATTGAGTACAAGGACCTTTACACCTTCTTGGGAGATTTGCGCGGGAAAATTGTTCTGGATAGAGAAACAGGGCTCCGAGATATCAAAGATTTTACCGTTGATCTTACCCCTCTTTTTGAATTTCTTAAAAAATATGAAGAGAAAATTCAAAAACTCTTGGTCTATGTCGACCCCGAGCTCCGAGTGAAAGGTGAACCATTGGATGAGCAACTTTCTACCCTCTTTCCTCACTGTGTAACCTTCTTGCCCAAAAGCGGTGACCACCATGCAGGTAATCGTCTTTGACCTCATCGGGAAGATGGCTCATTTCCGGCAGTACTATACCAATTCTTCTTCTCTTTCCTCTTTCTTCCCCTCACGCACTACTCTTGCGGGAATGGTGGCCGGAATGATGGGAATGCATCGTGATTCCTATTACCCCATCTTCAGCGAAGAAAAAGCCCGTTTTGCCCTGAGCGTCAAATCACCTCTACGAAAAAAAATCTACACTGTAAACTACGTATGGGCCGAAAACCCCAAGCAACTCAACCTGAGTAAAGGACAACACACGCAGGTACCCTTAGAAATTGTGCTTCCCAGTGAATACCGTGACCTCATTGTCTATCGGGTTTTCCTTGCCCACCAAGACCAAGAATTTTTTCGACGCCTCTCCGAAATTATCATGGAGCACAAAATTCACTTTCCTCCTTATCTGGGTTTAAGTGAATTCCCTACTTCCTTACGACCAATATGGTGTGGAACAACGCAAGAAAAAACCGTCCGTGGGGAATGGGTATTGAACTCCGTGGTGAACATTTCTTGGCTCAGAGAACAAGGGTGCTCTATTACTCCCTATCAGGGTGCCATGTACGTGAAAGAGCTTCTGCCTCTGGCCTTTGATGAAAATCGTAGACTCTGTTCCGCTCCTCGGGAGTTCGTGGGAGAAATAAAACAAGGAGAAATCCACGTAAAAGGTCAAGCTCAAGTTCACTCCATCTCTCAAGGTGAGCTCGAGGAAACGATAGTATTTTTAGAGGAATAGAAACATGGTGTATTACTCGCACATCAAAAAAGAAAACGGGGTGATCAAGGAGGAGGAATCCACCCTCCTCCCGACACACCTCCTTGAGGTGGCGGAGAGAACACAGAAATACTTCTTTTTTGATCATGACGAGTCTCTCTCCCAAGTTGCTTATTTTATCGGACTCACCCACGATTTTGGAAAGTATACCACCTATTTCCAAGACCATCTCCGGGGAGAACGGCATTGGGGAGCTCTCAGTAATCATGCTTTCCTTTCCGCCCTCTACACCGCGCTGGTTTTACAGACCAACTCTATCCGTTTCTCGATTGACACAAAAATAAAACCCATCCTCCCTCTCCTCGGATTTTTCGTCGTTTTTCACCATCACTCCGATCTCCGTTCTTTGGAATACACCATAATCTGTTTAGAAGACGAATCCCACCAAGCAATCCTTGCAAAGCAAATCGCCGATCTTACTGAAAATGCAAGCAAAATCAATCAAGAACTGCCCTCCTTAGGACTTCTTCCGATCGAAACACTCACTACCCAACTTGTGAAAATCAAACAAGACCTTACACGCCAAAACTATCAGTTTAAAAACAAACTGGACCAAGAGGAAAAAGCCCAAGCTGTCATTTTGGTGCTGAGTTTTTTTCTGCACTCATTGATGCTGATAAAAAGGAAGCAGGGAAGGTTCCCGATATAGCCCGCAAACATATTACTTCTTCTCTTGTGGAGGAGTATAAAGCCCAAAACTTTCAAGACCAGCCACGAGAAGGCATCAACCTTCTCCGCGAAACTATTTTTCGGGAAGTAATGGAAAAAGCAAAAACTCTGGATCTTCAAAAAACACGTATCCTCACTCTCACCGCTCCTACCGGTTCGGGGAAAACTCTAACCAGTTTCTCCCTGGCACTGATTTTACGAGAACGCATGGAAAAAGAATTCGGTTACCTCCCTCGCATTATCTACGCCCTCCCTTTTATCACCATTATCGACCAAAACCCTGCATTCTTTGAACAGGTTCTTTCTCTCCTCCCTGACTTCCATGAGAATATTTCCTCCTACCTTCTTGCTCATCATCATCTCACCGACATTCACTACCGAGAGGGAGGAGAAGAAAAAGAATTCGATGTAGCGCTTTCACTCATCGAATCGTGGGAAGCAGAAGTGATCGTAACCACCTTCATTCAACTTCTCCATTCGGTTATCGGATGTAAAAATAGCTTTTTACGCAAGTACCATCATTTAGCTCGGAGCATCATTCTGCTTGATGAAGTACAAAATATCCCTGCTGAGTATTGGCCATTGGTGCGTTCGGTCTTCGTGCTCCTCACCAAATATTTAGGATGTACCCTCATTCTCATGACTGCTACCAAACCATTAATTTTTCACGAGGGAGAAGCCGTAGAACTCTTAGACCGAGCACCACATTATTTCCATGCTTTGAGCCGAGTGACCATTTATCCTCGGCTCGAAAAATCATGGTACCTTGACGAATTCGTAGAATGGTTTCAGGGTATTTACCAATCTTCTCGGTCCTATCTCATGGTGCTCAACACCATTCGTTCTTCTGTCGAGGTCTATGAAAAACTCAAAAAGCGAAATCTACCGAACCTCTTTTATCTTTCGGGTAATCTTATTCCCCGCGACAAACTGGAACGAATCAGAAAAGTGAAAGAACTGCTTGAAAAGGGAGAAAAGCCAATCCTTCTCTCAACCCAAGTTGTTGAAGCCGGTGTGGATTTAGATTTTGATGTTGCCATCCGGGATCTCGGACCGCTCGACTCTATCATCCAAGTAGCTGGGCGTTGTAACCGCAATTTTAAGCGCGGAAAAAATGCCGGAGAGGTATGGGTGGTATCTCTATGGAATGAAAAGGAGAGGGAGTACGCACCCCTTGTATACCTTAAAACTCTGCCACTTGCCTCGCGAAACCTCCTCGAAAATCTTTCATCAATCACGGAGGGTGAAATTTTGGAGTTGGTAGAAAAGTACTTCACCACACTGAAGATGGTGAAATCATTTGATGAATCAGAGGACCTCTATCAAGCTCTCCTCCACCTACGCTTCTATGCCAAAGATGAAAAATCAGTGAGTGATTTTGAACTCATTAAGCAACAGGGCATCATTTACCCGGTATTCATCGAAAAAGACGAAGAAGCACGACAGGTTTGGCAGGAATTTATCCGTATCAATGAAGATGAAACCCAAAAACCCTGGGAGAAAAAGAGAAAATTCTTAACTATAAGGAGCCGATTCACTCAATATGTGGTAAACGTACGCCTCACCGGTCAAGGCCCAACGCTCCTTGAAATCTTCTTTAAAGAAGAACTGGGTTATGTCCCTTATCAAAGAGTGCCTGAGTTTTACGACCCAGAGATGGGTTTTCGTCACAGCGAAAACTACCACGCCTTTTTCCTGTAGGAAAGCTATGGAAAGAGTGAACGGCACCCTCATCGCGAGTTACTACGCTTGCCACCGAGAACTTTGGTATATGGCACACGCAATTATCCCTGATGAAGAGCACGACTTTTTGGAACTGGGTCGCCTTGTGGGGAAAATATTCCTACGAAGGGGAAGAAAAAGAAATCCTTTTAGGAGATATCAAGCCCTCACCAAATCGACCTCATCAAAGAAGAAAAAGGGGCTTTAGTCGTCGGAGAGATTAAAAAATCAAGTCGTTCCAAACGAACCGGTATTATGCAATTGTACTTTTATCTCCTTACGCTTAAGGAGAAAGGTATCAACGTCCGAGGAGAAGTTTTGTTTCCCGAGGAAAAGAAGAAAATCCAACTGGAACTCAACGAAAACATGGAAAGGGAACTCCACCGTGCCATTACTCACATCAAACAAATCATTCACGAAGACACCCCTCCACCAAAAACACGCATCTCTTACTGCAAATCTTGCGCCTATGAGGAGCTATGTTTCGCATGAAAGAGAGCATTTACATTTTTGCCCATGGAGAACTGAAACGAAAAGAAAACACGCTCTGTTTCACGAATAAAGAGGGTATTCGTAAATATCTCCCCGTTGAACAAATAAAGGAAATCCACTGTTTTGGAGAAATTAATCTCAACAAGGAATTACTCGAATTCCTCTCTCAACACCAAATTATTCTCCACTTTTACAACCACTACGAATACTACGTAGGTAGTTACTACCCCCGAGAATACTATAACAGTGGCTATCTTACCCTCAAGCAGGCAGAGCATTACCTTAATATTGAAGCCCGTCTCCTTATAGCACGACAGTTTATCTCTGGAGCACAAGACAACATGACGAAAACCCTCCAATATTACTGCCGACGGGGGATAAATCTCTCTTCTTATCTCGAGACCATCTCTACACTCTCTCAGTCTATTGACAAGCAAAAGACCGTCGAAGAGCTAATGGCCCTCGAAGGAAACATACGAGAAGTCTATTATCAAGCTCTCGATACCATTTTTGCTTCGAGTGGCTTAGTCATTGACAAGCGTACTCGCCGACCTCCCACAATGAATTAAACGCCCTTTTGAATTTCGGCGATTCTCTCCTCTATGCTTGTGTCCTGAGTGAGATATACAAAACGCACCTTGATCCTCGCATTGGCTTTTTGCATGCTACTAATTTCAGACGTTTTTCTCTCAATTTGGACATTGCCGAAATTTTCAAACCTATTCTCGTCGACCGCGTTGTCCTCTCTCTGATCAACAAACGTTCTTTAACTGCAAAACACTTTGAAGAAAGGTTGGGTGGGCTTTATCTCAAGGAACCAGGAAAAAAAATCTTTCTCGAACAATGGGA
This sequence comes from uncultured bacterium, assembly GCA_937139415.1. GTDB lineage: Bacteria > Atribacterota > Atribacteria > Atribacterales > Caldatribacteriaceae > CAKZPS01. The sequence goes on from CAKZPS010000060.1 coordinate 44,057, forward strand.
AGAAAAATGCAAGACCACCATCCAATACAAATCAATTGGCCATAAGGTTTCTTATCGGCGACTCATACTCCTTGAGTGTTACAAATTAGAGAAACACCTCTTGGGAGAGGAAGAATATCGCCCCCTCTCCGCAGAGTGGTGAATTTACATTTTGTCGTACCTTTCCGGATGAGGCGCTTTGACAACAAAAACTCTAAGACCTCGGAGTGCTCATTGCGCACATCCATCCTGGTACGATAAGGAACCGCCACAATACTTCCCGCCGAAAAGCGACGCTCTTCTCCCTCAAGAGTGAGATAAAGCACCCCACGCACAACGACCAAATACACGTTGGAATTACTATAATGTTCCGGAAGCTTTTCTTGAGGGGGCAAAACGATATGGTTTATTTGCACTTCATCACGATTGACAACCTGTTCGATACATCTCTCATCCTTGGAAGTAAAACGATACACCTGGTAGATTCTCATTCCCTACCTCTTGTTGTGTACACCGTTTTCTCCTATGATACCATGAAAAGGAATTTCCCTCTTTTTTCGATTCTTTCGCCGCAAAAAGGTCATAAAGGCAAAAAGAAGATTCTTCCGACTTTTCTTTGATACCACACGCTCTTTTCCAATTCCGTTACATCCGCCTTCAATCCCTCATAGGTATGCTACAAACTCTTCTGTTTGAGGTAGGAGAGGAAATGGTCAAAGTGTTTCAATCCCTCATAGGTACGCTACAAACCCATTCGATGTGCTTAAAATAAGCAAAGGAGAAAACGGTATTCAAATGTCAAAGTGCACTCTTAAGAGTATAGAAACACAGGCAAAGCTCCTTGTCAAGAGGGGGAGAGATCATTTTTATTTTTCTGTCGATCCCCCGGGGTTTTGGGGTTATCGGAGGTCGACAGAAAAGAGCGATAATTATTCTCAAAAAGAAGAAGAAAAATGCTCTGTAATCCTCTCAAGATAAGGATAAGAGGCTATAAATAATCTTTAGCCCTTGAAAGAAGCCAAAGGGGACCACTTTTTCTTAGTTTCCTCCCTCGTTTTTCTGTCGACCCCCCCTTGCACCTCCGCGCATTTGACTTTGACTTATCTTGGAGGGGTTTGGCTTTGCAGGGAACGCGTTTGAAGAGGAGAGAAACGAAGCTATCGAAAAAATAAAAGAAATTATAGACAGGAAGAGTCACCGGTTTGGTTGTTGAGAATGGTGAGAAAGATTTCCACAAGGTGGGGATCAAATTGTATTCCCGCACACCGCTTGAATTCGGCAACGATTTCTTCATGAGACATCGGCCGCTTATAAGGCCGGCCATAGCACATTACTTCATAGGCATCGAGAAGAGCGATAATCCGGGCAAGGAGAGGGATTTCTTCCCCGCGAAGACCACGCGGATAACCACTCCCATTCCACCACTCGTGGTGAGCGTACACTTCTTCGGCCACGTGGGCAAACTCTTGGATGGAGAGGACAATACGGTAACCGCTTTCGGGGTGCCTCTTCACGATTGCCCATTCTTCTTGCGTGAGAGGGTTAGGTTTCTTCAAAACTTCCTCAGGAATGGTTATCTTGCCAATGTCATGGAGCATAACCGCCAGCTTCAAACGACTGATCTCACCCGAAGGAAGGCTAAGCTTTTCGGCGATCGAAAGACCCAATTGCTCCATCCGGAGGGCGTGTATTTCCGTTTCATAACTCTTGGCTTCCAAAGCCTTGAGGAGGGCGTGAATGACGGCACTACGAATACTCCTACTTTCGGCAAGTTTTTCTCGGTCCGTTTCCTCCTCTGCCCGTCTAATCACCTCTCTGAGCGGTTCGTCTTCGCTTCCTTTCGCCCCCACACCGATGGAAAGGGAAAGAGGAATACCCTCGAGAGAGACACCTCTTGTTCTTTCCTTGATTCCCCGGGATATTCTCTGTAAATCCTCTAAGGAAACATGCGGAGAGAGAACGACAAATTCATCCCCTCCAAAACGAGCAAGCACGTTTGGCTCTTGAAAAACATCTTGCAGGAGCTCTGCAGTAATCTTTAAAAGTTCATCCCCCCTTTCGTGCCCGTAACTGTCGTTAACCAACTTCAATCCGTTAACATCAACGACCACGGCTCCTATCGGGAATATCCGAGCGGCGTCGAAACGTTCGATCTCTTTTTCGAGGAAATAGCGATTGTAAAGACCAGTCAGGTTATCATGAGAGCTCATGTAGAAAAGCTCTTTTTCTTTTTGCCGCTTTTCGGTAATATCTTCGCCGGCACTCAGGGCAGCAACGATTTTCCCTGCTTCGTCACAGAGGATGGTATTGTGCCAGGCAATGAGTCGTCGGGTACCATCTCGAGCGAGGATCTCGTTTTCCAAATATTCTACCGGTTCAACTTCTCCCTTGATAAGGTGGCGAAAAACGCCTTCTAAGCGAGCGCTTTCTTCTGGGGGGAGAAAATGGCGGAACCAATTCTTACCGACAATCTCTTCAGGGGGGTAACCCAAAAGCTCGCTTCCCCTACGGTTAATAAAGGCAACCTCTCCTTGGGGGTTGAGAATGAGGAAAATAATTGCAGCAAGGTCGAGATACTTTTGTGTCCGATCCCGCTCTTCGCGCAGCTGCTTTTCCATTTCTTTGTATTTGGTGATATCAATGACGTAATGAAGGTAGGTATCGCTCCCCAAGGGAACCCAACCTGTTTCCCAAACCTGGTCTTTCAGTTTCACCTCTTCTACGATGGACTCTTGTTTCTCCAAGACCTCATCGGCACGACAGAAAGAACATCGTGCTTCCGGGGGCAGTACCCCGGTTTGCTCGAATTCTTCCCTCCAGGGCTCAGGGAGAATGTCCACACCATGAAATTTAAACCAACAGATATCCCCTACTTTCGACTTGGCAATTCGTTCGGTAGCCTTATTCTGGGCAAGAATTCGCCGATCCCGATTGACCAAGCATACCGGATAAGGAACGCTATCCAATAGTCGCTGATTCAACCTCTGCGTCCTCTCTAACTCGGTTATATCCCGACCGATACCCACGATACCCTTTATTTCATTTCCCTCCTTTATCGGCGAAAGAGAAGTCCGAAAATGGCGATCTTCTCCTTCCCAAACCACCGACCAGTCGTAAACTACGTATTCACCACGGAGGGCTCTCTGATTTGCCTCATGGTGCACTCGAGCGGATTCCCGGTCAAAAATATCGTAAACACTCTTCCCCAAGAGGTGCTCCGGCGTAAGATGGTATCTCTCGATCCATTGGCCATAGATACCGGTATAGCGCTCCTCGATGTCGAGAGTGAAGAGAATATCCTGTACCGAAGAGAGGATAGTTCGGTAAAGATTCTCTCTTTTCTCCAATTCCTGTTCGAGCTTTCGGATAGCGGTAATCTCGTGAAAAACGAAGACCGCTCCTTGGATTTCCCCCCGCGAGTCACAGAACGGGGCACCCCCCAGGGCAAAATAACGCTCTTCCTCGATTTTTTTGAGTACCTCGGCTTTACGAATAACGCATCTCTTTCCCAATGCCTCGCGGAAAAAGAGGATGAAATCTTCACTCGACAAGGCAAAGACGGAAGAAAAAACCTCGGCGAAACTCTTTCCGGCTAATTTCTCGAGAGAAAAACCGGTGAATGCCTCTCCCGCCGGATTGAGGTAAGTCATGCTACCTTCTCGATCGGTGGTGACAATGATATCTCCAATAGAGCGAAGGGTTGCACGCCAACGCGCTTCACTCTTTGCTAAATCCTGTTCGAGCTTTTTTTGCTCGGTGATATCAATTGCCAATTCAAAACGGAGGTTACGGCCATCTGGCCATGGGATGAGGCGATCGGTAATGAGGTAGTACCTCTCTAAAACGGGATTGTAATATTCCCATCGATACGGGGCATAGTTATTGTGGAGGATGATGGAATTGGTGCAGAAAGGACACGGTGCTTCACGGTTCTGGAATTCGCGATAGCAGATACCACCCACTACCTTTTTCCCAAATTGTTCCTCTGTCCAACGATTGACGTATACGATTTCATAGGTGTGGGGATCAGAGACGTAAATGATTTCGTGAATACTGTCAAAGAGAGCGAAAAGCTCAGAACACTCAAAGAGGAGTTTCTCTTCTCGCTCCTTGTACTTGGTAATATCATGGAATACGGTCACAAAGCGACCAGGAACTTCTTCATAGGCAGTCACCTCGTACACCCTGGAGGAGGAAGGGATGAAATACTCTAAGGAAACCGGGTTTTTACTCTTCGCCGCCTGACGGTAAAGGTCCATCCAATCAAAGGAAAGAGAAGGAGACGAAGAAATGACTTCGCTGAGTTTTTTCCCGATGATTTCTTCTCGCGGCAAACCGGTTATGGTTTCAAAAGCACCGTTTGCCGAGAGAAAAACGTAGTCCATCAAGCCCTGAGAGGAATCAGCCACAACTTGATGACAGCAAACGCCGTAAGGTGAATGCTCGATATAAAAACACCTTGATTCTGGGCAATCCACCTACGTCTCCCCTCACTTCCATACTTTATGGTATTATACCACAACTTTTCCTTGTTCCATGGGCGTCACTTGAAAAAAGATGACACCTATGAACCTTAACGGTGCCTCAAGGTGTCCGTATTCCCCACCTGGAGGGAAGAAGGTTTCTCTGAATCTATGGTTTTCTCTCCCCAACTTTTTCCCCACCTCGATAGATGGAGATGGCGAAAATACTTCCATCTCCTCCGTACTCGATCCATTCTCCTTCTTTTCGGTCATGGTGATACATTCCTTCGAAATGCTTTTTCCCACTGGGATAAAAAGTAGTCCAGAGACCTTCTTTCAAACCATTTTGGTACCTCCCTTCGGTTTTGGGAATACCGTTCATCAAAAACTCTCTCCATAAACCATCTTTTTTCCCATCTCGGTAGGTTCCCTCGATCATGATTTTACCGTTTGGCCACCACTTGACAAAAACCCCGTGCTGTACTAAATCTCCCCTTTCATTACCATACGCGGTGTATTCGAGCTTCGGTTCCCCCTGAGCATAGAATTCACGATGGTATCGAACTCTTTTCCCTTCAAACACTCCCTCCTCTCCTTCTTCTCCCGGTGGAAGAGTCGGCTCCGGTTCTCCGCGGGCAATCGCGATTACCACACCGGGGATTACTTCCTTCTCCCAGGTCTCAGGGGTACCGATCGTGGAAGAAGTCAACTCTTCTTGGTCTTGGGGAGTTTCTTCTGAGACCACCCCAAAAGAACTCCTTTCTCCCTCTTCCCAGGATTCTCCTATTTCAAGCGGAGCTTCACTCAAGAACTGAGAATCTCCCTCTCCTTCAATGCTCTCGATGAGGTCTCCCGGGATAACTTCGTCTCTTCTTTGCAGAATTATCGCTTCGGTAAGATGTTCTCTCACCTCATAAACACAGGCTTCGGCAACTACGGTCAATTCCTCCATAGCATCCTTCAAGCGAAAGGCCCGGACTCTATCACCGACGTACACATTTGAACCTTTGATGACCATGAAGGAGATGGTATCCTCGTCTACCCGAACAACCCGCCCTTGAAAAGAGGCAAATTCTCCTCCCGGAGAAGCCTCGGCAACTTTTCCGATCAGAGTGGATACTAATTTTTGAGAGATTATCGCTCCTGCCGACCGAATATCCCCAACGGTACGAGAAGCTGTTTGTCGAGTCCTAAGCAAGAAATGCTCGTCCGGAGCAATGAACGTGTTGGTTACGTCACGGCAGAGAGTATTTCCGTGGCGAAGTTGGGTGCCCGCGCTGCCCAAACCGGCTAAAGTGAATGAGGTTTTCTCCTCGGTAGAGACCGAAAAAGAGCCCGAAACTGTATAACTCAAAAAGAACATTACCATCCAAATCGCCTTTCTCATGATTGTTTTCCTCCTATCTCCTGTGATTTCCCTGCAAACTTATATCCCCGTTCCTTGCCATGAAGTTTTCGAGATTCTCCCTCTCGATCTCTTTCTTTGCCAAAAAATCTTCCCCATCTTACCTCTCTTTTTCTTTCCAGAGAAGACTCTGCCACTCTAAACATGTACTTTTTAAGCGATCACTTACAAAGGCGTGATTCACCGGTTATCTTCCACACAGAGAATAATTCCCGTATGCCGACCAAAAGGGGACATTGTGAATCTCGTAGTCTCGCTGAGTAAAAGAACCTCCTGAGACTGCCACGGCACAGGATACGTGCCTCGCAGTGACAATTTAGACCGCCACGGGGTTCCTTCGGAATCCCTCGCAGTGCAAAAAGAGGTCATTCCGAGGGTCGTTTTTTCGTTTCCCGTGGGAATCCCGCATTTGAAGTGCGAGGTCGCCACAGGACCTCAAAAATCGAGGCTCCTCGTAACTACTTGAGACCGCCACGGCGCGAAAATACGCACCTCGCGGTGACGGGAGTCGCACCGTGAGACCACCAAAAGTAAACTCTCTCAAGAGTGGATGAGGTTCATAAAAAAATACTCAAACCCTTCCTCTCTCTTACCAAAATAGTGTACGATGGAAGAAAGGATGAACTCTCCTTGACCGGTCGCTTCGTTATGTTTAAGCGACGAGTACATGATCCAAAGTTATCCATCATCACCATCGAAGAATAACTTCTATCCCCCTCAATTCCTTGAGGGGGTATCCCTCTCAAAATTACAACCTCCTCATAGGGAGATAAATGCTTCCCCCCAGGGAAGACAGCCCTTTCCAAGACGATGACACCATATACCTCTAACGCCATGACCCCGGTGTCACCATTTTCTTTAAATAGATGTAGGAAAATCTCTCTTTTAAGGAGGTGTTTCTATGCCACCGGTAGTAGTGAGTGAGCTTCCCAATCGCTTGCGGATGCGGGTTCAGGTAGGCACCAATCCGGAAACCGGAAGACCCGTGGTCCGCAACCTCTCTTTCGGAGGAATCAAGCCCAATGCCGGACACCAAGCTGTATACGACGTAGCGGTGCTCTTGGGCGCAGCTTGTCAGTACCCAGTGGTGCAGTTTGTGCTCGAGGAAAATAAGGATTTGAGCTCCTAAGGAGGTGACCTATGAAGACCTTAGTTTTGACCTTTAAGAATGAGGAAGGGCAGAATGTTTCTCTGCGTCTTCGTTACCCTAAGAACGGTTTAACTCCTCAGGAAATCAATACCCTCATGAACACTATCTTAGCGAAGAACATCTTTACCGCTTCCGGAGGTGATTTCGTGGAAAAAATCAATGCCCAAATCGTGGAATCGAACACCACTCCTATCACCTTAGAGTAAATCGGATAAGAGCAATGAAAAACGCATCGGGAGAGGGGTTTTCCCTCTCCCTCCTCTCGCGAGAACTCAATAAAATCGATCGACGTCTCGAGAAACTCGAAGAACGCCTCACCGGAATGGAAAGAGACGTGGCCAGCCTCAGAGTGTGGGGGAGTATCCTCTCTTTCCTCCTCCCCTCGCTTCTTTTGGCGCTCCTTGTGGCTCGCTTGAAACTCTCATGAGTACAGGAAAAGAATTTTTACGCTTTCTCTTAAAGAGGCTCCTTGCCCTCCTCCGGGAGGAAGACGGGCTTCCCTCTCTCGGTCTCAACCAGGAAGCCCTCGCCGCCTTTCCTTTTCCCGATGAACTTCCTGTCATTCTCTCCACTGCCCAACGCTTCTTCGGAGACGATCCTTCTCTCTATCCGGTAAATCCCTTCGCTCTCCTTTTAGCCATCCGCTGTGCTGAGCGGGGGAGGAAAGGCTTTGAGTTTGGGGTGGTGGCGGTGAAGGATACTGATCTCGCCACGCAAACCGAGTGGGCCTGTGCCACCATCAAGAAAAATTTTGAGCGTTTCAGAGAGAGCAAAGAAAGAGACTTCATCACCTTCCTGTGGAAGCGTTATGCTCCTCCGGGAGCAGAGAACGATCCCCGGGGATTAAACTACCACTGGGAAAAGAACGTGCGGTTTTTCTATGAGCGATTCAAGGAGGTGTCATGATGGACCTTGCCAAAGATCTATTCCTCCTCTTTTTCCCCATTTTTCTCTCCTTCCTTGTCTCTCGATTTTCCCTCCCCTTCCTCAAGGGGAAACGCTATGAGAAACTCCTCCATTTAGCCGAAGATGCGGTACGTTTTGCCGAAGATGCATTTCCGGGGAGTGAGGGTACCGAGAAACTCAAAAAGGCGGTAGAATATTTGCAAACTTTGGCTCTCGAGCTCGGTTTCCGCTTAGAGAATCAAGAAGCCGAGGAAAAGATCCGTATCGCCTTCCAGAGAGTCCAAAAAGAAGCCTTGGCGCGAATTTTAGAGCGAGCGCTCAAGGGGAAGTGATTCTGCAACTTTATCCTCTTTTGAGCGTACCAAAAAGAGAATAGAAACGAGGGTTACCTCGCAAAAGGAGGAGCACTCATGCGCATTTTGGGCTTGTTTCTCGTAGGTACGATGCTATTCGCTCTCTTCACTGGATGCATTCCCTCTCCACCAGATACTCAATCGGATATGGCAAAAAAGGATTTTACTCTTCCCCTCTTGGGGGGTGGAATCTTACGCCTGAGCGACTTTTTAGGAAAACCGGTTCTACTCGTATTTTTTACTCCCACGTGTTCTAACTGTAAGAAAGAAGCACCCCTTCTTGAAACCGTTTACCAAAGGTACAAGGAGAGTCATAATTTTGTAGTCATCGGGGTCGGATATATCTCCTCGAATGGTGAGGAAGAGTTGCGAGAATTTGTGGAAAATAACGGAATTACCTTTCCGGTAGCCATGGACACCGACGAAACCAGGGTATACAGAATGTACGGTGTTACCGGCGTTCCCCATAATTTCTTCTTTAATAGAGAAGGGAATATCGTGCGTTCCGCCACTGAACCTTTGACCCTCACCACCTTAGAGCAATATCTCCAAACCATCTTATGAAGGGGGCTTCGAAAGAGTGGAGAAACGGGTTCTTGTCATTGGAGGAAGTGGACATATCGGGAGTTACCTCGTCCCTCGTTTGGTTGCCGCAGGGTACCATGTACTCGTTTATACTCGGGGAAACACCAAGCCCTATCCTCAACATCCCCTATGGCGAAGAGTAGAAATTATAACCGGTGATCGAGAGAAAGAAGAAGAGCAAGGAGCTTTGGGAGAACGAATCCGCTCTCTCAAACTCTATGCCCTCATCGACATCGTGGCCTTCGAAGAGAAAAGCGCCCGTTACCTCGTAGAGGCACTCGCTCACTCGGAAACCCATCTCCTCATGTGCACCACCGCTTGGGTGTACGGAAAAACTCGCACCATTCCCACCTATGAAGATGCCCCTCGCTTTCCGGAAAACGACTACGCCCGCAAAAAGGTAGCTATTGAGGATGTTCTCTTCGATGCCACCCAAAGGGGAGTGGTCCGATCCACCATCATCCGCCCTACCCACATCACCGGGCCAGGGAAAACTTTTGTGACCCCCTTCGGAGACCACGACCCGAAACCCGTCCAACAGATTCTCAACGGAGAGGAAATCATCCTCCTCGACGGGGGATTCAGTACCCTCCATCACGTTCACCCTTCTGATGTTGCAGAACTTTTCTTCCAGGCTTTGGAAAAACCAACTCATAGTATCGGTGAGGCTTTTAACTGTGGCGCGCCTTACGCGATGACTTTCTTTGGCTTGGGAGAGTTCTTAGCCCACCATTTCGGACGTACCTTCCGCTTCACGAATATGTCCTTAGAAGAATACACCCAAAGATATGGTTACCCTGAGGAAGCAGCCATGCATGTGCGTCAAGGATGCGCTGTTTCTATGGAAAAAGCTAAAGAACTTCTCCGCTTTGTCCCTCGCTACACCCCTGAAGCAGCAGTATTAGAAGCAACCTATGATTTGATTGAGCGCGGAGCGCTCCGTCTCGCAACGCGCTGTTAGCTCATATAACCAACAAAAACCCCCGAAAGCTTCACCTTTCGGGGGTAAGGTACTACCCTATGAACACCCACAACTTTACAAAACGAGACCCCAAAGGGTTCTATAAGCAAGCTTCCTCCTTTATTACACCAATACAATTCCTTCTTTTGAAACATCGCGGAAATACATATTTTTAGTGTCGCAATTTACCCACAGAACTACTTTGCGTTTCAATCCCTCATAGGTACGCTACAAACCCATTCGATGTGCTTAAAATAAGCAAAGGAGAAAACGGTATTCAAATGTC
>CAKZPS010000061.1 GCA_937139415.1 uncultured bacterium
AAAGAGGTAGCCTAATAAAGTCCCAATAAGCCTCAAAAGCTACCAGAGGGATTTTACACAGAAAATTGGACTTGACCTCCTTTCGACGGCGGCGAGGACGGAATCGATATTCCCACGGGAGAGTTCTCGCGGAGACACATAGAGATAATTTTGCAATACTCTCCCCCGGAGAATGAAAAACTGGTGAAGCTGGATTACATTTAAAATTTCCTCCACCAGCACCTTCTCCCTCTCGAGGGTACAGATGAAGATGTGGTTTTTCTCACAGAGAAATTCTATGGAGGAAGCATAGTCACATATCTTCTTCCTCTCCGGGTTCGGTGGAGAATACCGAAGAAGCTGATAATGCGGAAGAGGCTACCTTTTTCTTCGATGAAACGAAGGAGCTCATGGATCGAAAACGGTTCATGACCGGCCACGGTAAAGAGAGAAACATTTTCCCCAAAGGATCCATCCGAGAGGAAAAAAACACACCCTTTTATGGTATCCTCTTCGCCGACGAGGATAACATGCTCTTTCCTTCTTATACCGTCTCTTATCAGAGTTTCGAGGGTGGGATGGCATTCCTCCCCACGAGTATAAATCCAGAGGACGTAACTTCCCCGCTGAAGCTCGAGATTGGTTTTTCCTTTTCCGTCATGTGAGGCGTAAGCCACAGTCTCCCCTCTCTCTACAAAAGGTAATGAATGACTTCGGGAAGAAAGGTCAACACCACTTTTTCCCCAAACGGAAACGATTCTCTTCGCGGTTTTGCATGTCTACGAGAAATCTTACTCCCTGCGCCTCTACGGCAATTCGCACTAAGGACCCCAAGAATACCTGTCCCAAAACCTCCCCTTCAAGGACGTTCTCGGAAGAGAAGTCAGTAGCCGAGAAATGTTCTCTTCGAGGGGCGGTGAGATGTTCAGGTCGAATCATGACCAAAACTTGAGAAACCTGGCGGTGAAGAGGCAAACCCCGCAGCATCTGGTCCTTCCAACGCAACTTCCCCTCCGGGGAGGATAACACTTCCGTCTCTAAGAGGGTAGAAATTCCGATGAATTCAGCGACAAAACGACTCCGTGGCTGAGAGTAAATTTCTTCCGGTGCACCCATTTGTTCTATACGACCCCGATAGAGCATGGCGACGAAATCGGAAATCGACAGAGCTTCCTCTTGGTCATGGGTGACGTAAATGGTGGTAATCCCCATTTCCTTCTGAATACGCTTGAGCTCATAGCGTAACTCTAAGTGCACCTTGGCATCTAAGGCACTCAGAGCTCATCGAGGAGTAAAAGCCTCGGCTCAATGGCCAAGGCCCGCGCCAGGGCAACTCGTCGCTTCTCTCCACCGGAGAGCTCTTGGGGTATACGGTGCATTTTCTCCTCTAAGTGCACTAAAGCTAACACATCCTTTATCCGCCGATCCACCTCTTGTGCCCCCATGTTCTGCGCCCGCAGACCAAAGGCCACATTCTCACAAACGTTGAGATTGGGAAAAAGAGCGTAGTGTTGAAAAACCATCCCGATATGGCGGAGACGAGAAGGAAGGTGGGTGACATCCCTCCCATCGATGGAGACCTTGCCTTGGTCGGGAGGAATGAATCCGGCAATGATCCGAAGCAGGGTGGTCTTTCCGGAACCACTGGGACCAACGATAGAGAGGAATTGCCCCGCAGGAAGTTCTAGGTGGATATCCCCTAAAACCTGGGTATGGGCAAAGCTCTTTTGAATTCCAGAGAGGGTCACACTCACCGCTTTCATTGAATCACCCGCACTGAGGAGAAGCGATTGAATACCCATAGCGTCACCCCAGCAACCAACACTAACACCGTCACCGCCGCACAGGCAAAGCCGGTGCTCACGTAGAAAGCTTGGTAGAGGGTAACCGGATAGTTTTGACTCTCAGAACTCGTGAGAATCAACGCCAACTGGAATTCTCCGAAGGAGAAGGCAAGGGTCATAATGGCCCCGAGAGCACTCCTAAGCGCAAATTGGGGAGGATAATTCGGCGAATGATATACCATCGGAGGCACCCAAACTCTCTGCCGCCTCCTCGAGGGTCTTCCAATCGAGAATCTCGAGATTGGCCATCACCGGCTTCACCATGAAGGGAATGCTATAAATCACGTGGGCAAAAAGAGGAGTTGCCACGTCCCCACCAAGGAAAAAGAAGGCCAATTATCCACTTGCACTAAACCGATGCCCAAAACGATCGGGGACAGGGCGATCGGTAATACCACCATGGCGTCGAAGAGAATCCGCAGGGATTTCCTTTCCGAGGTGTGTACCGCATACATGGTAGGAATGGCCAAAAAGGCGGTAGCAAGCACGGTCAATATCCCCACAAAAATACTCATCTCGAGCGAACGGAGGTATATCTTCTCCGAAAAAAGAGTCCGATACCATTCGAGGGTTATCCTCTGGGGGAGGAGAGTCCTGAACCATTTCTTGCCAAAGGATCCGATGAAAATGAGGACGACCGGTAAAAGAATGTATATTCCCAAAAAAGGGTGAGCGAGGTGGAGAAAGAACGAGATGCCCCAGAATCTTTTTCGCTTCCCTCAAACATATTCTTTACCTTCGTTTCTCACTCTCTCCTTTCATAACAAAAACCTCCTTGTCAAATGGAAAATTTTTTACAAATGTAAGTAGACCTAAATTTCTTTCACAGTACTTGAAGAAGTGAAAGGAGGTATTGCCAAGGATGGGATATTCTCTCGGTATTCTCATGCTCCTCAGGAAGTGACTCAGACAATGTAGATTGGGAAAAAGCGCTCCCCGAGTAGGTTCAGTAGTCGGGAGATTGTCCTACCTCTCTTGAAGGCTGAAATCAATAAGTTACTCATCGGCTTTGTAGTTTGAGAAAGTATTCAGCGCATATCTTGCGAATAACCTCCCAACGATCGCCTCCTTGCTCGTCATAGCGGTTGGTTTTCAACACTTGACGATATTCCTCAGCCACCGGTTCATAGGGATACCATGCGAAACCCGCGATTTGGTCGCCTCGTTGTTCAAGCACATGTTGAGCGAACTGCTGAATTTCTGATGCAGTCGGCATTCGATTCCAAAGGTTCCATCGATCACGTTCACCTTCTGCCGCGAAAGCCTGTAAAATGACGACGACTCTTGGACGACGAGCGGTTGGAGGCAGATCGGCATTAGCCCATCTGCTGAGCCGTTTGTCGAGCGTATCAATTTCACCACGTAAGGTAGCATTTAGGTCGTTAGTCGGGGGGTCATACTCTTGGCTTTCCGGATTGAATGGGCGGTAAATCTCCGCCTTGTTTTTGGCGAAAGGATAGATATTATGCGATTCATAATGGGTAATCTCGTCCAAGCACTGGTCTGATCCATCCCACCCCATCGAGAAATCCTCGTTGTAGACTCGCAAGGTACCCTCAGGGAATTCTTCACGAGTGATTTGGCGATAGAACTTCTTCAGGCGATCGCAACCTGTTTGTTGGGGGTCTGCCAATGGCTCATGGAAACCGTAAAGGGCGTAGGTCTGTTTGAGGTAACGGGGGTTGCTCCGTAAAAAATTGAGGAACTGTGCCCCGATCGAGTTCGGATAACGCTCAACGCTCAACTCCCATTCCCCAGCTTTTTCATTCCATGTCCATAGTGCCTGGTCATCACCCCAGATTAGGGGAATTAATTGGAGATGATGCCTGATGGCAGACTCGTAGTGCCTGACCCAGTCCGACTCGGAGGCTTCTAAGTCTACCAGCACGACGTTAATCCCCCAACTGGCGATTTTTGCGAAGTCTTCTGGTTCTACATAGTTCATCAGGAACACGAACGCAGATTCCTGAGAGTCAGGGGCTGACTCCGGCCCTATCTGTTTGTCGGATGTTGTCCAACCAAGCAGTGTGATGTTACAAGCAACGAGCACAGGCAAAACCCAACGTCTGTGCCACATAAGGCAACTCACAAACAACGATGACGAATGGATTGTTCCTCTCTGTTCCAATCACGATCACCCCCTCTTACCGATAATCTCCTATCAACACAAGTGGTTCACAAGGTACACCTCTTCTTATCCAATTCTACAGAGCCTTCTTCCCCCTGGAGAGACTGAGCATTCTTCTCTTTACCGAGGAAAAGATCCCCCTTTCTGAGGTCTCCCTCCCTCTCTATCCTTCTAGTAGCCACTGAAACTTACGGATGTTTTGGGTTTCAGGGAGTAGTTTTCTTGAGCTTTCCAAGGTGTGGAGAGTGAATGTACAACGAAAAAGGAATGGGTAAGGTAAACGAAAAACCGGGTGATATCGAAACTCTTCCGGCATATTTTCTGTCTTTCTTTCTCACTCTCCTCTTTCTCATAACAGAAAACTCACCTTGTCAAATGAAAAATTCTTTACCAAAGAGCGCTTCTCTCTTGCAAAAACTCGCTCTTCAAGTGACGCAATGATTCTCGAAGCATGCGCTCTAAGAGAATATCGCTATAATCGCGCCCTAACTTCGGTCCGGGAAGTTCTAAGTAACCCACCAGTTTCTCCTGAGGGATGGTCTCGCCCTTTTCCTCGAAGAGGTGGCGAATTTCCCGCACATTTACAATCCCTCGGGAAAGGTTTTCAGGTTCGAAACCGAAAGTCTCGTGGAAAATGGCATCGGTATTCTTGAAGTGGAATTCCCAGAGATAGGGAAAGGTCGCCGCAAAATAGGCCAGTGAATCCTCCACGATCTCCTTATTCTGATTTGCCCAACCATGAGAAACATCGGCACAGAAACCAAAACGAGCGGTAGTTTCGGGATTCTCCCGGTGATACGCATCGAGTTCTTTTCCAATCCAAACCACTTCTCGGATCGAACAGGGAGGCTCGGCGTAACAAGACATTGGTTCAAGGGTCAAACATTGTAGCCCCCTCTTCTTGGCTTCATGGAGGAACATTTTGGCGTTCTTCAGGTAATTGGCAATGGCTTCTTCCCGCCTCTCCATACGGTCACGGAACAACGCCCCCATACAGGCCCCACAGGAGCGAGCTCCTACAAGACGCGCTACCTCCATGAGGCGCAGGTAGGTACGCCAAGCCACCTGCTCATGACGGGGATCCAAACGGAGAAATCCACCCAACTCCCGATAGGCAGAAAAAACACTATCAATGATAATACCTCGCTTTTCGGCCTTTCCTCGCAATTCTACGAAATACTCATCGGGCAAGAAATACAACTCAAAGAAGGT
The DNA here is from genome assembly GCA_937139415.1 of uncultured bacterium. Lineage (GTDB taxonomy): Bacteria > Atribacterota > Atribacteria > Atribacterales > Caldatribacteriaceae > CAKZPS01. The sequence goes on from CAKZPS010000061.1 coordinate 5,164, forward strand.
TCCCAGCTGAAGATAGAAAACTCCTTCTTGAGCCATGAGATCAAAAAGCCAATCAAAGGAATACCGATAGGTGATAGGATCGCTCTTCACTCCTAAGGTAAGCTCGGGCATGATACCATCCTTTCTTATCGCCAAGGTTCATTGGATATTCGCCGGACGTTAATTTCATCGATCACCGCATTACCCCGATGGGTGAGAAGAAACCACACAATCTCTGCGATCTCTTCCGGTGCGATCAGAGTCTCGGGAGGAATATCAGGGCGCATGGTGGCGACAAGGTCCGTTGCCACTCCACCAGGAGAAATAACATGCACCCGAATGCCCTCACCGTGGAGCTCACGCGCCAAGACCTTGGTGAACCCCATGAGCGCATGCTTTGAAGCGGTATAGGCTCCTTGGTGAACGTACCCCTTGCTTCCCACAACCGAGGAGATATTGATAATGGTAGGTACCGAAGAGCGGCGAAGATAGGGAAGGGCTGCCCGACACAAGAGAAAAGGAGCCCGAGCATTGACCGCCATTTGATACTCCCACTCTTCCAGGGTGGTCTCCTCAAGGGAACGCGAGAGAGCGACTCCGGCATTATTAATGAGCACATCGAGCCCGCCAAAATGGGCGACCGCCTCCCTCACCACCTGCTCGGGAACCTCTCTTTCACTCAAATCACCCGGGGAGATGAAGACCTCGGTTTTCCCTTTGAGTTCTTCGGCTACTTTCTTTAAGTTCTCTTCGTTTCGACCGTTGAGGGCAAGGCACATTCCCTCTTGAGCTAATCGCTCGGCGATCGCCTTGCCAATGCCCCGGGTAGCCCCGGTAACGAGGGCAACCTTTTCTTTCATATCCTAACACCTCTTTCTCCGTTCTTGATATTGTAGCACAAGGACGGGCATTTCCTTTCCAAGAATCTCTCCATCGATTATAATGGGAAAAAGGAGGCGGAAAAGATGAAAAAAGGAATTCTCTTTTTGGTTTTGTTCCTCGTTGCCTTACCCTCTACCTTTGCTCAGGAGCTCACCTTCCAAGAACTTTTTGACAAGGGTTCGGTATTCCTGGAGAGAGGAGAATATCTCCAGGCTTTAGAATACTTCAACCAAGCGCTTACCCTCGACCCCTCTTCGATCGATGCCCTGAATAACAAGGGAGTGGCCCTCTATTTTCTGGGCCGCTATCAAGAAGCGATCACCACTTTCCAAGAGGTAATACAGCTCGATCCCCAATACGGTATCGCCTACTACAATTTAGGGACGAACTATTTAGCCATCCGTCGCTATACCGAAGCAGAAAAATACCTGCAAAAAGCCCTAGCGCTCGATCCCTCCTACGGGGATGCCTGTTACAACCTGGCGCTGGTATATTTCGAACAGGAAGATTACTACAAAGCCGCGGTTCACTTTAGAGAGGCTCACCGACTTCTTCCTCACGATCCTACCATCATGAATAGCCTCGGTAATTGTTACTACTATCTCAATTTCTTGGATCTTGCCTTAGAAGAATACCACAAGGCCCTTGCTCTTGACCCCACCTATGCCTTTGCCGCCTACAATTTGGGAAACACCTACGCCAAAAAGGGGGATTTCTCACAAGCCGAATTCTACTATCGCCGAGCCTCAGCGCTCACCCCTGACGATAGCGCAATCTATAACGGTCTCGGTAACCTCTACTACCGTCAACACGCTTATTCTCAAGCACTGTCTTTCTACCAAAAAGCGGTTGAGCTCGATCCCACCCTCTTAGATGGTTGGCTCAATTTAGGCAACACCTATTACGAAATGGGATACCTGTATAAATCTATCGAAGCCTATGAACACTTTCTTGCCCTGAATCCCAACGACTACGAGATTCTGAACTACGTTGGCATCAACTACTTCCAGTTGAGGAGATACGTAACCGCCATCGAGAAATTCCATGAAGTGCTCCGCCTCAATCCTCAATACGCCCCAGCTCTTCGCAATTTGGGACTTACCTATCTCGAACGAGGAGAGTACGCCCAAGCCATTACTGCTTACCAAAAAGCCTTAGCGCTCGACCCCTATGATAGCCAGAGTTACAATAATTTAGGCAATGCCTACTTCCGGCTCAACCAAACCAAAGAAGCCGAAGAAGCGTATCGCAAAGCCATCGAGATCGATCCTTCCTATTCCCTCCCTTACTATAACCTCGGTATTCTCTATGCCCACACAGAAAATTACCCTTTAGCCGTAACCTCTTATGAGAAAGCCTTAGAGCTCGACTGGGGAAATCCCGAGATACACTATGCGCTCGCCTCAGTGTACGTCACGATCGGAGAGAAGAACAAAGCTTTTGAGGAACTCTCCATCCTCAGAGATCTCGATCCAGAATTGGCCATGCGATTGGAGGAAGAGCTCAAAGAGCAAGAATGATTTCCTCTTTATAAGAAGGAAAACCTCTTCTCCGGAAGACGCATTCTTCTTGAGAAGAGGTTTTGTGTTTCCGAGGAGAATTTCTTACCGTAGCACGGAGGTTTAGGTTCTATAGGAGGGAAAAAGAGCGAGACCACAGAGAGAAGGAAGTACAAAATAAAAAAACCGTGAGCTCCAACGAACCCTTGATGTTCTCAATTTTTTCTTCAGGAAGCTTGAGCTCTTCGGCTTCCCGT
>CAKZPS010000062.1 GCA_937139415.1 uncultured bacterium
GGGATGAATCTTGACTTCCTTGGAGTCAATCTTCATATCTTCTTCCCTGGAGATGTTCCCTCAGGTGGTGGTGATGTCTTAACTAATGACCTTTCTTAGAGTCTGACGTGGTCAATTTCTGGTGGGATAGTCTTTGGCGCGTTCTCTTTGTAATTTCATATCCTTTTTCTCGATCATCGAAATGCCGAGAAGGATCATCCGCCGGGAGGAATCTCCTGATTTGATTCCTCGTACAATCCTTAAGACTTGCAAATCTCGTCTTGCGAGAAGTACAATTGTCCTCAAGAGGTCTTCCTCAGGGAGAGTTCTTCCTGAGAATCGGGTGTTACTCTGCATTGGTTTGATAGACTTCAGAATCTATGGGGAAACCTCTCAAGAGATGGTTCACTCTCTCTTTTTTCTAAAATTCATCCTTTTCCTCAACAAGCCTCCGGTAGCGAGGTTTTGTCGTTTTGAAACTTGTCTTCCTGAGGGAAAAGAGTATAATTAGAACGATGGTTCTAATCGCAGAGATGGGGGGCGAATGATATCTTTGAGGAAGGCGATTTGTTTGCATTCAAGGGTGGTCATCATCAACCTTTAGCCTTCCGGTTACGTCCGCGAACTTTGGAAGAAGTATTAGGACAACCTCATTTAACCGGTGAGAAAGGTATTTTGCGTCGTATTGTCGCTTCACAAACCTTACCCTCGCTCATTTTTTGGGGTCCTCCGGGGAGTGGAAAAACTTCGGTAGCGCATCTTTTGGTGCAGGCTTTTCGCCATGAAATGATTTCCATTAGTGCAGTTGCAGCGGGAGTGAAAGAAATTCGTGACGCAGTGAAAGTGGCGGAGGATAATCTTAAACTCTATGGTAAAAGGACCGTCTTCTTTATCGATGAAATTCATCGTTTTCACAAAGGCCAGCAGAGCTTGCTCCTTCCCTATGTCGAAGAAGGAACCGTGGTGCTCTTCGGTTCGACGACCGAAAACCCCTCTTTCGAGATTATCGCTCCTCTTTTGTCTCGTGCCCAGGTGGTGGTTTTTCGTCCTCTTTCGGAGGAGGCGTTGCTTCTTCTTTTACAAAGGGCTTTGCAGGATGAAAGGGGTTTAAAAAATTTACCCTTCAAGATAGAAGAGGACAGTTTACGATTTCTCGCTCGGATTGCCGATGGGGATGCGCGGAGGGAATTAAATCTCTTAGAACTCGGGGTGAATATTGCCCGTGCGGAAAAACGAGATGTCCTTACCGTAGAATTTTTGCAAGAATTTTTAGTGAAAAATTTTTTGCTCTACGATAAGTCGGGAGAGGAACACTATAACCTTCTTTCTGCCTACCATAAGAGTCTCCGAGGAAGTGATCCACATGCTGCCGTGTATTGGTTAGCACGAATGCTCGAAGCCGGCGAAAATCCGCGCTCTATTTTGCGAAGACTCGTTGCCTGTGCTTCTGAAGATGTGGGAAACGCCGATCCTCAGGCTTTGCTCCTTGCAGTGGCAGCACATGAGGCATTTGAATTTTTGGGAGAACCGGAGGGGCGTTTAGCCTTGGCACAGGCTACCATATACGTAGCTTGTGCCCCGAAAAGCAATGCTTCGTATATGGCTTTAGGGAGAGCGATCGCTGATGTCAAGAAATATGGATCCTTGCCTGTGCCTCTCCATTTGCGTAACGCTCCTACCCGAATGATGAAAGAAATGGGGTATGGAGAAGAGTATCAATACGCCCATAATTTCCCGGGGGCTTTCGTGAAACAGGAATACCTTCCCTCTGAACTCGGAGGGCGAGCTTACTTTCAGCCTTCGGAGCGGGGATATGAGAAACTTTTGAAGGACCGTTTGAAGAAACTATGGGGTGAAAGAGATCTCTCGTCGTGATGGAAATCGAAAAATTTATTCTGGAGGGAAGAGCACAACCCGATTTCGAAGGGTTTTTAGACAATATAAGGGGTATTCGCCGACCGGAAAGAGTTCCCTTTGCTGAGTTCCTCATCGATCCCGAGATTATCGAGGAGATCAGTAGGCGTTATTTAGGAGAAAAGGGGGCTGTCTTTCCCGATGACGAAAAGGCTTATTTAAAGCGGGGGGTTTCTTGTTTTTACCGCTTGGGGTATGACTATGCTCTTTTCGTCGACATCCCGGGTTTGACCCTTCACTTTCCCGGTCGAGAACGAGTAGGGAAAGACACTGCTTTTTTCTCTCGAAGAGAGAGAAAATGGGTTGAGGAAGGTCAAGGGCTTCTCTCTTCTTGGGATGATTTTGAAGAATACCCGTGGCCTGAGGTAGACCGTTTCGATTTTTCTCTCTATGAGTACTTGACCTCTCTCATTCCTGAAGGGATGGGTCTTCTCGTTAACGCTTGTGGAGGAATTTTTGAGGTAGTGAGCGAAAATCTCATCGGGTTCGCAGGTCTTTCCTATCTCCTCTATGATAACTTTGCCTTGGTCGAGGCAACGTTTGAAAGGGTCGGAGAAATTATTCTTCACTTCTACCAGCAGATTCTCAATCTTCCGGGGGTAAGGGGTGTTTTTCAAGGCGATGATTGGGGATACAAGACTTCTACCTTTTTATCTCCTACCTTACTCAGAAAGTTGGTTCTCCCCTGGCACAAGAAATTAGCAACACTGTGCCACGAGCGGGATAAGTGTTACTTTCTCCATTCCTGTGGAATGGTTTTGCCACTCATGGAAGACCTCCTCCGCGAAGTGAAAATCGATGCCTTTCATTCTTTCCAGGAAGAAGTCATTCCTGTGACCACCTTCGCGGAGAAATACGGTCACCGGGTAGGTATCCTGGGGGGAATTGATGTTGATGCGTTAGTGCGCTTCGAAGAAGAAAACTTAAGGCGATACGTTCGTTCCATTTTGGAGCATTGTTTTCCCAATGGACGTTACGCTTTGGGGTCGGGAAATTCTATCGCTAACTACGTCCCGGTCGAGAAATACCTCATCATGCTCGATGAGGGACTCAGTTTTTCGTAGTTTTCTTTTTCTCGCCATCACCTCTTTTCGTTGACAAACCAAGGATAACTCTCTACAATGTCTTATGATACGTTATATAGATATATTGTTATAACGATATGGAGGAGTGATAGTGTGAACTATACTTGTGAAGAGATAGCGAAGATGATTGATCACTCTCTCTTGCGTCCAGAATTAACCGATGAAGAGATTATTCAGGGTTGTGAAATTGCCAAAAAATACCAAGTTGCTTCGGTGTGTTGTCGACCGTCAGATATTCTCCTGGCTAGGAAGATTTTGCAAGGAAGCGGAGTAAAAGTTGGGGCGGTGGTGGGTTTCCCTCATGGATCGCATACTACCGCGACCAAGGTTTTCGAGGCTGAACAAGCAATTGGAGATGGAGCCGAAGAGCTTGACATGGTGATTCACATTGGAAAACTGAGAAGCCGAGATTTTGACTATGTGAAAGCTGATATTCAAGCAGTGGTTGCGGTTGCGCATAAACACGGTGTTATCGTGAAAGTTATTTTGGAGAATTGCTATCTCACCGACGAGCTCAAAATCATCGGTTGCCGCTTGGCCGAAGAGGCGGGTGCCGACTTCGTGAAAACCTCCACGGGATTCGCTCCTGGTGGAGCAACTATTGAGGATTTGATTTTGATGCGTAAAACCGTTTCTCCTCATGTCCAAGTCAAAGCAGCAGGGGGAGTGCGGGACCTCGATGCTGCTCTACGGGTGAAAGAGGTTGGAGCGACGCGGTTCGGTGCTACGAAGACGGCGGAAATTTTAGAGGAGTGTTATCGCCGGAAAAAAATGGATAGAGGTTGTTGTTAAAAAGGAGGACGAACCATGAAAGATGCCTATTTCCCCCGTTTATTTTCTCCTATCGAAATCGGTAACTTTGTTGTGCCCAACCGTGTTGCCCATGTGCCTACAGATATTAGCTCCGCCAATGCCGATGGTTCAGTGAATGAACGAGTAATCACTTATCACGAAGAGATCGCGAAGGGCGGTTGTGGTTTCATTATTGTTGGAGCAACTACTCCGGATAAAGCTACCGGTCGTCCCACCGTGACCTGTTTGGCAGCGGATGAAGACCCAATGATTCCCGGTTTAGCACGTTTGGCAGAAGCTATGCATCGCCATGGGGCACGATGTGCGGTGCAACTTCAACATCCTGGTCGTCAGGCGGCCTGGCCCCGAAAAGATTTATTTTCTGCTACTGATATGGTGGTTTCCCTGCCTGGTTCGGCAGGACATGAAGTGGTGTACGCGGAAGATGTGGCACACGGAAAATCTATTCGTGCCATGACCGTAGAAGAGATCTACGATCTCATCGAAAAATTTGCTGAGGCTGCTTGGAGGGTCCAGCAAGCCGGATTTGATGCGGTGGAATTACACGGTGCTCATGGGTATCTCATCGCCCAATTTATGAGTTCTTATGTCAATAAGCGCAACGATCGTTTTGGAGGAAGCTTTATCAATCGCATGCGATTCGTGTTGGAGATTATCGATCGCATTAAGAAAAAATGTGGAAAAAAGTTTCCCATTGGCATTCGTTACTCCGGGGAAGAGTGGATTGAGGGTGGAAGAACTCTCGAAGAGAGTATCAAGGTTGCCAAGCTCATGGAAGAGAATGGAGTTGCTTTTTTGGATATCAGTGCCGGGATCTTTGAAGTTCCCGGTCCTACCATGGATCCCATGTACTATCCTCAAGGATGGAATACCTATACTGCCGAGGAAATTAAAAAGCACGTGACCATACCGGTCATAACCAGCCATACTCTGCGTGATCCTGCCTATTGCGAGAGAATTTTGAAAGAGGGAAAAACCGATATGGTTGGTTTGTCCCGTCAGTTGATTGCCGATCCTTACTGGGCGAATAAAGCGAAGAACGGTCAGGTTAGAGAAATTCGTAGATGCATTTCCTGCTTAGCAGGTTGCTGGCAAGAGTCTCTCATGATTAAGAGAGAATGTCGTTGTGCTATTAATCCGGCGGTGGGGGATGAGCGTTTCATCCATCTCTCTCCGGCAACCAAGTCCCTCCGCGTGGCCATCATCGGAGGAGGTCCAGGTGGGTTAGAAGCGGCGCGAATTGCTACTCTTCGCGGTCACAAGGTGACCGTTTTTGAGAGGAGTGGAGAATTGGGAGGAGCTATTCTCTACTGTTGTACCGTTCCGGCGAAGAGTAAAATGCGCTGGTATGCCGACTGGATTCGGGAACAAATAGTGAAACTCGGAGTAGAAGTTCGTTATCGTACTGAACCCACGGTAGAAGAACTCAAAAATTTTGATGCCATTATTGTGTCCACAGGAGGAAAAGTAGTCCGACCGGATATCTCGGGTATTGATCTCCCCTTTGTGGTTTCTTTTGAAGATGTTTTGCGGTGCAAAAATACCACCTGTGCCTATTATCCCCAGGATAAGCCCCAGCCGGTAGAGTGTGGTAATACGGTACTCATCTGGGGTGACTACTTCGGTGCCGCCGATGCTGCCGAGAAATTAGGATTTGAAGGGAAGAAAGTTTACATCGTTACTGAAAATCGAGAGTTTGCCTCCTGGATGGAACCCATTCATAAGGATGTCATGATGAAGCGTTTCGCAGGAGGCAATGGTGAAGGATTGGCGCTGCGAACCTTTGCTCATCTGGTAACCGTTCTCACCCAAACCACCGTTCTCGCCATCAAGGAAGATGGTGAAGTTATTCTCCAAGACCACGAATTCTCTCGACGGAGCATCAAAGTGGATAATGTAGTGCTCTCGCAGGTCGAACCGAATGATGATTTGTACCGGAAGCTTTTTGAAGCAGGATTACCGGTTGTGAAGATTGGTGACGCAAAGGAGGTCCGTAATCTGCGGGGGGCGGTGACTGATGGTGCCAATCTTGGCTTAGTGGTGGAAAAAGACTTAGTTCTCAATGCCAACAATGCCTTTATTTCTCAACTTCCCACGGGAATTGAATAGCCGTTGGGGTAAGTAGAGAAAATTTTTGGCATTTTTCATCTCCTTGGATTCGAGAGTTCTTGAATCCAAGGAGATGACTCTTTTGAGCGATGGAAAAATTTATTATAGAATTGAAAAGGTGTTCTGTGATAGAGAAGTAAATCCGAATTATGAGGATTTCGAGGAAGTGGTGAGTAACGTGGTGATGGGAGGGTTGTGATGCGGGAAATCATTGAGGAGAGTGGTGTTCCCCTTTATCAGCAGGTTCGTAATGTGTTAAAGGGGCAGATTTTGAGCGGTGCTCTCAAACCAGGAGACAAAATCCCTCCCGAATCGGTTTTGTGCGAAAAGTACGGTGTAAGTCGTATTACTGTCCGTCAAGCCATCAAGAGTTTGGTCGAAGAAGGGTTTTTGTATCGTAAGCAAGGCAAAGGAACGTTCGTTACCTCTCCTAAGTTAGGAAGACGATTACCAAAGCTTTATAGCTTTAGCGAGGATATGGTCGAATTAGGATTACGACCAAGTTCCAAGATTTTAGAACGATTGATTCTCGAAGCAGATCAGAGAACGATGGATGTCCTCCAATTGCCTCCCTCGAATCGAATGGTGAATAAATTAGTAAGAGTCCGCATGGCTAACGGAGAGCCGATCTTGATTGAAAGAACCCTTATTCCTCTCTATCTCTGTCCAGACCTTCTCGAGGAGGATTTGGAGAAAGGTTCTCTCTACGCGGTGTTAAGAGAAAAATATGGGCTTTTGCTGGATCACGCTTATGAGACCTACGAGGTGGGAAAAGTCAAAAAAGAAGAAGCGTTTGGCTTAGAGTGTCGACCAGGTATGCCTGCTTTTGTGATCGAACGATTTACCTATTTGCGAAATGGAACACCGATAGAGTGGACGAAATCCGTTGCTCGGGGTGATCGTCTTCGTTTCACGGTAAAATTAGTGGCGGATCAGGCACAGATTCGCCGAACTATAGAGTTTTAGGGGGGTTGTCAATGGTTGCAAAGGCTTTATTTTTAGGTATAGATTTGGGCGGGACCAATACTAAAGTAGCTTTAGTGGATAAAGATGGTCATGTCCTTGAAAGAAGTGTCATTCCCACCCGAGCGATGCGCAAGCCGGAGAAAGTGGTGGAGGATATCGCCCAAGAGGGGTTGGAGCTTTGTAGAAGATTTGAAGAACGAGGCTTTAAAGTATGGGCAGCAGGGATCGGCATTCCCGGACTCTTTGACTGGGAAAGCGGTGTGTGCCATCTCCTCCCTAATTTTCCCAGCAAGTGGAAGGGCGTTCCTCTCAAGGAGTGGTTGGAGGAGAAACTCTCCTTGCCGGTGGCAGTCATCAACGACGTTCGTTCCATCACTTTGGCGGAAAAACGTTTTGGAGCTGGAAGAGATGTGAACAGCATGGTCATGGTTGCTATTGGGACAGGCATCGGAGGAGGGGTGGTGGTCAACGGGCAGTTATACATCGGTAAAGACGGGAGTGCTGGGGAGTTAGGACATATCACCGTAGAGCCGCGAGGTATTCGTTGTGGATGCGGCAACCGGGGATGTCTTGAAGCCTATGCTTCAGGTCCTGCTATGGTTGCCCAAGCCCTGCGAGCCTTGGTACAGCAGAATGACACACTCATCCGGGACTTAGTAGGTGATGATTTATCTCGAGTTAACCCCAAGGTTATTGCCGAGGCGGCCCAAAAAGGAGACAGTGTTGCCTTAGAAATTATTGAAAACGCCGGTTCTTATATCGGTCAAGCCTTGTCCTGTGTTTGTGTGGTGGTAAATCCGGAAATGATCGTGGTTGGAGGAGGAGTTGCCTTAGTGGGAGAACTTCTTTTCCAGAGCGTTCGTCGAGGTCTTGCCCAAAGATTGTTCATGATCCCCGTGGAAAAGATGCACATCGTTTCCGCACAGCTCGGCATCGACGCAGGAGTAATCGGTTCTGCGACCTGGGCAAAAGAAAGATTAGAAGAGGGGGTAATAGGGTGAGTCGCTTAGTCAAAGTTGGCGTCATTGGTACGGGATTCATCGGTCCTGCTCACATTGAAGCAGCACGGCGAACTTTTTTGGCGGAAGTGGTAGCTTTAGCGGATGTTAATGAAGAAGTTGCTCGTTCGAAGGCTCAGCAATATGCCGTTCCCAGATTTTATGGTGACTATCGTTACCTACTCCGTGACGAGGAAGTTGAGGTCGTGCATATATGTACTCCTAATTATCTTCACTATGAAATGTCCCGTGAGGCACTTTTGACAGGAAAACATGTGATCTGTGAAAAACCCTTAGCAATGAAAAGGAAGGAAGCAGAAGACCTATTGGAACTTGCCGATAAGAAAGGCTTACTCCACGCCGTGCACTTTAATATTCGTTATTACCCTTTAGTTCGAGAGGCAAAATGGATGGTCAAGAGAGGAGAAGTCGGTGAGGTTTTCGCAGTTCACGGTTCTTACCTGCAGGATTGGCTTTTCTATGATACCGATTATAACTGGCGTTTAGAGCCGGAGTTGAGCGGTGAGTCGAGAGCCATTGCCGACATTGGTTCTCATTGGCTAGATCTCATAGAGTATGTCACCAATCGAAAAGTGAAAGAAGTTTTTGCCGATTTCGCGACTTTTCATAAGGTGAGGAAGAAACCCTTGAAACCGGTTGAAACGTATGCGGGGAAAATGCTTCAGCCGGAGGATTATCAAGCTATTCCTATTTATACTGAGGATTACGCTTCGGTACTCCTCCATTTTGAGGGCAGGGCGCATGGCGTTTTGACCGTGAATCAAGTTGCTGCAGGGCGGAAGAATCGCCTGTATTACGAGGTCGACGGTTCTCGCTGCGCGATCGCATGGGATTCCGAAAAACCAAACGAGTTATGGATTGGGAGAAGGGACAAGGCGAACGAATTCTTATTGAAGGATCCGTCTCTCCTGGGTCAAGAAACTCGGGCGATTGTCTCTTTTCCAGGAGGACATAACGAAGGTTTCCCTGATACTTCCAAACATTTCTTCAGAGAAGTTTATCGGCGCATTTTAGAAGGAGATTTTCGGGTGAAGAATCAACGAGAGTTTCCTACTTTTGTTGATGGTCTGCGAGAAGTAGTTTTGTCTGAAGCAATTCTTGAGAGTGTCCGAAGTGGAAAATGGGTTCAAGTGAATTGAGGGAGGTGATGGTGTGAAGCTCGGTTTTATGACTGCATGTCTTCCGGAAATAAGCTTGGAAGATTTGGCGAAATGGGCCCATGGGAATGGTTTTTCTATGTTGGAAGTGGCTTGCTGGCCGAAAGTGTTTGAGAAGAGACGCTATGCTGGTACCCAACACATCGATGTGGAAAAACTCAATGAAGAAAAGGTTGCTGAAATTCGAGAGCTTTTGCAGAATTATGAGATGGAGATTTCTTCCTTAGGATACTATCCCAATAACTTAGATCCCGACTTAGAGAATCGCCGTTTCTACCATGAACATCTGAAAAAGGTTATCAAGGGGGCCCAAATGCTCAATGTTCCGGTGGTAGGAACTTTTGTGGGAAGAGACCCGAAAACCAACGTTGAAGAGGCTCTCGAGGAATTCCAAAGGGTTTTCCCTCCCCTAGTGAAATTTGCCGAGGACCATGGGGTGAGGTTGGCTATTGAGAATTGCCCCATGCTCTATAGCATAGATCGCTGGCCGGGGGGAACAAATTTGGCCACCACCCCCCATATTTGGCGAAGAATGTTCGAGAGTATTCCCTCAGATTTCTTGGGATTGAATTTAGACCCTTCTCACCTCATATGGCAGCAGATTGATTACGTTCAAGTAGTGCATGACTTTAAAGAGAAGATTTTTCACGTTCACGCTAAGGATACGAAGATTTTGTGGGACAAACTTCAAGAGGTTGGTATTTTTGGATTTGGATGGTACGTGGATAAGGTTGCAGGTACAGGCGATATTCAGTGGGGTGCCTTTATCACTGCTCTGTACGAGGCGGGATACGGTTATGTAGTGAGTATTGAACATGAAGACCGGAGTTTTGAGAAGGACGTGGAGAGTAAATTGCGGGGGATTCTCTTAGCAAAACAACTCCTCGAAAGGTATCTCGTCTGATATCTTCAATAGGAGATTGAAAGGGGGAGGTCGGAGGGCCTCCTCTTTTTTGGCACGAAAATTTTTGACCTTACTTGACAAAAAGGAAGAGCCGTGATTTAATGTAATAGTCGAAGAAGGTAAAAAGAAGGGAGGGTGATCGGAATGGAAGAGAAAGAGAAGGAGCTTTCTTCGGAGTTTTACGGACAGTCTTGCCCGGAGGTTAAAAGTGCAGAAGGCGCCCTCCAAGATGAAGTAGAGAAATTACGTTGCGCCTTGGAGGAGGAGAAAAAGAAAACCAAAGAACAGCAGAAATTAGCCGATGAGTATTTAGACCACTTGAAGAGATTGAAGGCGGATTTCGATAATTTCCGGAAACGGGAAATGTTGTATCGGCAGAATTTTGTGAAAACGGCGACACGCGATTTCGTGGTCAAAATTTTACCTATACTCGACGATATGGAAAAAGCTCTCGCTGAGGGAAAGAGACAGGATCTCGAGAACGATCCATTCTATCAGGGGGTAGAATTGATTTACAAGAAGTTTGTAACTCTCCTTGAAAAAGAAGGAGTGAAGCAACTTGTTACCGAAGGGCAGAAGTTCGATCCCAAATATCATGAGGCGGTGACCATCGTTTCTACTCCTGGGAAGGAAGATTACGAGGTTGTTGAAGAGCTGCGAAAGGGCTATCTTTTCAATGAAGAGGTTATTCGCCCGGCGCAGGTAAAAGTCAATAGAATTTCAGAAGATAAAATGGCGTGAAAGGGAGGATGACGAGCATGGCAAAAGTCATTGGAATAGATTTGGGCACAACGAACTCAGTAGTTGCTTATTTAGAGGGAGGTCAACCGGTTGTTATTCCCAACAAAGAGGGTTCGCGTTTGACTCCTTCAGTAGTTGCTTTTACCAAGCAAAACGAAATTTTGGTTGGTCAATTGGCGAAAAGACAGGCCATTACCAATCCCAAGAATACCATTTTCTCCATCAAGCGATTGATGGGTCGACGATACGACGACCCAGAGGTGGAAAAAGCGCGGCGAGTTCTGCCTTACGAAATCGTTCCTGGAAAACATGGAGAAGCTTGCGTCAAAATCGGTGACCGGGTGTACACTCCACCCGAAATTTCCGCCTTGATTTTGCGAAAATTAAAGGAAGACGCGGAAGAATATTTAGGGGAAAAGATAACCGAAGCAGTCATTACCGTCCCGGCATATTTTAACGATAGCCAGCGTCAAGCAACCAAGGATGCGGGGAAAATTGCCGGTTTGGAAGTCAAGCGAATCATCAATGAACCCACCGCTGCGGCTCTGGCCTATGGATTGGGGAAAGGGAAAGAAGAGGTTATCGCCGTGTACGATTTGGGAGGCGGAACCTTTGATATTTCCATTTTGGAAATTGGCGAAGGCGTATTTGAAGTGAAGGCCACTGCCGGAGACACTTTCTTAGGCGGTGACGATTTCGATCGCCGCTTGATGGATTACATCATTGACGAATTCAGAAAAGATCAGGGTATCGACCTTCGAGGCGATCAAATGGCGTTGCAACGTCTCAAAGAAGCGGCAGAGAAAGCAAAATGTGAACTCTCGACTGCCTTGCAAACCGAGATCAATCTTCCCTTCATAACCGCTGATGCTAATGGTCCGAAACATCTTGTGATGACCATCACTCGAGCGAAATTGGAACAATTGACCATGGATCTCATCGAGAGAACTATTGGACCATGTGAGCAAGCTATGAAGGATGCAGGATTAACCCCTGAGGATATCGATGCAGTAGTGCTCGTGGGTGGGATGACCAGGATGCCTAAGGTGCAAGAGGTTGTGGAGCGGGTGTTTAAGAAAGAACCTCGGCGAGGTGTGAACCCTGACGAGGTTGTTGCTGTTGGTGCAGCCATTCAGGCTGGTGTCTTAAAAGGCGAGGTTAAGGATGTCCTGCTCCTCGATGTCACTCCGCTCTCTCTGGGTCTTGAAACCTTAGGTGGAGTGTTCACCAAAATCATTGAACGGAACACCACCATTCCTGTTTCCAAGAGTCAAGTGTTTACTACTGCAGCCGATAATCAAACGACAGTAGAAATCCATGTCCTTCAGGGAGAACGGCCCATGGCACGGGATAACTTCTCTTTGGGTCGATTCCAGTTAACCGGTATTCCCCCGGCACCGCGAGGAGTTCCGCAAATCGAAGTCAAATTTGATATTGATGCCGATGGCATCCTGCACGTTTCAGCGAAGGATTTAGCCACCGGAAAGGAACAGGCTATCACCATTAAAGCCTCAAGTGGTTTGAGTCGAGAAGAGATTGAACGAATGATTCGGGAGGCCGAACTCCATGCCGAAGAAGATCGGCGCAAACGCGAAGAAGCGGAATTACGCAACCAAGCGGATAACCTTGTGTACACGGTAGAGAAAACTCTCCGCGAATCGGGTGAAAAGCTGTCTTCTTCTACTCGTTCTACGGTGGAAGGAGCTCTTTCAGGTCTGAGAGAGGCTTTGAAAGGGAGTGACATCGCCGATATTCGACGCAAAATGGATGATCTTCAAGCCGCTTCTCATACCATGGCTCAGGAGTTGTATCAAAAGACGGCTCAGTCGGGAAATACAAGCGGTGCTTCTTCTGCACAGGAGAGGAGTCACAAGCAGGACGAAACCGTAGTTGATGCTGACTATAGGGTAGTGGATGAGGAAGGAAAGTAGGGTCTGATGGAGTAATAAAAAAGCGCTCTACTTGGTAGAGCGCTTTTTTATTACGGTATAATAGAGGCATGGCGATGAAAAAAGATTACTATGAAGTTTTGGGTTTAGGAAGAGAAGCGACCCAGGAAGAGATCAAGAAGGCCTATCGTCGCTTGGCGCGTCAGTACCATCCGGATATGAACCCTGGCAACAAAGAAGCAGCAGAGCGATTCAAGGAGATCAACGAAGCTTATCAGGTACTTTCGGATCCGGAAAAGCGCAGCATGTATGATCGTTTTGGTCATGGAGCATTTACCGGACAGGCCCAAAGTGGTTATGGCGGTTTTGGATCGGATTTTGATTGGTTTGGCGATCTCTCTTCCGGTTTCGGTGATCTCTTTGATTTCTTTTTTGGGACTGGTGCCCAAACCAAGAGGCGCGAGAAAACCTCCCGAGGAGCTCGAGGACAAGACATTAAAGTTGAACTCGCCTTAGAATTCGAAGAAGCGGCTTTTGGTGTAGAGAAAGAAGTAGTCTTTTCGCATCTTGAAACTTGTTCGGAATGTCAGGGGATAGGCGGAAAGAGGAAAGTAGCTTGCTCTCATTGTCGGGGTACAGGGGAAATTCGCCACACCCAAACTTCCTTCTTCGGTTCTATTGTCACCTCTCGAGTGTGTTCTTATTGCCAGGGGAGAGGATGGGTTCCCGAAGATACCTGTTCTCTCTGTCGGGGTATGGGAAAAATCAAGAAAGAAAGGAAAGTAAAAGTACGTATCCCTGCAGGGGTGGATACCGGCTATCGTCTGCGGGTTGCTGGTGAGGGTGATGCTGGTGAGAATGGAGGCCCGGCAGGGGATTTGTATATCTTGGTAACGGTGAAACCTCATCGCGTTTTAGAGCGCAAAGGTCGAGATTTGTATTATGACCTTGCGCTCTCTTATGCCCAGCTCGTTTTGGGGGACGAAGTAGAGATTCCTACTCTTCAGGGACAAGAGAAAATCCACATTCCCCCCCTTACCGAAAGTGGGAGCATTTTGCGTTTGCGGGGGAGGGGACTTCCCGATTTACAAACTGGTTTCCGAGGTGACCAGATGATTCGGATCAAGCTCAAGATGCCTCGTCAAGTGAATGGGGAGTATCGACAGCTCTTAGAAAAATTGTTAGAGCTTGAGCGGGGTGTTTCGTCCTCAAAGAGCAGATCAGGCGGTATCTTTGATCGTCTGAAAGAGGCTTTCTCTCACCCTGAGGAATCGTAATATATCGACTTATGAGTCGTTTCCTCTTTCATCCTGTGTTACGGGAGAGGACCAGAATCGTCCTTCCTCTCGAAGAGGCTCATCATCTCCGTGTAGAGAGAATCAAACCCTCACAGAGTATCTTTTTGAGTGACGGGAAAGGACATCTCTTCCAAGGGGTTTATTTGGGTAAAATAGAGGGGAAGTTTTGGGTAGAGGTTTTGACCTTGGTGAAGGAAGAGGAACGGCTCCAGGATTTGCGGATCTGGCAAAGTGTCTTACATTCACCAACTCGTATGGATTGGTTAGTAGAAAAACTCACCGAGATCGGTGCCTCGGAAATCGGCTTTTTTTCTGCGCAGAGGTCAGGTGATATAAATTTCTCCGTCCACAAGCAGGTACGATGGGAGAAAATCGTAGTAAACGCGTGCAAACAATCTGGTCGACTCTTTTTCCCCACAGTTCGTTACCGAGAAAGTTGGAAGGATTTATTAGAGACGCTCAGAGCGTTTTCTGGGCGTATTATCGTTGCTGATCTTTCGGCGGAGGAAGATTTGTGGTATTTTCTTAATACCCATGGAGAGAGCTGTAGCTTTCTTCTTGTGGTCGGTCCGGAGGGGGATTTTACCGAGAAGGAGAAAGAGGAACTCCTCTCTTTTCCTCGAGCGTATTCCGTGAGACTTACCTCTCATATCTTGCGGAGTGAAACGGCGAGTCTTTTTGGGGCTTCGATTTTGCGATCCTTTTTGGATGGACGTTCATGAGAATAGCAGTGAAAACTCTGGGATGTAAAGTAAACCAGGCGGAAAGCGATTTGATGGTCAGTGCTCTTGCGAGCAGTGGTTTTGAGGTGGTTGATTTTTCTGCGGAAAGTGATATTTATATCATCAACAGTTGTGCGGTGACCAAAGAAGCAGAGCGAAAAACTCGCCAGTGCGTACGACAAGCACTCCGTCGTAATGCTCAGGGTTTGGTGCTTCTTACCGGGTGTGCTGCTCGCTTGTTTTGGCAGCGAGAGTATAATCCATGGGGAGCAAGAGTAGTTCTTTTACCAGGGCGGGAGAAAGCCGAGGAGATTTTTGCCTATTTACGCGATTTTACCTTACAGTCTATACAGTACCGGGTGGTTCTCCGTCCCAGGCGTTCTCGGGTATGGGTAAAAGTTGAAGATGGGTGTGATCATTTTTGTCACTACTGTATCGTTCCCTATCTCCGTGGGCCGGTGCGGAGTGAATCGCCGGACCACATTCTGCAAGTGGTCCAGGGTTTGGAGGGAGAAGGAGTAAGAGAGATTGTTTTGTGTGGCATTAATTTAGGATACTTTGGTCGGGATAATGGTTCAAGTCTTATGGAACTTTTACGATTATTGATTCGAGAAACTTCCCAAGTTCGCTTTCGCTTAAGCTCTCTTGAGCCTTTCCTCGTCGATGAACATTTTATTGAACAGTACTTTTCCTTAGGAAAACGGATGTGTCCTCATTTTCACCTTCCCCTCCAGAGTGGAAGTGATAGAATTCTCGAGAGAATGGGGAGGGGATATAATACTGCTTTTTACCGTTCTCTGGTAGCGACGATCCGTCGCTTGGTTCCCGATATTGCTCTTACCACCGATATCATTGTTGGATTTCCGGGGGAAGAGGAGGAGGATTTTCGGAAAACGCTGGCCTTTTGTCAGGAAATGGCGTTTTCCAGGATGCATGTTTTCCCTTTTTCCCCGCGGGAAGGAACGCCTGCTTTTCTGTGGGAGAGGGAGTATAGAGTGCCTCATCCTGAAAAGAAGCGTAGGGAGGAGGTCCTTCTTGCTTTGGGGAGACAGCTGAGTTGTCACTACCACGAGCGATTTGTGGGTCGGGAAGTCGAGATGGTTGGTGAGTTTCTTGACTCGCCCTATGTTTTGGGATATTCTGAAAACTACATTCCCGTCCGCGTGAGGGATGTTTCGCAAGAAATGTTGGGTTCTCTTTTAAGAATTCGGGTAGAAAGAGCACACGAGAGTTATGTGCTTGGATATTGGGTGGATGGAACGGCGGAGAGGAGGAGTGAGAAATGAAAAGGTGGATTTTTTGGGTCGTCTTGGGGCTTACCATTGGTCTCTTTTTGCCGTTTGGAATGGCTCATGAGGGGTTTATCTCCATGAGGGTGATTCGCTTTGTTCGTCCTCATGTGTGTATCGCGGAGGTGGGGGAAAATGGGGAATCACAACGAGTATGGATAAAGTTAGCGGGAGTAAAGCCGAGGTTGGGCGAGGAAAAAGTTTACCAACAGGCAATGGAGAGGGCTCGAGAATTAACCGGTGAAGATGGAGTACTCTTTGATTTTGCTCTCGCTCACGGGCGGGAAGAAAAACAGTGGGTTGGATATATTTATCTCCCTTCCTGCGAACGAGACGAAACGATGTGTATTCTCAATGCGGAATTATTGCGGGAGGGATTGGTGATGCTCGACGGGGGAACGGCGAGTCGGAATCTTCTCGGTTACTTGCTGGAGGCCGAAGAAGAGGCGCGTGAGAAGAAACTCGGTCTTTGGGCCGTTACCCCTGTAGAGCGTGACCGGGAGAGAGAAGGATGTCCCTCTTGCGAAATACGGTGAGTGCCTATGTCTAATCGTTCCAAGCATCGCAAAGCGCGTAAAGCGGTCAAAATTTTTCGTGACACCTATCTCTTAGGGTTTCTATTTTTCCTCACCCTCCTTTCCGCCTACTATCGTGGGTTGTATTTCGATTTCGAGCGCCTCCGTTTCTTTATTGCCCTCTGGGTAGCCGTTACGGTTTTCTTTTTCCTCCGTTTTTTCGCCCTGCAAGAGTTCATTACCCTCAAAACCCCTTGGGAATGGAGTTTTCTCTTGTTGGTAGCGTTATATCTCTTCAATGTTCCTTGGGCTGCCGATAAAGGTCTTGCCTGGAGAGAGTTTCTGACTTACTTCAGTTTTTTTGTGTTCTTTCTCGTGGTTGAATATGTTGCCCCTCTTTTGCAAACCAAGGGAAGGTGGTTTCTCTTCTTTTTTGGCCTGAGTGCGACTCTGCTCACTTTCCTGGGATTATTTTCCCATTTTGGGGTCTTGAAGCCTACCGTACTTCCCACTTATTTGAGTACGGTTGGACTCTTTGTCGGTGGACGCCTCTATTCGACCTTTCAATATCCAAATACAGCTGCTTCCTATTTTGCCATGGCCTATTTTGGACTTTTAACCTTTTTTCTCTTAGAAGGGCATAGGCTTTGGAAAAACCTGGCTCTCTTTCTCTCTTTTCTGGTATTAGGGGGCATGTTCTTTACCTATTCGCGAGGGACGTTTCTTACCTTTCCTCTCACCCTTCTCTTCCTCCTCCTTGTTCTTCCTCGAGAGGTTAAAACTCGTTTCTTCCTCGTTGAGGTGGTTTCCGGCCTGGTTTTTGTGATCTTCCTCCCCTTCCTTGAGCACCACCTTACCGAAGTGGAAGGAGGAGCTTTTTTTGCTTGGTTTTTGGGCGGTGCCTTGCTCCTTGTCTCCGTTGCCTCACTTCTTCTTCGAGGAGAAAAGAAGTTGGTGCAGTGGTCTCGTCGATGGTATGTTTTCGTGGGAGCCGTTGTTGTGATCGTAGCACTTTCCCTATTTTTCATGCATGGTTCACAGCTTCTTCCCTCACAGCTCCTTCAACGTCTTCAAAGTATCCGTTTATCGGATCCTAATGTGGTCGGAAGATTTACCTTTTTCCGTGATGCCTGGGAGATCGGCTTAGAGAGACCGTTACAAGGATGGGGTGGGGGAGCCTGGAAGGTGATGTATCTTGCTTACCAGTCGGCACCATATTTTACCGAGAGCACCCATAATTTCTATGCGCAGGTTTTCGTGGAAGGTGGATTCTTAGGGCTCTTCTTCCTTTTCGCTTTGTTCTTTTCGCTTTTTACAGGAATGTGGACCAAGAGAAAAGCGTTTACTGGGGAAAGGGCGATTTTAGGATGGGGCATTATGGGTATGCTCTTCATGGGTTTTGCCCACAGCTTCTTGGATATTAATTTCTCCTTAGGTTCGTATCACTTCGCCATTTGGTTTTTTGCTGGTGTGATCGGGGGAATGATACGAGAGAGTAATCCTCCCCTTCCCCGTTTCTGTCCTAAACTGACGATCAACTCCGGATGGGGATTTCTGCTCGCCGTCGTTTTTCTCATCAGTGTTTCGCTCATGGCTTACGGAGTTGAGCAGGCTATGGTAGGAGAGTATCTTTTGGGACAAGGAAATCTGGAAGAGGCAGTCGCTTTCTATCGCGATGCAGCACGTTTTGATTTCTTGAATGCGCAAGTGCACCTCGGTTTGAGCCAAGCGTACCGGGGGTTATTGCTGGAGAATAACGAAAAAGCATGGCGAGAACTGAGCGAGGAAGAAGCCAAAAGAGCGTATCGTTTATCTCCCTTTCGCTATATCCATGCAGAACATTTGGGGCTCCTCTATGTGGAGAGTGGTCGATTCGAAGAAGGTTTGAAATTCTTTCACGAGGCGGTAGAGAAAGCTCATCTCTTCCCGGTGGCCTATGAACACTTGGCTTTAGCCTATAAGAGTGTAGGCGATTTCTACTGGTCTCGTGGAGAAAAAGAAAAAGCCAAAGATTTTTATAGCAAGGGAGTCAATGTGTGGGAATTATTCTTGGAGAATACTCGTTCTTTTCCCGAGGCGAGAGCACAAGGAAAAGAGTTGCAGAAAATTATTCGGGAATTACAATCCGCTGTAGAAAGGGAGTGATAGTATGAGGTGGTCACGACACTCGATGGTTCGAATAGTGATGTTGTTTGTTTCCTTAGTGATCATGGGCGGTTGTTCTTTCTCTGAGAATAACCCTATTTCCTCTCCTCAACCGACTCCTCCTGAGGAGGATGGGGGAATCCAATTCGTTCTTTTTGATATCACCGGCAACGAAGTTTCTTTCCAGAACTTTCGAGGAAAACCGGCAGTCTTGATCTTTTTCAAAACCTATTGCCCCCATTGCCAGGATGAGGCACCTTTTCTCGAAACGGTGTACCAGAAATATCGCGATCAGGTGGAATTTTTGGGAATAGCGGTTAACGAACAGGGGACTTCGGGTGCCTTAATTGCCGAGCGCTCGATGTATGCAATTCAGGTGAGGAATCAATTTGTGGAGCGATACGGATGGACCTTCCCGGTTTTAATTGATGACTACGGAAGGGTGCAACGGGAACTCGCCGGTACCGGAGTTCCTTCTCTCGTTTTTGTGGATGCTCGGGGATTTGTGAAAAAGGTGATCAAAGAAGTTATTTCCCAGAGCGCGTTGGAACAGGCTATCGTCGTCTACCTTCTGTGAATGGTTTTGACTAGGGTCGACCGGAAAGAAGGAGGGAATCGGCGAAAGAGTTCCTCCTTCTTTCCTTGAGGATACGGTGGTTCATTCCGAAAGTGCCCAGTCGAGGTATTCTTCCAATACCCCTAAGGCGTCTAAAAGATCAAGAAGAGTGAGGCGTTCCCGTAAGAATCGTGCATATAAGAATGCTTCGCGGATGAGAGACGGAGGAAATCCGAGTTCTTCAAGGCTTTGGGGGGCAAGAGCTCGAGAGAGAGTGCGCGATGGAGAGGGGAGGGAAGAGAGTTTATCTTCGATAGCTTCGCGGAACTGCTCCGTTTTGAGCACTTCAAGTGGACAAGGCGTGAGCTTTTGCTTTTTGAGTACTACTTCTTGAGCAAAAGGGAATAAAGGTCCAAAGTGCATCTTTATTGTTTCAAATTTTTCATGGGAGAGAAGGATCCAGGTTCTGCGAGCGAGATCATTTACCTCTTCTAAGAAACGGTGATACATTTTGCTCACCACCACGGTTGCTCCCCCTACTCTGAGTCCGTGGAGGGAGGGGTGAATCCCCCGGTGGAGGGCCATGATTTCAAGGTAATGGGCGACGAGATGTTCGGCGCCGGAGGCGGGACGGGAGTCACCGACCATATCCATTCCCATTCCGGAATAGAGTGAAGCTAAGGAGAGATCGAAAATACTCTTTTCATCTCTTTGGGGAAGTTTTTCCGCTTCTTGATCTAAGGTCATGAGTCTCGTTTTGGTATCCTCCCAAATTGGTTGACAGAAGCTTTCTTGCCAGAGCATCGTCCGCATAGCCCAATCAGCATTGGAGGTGATTTTCCCCACCAGGTCGGCCAAACCGGCGTGGATGAGAGGGAGAGGAGCACGAGTAAGGACGTCTAAGTCGGCAAAGATTACCTGAGGGGGTGTAGCGTCGTAGGTAACTTTGTATCCTCCTACAAGCATCGGTGTCCCTGGTGAAGAATAACCATCCATCGACGGGGCTGTGGCAACGGCCACGAAAGGGATGGACAATCGGTGGGCAACGAATTTGGTCAGATCAGTGATCACTCCGGAACCGATGGCCATGAGGAGATTCGGCTCGTAGTAGAGATAAGAACCTATGGTACTCCGGGCTTCCTCATCGGGTTCGAGGTATGGCCAATCTGGTTTGGGAGAAAGTGGACAGGCGATGGTTTCAAAGTGCTCTCCTTGTAATGTTTCTTCCACATATTTACCGGCCGCGCGATAGGTATTTTCATCGAAAACGAGCAGTATTTTTTTACCGAGATTCAGCTCGGTTAATACCTCAGGGATACGGGCTAAAATCCCTTTCCCTACGATGATTTTCTTGGTTCGCACGGAATGAGTTTTCCCGCAACTACAGGGAAAAAGTTGGTTCTCTAATTGGGCGATAAAATAGTTTTCCATACCCTTTCATCTCCTCAACGAGAAATATGCTCTTCAAGTTCTTTCAGTGAGGAAAAGACAAAATCAGGTTGCCACCTTGATTTGGGTACATCTTCTTTGCTGGTTTCGCCGGTGAGAACAAGAATCGTGGTTATGCCTGCTTGACGGCCCATGGCGATATCAGTGTATAAACGATCGCCAATCATCGCAGTTTCTTCTCTTTGGGCCTGTGTTTTGTGCAATACATAGTCAATCATTTCTGGGTAGGGCTTACCAAATATTTTCGGCGTGACACCGGTGAATGCTTCAATGGCTTTCATGATTGATCCAGCGTCTAAGATGGGACCGTTTTCCGTAGGACAGACTAAGTCTGGGTGGGTGGCGAAAAAGGGGATGCCCTTTCGAATGAATTGGCACGCACGATTGAGTTTTTCGTAGGTGAGAGTTTTGTCAAAGCCTAAAACAACGTAGTCAGGGTCTTCGTGTACCAGGGTAAGACCGGCTTGGAGGAATTCAATCTCTAATTCGGGAGTGCCGAGGAGGAAGACCCGAGCGCGAGGCTTCATGTTTTTCAAGTAGAATGCACATACCTCTCCAGAGGTGATAATATGAGAACGGGTGCAGGAGACAACGCCCATATTGTGGAGTTTTTGGGCGTAGAAGGAAGCTCGATGAGAAGAGTTATTGGTTAAGAAGTAGAAACGCTTGCCTTGATTGCGAAGAGTGTTCAGAAAATCTTTTGCTCCGGGGAGGAGTTGGTTCCCCAAATATACTGTTCCGTCCATATCTAAGAGGAAAGTACGAATGAGAGAAAGTTCCATAAATGGCCTCCTCTAAGGAAGAAGATTGGGATATCGGGAAGCTAAGTCTTCAGAGAGCTCGATTTTGGTGTCGAGGATGCCCACGCCATATTGCTCCGAGAGGGTGTCTTGGTACGCTTTATTACTTAAAATATTTTTGAGAATAATAGGATGGTTTTGAACATAGACATAAGTGAGAGAGCGAATTTCTTCCATGGATGGAGGTGCAGGGAGGGTAACTCCCTTTTCGATGACGTATTCCCAGAGTTCTTGAGAATAACTTTCCGGATGTTCGGTGATATATTGAGAGAAATACTCTTGGATCTCGAGTTTCAGGTCTTCGAGGGTTGGATCGGAGGTGGCTTCTTTTTGCAGATACTCGGTGAGTTTTTCCAAGATTTGGTTATCGGTTTGGAAAATGGTCCCAATTGCTGGGGGTTCTAATTTATACCAAGGGTATCGTTCTAAATATTTCCAAATTTGAATTTTTTGTTCGGAGAGAGATGTTGGTCTTCGGGGTTCCAAGGCTTTTTGGATGAGGTAAATTTTGAAATGAATGCTTTGAGAGATTTCTGCTAAGGTGGTCATGAGTGCTTGGGAAAAATCAAAATACACGATCTCTCGAAGGAGATCCAGGCGGTGAGAAGGAATGACTCGCCCACTTTTGGTCAGGGAGAGCAAGAAGGGGGAGGGGTTCGTTTCATTCTGATATTGGAAGGCCTTGGGGTCTAACTGACGGGCAAACTTTTTGAAATCCCCGATTTTGAAACTGCTCGTTACCGTACTGATGTATGCGATACTCCCGTCATTGGGATTCCCAGTGATTTTGTCTTTTTGCCAAAGGGGGAAATGAAAAGAAAAAGAGAATTCAGCCTGGAGGGGCATCATCTCTTCTATGACCCCAAAAGGAGGGGGTTGGATAAAGAAGGTAAGGGGACGATCGGTTTTGTTGGTCAGTACTCGAACCCGAAAAGGAAGGGCAGTGGGCCCAAAGAGAGCTCCTTCCTTACTCCACACTTCTCGCACAATGGCTACGCTCTGGGGAGGAAGGGAATGACGACATAACACCAACACCGCAAGAACGGAAACCAAAAGAAATATGACCAAAAGGCCGAGAATTAAGTTACCCAGAAAACGGAAAAAATTTTTCCAGGGCATAAGCACTCCTCTTTTATAGCAGATTTTGTCTCCGTTGGAGGAGCCTCAGATAATGGAGGTAAGAGACTCTTCCTAAGCGGAGATTCACGGATTGTAAACGGATACCGATGGCGGAAAGGAATGTTGCTCTTTTTTCACAGAGATAGTTGAGGGTGTCGAGATTCATGCGTTTTATCATCTCCTCTTTTTGAAGGTCTTCGGTAATCCGAGCGTTAATGAGTTCGGTCATGGCCATAAAAAGCAAGGTTTGATAGAGTCCTGGATATTCTGCAAATTCGAAGAGATTAGGATTCTGAAACATTTTTCTCACCTTGAGAGGATTAGCAATGAGTTCATCGTGTTCTTTTTTCATTTTTTCTTTAATCGTTTCTATTTCGTGTTGGACGAATTCTTGCCACTCCGGATTTTTTTCCAAGCGAGGATGGCGGAGGAGCCAATCTAAACCGACCAAGTACATATCGTATACCGAACCCACACGATAGGTATCAAGAGGTGAAGGATAGAGGAAACGGCGAACCCAAGTTTTAAAGTTGGCGCTTTTTGAGACTTCAGTGAGATGGGCCTTCGCTTGTTCATACTCTTCGCCCAAGAAGTTTTCCCGATATTCTCCCTGAAGGTCTTCAAAGTAAGAAGTGAAAGAGGTTTCTAAATCTCTCTCGAGACGTTCTTTTCCCATTCCGTCGAAGTCGTACTGTTTCCATTTTTCCGGGTCTTCAACCTGAAAAGATACAGTGCCTTCAAGAATGATAAAATCATTGCCGTACCCTTCTTTGAAAAAAGCCATGCCCTTTTCCCACAAGTATTTGAGGGTACCGATAATTCCACCCTGGAAGGATGGTTGTACCTCTTTCAAGATAAAAATGACTCTTGCGGTCTGAGGGCGCGAGGTGGCACGATGGGCAAAGGAGAAAGGACGAGGAGGGGCGACCAAGAGTTTTTTGCTTCCCAAGGTTAGAACCGGTTGGTGAATGACTTCTACTCTCTCTCCCCATATACCTTGCCATCCCGGTACAAACTTGCGGACCACGAGAAAATCGTCTTGGTTCACTAAGTGGAGACTGAAAAGGAATAGGGTTGATCCTATCATGATGGTGGTAAGAAGAAACGTTCGCAGAGGTGAAAGGAAAGGGCGTGGTCTCCCCAAAACAAGAAAGTCATCGATCGTCTCGGGTAAGAGGCAGATTCTCTTTGCTTGAGCAAGTCGAGCCATGCGGAGGTAAATTCGATGGTAAAAGTGGGTGAGGGTATCGAGGTGTTGCGGCTCTAAGCGGTTGTGCAATGTTCTCCGAAGTTCCTGCTCGAGCCGGTGGAATTGTTCAGCGACATCCATGGCTCTCGTTTTCTGGGGTTGCACGAGAAACGTTTGGAAGCTCTCGTGCATTGTGTTTGACCATTCCTGGTAGAAAGGAGAAGAAAAAAACTCTTGGAGGAGAGGGTGAGGATGAATTTCTATGATTTCTCTTTGGAAGTGATTCCTATGGAGGTAAGTGAGTTCTTGGAGGAGATCGCGGAGAGTTTCCTCTTCTTTCCAAGAAAGGCGTTTGGTATCGAGCATACTCTGGATGTCTTGGAGGAACGAGGAAATTCGAAGGTCGTTTTTTTCTTGCAAGGCAGTAATGAGCGTGGAGATAGAGGCGCGGATATCGGGGTTCTTCTCTCGAGAGAGAAAAAAGCGCAAATCTTCTATAAACCGTTCTCTTACTGAGGAATGGAGGTATTCCTCTACCTTCAAAAAGGCGAAGGCTTTTCTTTTGCCTTGAATGGTGTCACCGATCAAGAATTTTCGATATCCTATGTAGAGGAGAGGGGAGAGGATAAGTACTACGCGGGCATAGTTATTGAGGTAGTCACCAACGGAGGTAAAAATATAGTCCACGAAGAGCGGAATGATGCCGATATTCCAAATAGCATAAGCAAAAAGGATGAATAGAGTAATTTCCATGAGATCCTTTCCTATGGAATGCCTGTACTCTTGGCGCCAGTAGAGGAATAGATTATGGCAATGGGTATTGATTTTCGTAGATGTTTCCGCATCGGGGGCGAAACTATATACCTTGTGGGTGAGAAAAGGTTCCCGTTTCTTTGAAAAGAGGACAAAAATCCTCTGCAGAATGTTTTTTGCTTGGTTTACGGGAGTGATAATAACTCTTTTTTGAGGATAGAAAGGATGTGGGACTTCAAAATGTACCAGTGTTTTGAGTACCATTTTTAGAACCTTTCCCCCTTTATTTCTACTCTCAAGGTTCCGTCAACAAAGGCCAAACCTTGAAGAATCCTTTCCTGTCGCGATTGCGAGAAGGTTTCAATGGTTCTTCCCACACATCCAGTACAAGCCTGGTAGAAATCCGGTGCCAAAGCAATTTTGGTTTTCCAGAAGAGAGGACCGATTAGGTAAATTCCTTCGTAAACAGGGAGTTCCCTTTCTTCGAAGAAGGGGAACTCTCGAAAAAGGGCTTCAAACTGTTCGGAAAAAATATTGACCCCTAATTGTTTCATGTAGTTACGGATAGCGAGAGTTTTTTGAACGGAAGGGTGATGCTTCACGATTTCATGACGGTACTTGGGAGGAAGGAAGGGAAAACGCTCTCGAAACCAACAATCCAACTTTTCTCTCCAGTGCAGGGGATACCGCAGGGAGACAATCCTTTCTCTCTCCTCGGGACTGAAATAATCGTGAAGGAGGATCATCACTCCTGCATTTTTGTATACGAACTCGCTCTCCAAGGTGGTGGTTTCGTGGAGGCTGGAGTACACTTTGAGGGAAGGAGCTCTGTGTAAGAGGTATTCTTGGAGCGCCAGGATTCTTTTGCTTTTGAGTTGGTTCAATCTCCTTCCAAAGACGGCATTCGTATCTTCCCAGCCGAAGATGTTCTTAATATGTTGGACATTAACCACTACCGGCGTGCGTACTTCTTCTCCGCTCCGATCCACATAGGCTCTGGTTTCTTTATGCCATCCGTCGGGATCGATAACTGGGAGGAAGATACAGTAAACGTCACGAAGAAGCTCTTCCCGCTCTTTTCCCGACTGAAGGAGTGAGAAAAACGCTGCAAGGAGAGTAGCGGAGTGAAGTTTTTCTCCTCCATGGCACGTTGCCTCAAAAACCAGGGTGTTCCAAGAAGCATGGGGATTACCGATTTCAAGGATGGGTATTTTTCTTCCTCCTGAGGTAACGAAATGGTTATTTTTTGCAGGGAGAAAAGAGAAGTGAGCTTTGAACGGGGAGGTGCGAGAAAATTCATGAAAAGTTGCAGTGAGATTTTCGATAAAATCTTCGTAACCGAGATTGAGCCAGGGGAGAAAAGTCGAGGAGAGAGAATAATCGATGATTCCGGTATCTCTATACAGTGCGCGCATTTCCATCTCTATCGCCTTGCTCTTGCCAAGGGAATAATGGGATGGGCGGGCGGAGGAATTTCGTCCACTCGCTTTTTTCGGTTGCCTGGGTTGCCGGCCAATAAAAGTCTTTCAAAAATCCCAGCCCTAAAATAGTGCACACTCGAGCCGCTTGGTTAAAGCCCTCCCCATGTCGGTCTTCTCTTACGATTTGATTCAATTGTTTCAAGGCGGTATTTTCCACTACCCTCAGGGTAACATTTTCCAACATTTCTTCCATGCCGTTTTCGATTTCTTGATAGTGGTGGAGAAGGTTCATATAGTTACGATCTTCGAAGTATGGATCGCCGATGATCATATCCCAAGTCATGGGTTGAAAACCGGGAATACCGTGCATAATGAACACGATGGGGAAGAGACGATGGAGAATACCGTAAAAACCTCGCATCCGAAAACGGCCGTAATGGTAAAAAAGATGACGTTGTTTTTCTTGATGAAAGATGAGGGCATCTTCTTTGTAAGCAGTGTCTAAAAATCCCTCTTTTATGTAATTGAGAACCTCAGTCGCGGTTTTCGTGGGAGTGAGGGAGAGGAAAGAGCCATCTCTTTCCACCTTGAGAAAATCTCCCGGTAAGGCAGAAAAAGTTTGGAAATCTTCTTCACTCTCGGTGTGGAGAATCATTTCGGTGTTTTCTCCACGGTACACCTTTCGGTATCGTGCCATTCTCTCTTCAGCGAAGAAAGGATGGCGAGGTAAAAAGAGGACGTATCCGTGCTTATTGAAAAGCTTGTAGAGATGAATTTTGGGCATAGTCACTTCCTTGGAAGAAAGCATAAGGATCAAAAGAGAGGTTTCTTACCGGTACAATGGGACGAGGAATGAAGATTTCAGGGAGGAGTAAGAGATCCCCCAGGAAGAAACGCGCCAACTTTTTCATCGGAGTATGGGCGATTCGTTTGAGGAGGAAACTCTCTTCCCGTTCTCGCTGTAAGAGGCTAAGGTAAATTTTTCCAATTTCACCAAAGGCAGGATTGAGCTTCTCTCGTTCTCGACAAAAAGAGATGAGATCCAAGAGAGCATCTCTCTCTGCTTTTTGGAGTTGGGTGTAAAAGGCAAAGACTTGGTTGATTGCCTCTCTTCGCATGGCATCTTGACCGTCAATGATTCTTTTTTTCACACACTTTTGGAAGCTTTTAGTTTTCCGTCTCTTCCACCAATTATCGATCCCAGATAGAGCCAAATAGGGTTGACGGAACCAAATGAACCACCAAGTATTCACGCTGAAAAGGCCGATAATGTATGCTACAAGACACAGAGAGAACATGAAACGATAATTGCTTCCTACGCTTTCGTAGAGATCAAGCTGGTACATGAAGCTCTCGAGGAGATTATCCCATGAAGTAAGAAGAGCCTCCTTTTCCCCTTCGGAGAGTGCCGAAGAACACTCTGGGGCATACAGTTCGATGGTCATAAGCCATGATTCTTGACGGTACGCTTTGGTCCCCAATTCAAGGAGGGTGGGAACGAAAGAAGCAGCCCACGCTCCTTCCTCATACCAACCGGAAAGCTTTATAGGAACGATGTAGGCTGGAATTTGTGTTTCTCCTAAACTGTTTCTCCAATTTATCAATATTCTCGATTGCACCTCACTCATCAGTGTATAGTATAATAAACAAAGTGGCGAGGAAAAGCAACGGAGTTCTACGGAGGTTATGAATGATCAAAGTTAAGGTGCACGATCTGAAGCCGGGTATGGTAGTTGGTTATCCACTCCTACGAGACGATGGCGTCGTCCTTCTCCGTGAGGGGGTAACACTTACACGTCGCTTAATCGAGAGAATTAAAGAAACGGGTTTTGAATGTATCTATATCCGCGACCGGAGATTTAGAGATGTAGATTTGGAAGAGGCGATTTCCTACGATGTGCGTCGTCAAGCTCTCCTCACCCTCAATGAATCTTTCTCCAGTATCATGAAAGGGAGACAAACTTCTCTTGAGCCGATTCGCCGCTTGGTTGATGAAATTATCGACGAAGTTTTGAGTACCAAGAAATCGGTGGTTAGTTTGATTCAGTTACGTCAACATGACGATGCGGTATTCTCTCATTCGGTCAATGTTTCTGCGCTCTCGGTTTTTTTGGGAAGATTTTTGGGTCTCTCTCGAGAACAACTTCGTGTTTTGGCGTTGGGGAGTTTGATGCACGACCTCGGTAAAATCAGAATCCCCCTCGAGATTCTCAATAAACCCGGCACACTCACCCCCTCCGAATGGGAAACCATGCGTGGACATCCTCTGTGGTCAGTAGAGCTCATGACTGGTAAAGTGCCCGAAGACAGTTTGAGCATCGCCATCGCCCTCCAACACCACGAACGTTTAGATGGGAGTGGTTATCCCTATGGTTTACTCGAACCGGATATCCACTTCCTCGCTCGTATTTGTGCCTGTAGCGATGTGTACGATGCCTTAACCGTGGATCGACCGTACCGAAAGCGTTTTTCCTATGCTGAGGCCTTAGAGTACTTAATGGGAAATGTGGGGAAGCTCTTCGATCTCCAAGTAGTAACCACCATGGTGCGTCATATTGCTCCCTACCCGGTGGGTGAAGTGGTGCGATTGACCACCGGAGAAGTAGGAGTGGTGGTTCGTCTCAATGAGGGATTACCCATTCGTCCAGTGGTGCGCGTCATTCAAGATCGAGAAGGAAACACCTTGGAAAGACCCAAAGATATTGACCTCATGAGAGAGCTCACCGTGGCCATCACTGGTACAGAAAGCGTTCGATACAAAGACTATCGGAGATATGCTCCCCAAGAGGTAGGAGGCGTGGGAGGAAATGATGCGCGTTCCAGTTGAAAAGCTTGAGCCTGGTATGAAAGTTGGATACCCGGTTTTGGGTGAGGATGGGTCGGTACTCCTCAACCAAGGAGTCATTTTGAATCCCACCTACATCCGTAGACTGAGAGAATTAGGATTTAAGTCAATTTTCGTTGAAACAGATCTGTTTCAAGATGTCAAAATTGACGAGCCGATCAAACTCGATACCCGTCAAAGAGTGCAGAAGATTTTTCATGACACGGTGAAGCGCTTACAGAGGGGTGACATGACCTCGTATCGAGAGGTGAGTCGGGTCCTCGAGAACATTCTTGAGGAAATTTTAGCCCATGAGAAGAGTATCGT
The DNA here is from genome assembly GCA_937139415.1 of uncultured bacterium. Lineage (GTDB taxonomy): Bacteria > Atribacterota > Atribacteria > Atribacterales > Caldatribacteriaceae > CAKZPS01. Next base: position 28,984 of record CAKZPS010000062.1, read on the forward strand.
TTACTTAGTGCAGATGCGGAGTTGTAGTGATTCTATTTTCACTCACTCGGTCAATGTGGCAGTATTGAGCTTACTCCTCGGGAAGTATCTGGACTTGAGCCTACTGCAGCTTCGCAAGTTAGGATTAGGGGCTCTCTTACACGATTTGGGAAAGATTCGTTTTCCCGAAGGATTTTTGAAGGAGAAGGAATCCTTGGATGAGGAAGAGAAACGGATCATCCGCATGCATCCCATATGGAGTAAGGAAATCATTCAAAGTCATACCGATTATGATTTTTTGGTTTCCCTCATCGCCCTCCAACACCACGAACGTTTAGATGGGAGTGGTTATCCCTATGGTTTACTCGAACCGGATATCCACTTCCTCGCTCGTATTTGTGCCTGTAGCGATGTGTACGATGCCTTAACCGTGGATCGACCGTACCGAAAGCGTTTTTCCTATGCTGAGGCCTTAGAGTACTTAATGGGAAATGTGGGGAAGCTCTTCGATCTCCAAGTAGTAACCACCATGGTGCGTCATATTGCTCCCTACCCGGTGGGTGAAGTGGTGCGATTGACCACCGGAGAAGTAGGAGTGGTGGTTCGTCTCAATGAGGGATTACCCATTCGTCCAGTGGTGCGCGTCATTCAAGATCGAGAAGGAAACACCTTGGAAAGACCCAAAGATATTGACCTCATGAGAGAGCTCACCGTGGCCATTTTGTGTCTCGCTGAAGAGAACGTAGAGGACTTCTACTCCCCGCATGGAGTGCCCACCCTTGGAGAAAGTGAGTTCATTGATTAGTGAGCAGGGAGCTTCCATCACATTGTAGATCGTTCCATGAAGAGAGGCCTTCGCGACAGGAAGAGAAGGGGATGCCCAGTTGATGGGCAAGGTTTCTCAAGGTGGAGAGCATTTCCTTCCTCTTCTCTTTTGGTAAATAGAGACTATTGCCGATTTTCTCGGAGTAATATTCTCGCGTTTCGGCAAGATGAGGAAAAGCGCAGGCAATTCTTGACCATGAATCGGGGCGGGGTTTAAAGGTGGAAACGACCACCTGTTTGAGATAGGGTTTAAGGAGGTGTAGAATTTCTTTCCACTCTTCGAGATCGTCGTTCAACCCGAGAATGATGGGATCGAGACGAAGGATGGTGGGGATTCCCTCTCGAGCTAAATGCTTTATTGCTTGTATTCTCTCCGTAACACGAGGGGCGCGAGGTTCTAATATATTGCTTTTTTGATCATCGATGGTAGTAATGGTGATACTCACCGCGGCGTTCATCTTTTTGAGAAGGTCGATGTCCCGAAGGACGAGAGGTGATTTGGTAAGAATGAGTACTGGGAGGTTCCTTTCGCCACACATTTTGAGAATACTCCGAGTGTACCCTCTTTTTTCTTCTCCTCGAGGGTAAGGATCGGAAGAGTTGGAAAGAGAAAGGTAGAGGGATTGATCGAGCCGAGCTATTTCCCGCTCGACCTTTTTGAGCAAGTCTCGTTTTTCCCGTACCGTGAAAGCATGGGGAATGAAAGAGGTAATATAGCAATAGAGGCAACCATGTTCACATCCGGTATAGGGATTGAGCGTGTATTTGGGAGGACACGTACAAAGCGGTCCTTTCCACGGATCGAAAAGGCATATGAAAGACATACCATAAACCATTATATCTTCTTCAGGGAACAACTTTCAAGGGGAGGCGAAGCTCATGATATTTCAAGAATGTGATTGGCAAGAAGTAGCGGCGGAAGGGATGGTCACCTTGAGAACCATGGGTGGTCTTTTTTTGGTCACCCAAGGGAAAGGTGGTTATCCAAATGTCATGACCATTGGTTGGTTGACGACCGGCATCGTATGGGGGAGGCCGGTAGCTGTAGTTTTGGTCCGACCGTCGCGTTATTCTCACACCCTCTTAGAAGAAACCCCCTATTTCTCTGTGAATGTTCCGGTGGAAACTATGCAAAGAGAACTCGACCTGTGTGGAAGGTGTTCCGGTCGTGATACCGATAAGTTTACTCAGTGCGGTTTTACCTCGTTGTCGATCGAGGGTATGCCTATTCCCGTCATTCAAGAATGTCGAGCTTTTTTGGTATGTGAAGTGATTCAGAAAACGAGAGTAGAACCCACTGCTTTCTCTTCCCCGGTCCTTGCCGAATTCTATCCCCAAGACGACTTTCATTCTGTGTATTTTGGGGTTATAAAACGAGCTGGGAGGAAATAACCTAACCCTCCTTTTTCTCGGGGAAGGCAAAAGCCTTGATAAATTCGAGTGGCAAAGGAAACACTATGGTAGTAGCATTTTCGGCGGAAATATCACTCAAGGTTTGGAGATAGCGGAGTTGGAGAGCGATGGGGTTTTCAGCAATGATTTTCGCTGCTTGAGAGAGTTTCTCAGCGGCTTGGAATTCCCCTTCGGCATTGATGATTTTTGCTCTCCTTTCTCGCTCTGTTTCCGCTTGGCGGGCCATGGCCCGTTTCAATTCTTCTGGGAGAGTGACTTCCTTAATCTCCACGGCCGATACCTTAATGCCCCAGGGATCGGTTTTCTCATCAATAATTTTCTGGAGAGATTCGTTGATCTTATCTCGATGGATTAAGAGTTCGTCGAGCTCGGATTGGCCGACCACACTACGCAAAGTAGTTTGAGAAATGAGCGAGGTCGCTAAAATATAATTTTCTACCTTGGTAACCGCCTCTTCGGAATTCATCACCCGGAAGTAAACCACTGCGTCGACGGTAACCGGAACGTTATCCCGGGTAATGAGTTCTTGTTTGGGAACGTCCATGGTCATCACCCGTAAGTCTACCTTTACCAATTGATCAATGAAGGGAATCACGAAGAACAAGCCCGGTCCCTTTGCGCCAACCAGTCTTCCTAAGCGGAAAATAACCCCTCTTTCATATTCCCGAACCACCCGAATGGCGGCGAATAAGAAAATCAACACCACGATGATCAAGATGAAAAGAGCGCCCATTTTCTATTCCTCCTTTCTGACGATGAGAATTTGTCCTTCTTTGCGAAGGACTTTTATCCGCTCGTTTTTGCGGATGGGGTTTTCCCCTCGAACCCACCACAATTCTCCATCAATCACCGCAAACCCCTCTGGGGAGAGGTCTTCTTTCGCAACACCACATTTTCCGACCATGGAATCCATGCCTATCTTGACTTTTTGTCGCACGGTTCTCACCACCGCAAAGAGGATCACAATGAGAAAGAACGCTAAAGAGGAGACGATTGCCAAAATGAGAGAGAAGGAGAGGGTTATTCCCTTTCCGGGAGTGAAAAGAGTGAGTGATCCCAAGAAAAAGGCTATCACTCCTCCGACGCTGAGGATACCTATCCCTGGAGTAACGAAGAAGTCCAGGACGAAGAAAAGAATACCCAGGAATATGAGTACCATTCCGACCAGATTAACGGGGAGGAGGGAAAAGGCATAAAAGGAGAGAAGGAGAAGGATACTTCCAAAAACTCCGGGAACAATGGCTCCGGGATTCGCCAATTCGAAAACGATACCCAAGGCTCCCAGGGTGAGAAAGAGGTAGGCGAAATTAGGGTTGAGGAGATATTGCATGATTTTTTCTTTGGTGTTCATATCTATTTTCACGATTTGCGAATTTTCAAGGTGCACAAATTGTAAGACATCTTCTACGCTTTGGGCAATACCTTCCACAATGCCATGATGCAGAGCTTCTTTTTCGGTGAGAGAGATGCTTTCGCGTACCATCTTTTCGGCTATTTCTGGATTCCGTTTCCGAGTTTCCGCTAAGGATCTCATGAAAGAGGCAGCGTCATTCACTATTTTTTCACTTACTGTTTGTCCTTCTGCGGTCACCGGATGTGCCGCACCTACGGTGGTATTAGGACTCATAAAGGCGTGGTGAGCAGAAATGAGGAGAAAACTCCCTGCAGAGGCGGCGCGTGCACCTTGCGGGAAAACGTAAACCACTATAGGGATGGGAGAGCTCAGAATAGTTTTTACCATGTTGCGCATAGATTCTTCTAACCCTCCCGGTGTGTCTAAGAGGAGGACAATGGCTTGAACGTTTTCTTCTTGGCCCTGTTTGAGGATTCTCGTCAAGAACTCTTCGGTAGCTGGGGTAATGGCTCCATTTATTTGACTCACTATGATTTCTGCCGAAGCTGCCAAAGAGTGATAACCAAGAATCCACAAGAAGAATATAAAGAGTATAAGAAGCTTCCCTTTTCGCATTCTTAACCCCTTTTCATTGTAGCACAAGAGAGGAATTAGTGTATAATACTTTCCAGGCTATGAGAAAGAGGGTTGATCTTGAAAATTCTACTGATTGCTCCAAATGCAGGAGTTACTCATAAAAAGGCGCGCATTGTTCCTTTTCCTCAGGCAAGTTTACCCCTTATTGCTGCCTTAACGCCTCCCGAACACCAGGTGAAAATCATCGATGAACGATTGGAGGAGGTTGACTTTACCGAACCATGTGATTTGGTGGGGATTACTGTTATGACTGCAACCGCTTTTCGGGCCTATCAAATTGCGGATGAATTCCGGAGGAGAGGAGTAAGGGTAGTTTTAGGTGGTATTCATCCCACCGCTTTGCCTGAAGAGGCCATCCAACATGCTGACAGCGTAGTCATCGGTGAGGCTGAGGGTTTGTGGGAGGAACTCCTACGAGATGCCAATCGTGGTCAAATGAAATTGTTCTATCGACGGGAGGGATTTCCTTGCCTCTCCGGTATTCCACCGTCACGCATCGATCTCTTACCAGGACGGTATCTCCTCAAAAATGTTTTTCAAACTACCCGTGGATGTCCCCATAATTGTGGTTTTTGTTCGGTATCCACCTTTATGGGGAGAAAATATCGTCACCGGCCTGTGGAAGAGGTGATTCACGAAGTCAAACTGTGTTATTCTTCCATGATCGGTTTTTTAGATGATAACATTGTGGGGAATCCTTCCTACTCAAAAGAGCTCTTCCGGGCCCTTATCCCCTTACGCAGGAAATGGGTGAGTCAGGGAACCGTAAAGATGGCTGAGGATGAAGAACTCCTTCGCTTGGCCAGTCAGAGCGGTTGTATTGCCCTGTTTGTAGGATTTGAGTCGGTGAACGAAGCGACGCTCCGAGACATGCACAAAACTTTCAACCGTGTCGATAGGTATTATAAACTCATTGAACGGTTCCATCGGTATGGTATTATGGTGATTGGTTCTTTCGTCTTTGGCTTTGATGAGGACGATACTTTGGTATTTTCTCGTACGCTCCGATTCATTGAAGACGCCAAAATTGATTTTGCCCAATTCTCAGTTCTCACCCCTTTACCGGGGACCGAAGTGTTTACCAAATTAGAAGAAGAGGGACGCATTTTTTCTCACGATTGGTCTCGATACGATTTCGCTCACGTGGTCTATCGGCCGGCGAAGATGACCCCTCAGGAGCTCCAAGAGGGGTATAATTATGTTTTTCGTAAGTTCTATACTTGGCCGAAAATTTTGCGAAGAGCACTGCGGAACTGGCGATATTTACACTATTTCCTTCCTGCCAGCTTTTATTATTCTTGGGTCTCTCGTCATTCTAAGGCTGTTCCTGAAGAGGAAAAATGTACCAAAGCAGATATTGACACGTGTGGTAAGATTAGCGGAGGGTGTCCAAAGTGAAAGCTCTGTTAGCCTTAGAAGACGGACGAATTTTCGAGGGGTATGCTTTTGGAGCCTTGCGGGAAACCACTGGAGAAGTTGTTTTTAACACCAGTATGACCGGTTATCAAGAAATTCTCACCGACCCTTCCTACCGTGGACAAATTGTGGTCATGACTTATCCTCTCATTGGCAATTACGGGGTCAATTCTTTCGATGTAGAATCTTCTCTGCCTCAGGTAGAGGGTTTTGTGGTTCGGGAGAAAAGCCCTATCGAGAGCAATTGGAGATCGGAAGAAAGCCTCGATTCCTATCTCAGACGCTACAACATTATAGGATTAGAACGTATCGATACCCGCGCTCTCACCAAGTACATTCGTGAGCGGGGCGCGATGCGGGCGGTGATCTCGCCCTTTGACCTGAATTCAGCCTCGCTTGTAGACAAAGCACGGAATGCTCCAGAGATGGTTGGTCAGGATTTAGTACAGAAAGTTACTCTCGCCCAGCCCGAGGTTTGGCACGAAGAAGGTCGCTTCACCATTGCCGTACTTGATTGTGGAGTCAAGTTGAACATCCTCCGAGAGTTGGCAAAGCGTAATTGTCGAGTAGTGAGGTACCCTGCTTTCTGGGAGGCGAAAGATGTTCTCCGTGATGCTCCACAAGGGATTCTCCTCTCCAATGGTCCCGGAGATCCAGCAGCCTTGCCCTATGTGGTCCGTTTTGCCCAGGAAGTAATAGGAAGAGTTCCGGTTTTTGGTATTTGTCTCGGTCATCAAATCATCTGTCAAGCGCTGGGAGCGAAAACTTTCAAATTGAAATTCGGTCATCATGGGGGGAACCATCCGGTGAAGGATCTCCGCTCAGGATGGGTTGCTATTACCACTCAAAATCACGGATTTAGTGTGGATTTTGATACCTTGCCTGGTAACGAAGTGGAAATTACCCATGTTAACTTGAATGACTACACCCTTGAAGGAATCAGACATAGGAAATTACCGGTTTTCTCAGTCCAATTTCATCCTGAGGCGCATCCAGGCCCTCATGACACTACCTACCTCTTTGATCAATTTGTAAAGATGGTGGAGGATAACCTTGCCTAAGCGAGAAGATGTGAAAAGAATCTTAGTCATTGGTTCTGGTCCGATTGTGATTGGTCAGGCTTGTGAGTTTGATTACTCTGGGACTCAAGGGTGCAAGGCATTGAAGAGCGAAGGATACGAAGTTATTTTGGTGAACAGCAATCCTGCTACCATCATGACCGATCCCGAAATGGCCGACCGGACTTATATCGAACCTTTGGTGCCTGAGGTCATAGAGAAAATTATCGCCATTGAAAGACCAGACGCACTTTTGCCTACTCTGGGGGGTCAAACTGCGCTCAATTTAACCGTTCAACTGGCAGAACGGGAGATTTTTGAAAAGTTTGGGGTGAAAGTGTTAGGTGCTTCCCCACAGGCAATTCACAAGGCCGAGGACCGTAAGCTTTTTAAAGAATCGATGATGCGGGTCGGCATAGAGGTTCCCCGTAGTGGTCAAGCCTACACTCTTCAAGAAGCCATTACTATTGCTAAGGAAATTGGTTTTCCGCTGGTGATACGGCCAAGCTTTACTCTGGGTGGTACCGGTGGGTCCATTGCTTACAACATTGAGGAATTCGAAGAATTGGCCCAGCGAGCTTTAGAAGTGAGTCTGATCCATGAAATCCTTATCGAAGAATCGGTCATTGGTTGGAAAGAATTTGAGCTCGAAGTGATGCGGGATAGTAAAGATAACGTAGTGATCATTTGTTCGATTGAAAATCTTGACCCGATGGGTATCCATACCGGAGATAGCATCACTGTAGCGCCTGCTCAAACCTTGACCGATGAAGAGTATCAAAAAATGCGCGATTTGGCGATTCGAGCTATCCGTGAGATTGGAGTTGATACTGGAGGATGCAACATTCAGTTCGCCGTGAATCCCGCCAATGGTCGGATGGTCATTATAGAAATCAATCCTCGAGTGTCACGAAGTTCGGCCTTGGCTTCTAAGGCCACCGGTTTTCCCATTGCAAAAATTGCTGCAAAACTTGCCGTCGGATATACCTTGGATGAGATCCCTAATGATATCACGAAGAAAACCCCGGCCTCTTTTGAGCCTGCCTTGGACTACTGCGTGGTGAAGATACCTCGGTTTACCTTTGAGAAATTCCCCGAGGCCGATCCGGTGTTAGGAATTTCTATGAAGAGTGTGGGAGAGACCATGGCCATCGGAAGGAACTTCAAAGAAGCCTTACAGAAAGGGTTGCGATCCTTAGAAATTGGAAGGTGCGGATTAGAGGATGTGCGGGGGTGGGAAGAATTATCTCTCACCGAACGGCAAGAGATTTTGCGCGAAAAGCTGGGTAAGCCCAATGGAGAACGAATCTTCTATCTCAAAATGGCGGTCAAAGAAGGTATGTCGCGAGAGGAGATTCACCGTTTGAGTAAGATCGACCTTTGGTTCATCCGCCAGATTGAAGATATTGTAGAGATGGAAAATGTTTTAAAAGATTTTTCCTCGTGGGAGGAAGTTGATGAAGAACTCCTCCGTCGGGCCAAAGAGTTTGGTTTTTCCGACCGCCAATTAGCACGGTTATGGAACACCTCTGAATGGGAGATAAGGCGGTGGCGGAAAGAGAGAGGGGTACAGGCAGTGTATAAGCAAGTCGATACCTGTGCTGCCGAATTTGAAGCAGAAACTCCTTATTACTATTCGACTTACGAGGAAGAGTGTGAGGTGAACCCTTCCTCTCGCAAGAAGATTGTCATTCTTGGAGCTGGACCGAATCGCATTGGTCAGGGGATTGAATTTGATTACTGCTGTGTTCATGCAACCTGGGGATTGCGTGATTTGGGATATGAAACCATCATGATCAACAGTAACCCTGAAACGGTAAGTACTGACTACGATACTTCTGATAAACTCTTCTTCGAGCCGATCTACCTTGAAGATGTCCTCAATGTCATTGAAAAAGAAAATCCTGAGGGAGTGATCCTCCAATTAGGAGGACAGACCCCCCTCAACTTAGCAAAAGATCTTGAAAAAGCGGGAGTGAAGATTTTAGGTACTTCTCCGGAGAGTATCGATATCGCCGAAGATCGTGACCGATTCAAGGAACTTTTGGTGCGACTTGGTTTGAAACAGCCTCGTAATGATGTAGCCACTTCCTTCACCGAGGCCCAAGAAATTGCCCAAAAGATCGGATACCCGGTTATGGTTCGTCCCTCCTATGTTTTAGGAGGGAGAGCTATGCGTATCGTTTACAATCAGGAGGAATTGGAGCGTTTCATCAAGCAGGCGGTAGAGGTTTCTCCAGGTCGGCCGGTGCTCATCGACGAGTTTTTAGAAGATGCCATCGAAATCGATGTCGATGCTATTAGCGATGGTGAGCTCACCCTGGTTGCCGGTATTATGGAACACATTGAAGAAGCTGGAGTTCACTCGGGAGATAGTGCGTGTGTCATTCCTCCCTTTTCTCTGAGTGATGAAATTATTGAAAAAATCAAACAGTACACCTATGCCTTAGCGCGAGAGCTTCAAGTGGTCGGTTTAATGAACGTGCAATACGCGGTTAAGGATGACGAAGTATACGTGCTTGAGGTCAATCCCCGTGCTTCCCGTACCATTCCCTTTGTGAGTAAGGCTACCGGCATTCCCTTTGCCCGTTTGGCCTCTCAGGTCATGGTGGGGAGGAAACTGAAGGATATCGGTTTGACGAAGGAGATAGAGATAAGCTACTTTGCGGTGAAAGAATCGGTATTTCCCTTCCGCCGCTTCCCCGGGGTGGACCCGGTTTTGGGACCCGAGATGCGTTCTACTGGTGAAGTGATGGGTATCGACCGAGACTTCGGAATGGCTTTTGCCAAATCCCAGATTGCTGCTCAATCTCTTTTGCCGATCGAAGGGACGGTATTCATTAGCGTAAAAAATCGAGATAAACGTGGAATAATTTTCTTAGCCAAGAAGTTATCGGATTTAGGGTTCAATATCGTAGCAACACGGGGCACGGCGAAAGTCTTAGGTAACAACGGAATTCCGGTGAGGTTGGTCAATAAGGTGGGGGAGGGTCGTCCCAACGTGGTTGATATGATTAAAAATCGAGAGGTCCAGTTGATCATCAACACACCTTCAGGAGGGCGAGCACAAGTTGAGAGTAGCGTGATCCGCAAAGAAGCCATTATGCGAGATGTTCCTTGTGTGACCACACTTGCGGGGGCAGAGGCGACAGTTTATGCCATTGAACGTTTGAAAAATGGTTCTATGACTATTAAGGCTATCCAAGAGTATCATCGAGAAACGCTCCGTGCCTCCGATGTTGCCATTCGACTTTCCTCCTCATGACCCTCCTCGTTGTCTGGGCGGAAAAAATTATCCGTATCCTGGTTACCATCGGGAGTGCTTATGGTTTTGTGGTTCTCAGTAGTTACTTCTTTCGCCGTTTCCTCCTCCGTAAACTTGCTCTATCGAAGCGAGAGCTTCGTCGCAGGATAGACACCATATTCCCCCTATTACATAGTCTCATTAAGTACGTGGTGGTCTTCTTTGCCGCGATCATCGTCTTGCGAGAATTGGGTGTTGATGCCACAGCACTTTTGGCCGGCGCAGGAGTAGTAGGCTTGGCGGTCGGTTTTGGGGCGCAAACCTTGGTGAGGGATATTGTAACTGGGGTGTTTTTGCTCTTTGAAGATACCTTTTCCGTGGATGACGTGATTCAGATCGGAGAGATAACCGGAAAAGTTGAGGAGATTACCCTCCGTGTGACCCGGATCCGTCTCTTTTCAGGCGCCCTGGTCACCATTCCCAACGGGGAAATCAGTCGGGTGGCGAATTACAACCGCGATTTTACCCGAGCCGTGGTAGAAATCGGCATTGATTACACAGCGGATGTGGATCTGGTGAGTGAGGTGCTCGAGAAAGTAGCCCAAGAGTATGCCGAGAACCATCCTCACCTAATTTTAGAACCCCCACTCGTGCAGAGAATTGTGCGTTTCGATCCCTCTGCTATGGTGATACGAGTTTCGCTCAAAGTTTTGCCTCAAGAACACTGGGAGGTGGAGCGAGAACTCCTCTATCTCATCAAGAAAGCCTTGGGACGAGAAGGAATTGAGATGCCTTATCAGAAACAAGTGGTTTACCTTCGCAGAGTATGAATTTAAGGAGGTGGAAATCGGTGGTAGATCGAACAGTCAAAATTGGTGGAGCAGCGGGACAAGGAGTTCAAACGGTTGCTGAGATTCTCTCTGTCATCCTCAGACGGAGTGGTTATTATGTTTTTTCCTTGGAAGATTACCAATCACGTATCCGCGGTGGCCACACCTTTACCCAAATTCGTTTCGCTAACCAGCCTGTGCACGCGGCGAAGAAAAGCATCGACCTCTTAGTCTGCCTCGATTCGTTAACCCATGAGTTACATCACTCCGAGGTCGCTCCTCAGGGGTTCATTTTGGGTCACGTTTCTCCTCAAGAGTCTTCCGCATCTTTGGGTCGGCTCATTGCGATCGATTTTGAAAAAGAGGCGGTGAACTTAGGGGATAGGATTTTTGCCAATACGGTGGCCATCGGAGCACTATCTCGACTTTTAGGCTTGGCACCCCAAAGAGTGGAGGATTATCTTGCGCAGGTGTTTTCGAAGAAGGGACAAGAGGTTATCGAAAAGAATATTGCCGCCTTCCGACGGGGAGCAGAACTGGTTGGGGAAAATAAACTCTTCGGTGAAGAAACCATCGATCCTCCCGAAAATCCTCCCCGCTTCTTGCTTGATGGAAATCAAGCCTTAGGATTGGGGGCTCTGCTTGCCGGGTGCACATTTTACAGTGCCTATCCTATGACTCCCTCGACCGGAATTATGAATTCTTTGGCCTCCAAGGCCAAAGAATATGGCATTCTCGTAGAGCAGGCTGAGGATGAAATTGCCGCTATTAACATGGCTTTAGGAGCTTCATATGCGGGGGCACGGGCCATGACCGGTACCTCAGGTGGGGGTTTCTGTCTCATGGTGGAGGGATTGGGATTGGCAGCCATGACCGAAACTCCTATCGTCATCGTCAACGGACAACGTCCGGGTCCCAGTACTGGCCTTCCCACAAGAACTTCCCAGGCCGATCTCCATTTCGTCATCCATGCCTCTCACGATGAGTTTCCTCGATTTGTTTTTGCGCCTCGTGATCCTCAAGACGCTATCAATTTGGTCATTCGGGCTTTTTCCTTGGCAGAGCAATATCAGGTGCCGGTGATTGTTCTGAGTGACCAGTATCTTGCCGACTCGAAAGTTGCCTATCAGGATGTTGTGGTGACCGAGCCGGTAAAGCGTCCGTTACCAGTAGATGGACAAGAAGAGTATTGCCGCTATGCCTTGACTCCTTCGGGGGTGTCACCACGAGCTATTCCCGGAGGAAAAGCCTTGGTCGTTGTAGATAGCGATGAACACGATGAATGTGGTCACCTCACTGAGGACTTGACAATACGTGTCCGTATGCACGAAAAGAGGATGAAAAAATGGGAAGCCATGAAGAGGGAAACTCGTTTACCTTTTACGATGGTTGGTAGAGATGTCAACTTGATAGGCTGGGGTTCCACCTGGGGAGTGCTCTGGGAGACACGGAAAGAACTTGCTCGCAAGGGAATTGAAGCAGGAATTATCCACTTCAATGAATTGTGGCCTCTCCCGCAGGGCCTGCGAGACATTCTGCGCTCCTTAGTTTCTCCTATCGTGGTAGAACACAATTACACTGGACAGCTTGCTGAGCTCTTAGAACAAGAAACCGGAGTGGAGTTAGGAGAGAGGATTACTCGTTACGATGGAAGACCGTTCCTTATAGAAGAATTGTGTGCACGGGTGGAGGAGGTATGGGGTCGTGGATAATCCTTTTGACCTTTCCAGTGACATTGCATGGTGTCCGGGATGCGGGAATTTTGCCATTCTCAAAGCCTTGAAAAGCACTCTTTCTGAATTAAACTACGAACCTCATGAGGTGGTGCTGGTTTCGGGAATCGGGCAAGCGGCGAAAATTCCCCATTATTTGCGGGTGAACGTCTTTAACGGTCTTCACGGGAGGAGCATTCCCGTTGCTTTCGCAGTTAAGAGCGCGAACCCTCGTCTTGTGGTCATTGCCGAATCCGGGGATGGGTGCATGTACGGAGAAGGAGGAAACCACTTCGTTCATGCCATTCGCCGTAATCCAGATATCACGGTCATTGTCCACAATAACCAAGTTTACGGTCTCACCAAAGGACAGGCTTCGCCTACCTCGGAAGAGGGTTTTGTATCCAAGGTGCAAACCTTAGGCAGTTTGTCGGCGCCTTTCAACCCCCTCAGCATCGCCATCGCTCAAGATGCGAGTTTTGTGGCCCGGGGTTTTGCCGGAGATATCGAAAAATTGAAGGAAATACTCAAACAAGCAATCACTTGGCCGGGATTTGCTCTCGTAGATGTTCTCCAGCCCTGCGTCACCTTTAACCGAGTCAATACCTATACTTGGTACAGAGAAAGGGCATATTACTTAGATGTCCAGTACGATCCCGAGGATCGGGTGAAAGCTTTCGAGAAGAGCTTAGAATGGGGTGAGAAAATTCCCCTCGGGATTTTCTATCGGCATAGAAAGCCTACCTACCAAGAAAAATTCTATGCCCTCGTTTCCTACCCTCATCTCCTCTATCGAGAGCGAGCGGTTGAGGAAGTGCTGGATAGAGAGCTTCAGTATTTCCAATAGAGTGAAGAGGGTTCGACCCTCTTCACTGTAATGCCTCGCCACGTTTCACCACCATAACCGGGATACAGGTTTTCTTGATCACCCCGATGGTGACACTTCCCAAAAAGACACTGGCTAAACCGGTCCGTCCATGAGTGCCCATAACGATGAGGTCTACTTGGTTTTCCTCGGCGAAGCGGACAATTTCCTCAACCGGTTCCCCTGCTACCACTTCAAGGGCTATTTTCTCCACAGGAAAAGAGGGAGCTAAATTTTCCTTTGCTTCCTTGAGCATGTCGTTTTGGATTTGGAGGACCACATTTTCCCACGGATTTCCAGGTTGGGAGGTGAGAATATTGACTTCGGCTAAGGTGAGGACGTGAAGAATAGTGACCTTGGCCTGAAAGGTACTGGCTAACGAGGTAGCACTTTTTATGGCTAAGTCTGAGAATGGAGAAAAATCGGTAGGGACCAAAATATGGGAAATGTTCATAGTCTTACCTCCCTCACATTTTCTATCAGCTTACCGTTTTTTCTGCGAAAAGGCAATGACTCCTATTCTTTGACGGCACCTAAGGTTAATCCTCGGATGAGGTATCGGGAAGTAAGTGCGGCTAGAATGACCGGTGGAGTTATGGCCAGGAGCGATAAGGCTGAGACTTTCCAGAAGTCTAACCCGCGTACCGTTAGGGCGCCGGCGATGATGACCGGCATGGTCATAGTTTTTCGATAGGAGAGGGTAACCACGAAGAGAAATTCGTTCCAAGAGAAGACGAAACACAAGATATATACCGCTACGATGCCAGGAAGGGCAAGCGGAAGTGATATTCTCCAAAAAGCTTGTACGGTAGAGCAACCATCGATGAGTGCTGCTTCTTCTACCTCTTCGGGGAGTTCGCGGAAAAAGTCAATCATCAACCATACCGCTAAAGGGAGATTGTAGACGATGTGGGCCATGATGATGGCAGGAAGGGTGTCCAAGAGGCGCAGGGTTCGCATGATGAGGAAAAAGGGAATGGCAACGGCGATAGGGGGGAACATACGGTTAGAAAGAATCCATACGGCGATATCTCTATTCTTCCAGCGAGAGAAACGAAAACGGGCTAAGGAGTATCCCCCCAAGGCGCCCATGAAGAGAACGAGAAGTGAACTTACCGAGGAAACGAGGATGCTATTTCGCAAACCTTGTTTAGTTCTCTCGCCTTCTGCTTGTCCTAAGACCACTTGCCAAGCGTATGAAGAAGGTTTAAATTGAAGGTAGGGCAAAAAAGCGGTGCTGTATTGTTCTCCGGGAGATTTAATAGCGGTGATAGCACCCCAAAAGAAGGGGAAAAGAGTCCACAGAGTGAAAAGAGCCAGGAAAATCCAAGCAAAAACGAAAAACCCCGATATGCTCTTTCTTTTCATCCCCTACACCTCCTTGCGAAGTCTGCGCAGGAGAAATTGTGAAACGAATAAGACAATACCTAAAAAGACCCAAGAGAGGCTACACGCATAACCCAGGTCAAAGTATTGAAATCCTACTGTGTAAGTGTAGTAGGAAAGAGATTCGGTACTCGTCCCAGGTCCTCCTCCGGTGATGCCGAAAACTAACTCGAAAAGTTTGAAAGCATCTATGGCGCGTAAGAGAACGAGGGTGACGATGATAGGAAGGAGAAGAGGAAAAGTAATGAAACGAAAGGCTTGAAAACGAGAGGCACCGTCGACTTGGGCTGCGTCGTAGAGTTCAACGGGGAGAGTTTGAAAAGCGGCGAGAAGACCGAGAAACATAAACGGAGTCCATTCCCAGATGTCTACCACCATGAGCACGAAAGGAGTGAGTTTTGCATCGGTGAGCCAGCGAACGAAATTGATCCCCATGCTCCCCATAATTTTGCCCACGATACCCGCATCGGGATTGAGGAGCATCCGCCACATGAAAGCTATGCCGATGGGCGGTGCAGCCATGGGAAAGAGGAAGACGACTCGGAAGAAATTTCGAAAGCGGATTTTTTCGTTGAGGATATAGGCAAGGAGTAAACCCAAGGAGAGTTCACTGACTACCACGATGAAAACGTAAATCACCGTGAAACGAAAACTGTTCCAAAAGCGGGGATCGGCAAAGAAAATGGTGTAGAAATTTTTCAATCCGACGAAGATGGGCGAGCTGGCCGTAGCAGCCTTCCAGCGGTGAAAACTCAGCGAGAGAGACCAAACAAGGGGGAAGATTCCCATAGCCATGAGATAGAGAAGGCTAGGAGCGAGAAAACCGATTTTGACTCCTTTCCCTATTGGTTGTGCCTTACCCATGGTTTTTCTCCTAAAGTAGAAGATAATAAAAAAGCCGGGTGCATGCACCCGGCTTTGAGGATTCAATTTTTATTTCGGCGGTAATCCCAGGGATTCACGATAGAGATTGAGTTGTTTCTCTTTCCCTTGGGTTTCGGTGATACGGACCCATTCGCGGTAAATATTGTTGCAAGCATCCTCGGGTGTCGCACTTCCCGAAAGGACTTGTGCCAGATGGAGATCGAGGTAGTCATAGTATTCTGCTGCACCGGGGATACGGAGATCGGTAACGGCTTTGGGATCGGAGAGAATCGCTTGGATAGTCTGCAGGTACTTGGTAACCGATTCTTTGCCCCATCCTCCCTCTATCCATTTATCGATGTTCTCAAAGTGGGAGAAACGCCACGGATTCGCACCGGTGTAACCGTGGATACCACAGACGTCGAGAATGCTCCTTTCGGGAGCGGTGAAGTAAGTAGCGAACTTATAGGCAGCCAGTTGGTTTTTGGAAAACTTGGAGATAGAGAAGACCCAGCCGCCGAAATTGAGGAAATTGACCCGATTGTATGCTTCAATCCACTGTTTCTTCTTGAAATCGTAGGTCTTGTTGGCCCCCGGCAACGGTCCGTAACCGAGGAGTCCTTTCACCTTACTCCCGTATTTTTCTGGTGACTGCTCGAGGATCCCGATATCTCCCCAGTCCAGAGCAATGGCCGAATTTCCTGAGACGAAAGCCTGCCGGAGTTCGCTATAGCCGTAGCTCAGGAGTCCAGGAGGTGCAAATTGAGTCATAGTTTGGATCATTTCCATAGCTTTAACCCATCCGGGGTTGTTCACCAAGGGTTTCATGGTTTCGGGATCGAAGAAAGGCGCTACTCCTGGTTGCGCAGCGTATTGCATGGCAAAATCGAGATAAGACCACATGGCTTGGGTTTTTCTCTGGGCGATGAAGGCAATACCGTATTCATTCTCTCCATCATTGTCCCAGTCCCAGCCGGTAAAGAATTCGGCAATGTCTCGAATTTCTTCCCAAGATTTGGGGGGAATGCTATATTCGTAGCCATATTTTTCTTTGAATTTGGCCATGTATTCGGGATTTTCTAATGCGTCCTTGCGGTAGTAAAGCATGTGGCAATCACCGTCGTAGGGGAGAGCATAGATCTTATTGGCCCAAGAAACCACGGTTTTAATAGCAGGGGTGACGTCGTCCCAGTTAGGATACCCATATTCTTTGATCATGTCGTCGAGAGCGATAACCCATCCTCCACCCATCACGTCTCCCGCCCAAGTAGAGGGCCAACAAATGAGGTCATATGCGCCGGTTCCAGTGATAAAATCGGTAATCATCTTGTCATACAATGAAGCGTAAGGCACGACCACCATTTCTACCTTAGCACCGGTTAATACTTCCCACTCTGGCTTCCATGCTTCTACCACTGCAGAGTGAGGATCGGTAATGAGAACAGTAACGGTGTTACCGGTGAATTCGCCCTGTTGTGACTCCCAGGTCTTTTCGGCAGCAGAGGATGTTACCGAAAAGAGCACCAATACTATCATGAGGATCCAGAAAAACCTTCTCACACCTATCCCTCCTTTTGGAGTTCGCTTTCATTATAGCAGAGGCTATTTTTGCTTGTCAAATGCGAATGAGGTCATCATAAGGGTAAAACAGGTTATTATAATGACAAGTATACATATTTTCCATGAAGGAGAAAAAGTGCATTTCTCGGCTCTGAGAGGAGAATATGTTACAATGGATAATATCTCAGGAATGGATAGGTGAGAGGGATGCGCCCCTTTTTTGAGGTATGGTTTTTACGCTTGAAAATGATTCCGCTCAAACGCGAGAGGTGGGCAACCGTTGTGAAATTGGGTGAGATGGTTTACGAATGCTTCACCCAGGGGAAACTCGAACTCAAGCGGGAAGAGTTCGAAGAGGAATGGCAAAAGATTCTTTCCTTAGAGGAAGAAATAGAAGAATTAGAGGAAAGAATTCATCTCCTTCGGGGAGAAGGACAGCGAAAGAGGTGTGTTACCTGTGGAAAGTATATTGATAAAAGTGCGCTTTACTGTTCTCACTGTGGGGCATATCAAGGGAAATGAGAGGCGGAGGATGATGGGAGCATGATTGATCGGTATGCTTTGCCGGAAATGAAGAGGATTTGGAGCGATGAGCATCGTTTCGAAATATGGATGAAAGTTGAGCTTCTTGTCCTCGAGGCGTGGAGTGAATTGGGTCTTCTTCCCCGGGAACAAGTGGACAATATCCGAAAAAAAATAGTTTTCTCGCGTGAAAAGATGGCAGAAATCGAAAAAATCACGAAACACGATGTGATTGCCTTCTTGACTGCTCTTTCTCAAAGCGTCGGCCGAGAGGAGGCTCGTTTTCTCCATTTTGGTTTGACCTCTTCGGATATGCTTGATACGGCTAACGGGTATCTCCTCAAAGAATCGGCGGATCTCCTCCTCTCTGATATTGACACCCTACTCTCTTCCATCAAAGCGAAGGCTTTAGAACACCGATACACTCTCATGGTAGGGAGGACGCACGGCGTACATGCCGAGCCGACCACTTTTGGTTTGAAATTGGCGAACTGGTATGCCGAAATGCGCAGGAATCGGGAGAGAATGGAGAGGGCGAAAAAGGTAGTCAGCGTGGGGAAGATATCGGGAGCAGTAGGAAATTTTGCCCATGTTGATCCCCGGATAGAGCGGTATGTGTGCGAAAAGCTCGGATTAGAACCGGCGGCAGTTTCGAATCAGATTATTCAGCGGGATCGACATGCAGAATTTTTGTGGTCATTGGCCATGATTGGAACGAGTTTAGAGAAATTCGCGCTGGAACTCCGCCACCTCCAACGTACCGAGGTACGCGAGGTGGAAGAGTATTTTGGCAAAGGACAGAAGGGTTCTTCGGCCATGCCGCACAAGAGAAATCCCATTACTGGGGAGCAGATTTGCGGATTGAGTCGAGTGCTGCGTGGCAATCTTTTGGTAGCCTTGGAAAATGTTCCCCTCTGGCACGAACGAGATATTTCTCATTCTTCTGCAGAACGGATCATTTTTCCGGATAGCTGTATTTTGACCGATTACCTCTTGCAAACCTTCAGTAAGCTCTTAGACAACCTCATCGTGTACTCTGAAAATATGCGTAAAAACTTAGAAAAGAGCCGGGGATTAGTTTTCTCGGAGCGAGTCCTGCTTGAATTGGTTCGTAAGGGATTAACGCGCGAAGATGCATACGCGTTAACCCAGCGATGTGCCATGCATACCTGGGAGAATGAAGAATTCCATTTCTTGCAAGTTTTGCAGGCTGATCCAGATATACAACGATACTTTTCTCCCCAGGAGTTAGAGGAGATGTTTGATTATCGGTACTTTTTAAAACACGTTGACGATATTTTCCTTCGGGTAGGTTTAGAGGAGGAGTAAGAAATATGGAAGAACAATGGACGTATCGGAAGGCAGGAGTAGACATTGACGCAGCAGAAAAAGCCCTTCGAAGTATAGAAGGGCTTGCCCGTCGTACCTGGCGTCCTGAACTTCTTGCCGGTATCGGAGGATTTGCGGGAGTTTTTGCCATCGGTACGAAGTGGAAAAACCCTTGTCTTGTGGCCGGGAGTGACGGCGTGGGAACCAAGCTTAAGGTGGCCATAGCACTGGATAGGCACGATACTGTGGGTATTGATCTTGTGGCTATGTGTGTCAACGACATTCTGTGTTTGGGTGCCGAACCGGTATTCTTCTTGGACTATTTCGCCTGCGGAAGGCTCAAGAGCGAAGTTTTCCAATCGGTGCTCCAAGGGATTGTTCAGGGGTGCGAAGAAGCACGATGTACTCTTTTGGGTGGAGAAACCGCGGAGATGCCCGATATGTATTCTGAAGGAGAATATGATCTGGCCGGTTTTGCGGTAGGGATAGTGGAAAGAGAGAAGATCGTGGGTGGAAAAAACATTCGAGCGGGAGACGTGGTGGTGGGTTTTCCATCTTCGGGATTACATAGTAATGGTTTTTCGTTGGTGAGAAAAGTATTACATTCTTCTCGCATCGGTTTTGACGCTCAGGTAGAAGGTCAGAACCTTGCCGAAGAACTCCTGCGGCCAACCAAAATTTACGTGTCTCTCGTTCTTTCGCTCCTCCAAGAGCTTGAAATCAAAGGAATGGCTCACGTGACCGGTGGGGGAATGGTAGAAAATCTTCCCCGCATCCTTCCCTCTGGTTTGGGGGTCGTTGTGAATCGTAGGGAAATAGAAGTGCCTTGGATTTTCCGCTTTATTCAAGAGGTAGGGAAAATACCTGAAGAAGAAATGTGGCGGGTATTCAACATGGGCATTGGGTTCACCGTGGTGGTTGCCGAAGAAGAGGTAGGAAAAATCGTTAAAAGAAGTGTCGAGTATGGAGAAAAAGCCTTACCTTTGGGAAAAATTGTGAAAGGAGAAAGAAGGGTGTTATTGGTATGAGTAAACGCATTGTGGTCTTAGTTTCCGGGCGTGGTACTAATCTCCAAGCTCTCATCGAGGCCACGCAGAGTGGATATATCGGAGGAGAGATTGTTTTAGTAGTGAGTGATAATCCCCAAGCCTATGCTCTCCGGCGGGCGCAAGAAGCAGGTATCCCGGCTACTGTCCTTGATTACGGTCTTTTTCCCAACAAAAAGTCCTATGAAGCCGCCTTGCTCGAGGTCTTGGAAAGGGCTAACCCTGATCTCATCTGTTTAGCGGGATACATGCGTATCCTGGGGAAAGGGATTGTCTCTCGGTACCGCTATAGGATTTTGAATATTCACCCTTCGCTTCTGCCAGCGTTCCCCGGTTTGGATGCTCAAAAGCAAGCGTTAGAATATGGTGTCAAAGTGAGTGGGTGCACAGTACATTTTGTCGATGAAGGTATGGATACCGGTCCTATTGTCTTGCAGGCTTCCTGTCCTGTTTTTGACGATGATACTCCCCATACTCTGTCGGAACGGATTTTACAGTATGAACATCAGATCTATCCTCAGGCGGTAAAACTCTTTTTGGAAGGGAAACTGAGAGTTGATGGTCGCCGAGTCGTAACGGTGAAGGAGTGACCTCAAGATGAAAATTATGGTCATCGGAAGCGGAGGACGAGAGCATTGTCTGGCGTGGAAAATTGCCCAGAATCCTTCGATGGAGAAAATTTTTTGTGTTCCTGGAAACGGGGGAATGAGTGAAATTGGAGAGTGCGTAACCCTTCATTCCCATTCGGAAATGGTGACTTTCGCCCAAGAGAAAGGCGTTGATTTTGTGTTCGTCGGTCCCGAGGGTCCCTTGGCCATGGGTATCGTCGATCTCTTTAAAGAAGCGGGTATTCCCATTCTTGGTCCGGATCGGAAAGCCTCTCTTTTAGAAGCAAGCAAGGTATTTGCAAAGAGATTTATGGCGTGTTACGGTATTCCTACGGCTCCTTTCCGAATTTTCGAAAGATACGAGGAAGCAGCTGATTTCTTACGGAGACGAGAGGATTACCCGGTGGTGGTAAAGGTTGATGGATTGGCGGGAGGGAAAGGGGTATACATTCTTAACGACCTCGATGAGGCCTTAGATGCTCTATCAGAAATTATGGTTCATGGCAAGTTTGGTGAGGCGGGTAGAAGAGTGGTCGTCGAAGATTTTGTGAGCGGAGAAGAGGCAACGGTCATGCTCGCTTTTGATGGGAAGGATTACCTTTTCCTTCCTTCCTCCCAAGATCATAAGAGAGTTGGTGAGAGCGATGTCGGTCCTAATACCGGAGGCATGGGAGCATACTCTCCGGCTCCTCTTGTAACTCCTCAAGTTGAGGACCGGATCGAAAGAAAGATTGTTCATCCCTTCTTAGAAGGAGCCATGAAGGAAGAGTTATGGTATCGAGGTATTCTCTACTTGGGGCTCATGATCGATGAATACGGAGAGCCGTATGTTTTGGAGTTCAACGTTCGTTTAGGGGATCCGGAAGCGCAAGTGGTTCTCCCTCGTATTCAAAGTGATTGGGTAGAGCTCGGTTTAGCACTGTGGAATGGGAATCTGCGAGATTTTCGTCTCCAGGTAAACAATCAATCATGTTTGAGTGTGGTTTTGGTGAGTCAGGGATACCCCGGACATTACGAAACGGGGAAAAAGATCGAAGGACTTGAGAAGAGGACTGAGTGGGAGAGGGAGGGTATTTTTCTCTTTCATGCGGGTACCGAAAAAAGAGGGGACCATTTCTACACTACCGGTGGTCGAGTTATGAACGTGTGTGCCTTGGGGAACAGTCTTGAAGAAGCATACGATAAGGCGTACCGGGTAATTTCACACCTTTCCTTTGAAGGAATATACTATCGGAAAGATATCGGTTTTCGGGCTCTGCGAAGAAACTCAAGATAGGAGATGCTTTTCGATCTCAAGTCCTTGTGGCCAAAAGCCACAAGGACTTGAGGAGATTACACGTTAACTTTTTCTTCTCTCTTTGCCGATTCTTCCAGCTTGCGGAGGTATTCTTGTCGCTCTGATTTGTAATCTTTGTAATAGATAGTTCCTTTATAATCTCGTTCCCAGATTTCATCGGCTAATTTTTTGAAGGCTTGGGAATATCGGTCAACTTCTCCTTGGAGTTCGGTGATGAGATTCTCTGCACCTTCGTGGCTGGGATGAGCGCCATATTTTTCCACTACCTCTCTCAGTACTTCAGGAACATCGATGAGCATGCATGGTCTCATGAGGTTAT
Source organism: uncultured bacterium (assembly GCA_937139415.1). GTDB lineage: Bacteria > Atribacterota > Atribacteria > Atribacterales > Caldatribacteriaceae > CAKZPS01. Next base: position 51,247 of record CAKZPS010000062.1, read on the forward strand.
TGTCGTAGGGCTGTCTCTCTTGAATGGCTCGGAAGAAAGGAGAAGAGAAGGCTTCTTTCAGCGATTTATTCTTGATGTTATCCACGGTGAAATGACAGAAAACACAAGGTTCCACATCACCGGCATTGTTAATGTGGAAGTATCTCCTTCCACCGGCAATACATCCGCCTACATAGGGACCGTCATTCCAAAAATCACCAACGAAGATGGGCTTTTCGTAGCGGAGACGATGTACCTGATTGCGAAGGTGAATACGTTGTTCTGGAGTGGGCATCAAATTCATATCTGGTTTTTTGCCAATCGGTACATAGGTGAAGTACCACCCGAAGCTACATCCTTTACTAATGAGGAAATCCATGAACTCATCGCTCGATACGAGTTCAGTGTTTTGACGAGTGGCGGTAATAGAAAATCCGAAGAGCACTCCTTCATCTCGCAATGCTTCCATGGCTTCCGTAATTTTCTTGAACGTGCCTTTACCGCGACGGCCGTCAGTTTCTTCCTCATATCCCTCTACGCTAATTGCTGGATATACGTTTCCCATTTGAGCTAACCGCTTGGCTAAATTGCGATCGATAAGCGTCCCGTTCGTGTAGATTTGGAAAGAAATGTCGTTATGCTTTTCAAAGAGGTCCATATGTTCTTTGCGAATGAAGGGCTCCCCTCCTGAAATGGTAAGAAAGTTCATACCCATTTCCTTTGCTTCGGTAAAGATACGATCGAGGAGCTCGATGGACATGTCGCTTTCCTTTCGGTATTGTCCGGCATAGCAGCCATAACAATTGAGGTTACATCTCATCGTGGGACTGACTACAAAGAAGAATGGGACCTGGCATCCCAGTTCCTTCTCAAGCTTTTGCCGCTTGGGAACTCCCAAGAGGATGCTCTTTACAATGACATTGACCATCAACTTTTCTCTCACATTGGGATGGGTTTCTTGGAGGACCTTTCTCGCCAAGACAATTTGTGGTCGTTTTTCCTCAAACATTTGGCGAAGTCCTCGGATTTGATCACGATAGTACTCAATAGGCGTCAGTTTCTCTGCTAAGTAGGTGAGTTTCACAATAGTTTCGTCGGAAACATTCCGCAGAGAATTGACAATCAATTTTACTACTTGTTCGGTGGTAAAAGCCTTAATAGAATCAAAATAACTCATATTAAGTCCCTCCCTCAGGAGTATTCTTGTTTATTATAGCACAGTTTGATCACCATCTTTTTCTCGCTAAGTGGTCTCTCGGAGTAAATCGTAAACTCTCTTTACCTCTTGGATGTCCATCCAGGTGAGGTATCGGGGTGAGCCAACAGCCCGGGACTCATACCGAAGGAGAAAGCTGGGATGGAACATGGGAAAAATCTTTTTCCCACCCCGCCATTCAAACCATCTACCGCGCAATTTGCTAATGGATTCCTTCGTTTGGAGGAGAAAAGAAGTCGAGACGCTTCCTAAGGTTACAATGATGGAGGGATTGACCAGAGCAATTTGGGCTTCAAGGTATGGGAAACACGCTTCCATTTCCTCCTCCTTGGGAGTTCTATTGTTTGGCGGACGGCATTTGAGCATATTGGCAATGTACACTTCTTCTCTCGATATATGCACCGATTGCAGAATACGGGTGAGTAGTTGTCCTGCTTTCCCTACAAAGGGCTTACCGGTTCTATCTTCCTCTTCTCCCGGTGCCTCTCCGATGAACATGATAACCGCGTCTGGATTCCCTTCCCCAAATACGGTGTGAGTACGGGTTGTCGCCAGTGCGCAAAGCGTGCATTGTTCTACCTCTTTTTTGACTTCCGTTAAGATTTCCTCTTTATTTTTTGGTCGGATCGTATTCACCCATGATCACCGAAAACGGTAGAGTGAAATTAAACTTCTATGACTTTATAATTATAGCAATTGATTACCCAAGTCTTGCCAAAAAGATCCTTGACGTTTTTGTTGTCGTAGAGATGGACGTGACCGTGTAGGTGATATTTCGGTTGGTAACGGCGGAGGATGAGAGTGAAAGTAGAAAACCCGCGGTGAGGGAGATCATTACCTTCATGTATTCCTTGCGGAGGGGCATGAGTAACGAAGAGGTCGAGGAAACGTCCGTGACATAATTTTGCCCAGTAGAGTTGAGGAACGAGGCGGAGATACTTGAAGTACATCTCTCGTTCGGTATATTGGTGAATGTTCCCATTATACCAATACGATCCTTCTAATCCGGCGATGATTTTGCCCCGGTAGACGAATGCTCTCTCGTCGAGATTGTTTCCTCCCGCCAACGATTTTTTCCCTCCTGAGGGATCGTGATTACCGTGAACGAAGAAGAGAGGCACATTCAGGGTTGAAACGATGAAGTCGAGGTAATGTTCAGGGAGATCCCCGCAAGAAATAATACATTCAACATCGTGAAAGCGTTCTTTGCAAGAAGGACTGTAAATAAAGGGATCTATTCGATCACTAATTGCTAATATTTTCACCCTTTTTCCCTTGCATTGAAAAATATCCTTTGCTATTCTTTTTCCAATTTATCATAGGTTAAAGGATTTTTACAGAGGTATAATGGGATAAGTACGGACAAAAGAAATAAACTTATGGTAAAATCGTTAACTTAGTTGGCAGAGGAATGTATTGTCCGAAGATAGAGGAGGCCTAATTGTTTCAATGAGCGATATCTTCCAAAGTGGGGTAGTGGATAACTTAGAAAAATTGTTTGAGGTATTACCAGGTTACATTCGAAAATCCTTGGAAGAGCAAGAGAATAGCGACGATTTGGTGGAAATAATTATGGATTTAGGACGGCCACCGGAAGCACGCTTCAGTAAGAATTTTGTCGTTCTCTCCGATCGAGTGATCGAGAGAGAAGATTTAGAGTATGTGGTACAAAGAGTAGGGGTATTTACCAAAGATAATCGAGCCGGTATTGAAAGAACCTTACACCGGATTTCTTGTATTCGTAACCGGTTAGGCGAGGTTGTGGGACTCACCTTACGGGTTGGTCGAGCGGTGTATGGAACGATCGATATTATTCGGGACGTGGTGGTTTCGGGAAAGAATATTTTACTCTTAGGTCCTCCGGGGGTGGGGAAAACCACGAAACTTCGGGAAATAGCCCGTGTGCTCAGCGATGAATTTCGGAAAAGAGTTATTGTCGTAGATACTTCGAATGAAATTGCCGGTGACGGCGATATTCCTCACCCCGCTATTGGAAGGGCGAGAAGAATGCAGGTTTCTTCTCCTGAGAAACAACACGATGTAATGATCGAAGCGGTAGAAAACCATATGCCCGAGGTTATCATTGTGGACGAGATTGGACGAGAAGAAGAAGCAAGAGCGTGTCGAACCATCGCGGAGAGAGGGGTGCAGTTAATTGCTACGGCGCATGGGAATACCTTGGAGAATCTTCTCCTCAATCCCACTCTCAGTGACCTCGTGGGGGGCATTCAATCGGTCATTTTAAGTGATGAGGAAGCACGGAGGAGGGGAACGCAAAAGGCTATTCTTGAGCGAAAAGCAATTCCTACCTTTGATATCGTGATCGAATTGAGAGATAGAGATACTCTGGGGATTTACCATAATACTGCTCAAGCGGTAGATTTTCTCTTGCGGGGGTATGATCCTCGGCCCGAGATTCGCCGCAAAACCAAGGAGGGGGGTATCCAGGTTCTCCGCGAAGAGATCCCCCAAGAAGCCAACTTCTCCTCGAGAGAAATGGATACGGAAAAAAGGCTGTTGATAGAAGCTTCCGAGGGGAAGATGTTACGGGTGTACCTCTTTGCGGTAAGCAAGAATTACGTTGAACGAGCTATCGCTCAACTTCGTGTCCCTCTGGAAGTAGCGGGAGATTTGAGCATGGCCGATATGGTGTTGACTCTGAAGAGTCGGTATCGGAAACGAGTGGGAAAGCTGAAAGAGGCCGAGAATCGAGGTATACCGGTTCATGTGGTGAGGAGTAATACTTATAGCCAGATCCAGAAGTTTGTTCAAGATTTATTTGGATATTCGGAGTCTTCCCCGACCCCGTCATCAGAATCTGGCTTAATTGAAGCAGAAAGGGCCGCGCGCTATGTGTTGAAAGCTGGTGAACCCATGGAGCTCTCGCCACGCAATGCTTTTGTGCGACGTCTTCAACACAAAATTGCCGAACGCTATAACCTGTTTTCGCAGAGTATTGGCGAAGAGCCTTTTCGACGGGTAATCATTTATCCACAAGTTCCCCGAGGGAAGAATGAATAAGTGGCCCGGGTTTTTTGTTACTTTTGAGGGAATTGAGGGAAGTGGAAAAACTACCCATGCTCGGCGACTATGGCGTTTTTTGGAAGGAGAGGGCGTAACTTGTCTTTTGACTCATGAACCGGGAGGAACGCCGCTCGGAGAGAAGCTCAGAAACATTCTCTTAGATCCGGCTACCGGTGATATCGATGGCTTAACTGAAGCGTTGTTATTCAGTGCTTCGCGGTGTGAACACGTACAGAAGGTTATCCTTCCGGCGCTTTACGAAGGAAAAGTGGTCATTTGTGTACGCTATACCGATTCTACCATTGCCTATCAGGGTCATGGGAGAGGTGTTTCGCAGTCGCTACTTTACTTACTGAATGAAGTAACTACGAAAGCCGTTTACCCTGACTTTACCATCCTTTTAGATGTGGAACCTGAGCAGGGTGTCCGCAGATCTTTGGCTGCTACCGAGAGAGGAGAGCTTCGATTTGAAGAAGAGTTTGTGAAGAAGCAAGGTGTGCTCGAAAATATACGCGCGGGATATCTGGAAATAGCGAAGAATGACTCACAGCGTTTTTTGGTCATATCCACTACTGAGCGATCGAAAGAGGAAGTGTTTGAGATTATTAAGAGTGAAATATGGCGGAGATTAAAGGAAAGGAGGTAGTGGCGTGATTTTCACTCCTACTTTACTCCTTATTTGTGTGGTGAAAGATCAAGATGCGGGAAAGCTGATGGACCTTTTACGAGAAAAGGGAATCTCCTTTACCAAACTGGCCTCAACCGGCGGCTTTTTGCGGGAGGGAAACACTACCTTTTTAATCGGCATCGATGAAGCAAAGAAGGAAGAAGTGCGAAAAATCATTCGGGAAACTTGTGGTCACCGAGAAGAAATGGTAGAGGCGTCTATGCCAGTGAACGAACCCTTAGGTCCTTTTGTTCCCCAGAGAGTAAAAGTGACCAAGGGGGGAGGAGTATTGTTTGAGATTCCCATTCACTATTATGAAAAATTTTAGCGTTGTGTTGCCATGAGTTGGCAAGATGTCTATGGACATCACGGGCAGAAACAGTTTTTCGCCAAAGTCCTTGCCTCCCGAAAGATTGCCCATGCCTATCTTTTTTTCGGTCCTGTAGCTTCAGGGAAGAAGTTTTTTGCCCTCGAATTAGCACGAACTTTGCTTTGTCTTGCGCCTCAGGAAAACAATAGTTGTGGAACGTGTGAGAGTTGTCGCCTTTTCTCTTCTGGGACACATCCTGATTTTATTGCTCTTTCTCCCGAGGAGAATTCGATCAAGATTGAGAGAGTTCGAGAATTTATAAAGAATATGTATTTGCAGAGGGTAATGTCTCCCTATAAAGTTGGACTAGTATTCGAGGTAGAAAAACTCACTGAAGAGGCGAGTAACTGTCTCTTAAAAACCGTAGAAGAACCCCCTCATGAGAGTGTGATTATTCTGACTACTTCTCAGCTTCATTCCCTTTTGCCGACCATTGTTTCTCGTTGTCAGTTGGTGAAATTTTCTTCTCGTTCTTTTGAGGAGGTAAGACAATATCTCGTAGAAAAGGTTGGTGTGGAGGAGACACGAGCCATTCGGGCAGCCTCGCTTGCGATGGGGAGTATCGATGAAGCGCTTCAAATTCTCGCAGGTAAGCAAGGGAAGTATGAACAGTTTTTTCGCTTTTGGGAAGATTTTAAGAGAGGGGGTAAGGTAACACCCGCATTTCGTGAGTTCAGTGCACTTTCTCCTCAGGAATTGGTCTCTGCTTTGGTGTTTTTTGAGGGTTACCTGCGAGAAGTCTTTTGGTATAGAATAATGTCGGAAGGGACTTCACACTTTCTCCTCCCAAGAGAATGGGAAGGCATAGTGAAAGAAGATTCGGAACGTTTCTCTTTTTTCACGCTTATTCGTATGATCGAACTTCTTGAAGAGGCGATTGAAGATCTCACTTGGCATGTGCAACAGGATATTGTTGTAACGTGCTTTTTGCTTGCGTTGAGAGGTGAAATAGGTCATGAGCTATGCAGTGGGTATTAAATTTGAGGATAATCCCAAAACGTATTATTTCCATACCCGGGGTATTTCCTTGGGATTAAAGGATAAATGCGTGGTTGAAACAGTCTTAGGTTTAGAAATAGGAGAGGTGGTGAAAAAACCCTTTCCGGTAGATGAAGGAGCCACTCTGAAGCCGGTAATTCGCAAAGCCTTAGAAATAGACTTGGTACAGTGGAAAATGAATCGGGAGAAGGAAAAAGACGCTCTCCTCATCGCCAAGTCTATGGTTTTACAGGATGAACTTCCCATGAAGCTCCTTCGGGCTCACTATACTCTTGATCGGGGAAAACTGATTTTTTACTTCGGTTCTGAAGAGAGAATCGATTTTCGACATCTGGTAAAAGATTTAGCTGCGATTTTTCGTACTCGCATTGAAATGAGACAAATAGGAGTAAGAGATGAAGCTCGAATGTTTGGGGGATGTGGTATGTGTGGGCGAGAACTTTGTTGTAGTACGTTTCTCGCCAATTTCGATCCTATATCCATAAAAATGGCGAAAGAGCAGAACTTGGTCTTGAATTCGACCAAGATTTCCGGTGCCTGTGGTCGTTTGATGTGTTGCTTAGCTTTCGAATACCATTTGTACCAGCGATTATTGTATCGATTGCCCAAAAAGGAGAGTAAAATTCTCACCCCCCTTGGACCGGCCAAGGTATTAGAAGTTAACGTTTTTAAGGATAGCATTTGTCTCCGTTTGGAGGACGGGAGGGAGATAGAGATCAACGAGGAAGAATACGATCGGTACTTCTTATAAAGGAACTTTTGAACAAGATACTGAATAGTATTTCTGGTGAAAGGTGACGACGTGGAAGGTGATCATCATGAATCGAACTGAAGTGAGGTCTTTACCGGTATCAGGGGTAGAAGATGCGATATGGTTTGAACAGAAAATCAAGGAATGCGAAAAAAATTTGTTTCGTTTTGCTTTTCACTTAACAGGCAATAAGGAAAAAGCGGAGGATTTGGTTCAAGAAACCTTTTTACGTGCCTTCCAATATCGTCATAGCTATGATCACACGCGTTCCTTTGAGAATTGGGTATATGCCATTTTGTTCAATGTTTACCGTCAGCGTTCAAGAAAGGAACGAATTATCCGGTTTATTATCCCCTGGCGGTCCCAAGATGATGAGGAGGAACGATTTGAGGATTGCCTCGAATGGGAGGGAGACGACCCCGAGAAATTCACCCTTAAGAAACAGGTGTTGCGCGATTTATATGCGATCATCGAAAAGCTTCCTACCCCGATGAAAGAAGTGATGGTCCTCTGCGATTTCATGGACTATTCCTATGAAGAAGCGAGCGAAATTGCTCGTTGTCCTATCGGAACAGTTCGTTCTCGTTTGCACCGAGCACGTAAGTTGGTGAGAGCGAGATTAGAAGAAGTTTATGGAGAGGAGATCCTTTCCTTGTGGAGTTGAGCGAAGTATGGATTGTGAACGAGTACGTCAAAAGCTTTCTGCCTACATCGATGGAGACCTGACTTTTGCAGAAAAAGAAAGAATTGAAGAACACCTCCGTTTTTGCATTTCATGTCAGAAAGAAATGCGAAAGCTCCTTGGACTCAAAAATTTGCTCCGCATCACCTATACCATTTTAGCAATAGAACCAAAACGAAATTTTTCGTTGCATTGGCAAGAAGTGCTTCAACGCAAAAGTTGGCAAAGAGCGTTTCTCTTCTCCTTGACTTCGTTGGTGATTGTTGTCTCCCTTTGTGGATTAGTGATGTGGCGTAACGCCCAAGAGGAAGTCAAGGGGTTGCGAGAGGAAATGGTCTCGGTTGTTGCCTTGAGTGACGGTGACTTGGATCTTGACCGAAATGACCTCCATGCTTTTCATCATTCGGTAAAAGTTGTGGAATTCGTGGAATTTTTCCCAGAGAGATAGTTGGCAAAGATGGAATTCAAAAAGTGGGTCTCGATTCTTTTCATCGTTTTCGTTCTGAGCAGTGTTTTTCCGGGATACGCTACCCCAAAAATTTTAAGTCCTGAAGAAGCCTTTCCGTTAGTGCGGAGAATTGCCGAGCAGGCGATGAGTAAGACTTACTGGGGAGTGTGGGAGATAAAGAATTACGGGTTGAGAAAACATGAGTTTTATGAAGTCTTTTGTTACGAGAACCTCGGTTTCGGTTGGAAGAAATTAGGGAACCAAGAAGTTTTTCATGCGAGTATGGGAGGATATCGTTACGTCTTCGATCTCGTCGCCCAGGAAGTGAAAGGAGTTTATCCCAGTTATGGTCTCTCTTTTTCCCCTCTTAAGGAAGAAGATGTGAATTTAATTCTTGAAAATTATCTCATCGACTTTCAGAACAATCGGCTTTTCCTCTTTTCTCGGTACAATGGAATGATTGTTTCTTCCTTTGAATTTGATGAAGAAGGTTTCCTTCTGTCCCACTTTTCTTATTTCCCCGATGGGAAAGTTCGCAAAGAAGGTCGATTTATCTATCGTGATTTTTCTCCTGAATATGGTCAGCTTTCCCCTTATTTCGAACTTATGGAACGTTTTGCGGAGAGCGGAAGAGAAACAATGGATATCGCTACGGCGGAGAGGAAAAGGATATTTCTTCCCCGCTTACTCCCTCCTGGTTTTGATTTAAGACGGGTGTACGTGGCGAAAAGTGGCGGGAATCAATTCTATTACTTGCTGTACAGTGACGGCTTGCAGTATTTCCTCATTACCCAGAGTGCTTATCCGAGAGTATCTTCTCCCTCTCTCTCTTTGAGGCCGATTTTGGTACAGAGGGAAGAGGAAAATGTGGTATTGGTGGGTGAGAAAGAGGGATTTTATCTCTCCTTTATGGGGAATGTGGATCCCGAAATTGGTTCACAAATTTTAAGATCCTTGGAAAGGGAAGGGGGCTTTTAATATGATGCGGAGGACGTATTCCGTAGTTTGGTGTATAGCCATCTTGTGGTTCTTGTTGGGGAGTAGCGTAGGATACACAGCGATGCCCGTAGTTTCTGACGGTCTGAATGTGGTTGCCGATATTGTCGAGAAGGTGAGCCCTGCGGTGGTCAATATTGATACCTTGAGAACCAAGGTCTATCGTTCTCCTCTCGCTCCTTTTTTTGATGATCCTTTTTTCCGTTATTTCTTTGGCGATACCCAGGAGGAGCGGAGAGTTCCGGTGAAAGGAGTTGGTACTGGTTTTGTGTTCCGTTCCGATGGTTATATTATCACCAATAATCACGTTATTGAGGGCGCTGAGGAGATCAAAGTCACGTTTAACGATGGAAAGCAGTTTAGTGGTAAAGTAGTTGGGCGAGATCCCTTAACTGATATCGCAGTAATTAGAATCGAAGCCAGCGAACTTCCCACCATACCGCTCGGGGATTCCGATACTGCGAAAGTAGGTGAATTTGTCATTGCCATTGGGAATCCCTATGGACTTTCTCATACGGTCACTACTGGAGTTTTGAGCGCCAAAGGAAGACCGATTTCCGCCGGTGACTCGGGAAGGGAATACGAGAACTTTCTCCAGACCGATGCCGCCATCAACCCGGGAAATAGCGGTGGTCCACTTCTCAATTTGCAGGGAGAAGTCATCGGCATCAATACCGCTATTTTGCCTTATGCCCAAGGTATCGGCTTTGCCATACCGATTAATATGGCTAAATCTATTTTGGAACAATTGATCAACCAAGGGAAAGTTGTGCGGGCATGGCTTGGGGTATTTATCCAGGAAGTGACTCAGGAGATAGCGGAGAAATTTGGTTTGTCTCAACCTCGAGGGGCCTTAGTTGCAGACATTTCGCCCAATAGTCCTGCGGAGCGGGCAGAGATTAGTCGAGGAGACATTATTCTCAAGGTAGATGGGCAGGAGACCAATACGATTTCAGAATTACAGAGAGTGGTTCGTAGTCATCGCCCCGGTGACCGAGTGACGGTAGAGATTTGGCGAGAGAAGAAAACCATGGTGGTGGAAGTTGTCTTAGGTGAGCTCCAAGAAGAAGGAAGCATGACGCCTTCCTGGGGGGTGACCTTGGGAGTAGAAGTACGAGAAATTACCCCAGATTTGGTTACTCAGTATGCTCTCAAACGTACGAGTGGAGTTGTGATCGTGGGCATCGAATCTGGGGGTGCAGCCGACCGAGCTGGTTTGAGGCCAGGGGATGTCATTGTAGAGTGTAATCGAAATGGAATTACTTCGCTCCGCGATTGGGAACAGGCACTTTCTCGAATTCAACCTGGCGAGAGCGTGCTCTTACTCATTGACCGAGGTGGAAGGACTTATTTTGTTCCCTTAAGGGCGGAGCAGCGGAAGGAATGAAGGTCACACAGGGGTGGGGCAAAGTCTTTTTTTGCCCCACCCCTTTGGGAAATCTCCAAGATATTACCATAAGGACCTTAGAAGTACTGCAAAGAGTTGACCTCATAGTTTGTGAGGATACTCGGGTTACTCTCAAGCTATTGACCCATTATGGGATTAAGAAGCCTCTCATGAGCTATCATTCGTACAACAAGGAGAGGGCGACACGGAGGATTTTGGAATTTCTCCGTCGGGGAGAAAATGTGGCGTTTGTGTCAGATGCAGGAATGCCCGGTGTTCAGGATCCGGGGTTAGAACTCATTCAGGTTCTCAGGAGAGAAGGAATATCCTTTGAGGTTCTTCCTGGTCCCTCTGCTCCGCTTTTGGGATTTGTCTATGCTGCCTTCGAAAGCCCTGGCTTTTTATTCTTGGGTTTTCTTCCCCGAAAGAAGGGGGAGCGGCGTAAGATTCTTGCGAAGAGCCTCAATTCGCCTTTTGTGATAGTGTTTTATGAGTCACCCCGTCGTCTCCTTGATACTCTCCGGGAAATTGGTGCAGTTGGTGGGGAAAATCGGAGGATAGTAGTTGCTCGCGAGTTGACCAAATTTTACGAAGAAGTGAAACAGGGAACGGTAGGAGAACTTTTGCTCTATTATTCGTCTTTTGAGGTAAGAGGAGAAATTGTTGTGGTAGTAGAAGGACGGAAAGAGGAGGATTTTCCTCTCCCGAAGGAACTTCTCTATTCCCTCCAAGAGAAGGGATTGAGCGAAAGGGATATCGTGGACGTCATCCATCAGGTCTTTGCTGTACCTCGAGGGAAAGTAAAAAAATGCTTCGAGAAAGAAAAAGGTGTGTCGTATCTTGAGGAAAACTTACTTGAGGAAATGGATTCGAGGGAAGAAGAGGAATAACCTTCGTAATCTCTTCCTTGAGGTATTCTCGATTTCCTTTTGACATGATGGTTTCCCTTCCGTATCATATACTGTGATGAAAGAAGGAGTAAATGATTGATAAGTACTGTGACCTTGAGATAGGCGTGTTTGAGGAGGTTGACGAAGGAAAAATTCCGATAGCGAAAGCGGGGAATACGATGAGTAACACGATAAAGCTCAGTATCGAGAAGCTTAGCGTTTTCTTTAGTAATAAACAAGTTCTCTACGATGTTACTCTTGGCATTCCGGAGAAAAGTGTTACGGCAATCATTGGTCCTTCGGGGTGTGGAAAATCGACGCTGTTGCGAAGTATTAACCGGATGAACGACCTTCTCGATAACGCGAAAATTATGGGGAAGATTCTCTTCGATGGTGAAGACATTTATGGAGAGAACGTCGATCCGGTGGCATTACGACAGAGAATTGGCATGGTATTTCAGCGTCCTAATCCTTTTCCCAAGAGTATATTTGAAAATGTGGCGTATGGATTACGTATTCAGGGTTGGAGGGAACGCAGTAAAATTCAAGAACGGGTGGAGGAAAGTTTGCGGGCAGCTGCTCTGTGGGATGAAGTGAAGGATCGTCTGTACAGTTCCGCTTTAGAACTGTCCGGAGGTCAACAGCAACGATTGTGCATCGCTCGAGCTATTGCCGTAGAACCGGAAATTCTCCTTATGGACGAGCCAGCTTCAGCGTTAGATCCGATCGCGACGGCTAAAATCGAAGAATTAATCAAAAAGCTGAAAGAAAGATATACCATTGTTTTGGTTACCCACAACATGCAAGAAGCAGCACGAGCTTCTGATTTCGCCGCATTCTTGCTTCTTGGGAAACTCATCGAATTTGCCCCGACCGCGCAACTTTTTACCAATCCTCAGCGTAAAGAGACCGAAGATTACCTTACCGGTCGATTTGGATAGGGATTTTGGATGCAAGGAACTGGACACCCTGGTTTTCAATATATACTCCTATCATTCTTTTGATTGACCCAGGAGTGAAATGGATTTACACTTATCCTGACTGGAGAGAGAAATGAGGAGGTTCGTGCATGCAGTTTTTCTCCATCATTGCCAAAGGCGGATACATCATGTATCCCATTGTGGTTTGCTCAGTGATGACTCTCGCTATTTTTCTGGAACGATGGTATGTGCTCCGCCATTCTAAGGAAGAGGTGAGAAAGTATATTCGAGCTGTTCGCAAGGCTCTCGCTCGTAAAGACCTCAAGGCTGTTTGGGAAGTGAGTCAGAAGTTTCCCATGCCTGCTTCGCGGGTCATCATGGCCGGTCTCAAAAAGTGCTTCAGTGGTCAAACCAAGGAAGCAAAAGAGGCTATGGAAATCCGTGCCATGCAAGAGCTCCCTTTCTACGAGCGACGCCTTTCCACCTTAGTGGTGATCGCCAATATCTCACCGCTTTTAGGGCTCTTAGGAACGGTTACCGGGATGATTAAGACTTTTACCGTGATTGCTGCGGTAGGGGTAGGAAAACCGGCGGAAATGGCGGGAGGAATTTCCGAAGCACTTTTGACTACTGCTGCTGGTCTTTCGGTAGCGATTCCTACCGTGGTGATTCACCATTACCTTTCCCGGCTTTCGGAGCATATCATCAGTGATATCGAGCGGGTGACTACCGAGGTGTTGGAAGTGATGGAAGTGACGCACCCCTTGGTAGAGCTTGAATCGATTCCTCTCCCTGAGGATACCAAAGAAGATGTTTCAGTTTCGGCGACTCAAAAAGAGGTCTAATCCCGAGATCAACGTCACACCCTTGGTGGATGTGGTGTTGCAGCTGGTCATCTTCTTCATCGTTACCACCACCTTTATCAGCGTGGAGACGGGAGCCCGAGTGAATCTCCCTTCCGCAGACTTTTCCCAGATTGAAGAATCGAAAACTGTTACCATCACCATTACTGAGAATAATACTCTCTACGTTGATGGAGCTCTGGTGGACTGGGATGAATTACCTAAAGTTTTGATCGCTACTCTTCGTCAGGATCCACAGAGAGCAGTGGTGATTGAGGCGGATCGCAACGTGCTCCATGGACGAGTAGTACGAGTGATGGACATTGCTCGCAAAGCTGGAGCGGAGAGAATGGCTATTGCCACTCAACCTCAAGAGGGGGCGGAGTAATGAAAGTTTTTCCTCAGCCGATCTTATGGTTTTTCTTCTTTCTCTGTTTTGGGTTGTGCGTGTGTGGAAATCCAACCCTTTTAGCCCAGGAAAAGCTGAGTATGGCGCTTTTCCCTTTTATTGATAAAAATGGCGAAGAACCATATTGGGGATATTTATTCAGAGATTTAGTGAAGAGAGACCTATCCTCATTAGAAAACGTGGACATTATTGATCCCTTTTCTGCTGACAATTTGGTGAGAAACTCTCGCATCGCTTGGGGTGACCTTACTACTTCTATGGTAGCGCAGACCTTGGGGAAGAGATTAGAGAGTGATTATGTGTTAGTCGGGTCTTTGCGTCATCGGACTGTGGCGGGCCAAAGAAGAATTATTGTCACCGCCCGATTGCACCGGCTTAAGGAGGGTGATTATATCGATATCCCCAGTGAAATTTTTGCGGAAACAGAAATGATTCAGGCAGGGCGGTATATCGCACAAGAGGTAGCACAAGTCCTTGGTTTCTCTCTCTTTCCTGCTCCTTCTTTCTCTTTTTCGTTATCTACTCTCGTTCCCCTTTACCAAGGGGTAGTGAAGGCGGATGAAGCCATACGGACGTACAAGGAAAATCAATACCCTGATCGGCCTCTGTGGAAAGAAGCCTTCACCCTAGCAGAGAGGACCATGAGAGAGGAGCCAGAGTACTCCGAAAGCTATTATTACTTAGCCAATATGTATCGAGAAACGAAGTGGTGGGCAAAGGAAGCAGAAATGTGGGATTTCTATGTAGAAAAATTGGATCACGGGGAAAACACTGTCCCCGCGCAATACATTGCCGAAGTGTACCTACGTTTAGCTCATGCCTATTTTAATCAGAAGAGATTAGACCTTGCTTCTCTCTATCTAGAAAAAGCGATCAAGATTGACACCCAATTTGTCGAAGCATACCTCCTTTTAGGAAGGATTTATTATGAACAAGATCACATGGAAAAGGCGGAGGAAGTGTATACAAAAGCTTATACTTTAGCGCCTCATTCCAAAGAAGCGCGGTACTTCCTGGAGCTTACCGAAAAAGCCCGGCTCTTTGGTAAATCGGCTTATGAGGCGTATATGCGAGGGTATCAATATTTCAACCAAGGAAATTTTCTCCAGGCAGAAGCGTCTCTTCAGGAAGCTGTGCACTTGAACCCCAATTTTAAAGAAGCCTATTACTGGTTGGGGAGAACGCTTTATGAGTTAGGGAAGTTGAGCGAAGCCGAGGAAGTTTGGGAAAAAGTTTTAGCTATAGACCCTTTTCATAGTCAAGCGAGAAGGTTTTTGGATCGTACCCAGCAAGAGATAAAGTACGGTAGAGAAGCGGTACGTTCTTTCCAAGAAGGCTATGAACATTACGAAAAAGGCAATTACGAGGCAGCCATCGCCGGGTTTCGGCAGGCAACAATGCAGAGTCCCTCTTTTCAAGATGCACATGAATATTTAGCCCGTTGTTACTACCGTTTAGGTCGAACTGAGGAATACCTCCGGGAAAGAGAAAAGGTGGTGGAACTTCTCTCTCGTACTCAAGATAGAGCTTGGTATGCCTATAACATCGGCTATGAATTGTTTACTTGGGGGAAAAAAGAAGAGGCGGAAAAGATCCTGAAACGAGCGATTACCGAAAACCCTTCTTTAGGTGAGGCTCATCTTCTTCTTGGGGATATTTACGGTGAAAGAGGTGAGTGGTCTTTGGCCCTTACCCACTACGCTGAGGCGAGAAAACATGTGGGAGAAGAGGCTCAAGCACAGGCAATCTGGGGGATGGTAACTGCTTTTTATCAACTTCAGCGTTTTGAAGAACTTTTGCCTTTAGTCGAAGAGCTCATTGTTCATTACCCTTACGCAGAGTTCATCGAAGAGGCTGAGGTGATTTGGATTGAAACATTAGTACGTAAGAAGGAATACCGTCGAGCTCAGTTAGCTTTTCGGCAATTTCAACTTCGTTTCCCCCGCAGTGCGTTCTTAGAAAAAGCTACTTTCTTTTATACTCTCAGTTTCTATGAAGAGAAGAAGTGGAGAGAAGCGTTGCCTCTGCTTGAGAACTTCGTAAAATTGTATCCGCAGAGCCTTTTCCTTCCCCAGGCTACGGAAATGCTCGGATACGTGTATCGAAATTTAGGAAAAACTGAAGAAGCACGTCAAATATTTTCCCAGAATGAAGGGGAGGAGGGGAGTTTTCTTGTCGCCGATACTTGGTATAAAGAAAAGAACTGGGAAAACGCGATTGCCGGTTTCACTCGCTACCTTGATACCTATCCTCAGGGTAAGTTTTTTTTAGAAGCTCGTTTGAAATTAGCCTCTTCTTATTTGGAAAAAGGCCGGTTGGAAGAAGCTCAGAAAGCTATAAACGGCGTAGAAGACCAAATCATGGACGCTTTTCCGGTTGATTTTCTCCGTCTGAGCATCAAGCTCCGTTTTGCGAAGGAAGAATGGCAAGAGACCGTGAACGATGTGTTACTTCTCGAAAAAAAGGTTGGTTCCTTAGAAGAATACCTTCTCGTTATGGCCTTCGCGTACTATCGTTTAGGACAAATCGATAACGCCCAGGAGGCTCTCCTTCGGGCAGGGAAAAACCCTCAAGAAGTTCTTGCTGCCGAAGAAAAAGAAGTGGTAAAGAGAGCTCTCGAAGCAATGGAGAGAGGCGATTACCCATCGGTGATTACCGAGCTTGAGAAGGTCAAAGGGATGAGCGAAGAAAATCGGGTACTCATTGCTTTTCTCTTGGGAAAGGCCCATTATTTCCTCAACCATTTTGAAGAATCCTACCACTACCTTGCTCCCCTCATTCATAATGAAAACTTTGCCAAGGAGGTTCGTTTTTACCTCATTGACCTTGCCTATCGGGAGAAGAATTGGTCGAAAATAGTAGAGCTTTACCAAGGTCTCGGGGAAGAAACTCAAGATACCAATCTCCTCTGGCGTGTAGCAGTAGCATACCATGGATTGGGAGAGTTAGAGAAAAGCCGAGAACTTTTAGAAACCGTATGTGATGAAGGTGGTGAACTGGGTGAAAGAGCGACTCTTCTCCTTTTGGAGGAGTTGTACACTCTCAAGGACTATCCATCTTTCTTAGAGAGAGCAGAAAAATTTCTCAATGAGTATCCTCACCATCCTCATCGCGAAGAACTCCTTTACCTTGTAGCATGGGTTCACTATTTGGTGGGAAATATGGCTCAGAGTGGAGAAACCATTATGGTTTATCGTTCTGAGTTCCCCCAAGGGACGCACATAGAGGAACTCCTCTCGCTTCTTGCCGATATCAAAATGAGCGAGGGGAGTGAGGAAGCCCGGTCGCTTCTCGAGGAGCTCGACTCAAGAGGTACACTCAATTTGGATCTGCGTCTCTATACCTGGTATCGTTTGGGGAGCGTGTATTTGCGACAAGAGGAGTTTCATTCTGCCAAGGACTATTTCGGAAAAATTATTGAACAAGGCCAGAATGCCTATTTTGACCGTGCTTCCTACTACTTAGGAGTGTGTCTTGAGTATCTTGACCGTTTCGATGAAGCTATAGAAGCATATAAGTTCCTCGTAGAAAAGGGTCAAGATCCAATGTGGAAGGACAAAGCTAAAGAACGTCTTCGTCTATTGACCCAGGAGTGAAATGGATTTACACTTATCCTGACTGGAGAGAGAAATGAGGAGGTTCGTGCATGCAGTTTTTCTCCATCATTGCCAAAGGCGGATACATCATGTATCCCATTGTGGTTTGCTCAGTGATGACTCTCGCTATTTTTCTGGAACGATGGTATGTGCTCCGCCATTCTAAGGAAGAGGTGAGAAAGTATATTCGAGCTGTTCGCAAGGCTCTCGCTCGTAAAGACCTCAAGGCTGTTTGGGAAGTGAGTCAGAAGTTTCCCATGCCTGCTTCGCGGGTCATCATGGCCGGTCTCAAAAAGTGCTTCAGTGGTCAAACCAAGGAAGCAAAAGAGGCTATGGAAATCCGTGCCATGCAAGAGCTCCCTTTCTACGAGCGACGCCTTTCCACCTTAGTGGTGATCGCCAATATCTCACCGCTTTTAGGGCTCTTAGGAACGGTTACCGGGATGATTAAGACTTTTACCGTGATTGCTGCGGTAGGGGTAGGAAAACCGGCGGAAATGGCGGGAGGAATTTCCGAAGCACTTTTGACTACTGCTGCTGGTCTTTCGGTAGCGATTCCTACCGTGGTGATTCACCATTACCTTTCCCGGCTTTCGGAGCATATCATCAGTGATATCGAGCGGGTGACTACCGAGGTGTTGGAAGTGATGGAAGTGACGCACCCCTTGGTAGAGCTTGAATCGATTCCTCTCCCTGAGGATACCAAAGAAGATGTTTCAGTTTCGGCGACTCAAAAAGAGGTCTAATCCCGAGATCAACGTCACACCCTTGGTGGATGTGGTGTTGCAGCTGGTCATCTTCTTCATCGTTACCACCACCTTTATCAGCGTGGAGACGGGAGCCCGAGTGAATCTCCCTTCCGCAGACTTTTCCCAGATTGAAGAATCGAAAACTGTTACCATCACCATTACTGAGAATAATACTCTCTACGTTGATGGAGCTCTGGTGGACTGGGATGAATTACCTAAAGTTTTGATCGCTACTCTTCGTCAGGATCCACAGAGAGCAGTGGTGATTGAGGCGGATCGCAACGTGCTCCATGGACGAGTAGTACGAGTGATGGACATTGCTCGCAAAGCTGGAGCGGAGAGAATGGCTATTGCCACTCAACCTCAAGAGGGGGCGGAGTAATATTTTGGTTTGGAACGAGAAAAAAATCTGGTCCTTTTCGGTTTTATTCTCTTTAACGGTAAATCTGGTCATTCTCGTGGTCTTATCTCTGTATTGGTTATCTTTGCACTATACGAAGACAGAGGAACAACCGGTAGTTGTGGAACTCATGGAAATTCCTGCCCGCCGTGAGCCGCTCGGAGAGGTTTCCCAATCGGCAGAATTAGCGGAATTGAATCCCCCCCAAGAAATGAGGGACGCGCAACGGGAAGAAGTTCCTCAAGTGCAAAGCGAAATAGCCTCGGAAATGCAACAAAAGAAAGAGCAAGTTCGCATCCCCAAGCCACCCGTAGAACTTCCTACCGCAGAGAATATTGTGGAGAGAACTTCGCCGTCCGGGGCGAGATTATTTAATCCTGGCGAAAACATCGATGTTGAGGAAAATATGAAGTGGCAGGGTGTTGAAGCTGAAGCAACCATCAAAGGGCAACTTGAAATGGCCGGTCAGTCGTCACGTCTCGCCCATTTAGCTCAAGAGGGAATGCAAAGGGTGGAAAGCACCGTAGGAGAAACCTTAGCCACGGGGGAATTGCTTCCACCGACGACCGGGGTAGAGAGGAGGTCTCCTTTTATGAAGAGACCAATTGCCGTTGTGGTCGAGAATGCTCCTCAGGCACGTCCTCAAGCCGGTCTTGGAGTGGCAGATATGGTCTATGAGATTATGACCGAGGGTGGTATCACCAGATTTTTGGCCGTTTTTTCCTCTGAATCTGCCGACGCAGTAGGTCCGGTACGTAGCGCTCGTCCTTATTTTGCCCTCAAAGCCAAGGAGCACGATGCAGTTTTCGTTCATAGTGGTGGGAGTATCGAAGCATACACTTATATGAGAGAATTAGCCTTGGATCATATCGATGAAATGAGAAATTTCCAACCGTTCTGGCGTACAAAGGAACGACAGCCACCTCATAATTTATACACTTCTGTGACTTCTTTGCGTCAAGAAGCTCAAAAATTGGGCTATAATCGTCCGGTTCGAGCTGCAAGTTTTGCGGTTTTTACCTCGGAGACGAATCGAGAAGGGAAAGAGGTCCCCCGGGTAGAGATCCACTATGGTGGTGATTACCAGGTTCGTTTCGACTTTCGTTCGGATGGTAAACAATATTATCGATTTGTCAATGGAGAACCACATGTTGACAGCGGTACCGGACGCCAGATTTCTTGTTCTACCGTTATTGTTCAAGTTGCTGAACACAAGGCGAAGGATAGCGAGGGGCGCTTAGAGATCCGTTTTGTAGGGCAAGGGTCTGGTTGGATATTTACCGGAGGAAAGGGAATGCCAATTCGCTGGGAAAAGAGGAATTTACGAGAAAAGACCAGATTCTATTACCCTGATGGTGAAGAGGTAAAAATTTCTCCGGGTCGACTGTGGATTGAAATCGTCGATACTCGCACAAAGGTGGTGTTCTAATGTATCCTATTCTCTTCCATTTCATTCGGTTTCCCATCTATTCGTATGGAGTCATGTTAGGACTAGCATTTCTCGTAGGAGTGCTATGGGCGTTACGCCGAGCACCACGATATGGTATTACTCGAGATTCAGTCTTAGAAGTTGCCTCTCTCTGCGTTATTGGGGCTATTGTCGGCTCGCGGTTGGCTTACGTCCTCATCCATTGGGATTATTACCGTGAGAACTTGTGGCAAGCTTTTGCCATTCGAGAGGGAGGACTGACCTTTTATGGAGGAATCGCCGGCGCGATCCTCATGGCTGTTCCGTATATTATTCGTCGAAAATACCCTCTTCCCCGCTTTTTTGACCTCTTTGCTCCTCCGTTGGCGCTCGGTTATGCCATCGCCAGAGTCGGTTGTTTCCTCAATGGTTGTTGTTATGGGCGGGTATGTGTCTACTCCTCTTTCCCCTTAGGGGTGAAATTTCCCCATCTCTATGGGTTTCGCTATCCAACTCAAATCTATTCCTTGGGGTATTCTCTCATTATTTGTGCCATTCTTCTCTCTTTGGAAAGAACGAGACGTTTTCCGGGAGAACTCTTTTTGGACTATTTGTGGCTGTACGGAGTGGCTCGATTTTTCATGGAGTATTTTCGCGATGAAGCATTCGTAGTTGGAGGATTCTTGACTCTCGGTCAATTGGCCTGTGTTCTACTCATAGCTTTTGTGTTGATTGTGAAAAATATGCTTCGGAGAACCTATGAAGTTAGAGCTTGAAGCTATTTTAGAGGCGTTTTTGCAGTTTCTGTTTTGGGAAAAAAGGCTTGCTGACAACACTATTGCCGCTTATCATCAAGACGTTTACTTATTTCTCGATTTTTTGGAAAAAGAGGGCATTTACTCTCTGAAAGAGGTTCAGGTAGAAATCTTGGAGAAGTTCGTTGTAGAAGAATCGAAGAAGGGATTAGAGAGCACTTCTCTGTCGCGCCGAATCTCTGCGTTGAGGACCTTTTTCTTCTTTTTAGTGAAAGAGAAAATGGCCAAAGAGAACATGGCCAAGCTCTTAGGCGCTCCAAAGATACGTCGTAGTCTCCCTGAAGTTCTCACCGTAGAAGAAGTAGAAAGGATGATCAACGTTTGTGATGTTTCTAAACCTAAGGGGTTGAGGGATAAGGCTATTTTGGAGCTTTTGTATGCCAGTGGATTGCGAGTGAGTGAACTCATTTCTCTTGAGTTTTCCCATCTCGATTTAGAAAATCGTATGGTGCGGTTGTGGGGTAAGGGTTTTAAAGAGCGAATCGTTCCTTTTGGAGAAAAAGCCAAAGCAACTCTCACAACCTATCTCTCTTGGGGGAGAGGAGCGTTGCTTAAGGGCATTCAGAGTCGTTACCTCTTTGTGAGTGGTTTCTCAGGTCGTTCTCTCACTCGCCAGAATGTTTGGACCATGGTAAAAAGATGTGCACAAAAAGCTGGTATTCAGAGAAATGTTACTCCACACGTACTTCGGCATACCTTCGCTACCCATCTTTTAGAAAACGGGGCTGACTTGAGAATTGTACAAGAGTTTTTGGGACATAGTGATATCACCACCACGCAAATCTATACCCACGTCAATCGGAAAATTTTAAAGGAAGTTTATGAAAAGGCTTTTCCCAGAAAATAACTCTGTTGGAGGTGAACGATTGTGGATTTGAAGGCAAAAATCGAAGAAAGTGCTCGTTTTATTCAAGGCAGAGTGTCCTTTACTCCTCGCCTCGGGATTATCCTGGGTACAGGATTAGGTGCCTTGGTTGACGAGATTGCCATCGATCGAGTCATTCCTTATGAGGAAATCCCCCATTTTCCGGTTTCTACGGTAGAAACGCACAAAGGGAACCTTGTTTTGGGCCATCTTGCCGAAAAGCCGGTGGTGGTCATGCAAGGGCGTTTTCACTACTATGAGGGCTACGATCTAAAGCAGGTCACTTTTCCGGTACGGGTTATGAAAAAATTGGGAGCAGGTACGCTCATGGTGAGTAACGCTGCCGGTGGTATGAATAGAAATATGAAGCGCGGGGATCTCATGATTATTACCGATCACATTAATCTCCTCGGTGACAACCCTTTGCGTGGTCCAAACGATCCCGAATTAGGACCCCGATTTCCCGACATGTCTTCCGTCTATGATCGCGAACTTCGCGACCTCGCTCTACGCATTGGTTTAGAAAATGGGATTTACCTCCATCAGGGTGTTTATGTTGCCTTGTCAGGACCTAATTTAGAGACACCGGCTGAGTACCGGTTTCTCATTGCTATTGGTGCTGATGCGGTAGGAATGTCGACCGTTCCGGAGGTCATTGTTGCTCGACATGCTGGGATGAGGGTTTTCGGAATTTCCTGTATTACCGATTTAGCTATTGATGGGGTGGTAGAACCGGTCAGCTTTGAGGAAATTGTGAACGCTGCTCGCACTGCAGAACCAAAATTAACCCTGATCATTAAAGAATTGGTGCGTAGAATGTGAAATGGCTGAAGCACTCCTAAAAGTATTCTTCTTAGCCTTTTTACCTATTAGTGAGATTCGGGGTGCTCTTCCCTATGGAGTTTGGGGAGCAGGCCTTCCCTTTTTTTTGGTGTTAGGTGTTGCCCTCTGTGGTAATCTTCTCTCTTATTTTGTGGTCATGTATACTTTGCATTTTTTTCTTGTCCTGTTCCTTCGTTTTCGGTGGTTTCAAAATTGGTGGACTCATTATACCACCCGAGTGAGAGAACGTTTTCGAAAATATGCTCAATGGGAGAAGTGGGGTGTGCTCTTATTTATAGGCATTCCCCTGCCCTTTACCGGCGTGTGGACAGGGTCGCTCATCTGTTTCTTGGGAGGACTGTCGTTCCGGGAGTCTTTTCCTTTCGTATTAGGTGGTTTACTCATGGCTTCCTGTATCGTGAGTGTATTGACTTTACTGGGTAAAGCGTGGATTTTTTGAGTGAAGAAAGGAAAGGGATGCAATGCTTAAGCATATAGAATGGAATGGCCGTAATCTCCGTTTTTTAGATCAAACGCGCTTACCGCTTGAAGAGTATTTTATAGAAACCGCTGATTATCGAGTGGTTGCCGAAGCAATACGAAAGCTCCAGTTAAGAGGAGCACCTCTCATCGGTGTTTCTGCAGCATACGGGGTATGTTTGGGAGCGATAGAGGCTTTGGGTGATTCTCGCGAACGGTTCTTTGCGAGCTTAGAAAAAGTAGATGAGGAATTGCGGAGTACACGTCCGACGGCGGTGAACCTTTTTTGGGCTTTAGATCGAATGAAACGTATCTGGCAGACCTTGCAGGCAAGGGATGAAGCTCCTCAAAAGGTGGTAGAAGAACTCCTCGAAGAGGCTCATCACATCGCAAGGGAAGATGAAGAAACCAATGAGAAGATTGCCCGGTATGGAGCGCAACTCTTTCAAGATGGGGATCGAATTCTCACTCACTGCAATGCCGGGGCTTTGGCTTGTAGTGCTTGGGGAACTGCTTTGGGGGCAATTACTTGGGCATTTGTGAAAGAGGGAAAAAGGGTCGTGGTGTACGCCGATGAAACGCGTCCACTCTTACAAGGAGCCCGGTTAACGGCTTTTGAGTTGTGGAAGAACGATATTCCGGTCAGGGTAATTTGTGACAATATGGCGGGTTTTCTCATGGCGCGGAGAGAAATTGATAAAGTCATCGTGGGGGCGGATCGGGTTGCTCGCAACGGTGATTTTGCCAATAAAATCGGCACCTATACGGTAGCCTTGCTCGCCCATTACCATCGGATTCCCTTTTATGTTGCTGCACCTCTTTCCTCTTTCGATCCCCAATCACCGGATGGGAGCCACATACCCATTGAGGAGAGAAATCCGGAAGAGGTACTGGTTTTCAACGGGAGAAGAATTGCTCCTTGCGAAGTCGGGGCAAAAAATCCCGCTTTTGATGTAACACCCGGTCACCTGGTGACCGCTTTCATTACCGAAAGGGGAATTATTCGACCTCCTTACAAGGAGCACTTTGAGTCTCTTTTTGCTCAAGAAGGAGGGTGATATCGTGATTACCGTACGGGATATAAAGGCGGTCGAAGCCTTGCCTGCGGGAAAAAACTTGATTATTTCTCTCTACCTTAATGTTGGTACCCGGCGTTTTTCTCGTGAACATATCCTCGCTTTGGCTCATCGTCTTCTGGAAGAAAGAATCACCTCCTGCCAGCAAGAATTCTCAGAAGAAGAAATAGAGAGTTTAGCAGAGTGTCGTAAACGAATCGAAGATTTTTTGCGCAACGACTTCAAAATGCAAGGAAATGTTAGAGGTCTTGCCATTATTGCCAGTCACGATCATAACTTGTTTCAAACATACTGTGTACCACAATCTTTTCGTTCGCAAGCTTTCATCGCTTCGCGTCCCTATCTCCGTCCGCTTATGACGGTCCTCTCTGAATATCGGAGGATTATGTTGGTGGTCTTGGATCATCGAGAGGCTCGGTTTATAGCGGCTTATATGGGCAACGCTTGGGAACACCCTGGTTATCATAGTGATACTCAGCGAAAGGTGCGGGAAGGGGGATGGTATGGCTTAGAGGAGCGAAAAATTGCAAGGCGAATCGAGAATCAGGTTTTACGCCATTATAAAGAAGTTGCCGATCTTTTGTTCGAACATTTTCAGTCAGGATACTTTGAGTATCTCTTTGTGGGTATCAAAGAAGAAGAATATCCGTTGTTTTGTAATTTTCTCCATAGCTATGTGCGAGGGGTGCTCCGGGGGAGAGTGAATGTAAATCCCAAAGATCAGGCTCAAATCTTATTTGAAGAAGCCTTGAGATTGGAGCGACTCATGGAAGATGAAGAAGATACCCAAATCATAGAACGTTTGCTTGAAACCGTTGAAACCGGAGGGTTGGCAATCTACGGTTTAAAACGAGTTTTGTATGCGGTCAATTTAGGAGCGTGTCAAACTTTGGTTGTAGATGATAGCTATGAGCAAGAAGGGTACGCGTGTGAACGATGTGGATGTCTCAGCCTGAGCTCCGAACGATGTGGTTTCTGTGGTGATGAAGAAACAAAAGAAGTGCAAGACCTTATGGAGAGAACTATTGAAGAAGTTCTTGCCCAGAACGGAGAAATAAAATATATTTACCATACTCATCCCAAATTGGCAACCATCGAGCATATTGGTGCCTTCTTACGTTTTCAAGTATAGGAGGGAAATGGATGGAAGAATATTTCTTGATTTTGGATTGTGGAGCGACGCGGTTACGTTCTATAGCGGTGAATCCTCAAGGTCGAATTCTCTCTTTTCACTCCGTTCCTAATCAACCCTGCTTACAGGACGAGAGGGGAGAGTACCTCATTTGGGATATGGAAGAAATATGGGCGAAGATGTGTCGGAATACCCGGAAAGTGGTAGGAGAGCTCCAAGGAGTGGTGAGGGGAGTGGCAATAACCACCTTTGGAGCAGATGGGGCACCGGTCGCTGCGGACGGTACGCTGACCTATCCGGTTATTTCCTGGCAATGCCATCGGACCGCTCCCTTGGCACGGGAAATCACTGCTTTTTTCTCACCCCGCGAACTTTTTCGGATAACAGGATATCAGGTTATTCCCTTTAATACGTTTATAAAATTGCTGTGGCTCAAAAAAAATGTACCGTCGGTACTCAAAGAAGCTTGCTGCTTTATGATGATGCCGGGCATTATTAACTTCTTTCTTACTGGAGAGATGACTATTGATTATACTTCAGCCTCGACTACCATGATGATGGATGTGGCGAAACGACAGTGGTCAGAGGAACTCCTCTCCTTCTTAGAGATTCCTCCCCGATTCTTCCCCCGTTTCGTGGAGGCAGGGGAGGTGATCGGAACAATCACCTCTAAGGCGAGTTCGGAAATCGGCCTTCCTGCAGGAACCCCGGTGATTTCGGCAGGTCACGATACGCAGTTTGCGATTATTGGGTCGATGGCTGAGCGAGATGAAGTGGTTTTGAGTTCGGGAACTTGGGAAATAGCGGCGCTTCGTATCCCGTATTATCTCGATTCGGAACAGGCTTTTCGGACTGGGATGTTGGTGGAATTAGATGCAGAGCAAGGAATCTGGAATCCTCAGATGCTCATGATTGCCGGAGGTGTGGTAGAGTGGGTGCGGAGGAATTTTTTTGCCGAGGTGAAGGATCAAGAAAATATCTATGAGCTCATGATTGAGCAGGCTCAATCGGTGAGTATTGGCGCGCAAGGGGTGTCTTTCATCCCCGCTTTCATGCCCTCAGGACCAACGAAACCTTATGGGACTCAAGGGACGATATTGGGATTAGGTTTGACCTCTACGCGAGGACATATCGTAAGAGCTACCTTAGAAGGCTTGTCTTTCCAACTGAAACAGGCGGTACTTGCCCTAAGGGAGGCTTTCCATTTTGAACCGAAAGCGGTGAGAGTGGTAGGAGGCGGAGCAAAGAATGTGCTCTGGAATCAAATTCGGGCAGATGTTTTGAATCTCCCTATTATCACAACCTCTTGCGAAGAAGCGACGGTATTAGGGGCCACTCTTTTTGCCATGGTCGGAACCGGACACGCCCGAACCCTTGACGAAGCGCATCGAAACGTCTCGGTGAGTACGCAGGTATGGGAGCCCTCTCCTCATTGTGAGCGATACCACGAACTCTTCGAGCGCTATCAAAAACTTCCCTTACTCTTACAAGAATATTACACCTCTTGAGGGCCAAGGTATTGTTTGGCGATATTCTCCACCGTGACGATGATACGGTTGCATCGTTCGCGCAAGTTCTGTCCACGGTATATTTGCAGTCCTTCCTCGGTGTTGAGGGAGACACCGATAAGGTCCACGCAATTCACCTTCCCGAGGACGGACTGTGTTTCTTGTAAGAATTTTTCCACCATTTGGTACAGTTGGTCTCTTGTGATTTTATCCTGTGGATTCTTCCGACCATATCGTATGCCTAAAGCCATTACTGCTCCGGTGATGGCGCCACATATATCTCCGGTATGCCCGATGCCGCCACCGAAACCGGTGGCAATTTGCGGCACGAGCTCACTCCAGATGCCGAGATAGTCACACAACCCTAAGAGTACTGATTCGCAACAGTTGAAACCCTGTTTATGGTATTCTCCTGCGTCCATTTTGACCTCCTCCTCTATTTTTGATTGATGAGTCGAAAAACTTCGCGCGCAACCATGAGCTCTTCATTGGTGGGAACAACCCATACTTCTACCGAAGACCGACCAATCTGCCTCTCTTTTCCTATCGTGTTGCGATTTTTTTCCGGATCGAGGGCGATTCCCAAAGCGTCCAGGTCTTCACATATTTTCTCCCGAATAAAGGGATCGTTTTCTCCAATTCCTCCGGTGAATACCAAATTGTCAACACCGTTGAGTAAGGCCGTAAATGCCC
The DNA here is from genome assembly GCA_937139415.1 of uncultured bacterium. Lineage (GTDB taxonomy): Bacteria > Atribacterota > Atribacteria > Atribacterales > Caldatribacteriaceae > CAKZPS01. The sequence continues at coordinate 78,371 of CAKZPS010000062.1, forward strand.
CAATGTACTTTTTCACCTGATACACAAACACATTGACAGCAAGTTGGGCTCTCTCGTCACCTTGTCGTGCTTTTTCTTCAATTTCCCACAACTCTCCACTCACTCCTGAAATACCTTTCAATCCTGAGTCCTTGGTCAGGATACGATTGAGGTCGGAGAAAGAGAACCCCGCTTTTTCCTCAAGGTAAGTGATAATTTGAGGCTCAAAATCACCGGGACGGGTAGACATGATCACCCCGCTTTGGGGAGTAAACCCGCTCGAAATGTCGAAAGACTTGCCCTCTTTTACTGCACAGACACTGCAACCACTTCCCAGATGGCAAATAATCATGCGTCGGTTTCGTGTGGTTAATTTTTGCATCCTTTCGCTAACATATCGATAGGAGTTTCCGTGGAACCCCAATTTTTCGATGCCGTATTTTTGAGTGATTTCCCAGGGTAATCCATAGATACGATGGTGGTTGGGTATGGAGAGATGGAAAGTAGTTTCAAAAACTCCCACCAAGGGAACGGTGGGAAGGAGTACACGGCAAATTCGTATTGCCAGAAGGGCGGGAGGGTTGTGTACTGGAGTAATGGAGGCAATTTCCTCCAGGGTTTCGATGATATGGTCGTCGATGAAGGAGGTATGCATGGCCTTTTTGCCTCCATTGATGAGTTTGATACCTATGGCATGGAGAGAGGGAGTGTCTTGAATAATCTTTTCTATCACCAGGCTCAGTCCCTTTTCGTGGTCGAGACGAGGAATAGTTTCCTGTCGTACTTCCCCATTGCGGTGCTCTTCGAAATAGGAGTCAGGACGGTATAATCTCTTCACTGCTCCTTGGCGAAGAACCCTTGTTTCTTCCTCATAGGCGGTGAAAAGAGCATATTTTATCGATGAACCACCGCTATTCAGTGCGAGAATGAACATGGTCATCCTTCCTTTCGTGAACCTTTTGCATGATTTTACAAAAAGAACAAGTTTTCTGAGTAGTAGGCATGCCGCAGATCTCGCAACCCTTGAGCACTACTTCGCCGTGGGAGGAGAAGAGTTGCGAGGCTTTTTCCAGGAAACCGAAGAAAAAGTTGTGTTTCGTACCCGGTGAGTATTTCTCCAGTAAATTCAGGGCCTCCTTGTAATTCAAACTTTTTGCCTTTTTGGAGAGAGGACATGGCTCTGTAATGAAAGGGATTTCCTTGATTCGTGCGTAGAGCGATATTTCTTCTTCGGTGAGACTGTAAAACGGTTTGACCTTGCGAGGCATTTTGGGATGGGGGCTGGGAAGAGAAGGATTTTGGTGGGCGAGGTAATCGGTTTGCCAATGGAGGACGTTTCCAAGGAGCGTTGCTGTTTCGTCGTCGAGGTTATGTCCGGTGGCATACACGGTAAAATGGTTAGAGAAGGCGAATTGATTGAGCAAATATCTTTTTATTGATCCGCACAGAGAACATGGAGAACGATGACGGATCCTTTGAGCTATCTGGGGGATTGAATATCCGATTGTTTCGCTGAGGGCGATGATCTGTAAAGGAAGAGCATAGCTCTGGGCAAAATCCTCCGCAATTTTTCGGGAAAGGTAAGAGTACTCTCCAATTCCAAGATCAAAGTGGATACCGACAACTTGATATCCAGAGCGATGAAGATAGTGCCAGAGTGACATGCTATCTTTTCCTCCGGAAACACCCAAGAGGACGGGTTCGGTTTTGTGAAACATACGGTATTTTTTGATCGCCTCGTTCACCTGTCGAGAAAAAAAGAGCTCAAAGCACTCTTCACAGAAAGAGGCATTGTGTCTTGCGAGTTTCGTAAAAGCCGGTTTTTTGCATCGAGAGCATTTCACCATTCTTCACCTCTTCGTCATTATAACAGAAGACTCCATTTTTTCTGAGCTGAAGACGATGAGAAGGTTAACAACCTATCATGTCAATGGCTTAGAAATCTTTGGGATCGAAGATTCCCGAGAGTTACACTCTTTTGAGGGCAGAAGGGCGAAGCTTGGGGAGAAGAGAGCATACGCTAATGGCGGAGAAAGTTGTTGAGAGAGATTTCGAGGGTATTTTGGCCTTCTTTTGGGTACATGAGAGAATAGGGGATTTACGGAAGGGAATTACTGACCAAACTCACGGTGAGTGTTCGAAAGTACGAAGCTTGTCTTTTCAAAGAAAACGGGTATAATTATTACGAAAGTGGCGGTGTAGCTCAGATGGTCAGAGCATCCGGCTCATACCCGGAGTGCCGGGGTTCGAGTCCCTGCACCGCCACCAAGGTGGTCTTCTCAAAAGGGTGTCTTGTTTAGAAAAGAAAGTTCGGGAAGTTGTCAAAAATTACATTCTCCTTACTCCTGGTGATAGAGTTTTAATCGCTTTCTCCGGTGGTCCTGATTCGGTGGCTCTCACTGAGATTTTGTTCCGTCTGCAAAAGACTCTTCCGTTTGAAATTGCTCTTTTTCACCTCAACCACCAATTGCGGGGAGAGGAAGCGTATCGGGATGAACAGTTCTGTATCACCTTTGCCCGCGAGCGAGGGATTCCTCTTTTCGTCGAGAGGTACAATGTGCAAATGCTGAAAAACCTGGAAAAACTGTCTCTCGAGGAGGCGGCACGGAAAGCGCGATACACTCTCCTCGAGAGGCAAGCACGCGAGTGGAAAGCAACGAGAATCGCTTTAGGACATACTCTGGATGACCAAGTGGAAACCATAGTCATGAATCTCATCCGGGGAACGGGATTACGGGGTCTTATGGGTATGCGCGTGAAAAGTGGTTCTTTTATTCGCCCTCTTCTTTTTATTCCCAAGAGCGAAGTTTTGCATTTTCTTGCCGAAGAACGTTTACCTTTCGTAGAGGATAGCTCTAATTGGGACCCTTCTTACTTGCGGAATAGGATTCGTCTTGGGCTTTTTCCCTTTTTGGAGGATTTGAATCCCCGTTTTAGGGAAGCTTTCTTGCGACTTTCGCTCAACATTCATGATGAGATTGGCCTCCAAGAGAAGCAGCCGGAACTCCCGTGGGAAAAAGAAGGAGAGGTGAGTAGGATTGCCCTTGCTTCCTTGTATTCTATACCTGAGGGAAAGAGGTTACTTGCCGTTCGCCGTTTCCTCCTCGAATCCCAGGGGAATTTGTGGGACGTGACCCGAGACCATTTAAAGAGCATCATGCATCTTGTGGAGCGCAAAAAAGGCGACGTACTGCTTCCGGGGAAGCTGAAATGTTGGATTCAGGATGAGTATCTCTACGTTGCTTCTCGAAAATTTCTTTTGGTGGATCTTTCCTTATGGCAATTTGCGATTACCTTGCCAGGAAAGAATATCCTCAGGGAACTTGGGTTATGTATAGAAGGTAGAATAGGGACAAATGGTGTGGAAAAGAGTGAATGGCAGGTCTCTCTCGATCTCGATCGATGTTATCCCCCCTTTTTTGTACGTAATTTTCGCCCTGGAGACCGAATATGCCGAGGGGGAAATGTGAAGAAAGTGAAAGAAATTTTTCAGGAAAGCGGAGTATTTTGGGAGTGGCGAAGAAGAATCCCCTTTTTGTGTGATCAGGAAAAGATTCTGTGGATTCCAGAAATTGCACTTGACGAAAGAGCCGGAGTTCAGGAAAATAGCAAGCGTATCTTGCATGTCACCATGAAGAAGTATGAGGAGTGAGAGAGTGAAAGATTGTATTGAGAGGATTCTCATTTCCGAGGAAGAGTTACAACAAAAGGTGAAAGAATTAGGGGAAAAGATTACTCAAGATTATCAAGGTAAGGAAATTAGAGTGATAGGAATTTTGCGAGGCGCGTTTATTTTTATGGCTGATTTAATTCGGAACATTCACGTTCCGTTGAGCGTCGATTTTATGTCCATATCGAGTTACGGAGACGAGATTGAATCGAACGGAATTGTAAGAATTTTGAAAGATTTGGATAAACCAATCACCCGCAAACATGTTTTAATCGTCGAGGATATCGTGGATACGGGCTTAACCTTAAAGCATCTTCGTGAAGTTCTCTCAACTCGGGAACCTGCAAGCGTACGTATTTGTGCTTTGCTCAATAAGGAGGAACGACGGGTGGTAAAAGATTTGAAAATTGATTACTTGGGTTTTAATATTCCCAATTACTTTGTGGTCGGTTATGGACTCGATTTTGCCGAGCGTTACCGCAATTACCCCTTTATCTTTGTTCTCAAGCCGGAATATTACCAAGGGAGGGCAAGTGCTTAAGAAAAGGGAGCGAAAGACAGGTGAGGAAGAACAATGAACAATTATCCCAGTGGAAAGTTTTATAGAAACCTTGGATTTTACCTTCTGTTTCTGATCATCATTATTTCTTTAGCGACGTCCTTTATGCAGAGGGACGTTTCTCCCCAAGTTTTCACTTATAGTCAGTTTTTGGACGCGGTTGAACGGGGATTGGTAGATAAGGTGGTTATTGTCGATCGCAATATTGCCGGAGAGATGAGGGACGGCTCTCGGTTTACCACTTACGTGCCTGATGATCCTGATTTGATCAAGACGTTGCGAGAGAGAAACGTGGAAATTGAAGCAAAGCCCCCTACTGAACCGTCGTGGTGGGCTCGGATCTTGAGTTCTCTCTTCCCCACCATCTTACTCATTGTGGTATGGATTTTTTTGCTCCAACAACTACAGGGTGGGGGGAGCAAGGTAACCTCATTCGTGAAGAGTCGGGCGAAAATGGTAGATCCAGAAAAGGTGAAAATCACTTTCGAAGATGTGGCCGGGATTGATGAAGTCAAAGAAGAACTGAAAGAAGTTGTTGATTTCCTGAAGAACCCTCGAAAATTTCAAAGAACTGGAGCTCGCATTCCCCGTGGAGTTTTGCTCTATGGGCCCCCAGGAACGGGTAAGACCCTTCTTGCGAAAGCTATTGCCGGAGAAGCGGGAGTACCATTTTTCAGTATCAGTGGTTCCGATTTCGTAGAAATGTTTGTGGGAGTTGGTGCGGCCCGGGTGAGAGACCTTTTCACCACGGCCAAGAGAAACGCTCCTTGTATCGTTTTTGTGGACGAACTTGATGCTGTTGGAAGGCATCGGGGAGCAGGATTGGGTGGTGGGCACGATGAGAGAGAACAGACCTTAAACCAACTTTTGGTGGAAATGGATGGATTCGATCCGAATCAAGGAGTTATTCTCATTGCTGCGACCAATCGTCCTGACATTCTTGATCCTGCCCTCTTACGCCCTGGCCGTTTTGATCGGAGAATTGCCGTTCCACAACCGGATGTATTGGGGAGAGAGGCGATTTTGAAGGTTCATGTACGAGGGAAACCATTGGGTAGTGACGTGGACTTGAAAGTTTTAGCTCGAAGAACTCCGGGTTTTGTTGGTGCTGATCTTGCCAACTTGGTCAATGAAGCAGCCCTATTGGCCGCACGGAGAGGTAAAAACGTCATTGGAATGGAGGAATTCGAGGAAGCCATTGATAAAGTCATTGCTGGTCCAGAGAGAAAACACGTGATTATCAGCGAAAAGGAGAAGAAGATTATTGCTTACCACGAAGCTGGGCACGCTTTGGTGGCGAGAGCTTTACCGGGAAGCGATCCAGTACATAAAATTTCTATCATTCCGCGTGGAGGAGTGGCTTTAGGATATACCTTGCAGTTACCGACCGAGGATCGTTACTTGATGAGTAAACAAGAACTTTTGAATCGCTTAGCCATTCTTTTGGGTGGTAGAGTTGCTGAAGAAGTGGTTTTCAAAGATGTTACGACCGGAGCCCATGATGATCTGAAAAAAGCCACCGAAATCGCTCGAGAGATGGTTTGCGAATACGGAATGAGTGAAATTCTTGGGCCGCTCACTTTGGGAAGGAAACATAAGGAGGTTTTCTTAGGTCGGGACATTGCTGAGGATCGAAATTATAGCGAGGAAATAGCTTATGCCATTGACAAGGAAGTGCGGGCGATCATTGATCGAGCTTATGAACAATCGAGGGATATTATTCTTCGCTATCGAGAAAAATTAGATGCTTTGGCTTATAGACTCATAGAGAAGGAAGTCTTGAATCGAGAAGAAATTGACGAAGTGCTGGGATTTTATGAGCAAGAAAAGGTCAGTGCCGAAACATTGGCACAAAGCCAAGACGAAGGAGGAGAAAAAGAACATGAAGGGTAATACCCTAAGGGTTGGCCTTACCGGAACTGCTACCACTACGGTCAATGCGGAAAATACTGCTGACCGTTTTGACCCTGGTATGGTTCCGGCATTTGCGACTCCTATGCTCATTTCTTTGATGGACAATGCTGCTCATGAAGCAGTGAAACACCACCTGCCCGAGGGATATGTCAGCGTCGGCACGCGCATTAGTATCTCTCACATTGCTGCAACTCCGCAGGGAATGAAAGTAACTGCTCGAGCCACGCTTATCGAGATTTATCGTAATCGTCTGGTATTCGAGGCAGAAGCCTTTGACGAAGTAGAAAAAGTAGGAGAGGGGCGGTTAGAGCGATTTATAGTGCATCGAGAATCTTTTATGAAAAAATTGTTGGGTAAAGTGCAAGGGGGGAAGGCCAACTCTTAAACTTTTTATCCCTCCTTCTTAGGAGATGGGAACCATGAGACAGTTTGCCGTTTTTGGATTGGGAATCTTCGGGAGTAGTATTGCCATAGCTTTGTATGAACAGGGCTTTACCGTTTTAGGTGTTGATATCCAAGAAGAACCAGTCAAGGAGTTAGCAGGCAAGATTACCGAGGTAGTGCAAGCGGATACTACCGATGAAAAGGTTCTCGAGGCGTTAGGCATTAAAAATTTTGATGTAGCCATAGTGAGCATTGGTAACGATATTCAATCGAGCGTTTTAACGACTCTGGCGGTGAAGGAGCTCGGGGTTCCTCTGGTCATTGCCCGAGCCATAAACCTCATGCACGGGAAAATTTTGGGGAAGATCGGTGCCGATCGGGTTATCTTCCCTGAACAAGATATGGCCTTGAAAGTGGCCAAAACTCTCTCTTTTCCTAATGCAATACGTACCGAAGAACTCTTCCCCGGATATAACATTGTAGAAGTCAGACTTCCTACTTCGCTCCATAAGAGTACCCTCAACGAATCCAGATTGAGAAATCGATACGGGATTACTGTTTTGGCTTTGCGCAGAAATGGCAAGTATGTCGTTTCTCCTTCTGCAGATGAGACCCTTTTAGAGGGCGATGTGATGTATATTTTGGGAAGTGAAGACCAACTCAAGAAATTCTTCAAGGAAGAAGTAGGAGGATGAATATGCGGGCCCAAGTCGAGTGTTTCACCTGTAACATAAGACAAGCACAAGAAGCAGCGAGTGTGGTGTGTGATAAGAGGGAATTTCTCTGGCAAGTTTCGCAAAGTTTGTGCGCTCTATACGCCCATGCGAGCACTGATTGGACACCAGCGTATATGACTACTCTTGCCCATCGCGTGGCAAAAGAAATGACCGGCGTAGAAGATATTTACTATCAACACAAAAGGCACTATAACCGTTTCGCCTTGCAACTTTACCCTGAGCTTGAGCAATTTGTTGCTGAAAGTGATAATCCCCTGGAGAGAGCGGTACAAGTAGCCATAGTGGGAAATATAATCGATTTGGGAGTGTATCGAGAGATAGACAGGCGTCGTATTCGAGAGCAGTTGTATAATATCCAATGGGGTAAATACGATTTTGTCCCTTTTGAAGTGGATGTAAGACGGGCAAAAACCCTGGTTTATGTGGGAGATAACGCAGGAGAAATTGTTTTTGACCGAGTCCTCTTACAGGAGATTCGGAAGATCGGAGTGAGGGAAATCTTTTTTGTGGTCAAGAGCGGTCCTGTTTCTAATGATGTGTTACTCGAAGATTTCGAGGAAGCCCAACTGGGTGACTTCGCTTATCCTTTGGTAACTGGTCAAGATGCCTGTGGTATCGTTTTAGAAGAAGCACCTAAGGAGTTACAAGAGGTTTGGCAAAAAGCAGACCTCATCATTTCTAAAGGGCAGGGAAATTTTGAGAGTCTCAGCGGGAGAAAAGAGAATATTTACTTTTTATTGAAAGCAAAGTGTACCCCGGTAGCACGCGAATTTGGCGTTGAGCAGGGTGCATTGATCTTAAAACGGAATCTCTCCTCTTACGATCTCCGATGATTCGCGTTTATTCGAGTGGTGGAATAGTTTTGCAAGAGCATCAAGGAGGGACATGCCTCCTCTTAGTTCGTAAAAGAGATTCAGGGGCATGGACGCTTCCTAAGGGGCATCTCGATACCGGCGAATCTGAAGAACAAACTGCAGTAAGAGAAGTGAGAGAGGAGACCGGATATGCAGTGGTGGTAAACGAAAAAGTGGGTGAGATATGTTTTACTTATATGAAAAATGGACAGCACTTTGAAGAAGTTGCTTCATTTTTTCTCATGGAACCATTACGAGCTGGGGCAAGAGAAGCAACTGAAGAGATTGGTGATGTACAATGGTTCCCAATCGATGAAGCTTTAGACCTGATGTCATATGAAAATGAAAAAAACCTTGTTCGTTTAGCGCTAAAATCTTGGAAAAGTCGTAACAATTTAGTTGGCAAGAGGGCAGGGAATGCGCTACAATAAGCACAGGGAAGGAAAAGGCTTTTTCTTCTCCGGAGGAGGGAGCGCGAATCCATGGGAAGCAGGATTAAGAAAATTGGGGAGGTTAGGATATGGAGCTTTTAAAGATCTCTTCTAAAACGAGACCGGCCGCTTTAGCTGGAGCACTTACTGGAGTTATTCGGGAGCACGGAAGGGCGGAAATGCAAGCCGTAGGAGCTGGAGCAGTAAACCAAGCAGTCAAAGCTATCGCTATTGCCAGGGGCTATTTGGCTCCGAGTGGGATCGATTTAGTCTGCATTCCTGCCTTTGTCGACGTAAAAATTGATGACACGGAGAAAACTGCAATTCGTTTTATAGTCCTTCCCACTTAAGGAGGGAAATTTTTCAATAGTAAGGAGGTAGGGAAAAGTGAACAAACAGGATCTCGTGGGTACTTTGGCAGATGAACTGAAGAAGGAAGGATTGTCGATCACCAAGAAGGACACAGCTAAAGTAGTGGATGTGTTTTTGAACGTGGTGCAGAATGAGTTAAAGAAAGGCGGAAGGGTTCAATTGGTGGGGTTTGGGACTTTCGGGGTCAAAAAGAGAGCCGGTAGGAGAGGACGCAATCCTCAAACCGGTAAAGAGATTCGTATTCCGGAGAGTAAGGTTCCTTTCTTCCGCCCGGGAAAAGGCCTCAGAGATCTGGTAAAATAACTTTTGTCTTGGAAAAAGGAGAGGGGCAACGTTGCCCCTCTCCTTTTTCGGCACGTTTGCGAATTGAATTCCCCCAATTTTTTCTTCCTCTAAAGGAGGGAAGTTTGTTTTTTGTTCTCGTTTTCCAGTTCTTACCAAGAATTGGGAGATGGTTGATAGGTTTTTCACCTCGTTCGTTTTTTCTCCACAGGAAAAATGGATACCAGAAGTTTTGCGGCTTGTCTTTCACAGAAGATAAGGGAAAAGAGATCATCACACGGAGGTTATTTTCATTTTTGGAACTGCTTGTCAAAAAAGCTCGGTTAGCTTATAATTTTTTTGAGCATAAGATGTTGAGCATATGTTACAAAGCACGGACTCAGTATGGTTGAAATGGTCGAAGGAATGTGCGACATCGGCGAAAAGATTGTCGTCATTCTCAAAATAGCGAGGAGGTGATGAGTCGAGGCAAAGACTAAGGTTTTGTGTATTCTTGGGTTATCTTCATTCAGTAAGCAACATACTTAAGCACGAAGGAGGTTTCCAATGAAGAAATTCTTTGTGGTAATGATGGTGGTTTTTTTGGTGGCGCTTTTGGTGTCTCCAGTAATGGCCAAGAAATACACCATTGCTACGGTTGTAAAATTAGATGGTATTGCCTGGTTTGAACGTATGAGAGAGGGTGTAAAGAAATTTGCTCAGGATACAGGACATGAAGCCTTTTTGGTGGGTCCTCCTCGGGCTGATGCTGCATTGCAAGTGCAGATCATTGAAGACTTGATTGCTCAGGGTGTCGATGCTATTTGTGTGGTTCCTTTTTCTCCTGAGGCTGTGGAGCCAGTTTTGAAGAGAGCGATGGATCAAGGTATTGTGGTTATTACCCACGAGGCCTCGAATATTCAAAATGCCCACTGGGATCTTGAAGCTTTTGACAACTACGCTTTCGGAGCGAAGTTGATGGATTATTTGGCAAGTTACATGGGTGAAGAAGGCGAATACGCTACCATGGTGGGTAGTCTTACTTCCAAAACCCATATGGAATGGATTACCGGAAGTGTAGAGCGTCAAAAGGAAAAGTACCCCCAGATGAAACTGGTTACCGAAAGCCCGTTAGAGTGCTACGATGACCAGACCAGAGCTTATGAAAACATGAAGGAGCTCTTGCGCACTTATCCCAATCTGCGGGGAGTGCGGACCTCTGCCTCCACTGCTGCTCCTGGTTGTGGTCTTGCGGTAGAAGAGGCGGGTTTACAAGATCGGGTTCACGTAGTAGGTCCCAGCTTGGTATCTCTCTCCGGTCAGTATCTGAAAACCGGTGCTGTCAAAGTTATCGGTTTTTGGGATCCCGCTGATGCCGGATATGCTATGAATAAACTGGCAGTTATGGTTTTGGAAGGGCAAGAGGTCACCGATGGCATGGATTTGGGAGTTCCCGGTTATAATAAACTTCGCATGGATGGCCGAGTCCTCTATGGCGAAGCGTGGGTCTTTGTCACTAAGGATAATATGGATCAGTACAATTTCTAAGCGTCTTTGAAGAAAAGAAAACCGGCCAAATTGGCCGGTTTTCTTTTTAGAAAGAACCAAATATAGTCTCATATGGAGGAAGCTAACCGCCATCATGAGTGAGGATTTCTTGGTTGTCAAAAATGTGAGTAAATCCTTTGCCGGAATACAAGCACTGAAAAAGGTGAATTTAGTCATTCGCCGAGGAGAAGTTCGATGTTTGGTTGGGGAAAATGGTTCGGGGAAATCGACCTTAATTAAAATCATTGCCGGTGTAGAAGCTCCTGATGAGGGAGAGATAATCATCGGTGGCAAAAGTTTTCGGAGACTCTATCCCATTGATGCGATTCGAGAAGGTATTCAAATCATTTATCAAGATTTTTCTTTGTTCCCAAACTTGACGGCGGCAGAAAATCTTGCTTTCAACTATTTATTGCAGAAGAAACAACGTTCCGTGAATTGGAAAGATGTACAGAAAATCGCCCGGGAAGCGATGAAAAATATTGACGTGACTATTGACCTTAACCGTCGGGTGGAAGAACTTCCCGTGGCCGATAAACAATTAGTCGCCATTTCTCGCGCTCTTCTCCATAACGCTCGTTTGATTATTATGGATGAACCTACTACTGCTCTGACTCGAAAAGAGGTAAGATCGCTATTTCAAGTGATCACAAAGCTTCAACGAGAGGGTATTTCTGTCCTCTTTGTCAGTCATAAACTTGATGAGATTTTGGAAATCTCGGAACGAGTGACCATTCTTCGCAATGGGCAAAATGTTGCTGATGGCGATAGATCAGAATTCGATCGCAACAAATTAATTTTCCATATGACTGGTCGAGAAATTGAGGAAACTCGTTATCAGTATGTCCCCCGTCATTCTTCGGAAACACCACTCTTGCGTGTAGACGGTCTCTCTCGTCAAGGAAGTTTTGCGAACGTGTCTTTTTGTGTTTACCCAGGGGAAATTGTGGGTATCACTGGACTTTTAGGATCTGGGCGCACAGAACTGGCTATGGCTCTATTCGGTCTTAAGCCAGCTACTAGGGGCGAAATTTATTTGAACGGGAAGCACATCCATATTCGTAATGTTCAGGATGCCATTCGTCACGGTATCGGTTATGTTCCCGAGGATCGCCTTACCGAAGGACTTTTCCTTCCCCAATCTATCGGTAACAACATGGTAGCGAGTGTCATTGCGCGTTTGAAAAAGAAGATGGGCATCATTGATCCTCAAAAGAGGGATCATCATATAGAGCGTTGGATAAAGACATTGAAGATTGTTACTCCGTCTCCGACTTTGCCGGTGAGGAGTCTCTCGGGAGGGAACCAGCAGAGGGTAGTGTTAGCAAAGTGGTTAACTACGAACCCGAAAGTATTAATTCTGAATGGTCCTACCGTTGGGGTGGATATTGGTTCAAAAACGGATATTCATCATATTATCCGTAACTTAGCTCAAGAAGGGATAGGAGCCGTTATCATTTCTGACGATATCCCGGAGATTATTCAGAATTGTAACCGCATTCTTTTGATGCGGAGGGGAAGAATCGTCGAGGAATTCTCTGGCGACCAAATCACCGAAGAGGAACTGGCGAGAAAAATGATTGGAGGAGATGGTTCGGAGCCGGTGTCGTCGGAGATGGCCTTCGTTTGAAATTTTGAAGAAGGGAAATGAGGATGCATGAACGGGATTTTCAGCAGAAACGAAGCTTTTGTTGCCTTGATTATCTTGGGTTTGGTGCTCATTATCGGATCTATCAACCCTAACTTTTTCACTTTGGGGACTTTGTATGACTTATTGCGCTCCAGTGTGGTGATGGGGATATTCGGTGTTGGAGTGCTCATGGTTTTGGTCTCTGGTGGCACGGATATTTCGTTTACAGCTATAGCGGCGTTTTGTACTTACGTCACGAGTCGTTATTTAAATAGCATTGGTTTTGAAGGATCAGTGCTCGTTGCTTTCCTCATCTCTGGGGCTATAGGGGTCCTATTGGGATTGATTAACGCTATTCTGATCTCTTCTTTCAAATTACCCACCTTAATTGTTACCTTAGGAACGGGTAATATGTTTCGTGGTTTCATGTTGGCTTTCATCGGTACCAAAATAGTTACCGTTCTCCCTCCGGGCATGATACGTTTTTCGCGTACCGAGTTTTTTCCTGTTACTACCCTGATCGGGGGTACTAACGGTCTCTCGGCTGCTGTTTTCGTTTTATTAGCGGTTGTTCCGGTTACTTGGTATATTTTAAATTACACCATGTTGGGTCGTGGCATTTATGCCATTGGAGGAGATCGGGTAGCGGCGGAACGTGCCGGTCTCAATATCAATGTGATTCAATTTTTTATCTACTGTTATGTAGGGTTTCTGGCTGGTATCGCCGGCATTGTTCATTCTTCCTTAGTACGTACGGCAAACCCTTTTGATTTAGTGGGTACAGAGTTATCCGTTATTGCAGCAGTAGTTTTAGGAGGGGCTCGTATTACCGGAGGGCATGGGACAATCTTGGGAGCCATTTTAGGGGTTTTCTTGGTGATTATTATTAATAATAGCCTTATTATGATGGGAGTCCCATCTTATTGGCAGAGCGCCGTAATTGGAATGATTATTATCTTAGGTACGAGTATCACTGCCTTGCAGAGTAAGAGAGAGAGTCGGGTAAGTATCGTCGATAACCAATAGATGGAAAAGTAAGGAGAAGATCACGATGAGTACTCATTTTTCTTCTCGGACTCCAAAAACGCGAGACTCACTATCCCTGTCTCGACTATTAGGGATCCTAAGGATCGATAATAATCTTTTGCGTTTACTGGTCATTACCGTGGCTATCTTTGTGGTTATGTCTCTGTTACGTCCCCACCCCTTTTTAACCTTACGTAACTTTCGCTCCATGTCTTATCAGTTCCCGGAGTTAGGTATTCTTTCCATCGCAATGATGCTGGCCATGCTGACCGGTGGCATTGACCTTTCTGTAGTAGGGACTGCTAATTTAGCTGGTATTTTGGCTGCTAAACTCCTCACCACTCTGTCTCCGGAAGCAGCGGGAGGCCACATTGCCTTACTGATTTTAGGAGCGATCTTCGTTGCCTTGGGAATAGGAATTCTGTGTGGAATTTTTAACGGATTTTTGGTGGCCAAGATTGGTATTCCTCCCATTCTTGCAACTTTGGGAACCATGCAGTTATATACCGGTATTGCTCTCGTTATTACTAAAGGGTACGCGGTATTGGGGTATCTGGAGCAATTCCTGTTTATTGGTAACGGGGTGTTATGGATTTTTCCTGTGCCATTGATTCTCTTCGTTCTGGTGGCCTTTATTTTCGCCATGGTCCTGAGCAAAACAGTTTTTGGTTTCTATCTCTTTATGTTGGGAACGAACGCGACTGCGGCTCGTTTTTCGGGGATTAACAACACATTGGTATTGTTAAAAACCTATTTACTGTCCGGTTTTTTAGCAGGATTAGCCGGTATTATTGTGATTGCTCGCACCAATTCTGCAAAGGCAGATTATGGAACTTCTTATGTTTTACAGGCCGTTTTGGTCTGTGTTCTTGGGGGCATTAACCCCAGTGGGGGGTTTGGAACTGTTTCAGGATTGGTACTCGCCATCCTCTCTCTACAATTTCTCTCCAGTGGTTTTAACATGCTCCGCTTCAGTAACTTCTTTAAGGAATTTATCTGGGGATTGGTATTGTTATTGGTGATGGTGATTAATTACCTGAGCACCCTTTATCAGAGTCGCCGCCAGTTACAGAAAACGAGAGAAGCGATAGCCGAGGTAAGTGGAGGGAAATGATACAATAGCGGGCAGTTTGCCTCAATCGGTGGAGATTATTTCACAAGATAAGTTATTCTGAGTAACCCTAAATGGGGGCATAACATCTCTTGGTTGACACTCTTTGTAGCTCGCTGGTACAATAAGGGAGTGGGAAAATTTGTGCGCCCGTAGCTCAATTGGATAGAGCGTCGGCCTCCGGAGCCGCAGGTTGGAGGTTCAAATCCTCTCGGGCGCACCAGAAGCTTCCCTCAAAATCTCACCTGCTTTCGTTTTTAGTCTTTCTCTTTTTGCTTCTCGCATCCGTCGTTCGTAAGAAAGATATTGGTTTTTTGCTGCATGAATGGGGTTCGTGTACCCACTTTTCCCTCCTCTCGTAGAACGAAATGCCAACTCTGTCAATTCGGAGGTCATCTCGATTTTTTGAGGGGTTTCTTATCGCTTGTCTCGAGAAATGAGCGGATCTCACCGAGAAAGCGTGTAGAAATGAGGGAAATCTGGGTCCCGAGAGGACCCAGATTTTACAGTGTCAATTCTTCTAAGATCGGTATGCGGTGTTCGTTGAGAAATCTTTTGGCTTTGTCTGGGTCTTCCACTCGCAAGACTACGTAAGCGTGCCGTCCTTGTGGGGCGACGAAGGCATAGAGATACTCGATAGACATACCGCTTTGGGTAAGGATTTCTACAACTTCACAGAGACCCCCGGGACGATCTTCGACTCCTACGGTTAAAACTTCAGTAACGGTGGCCGTAAAGCCAGATTTTTGAAGGTACTCGGCAGTTTTCTCCGGTTCCTCTACGATAAAGCGCAGTACTCCAAACTCTGCAGTGTCGGCTAAGGAAAGAGCACGCAAGTTGATAGCTTGCTCTTTGAGTTTTTGAAGCACAGCATAGAGACTACCCGGTTTATTTTCCAAAAAAACTGAAATTTGTTTCATGAGACTCCCTCTTTTTTCCGCAAGTCAATGACTCGCTTGGCTTTCCCCTCACTTCGAATGATACTCTTAGGTTCTAAAAGTTTTACCTCGCAACTCACATTGAGTTCCGCCTTGAGCTTGTCCTCCATTTGTTTTTTGAGTTTTTCCAAGACCTTAATTTCGTCAGAGAAAAACCGTGGTGATACTTCTACTTGAACTTCTAACTTATCTGAATAATTCTCTCGGGTGAGGACAATCTGGTAGTAAGGTTCTACACCATCGAAACTCAAGATAACGCTTTCAATCTGTGATGGATAGACATTGACTCCTCGAACGATGAGCATATCATCGGTACGTGAAGCAACTCTTTGCATGCGTACCAAAGTTCGACCACACCGACAGGGTTCGTAGAAAAGAGCAGAGAGATCTCCGGTACGGTAACGGATTACCGGGGTACCCTCTTTGGTCAAAGTGGTGAAGACCAATTCTCCAAACTCACCCTCTCCGAGTACTTTACCGGTTCTCGGATCGATGATTTCGGGGAAAAAATGGTCTTCTGAAATATGGAGACCATTGTGGAATTCACATTCAAAGGCCACTCCCGGACCGATGACCTCGCTCAAACCGTAGATGTCGAAGGCCTTAATAGGGAGTTTCTTTTCGATCTCGGTTCGCATTTCTTCCGACCACGGTTCGGCTCCAAAGATTCCCAAACGGAGACGGGTCTGGCTCCAATCTACATGGTTTTCTCGTGCTACTTCTGCGAGGTATAAGGCAAAGGAGGGGGTACAACAGAGCACCGAGATTCCAAAATCACGGAGGATTTGAATTTGGCGCAAAGTGTTGCCCACCGACATGGGAACCACGGTGGCCTTCAACTTTTCGGCTCCGTAGTGTACTCCTAATCCTCCGGTGAAAAGCCCGTATCCAAAGGCAACTTGGATCACGTCTTCCTGTGTTACTCCGCATCCTGCTAACGTACGGGCCATGAGTTGTGACCATATTTCGATATCCTGAGAAGTGTATCCGACTACTGTGGCACTCCCGGTAGTTCCAGAGGAAGAATGAATGCGCACGATATTGTGCATCGGTTCGGCAATGGCTCCAAAGGGATACGCTTGGCGGAGGTCGTCTTTGGTAGTAAAAGGAAGACGCTCGAGATCGGCAAGAGAGGTTATGTTATAAATATCAATGTTTTGTTCTTCCAGCTTGCGGCGATAATAGGGAAGATTATGATAGGCTCGGGCAAGGACCTTCCGAAGGCGGTTGAGTTGGATTTTGGACAGGATTTCACGAGGTAACACTTCTATGTGCTCGTCCCAAAGCGTTTTTACCACCTCCCTTTCTTTTTTCCTATTGTATCAATTTTCCTTTTCCACGCAACGACCCTTCAGAGATAAATTTCCTTCGGTATGGGTTTTTACCATCTTCTTATTCGGCATTTCGGGGGACGGTAAGGTTCTCGTGGGGATGCCATATTTCCCACATTCCAAAACCGGCAGAATTTTTGTTGCCCATCCCTGCATCATAGGTTACAGAGAGGAAATCGGGATTTCCTTGGATGGCGAAAATTCCCGTCCATGCTTCAATGAACGTTCCTTTGAAAAGGACGATCACCTTGTTTTTGATAGGGGAAAATCGATGGGCACGAAAAGAGAGAGCAATCTTTCGGTTCTTTGCCGTGAACCAAGATGTATTTTTTGCGGGTATTTTCTGTTAAGAGCTTCTCGAAGAGTGCATCTGAAGGGGAATAGAAATGAGTTTTTTTCTCTGCGTCAGTCTGATAAATGGTGATAGGAGAGAGAAAACGGAGCAAAAAGCGATCCTTCAGGGTTGGTTGGGGGCATATTTCTATTCGACTTAAAATCACGCTTTGCCCTCGGAGGTCAAAAGGACGTTCGGTAAGGATGGTTTGTGTCAAGCTCTCGATGAGGTCCTCTTTTGGTGTAGCAAAGAAAAAGGAAAACGAGGAGTCAAAGAGGAGATGTCCTTCTTGGATTTTCCCCTGATTGAGAATCCGAGAAAAGGTGAAGAGCTTAAAAGCTCGTTTCTGATAACGAAACCCTTCTTCATGGAGCTTCAAAGCTATATCCTGGGGGAACAGACGGTAAATAAGGGATTGGAGGAGATGGTTATAGTGGATGGGAAGGATGAGCGATTTTCTGTCGATACTTTGAAAGGTTAATTTTATTCTCATGGTTCCCATTATATATCAGTACGAGGTGACTTGTGAGGGTATAATTAAGGGAAAACCAAAAGAAAGGCAGTGTTTCGGTAATGGAATTATTCGCCATCGCTGTGAGTTTAGGACTCGATGCTTTTTCGGTAGCCGTTGCCTTTGGAATGTGCCATAGAGTATGTTTGTGGAGAGAAAAAGCCCGTTTATCTCTCTCCTTTGGTCTTTTTCAGTTTTTCATGCCCCTCTTGGGGTTTTTCTTGGGTGTCAAGGTGAGTGATTTTTTCGATGCTTTTGACCACTGGATAGTTCTCGGAATTTTAGGATTTTTGGGAAGTAAAATGATTTACGAAGGATTTGCCCGCCGTTCTGAGTGTGAGTTTCCCGACTTGAGTCGAGGGATTCCCCTCTTTTTCGCCTCTTTGGCTACCAGTCTCGACGCCTTTGCGGTGGGGCTTTCTTTCGCCTTACTGGAGAGAGCTATTCTTTCCTCTGCCTTTTTCATTGGAGTGGTGGCGAGCATCATGACCTATCTTGGGGCCTCCTTAGGGTATCGCCTCCGCAAGGGAATATTGACGAAGCCAGAGATTATCGGAGGGATTGTCCTGTGGCTCATCGGAATAAAAATCTTTTGGGAAAGTTTGTGAAAAGCTACCTATTGTAGGGAAGGGAAGGTTCGCTCTCTCTTTTTACAGTGTTATTTTCTGAGTTTTTCTCAATCTTCTGCTAACACCGCATCATCATCGGTTAACGGCACTTTGTCCGGTTCTGGGCTCATAAGGCGAACTCCAATTTCATCCACCGTTTACTATTCTTTCTTGAACGATCGTTGTTTTTCTCGTCACCCCTTTCGATGGGAGTCTTACGGTAAGTGATGGTAATCATAGGACCTCAAGGAATGATGGTACATCTACTGAAAAAGGCAACCAAATGTAAAATCAATCGTTTCAAGGATTCTGCCATCCAGAACTTTTGTCGGTTTTTCTTCCATCTCAGACCTCACATGAATAACTTCTCTCTGATCTCCAAGAAAGCACGTCCTCTCCTTGAAATTACTCTAGTCATCCACCGTGTTGTAGCTGTCTCTCTCCTTGGCATGGGGATTCATTCTTTATTTAGAATGAGGATACCACCAGAAGATTTCTCCACACGATGTCTCAAAAGTTTACATGAACTCAAAACCGGTATCACCGCGAGGGTTTTGGAGAGAAAAAGAGTAATCTTTTTCTCCCAGGGTTCAAAAAATGTGTCATCAAGAAATCAAATACACAAAGAGAGGTTTTACGCTTTTGGAGCAAGTGGTGCCGAAGGCGGGAGTTGAACCCGCACGAGCATGTGCTCACTGGATCCTGATTCCAGTGCGTCTGCCATTCCGCCACTTCGGCAACCCCGCATTGTACATTGTAACTGTCTTCTCATAGAGTGTCAACTCCGACTCCGTCCTCGATCTCGGTTCTTTTCCGCGATGGGGATGGAGAGCAATGACATTTGAAGCATTCTTTTGCTACAATACGTTGGGGAGGTGCAGAGGGATTTCTCTACCAAAGGGGCGGATTTTCCGGTGGTATATCGAGGAGCATTATGTCTTTGGGGAGTTTGCTCTTCTGCGTACGCGGGGAGATATGGCCGAAGTAGGTTTTGTGTTGGCTAATGAAGATGTGACTCAATGGGAATTTTTGCGCGAGGAAACTTGGCGATTAGCCGAGTATTTCCGGAAGAGGATTGAAGAAGAGGAGCTTACTGGAAAAGCAATAGCTACAGCGGGCAAAGATTTAGATTTTTTTACTGCTTCGATCATTGTCGATCTTCACAATTTAGCAGAGGAAGAAATTTACCGTCTCGCCGACCGGGTTATGGGTATTCTGCGAGAGGTAAATCCATATCGAAAGGAGGAAAACCAAAATGGCTGAAAAAGTCGGTTTCGTCACCATGGGAGAAACTCGAGGGGGGGCGGAAAATGTTCCAGAAATCGGCATCGGTATTTTAGGATACGCTTTCATGGGGAAAGCACATACGAACGCCTATAAAAAATATCCCTACATTTTTTGGCCTCCGGTTGCCTTTCCTAAGCTGGTAGCCATTTGTGGGAGAAACGAAGCAGCTCTGCGAGAAGCCATGGTGCGGTACGGATACAAGAAGTGGTATCGTGACTGGCAGGAAATGCTCCAAGATCCCGAGGTTCACATCTTAGATAATAGTGGTCCGAACGCCCTTCACGCCGAACCCTCCATCGGTGCTCTCAAAGCAGGGAAACACGTGTTTTGTGAGAAACCCATGGCAGGAACACTTGAAGAGGCGAAGAGAATGCTCGAGGCGGCAAGGAATTCCTCGGCCAAAGCCATGGTGTGTTTCAATTACCGTTTCGTGCCAGCACTTCGTTTGGCTCGAGATTTTATCGCCGAAGGGAAATTGGGAGAGATCTATCATTTTCGAGCCCAATATCTCCAGGAGTGGATTATGGATCCAAATTTCCCGGTGAACTGGCGTTTGAATAAAGATGTAGCCGGGTCCGGTGCCTTAGGGGATTTAGGTTCTCATATTATTGACTTGGCTCGTTTTTTGGTAGGAGAGATTGCCACGGTGAGTGCGCTCATCAGAACTTTTATCAAAGAACGGCCCTCGGCGGAAGACCCAGCGGTGAAAGTGCCGGTAACGGTTGATGACGCCTTCGTAGCCATAGTTGAATTCGCTAACGGTGCCATCGGAACCCTGGAGGCTTCTCGCTTTTGTGCCGGAAGGAAAAACCACCAAATCATAGAAATCAATGGGTCTCGAGGAAGCATTCGCTTCAATCTGGAACGATTGAACGAACTTGAAGTATACTTGGTAGGAGACGAGCCGAAAGTGGTACAAGGATTTCGAGATGTGTTAGTTACTGAGAGTTACCATCCTTTCTATGAGTATTGGTGGCCACATGGTCACATCATCGGGTGGGAACACACCTTTATCCATGCCGTTGCCCATTTTCTTGAGGCTATCGTTCGTAACCGCGAGATTGCTCCTTACGGTGCAACTTTCGAGGATGGGTATCGCTGTGCCGTGATTTGCGATGCCATCCTCCGTTCGGCAGGCACGGGAAAGAAGGAAGAAATCCACTATTGAGAAGTTGGGAAATATTCTGACCCAGGGAGGTTCTTGGTATGAAATGTCGTGGTAAAATTATAGTCACCCTTCGACCGGGGGTATTCGATCCCCAGGGTGTCACAATCAAAAGTGCACTGCATACCTTAGGTTATGGAGAGACATTAGAAGTGAAAACTGGCAAGTTTTTCGAGGTTATCCTTGAAACAGAGAGCCTTGAAAAAGCCAAGGAACGCTTACAAGAAATGTGCGATCAGCTTTTAGCGAACCCGGTCATCGAGCAATACCTTTTGGAAGTAGAGGAACAGTCGAGGTGACCCATGAAATTCGGTGTAGTTGTTTTCCCGGGGTCGAATTGTGACTATGATTGTTACCATGTTTTGGCCAACGTCCTGCAAGTGAATACGGTCTTTCTCTGGCATGAGGAGAAAGACCTTCGCTCTTGTGATTGTGTCATCCTCCCTGGGGGTTTCAGCTACGGGGATTACCTTCGCACCGGTGCTATCGCCCGTTTTTCTCCTATTATGCAGGCGATTCGTGATTTTATCGCTCAAGGTGGTTTGGTGATGGGAATTTGTAACGGTTTTCAAATCTTGGTGGAGAGTGGTTTACTCCCCGGAGCTTTACTCCCGAATATTACCGGAAGATTTATTTGTAAATATACCTATCTTCGAGTGGAAAACGTCCATACTCCCTTTACTCACCTTTTTACCCCTGGAGAAGTGGTCAAAATTCCCATTGCTCATCATCAGGGAAACTTCTTCATGCACTCTCCTGACTTACTCACTTTGCGAAAACAGGAACAAGTCGTCTTTCGTTACTGTGGTCCTCATGGGGAGAGAGATCCGCGTTTCAATCCCAACGGTTCGCTTGACGATATCGCTGGTATTGCGTCGGCGAACTTTCGTGTACTGGGTATGATGCCCCACCCGGAAAGATGTGCCGAGGACATTTTAGGATCTCACGACGGAAGAAAGATTTTCTTTTCGCTCATTCAATGGTTGGAGGAGAGAAAGAGTGGATGAAAAAAAACCCGCAACGCCTGAGTGAAGAATTGGGGTTAAGGAGAGAGGAATACGAGAGAATCGTAAACATCCTGGGGCGACTTCCCACTCCTACGGAAATCGCCATGTTTTCCGTGGAGTGGTCGGAGCATTGTGGTTATCCTCATTCACGGAAATGGTTGGCCATGTTACCTCGCGAAGGAAATTTTGCTCCTTTAGTTGGAGAGGATGCGGGGGGCATTGTGTACGATGGGTTGGCCATTGTCTTCAAAATGGAGAGCCACAACCATCCCTCGCAGATCGAACCAAAGCAAGGTGCGGCAACCGGCATTGGGGGTATCATCCGCGATATTTTGGGGAGTGGAGCTCGACCGATAGCCTGTCTCGATTCTCTCCATTTTGGACCACCGGAAGATAAAAATTCTCTGCACGTCTTCAAAGGAGTTGTAGAAGGCATTGCTTTTTACGGAAATTGTGTAGGGGTTCCCACTGTGGGGGGCGAGCTCTATTTCTATCCTGCCTTTCGTGGGAACTGTCTCGTGAACGTGATGTGTGTTGGGATTGCTGAAAGGGGGAAATTGGCCCAAGCGGTAGCTCGGGGGAAAGGAAACGGTATTCTCTACGTGGGTAATAAGACCGGTCGTGATGGGATTGGAGGGTGTAGTGTTTTAGCCTCGAAAGAGTTTGGGGAGGGAGAGGAGAAACGTCCCAGTGTGCAAATTGGAGATCCTTTTACCGAAAAATGCCTCATTGAGGCTACTTTGGAGGCCTTGGCGACCGGCTTTGTAGTAGGAATAAAGGATATGGGTGCGGCGGGTCTCACCTGTTCGTGTAGTGAAATGGCGGCTGCGGGACGGAGCGGAGTAGAATTAGATTTGGACCGCATTCCTTTACGAGAAGAGGGTATGGAAGCATGGGAGATCATGATGTCTGAGTCGCAGGAGCGAATGCTCCTCTGTGTACTCCAGGGTCATGAGGAAGAGGTAGCGCGTATCTTTAGGAAATGGGGCTTAGAAGCTGCACTGGTAGGGACGGTGAATGAAACTGGAAGAGTAACGATTCGCCACCGAGGAGCAATCGTTGCGGATCTCCCTGCACAGGCTTTGACCGATCCCCCCGTGTATAACCCTCCGGCAGAGAAACCCGCTTACCTTGAGAAGGTGAACACTCTCTCGCTCGTCGACATCCCCCTTCCTGAGAATTACGAAAAGGTTCTCCTCACCATGTTATCTTCTCCGAACCTGTCTTCTCGCCGCTGGGTATATGAACAATACGATCACATGGTCCAGATCAACACGGTTATTTTGCCCGGTACCGGTACCCCGGTATTGCGGGTGAAAGGGAAACCTTGGGGAATTGCCGTAACCACCGATTGTAATCCCCTGTACTGTTTCCTTGATCCCTATCGAGGTACTCAGATGGCGGTGGCCGAAGCCTGTTTGAATCTCAGTGCTTGTGGGGCACGTCCTGCGGGGGTCACCGATTGTCTCAATTTCGGAAACCCGGAAAAACCCGACCGGTATTGGCAATTCATAGAGGCCTTGCGGGGAATAATCGATGCCTGCCGCTTCTTTGGGATCCCGGTGGTGAGCGGAAATGTTTCTTTCTATAACGAGAACCCCGCAGGAGTCATCTATCCCACCCCTACCATCGGTATGGTAGGAATCCTTGAGGATGTCGAAAAGGCTATTGGTGCGGTCTTTGGTGAAGAGGGAAGTATGGTAGTCCTCTTGGGAGAGCCGAAGGAAGAATTAGGGGGGAGTGAATACTTGCGGGTTATTCATGGGTTAGAAATGGGCCCACTCCCTTCTTTGGATTTAGCCTATGAAAAGCGCCTACAGGATTTGCTCATTGAGCTTGTGGAAGAGAGGGTAATTCTCTCTGCTATGGATATCAGTGAGGGAGGATTAGCGTTTGCCCTCCTTGAAGCGTGTCTTGGGGGAGAGCATCCCGTAGGGGTGAGGGTTGACATAGGGAGATGGTCAAATCTACGGACCGACACCGTCCTCTTTGGAGAGAGCCGGGGGAGGGTAATAGTCAGTGTTCGGGAAGAGAGCTATTCCTCTCTTGAGGCGTACGCGGTGAGAAAAGGTATCGCCGTTACTCCCCTCGGGAGAGTAGGAGGAGAGAGATGGGTCATACATCAGGGAGAAGTGGTACTCATCGATCTCCCGGTCGAAGAGCTGTACAAACGTTGGGAAGTTCACTATTAGGTGAGAGCAGAATGATTATCGAGAAGTGTGGGGTTTTCGGAGTATATGGATTACCAAATGCTGCGGAGATCACTTATCTCGGGCTCTTTTCTCTGCAGCACCGAGGTCAGGAGAGTGCAGGGATAGTAGTTTCCGACGGCCGGGTATTGCGTGAGCATAAAGGTATGGGTTTGGTTCACGAAGTCTTCACCGCTCGTGACCTTGGTGCTCTCCGCGGTCACATCGCCTTAGGACACGTCAGGTATTCTACTACCGGTTCCTCCACGGTGCGTAACATCCAACCCATTGTGGGAGAATCCCGGTTAGGACGCATTGCTATTGCCCATAACGGTAATTTGGTGAATACACCCTCTCTGTGGAAGAAGTTATCTCGCCGCGGAGCGGTAGTGCAATCCTCGGTGGATACCGAACTCATCCTCCATCTTTTGGCCGGGAGTTCTTTCGAAAACCTTGAAGACTCGATCAAAGAGGCCTTGTGGGAAATCCGCGGGGCGTACTCTTTGGGTATCCTTTCGGATCGAAAGCTCATCGCCGTTCGTGACCCTTGGGGTTTCCGTCCGCTCTGCTTGGGAAAGTTGGGATCATCCTACCTCATTAGCTCAGAGAGTTGTGCTTTTGATGTGGTGGGAGCGGAATTCGTGCGTGAGGTTGCTCCCGGTGAGATGTTGGTGATCGATGAAAATGGACCACGTTCTTTCTTCTATGCTTATTCATCGCGCAAGGCTTTTTGTGTGTTTGAGCTCATTTATTTCGCTCGTCCCGATACCTTCATCTTCGGAAACGGCGTCGCCGAAGCGAGAAAAGAAATGGGAAGAAAAATGGCTGAGAACGAAACCTACGAAGCAGATATAGTAGTACCCGTACCTGACTCGGGAATTTTTGCTGCACTGGGTTTTGCTGAAGTTTCGGGAATTCCACTCGAATTTGCTATGGTACGTAATGCTTATGTCGGCCGAACCTTCATCCGACCTGAGCAAGAAGCGCGAAACCTGGCCGTACGACTCAAATTGAATCCCCTCAAATACTTGATCAAAGGTAAAAAAGTTATCATCATTGAGGACTCTATCGTGAGAGGAAACACTTCCAAAGCTCGTATCGCCACTCTGAAGGAGGCAGGAGCCAAAGAGGTACATATGCGGGTGAGTTCTCCTCCCCATCGTTTTCCCTGTTACTACGGGATCGATTTTCCTACCCAAGAAGAGTTGCTTGCGGCGCGCTTTTCTCTTGCCGATATCGAGAAATACTTAGGGTTAGATAGTTTACGGTATCTTTCGTTTGAAGATTTAAAAAAGAGTATTCATCCTCCAGCGACTTCCTATTGTTTCGCTTGCTTTGATGGTAACTATCCGGTAGTAGCTGACCAAGAGCTCAAAAAATTACTTTTTGAGAATACCATTGAAGTTTGTGGGTGTTGATTTAGCATGGGGCTTTAAGAGGCCTTCTTTCCTCTGTGTTTTGCAGTATGAGGGGAATAATCTCTCTGGGGAGGGATTCTATCCCCTTGTTTCCCTCGAAGATTTTGCCGCTTTTTTTGCGCCGAAAAAGGATCTCTTGTGGTTAGCGATTGATGCTCCTCTCCGTGTAGAGGACAGCTCAGGGAATCGGCTCGCCGAAAAAGAAGTAAGTACTTTTTTGCGTCCTTTCCGCGAGGGAATTTTACCGGTGAATAGAACAATCATTGCCCGGAAATACCCACTCTTACCAATATTTTGGGGTTTGCTGGAACAATGTGGTTTTTGCATTCAACCTCCCCTGGAAAGTATTTCTCGTCGCCTTGCTTTTGAAGTTTTTCCTCCTTTAATCATTTTGGGATTGTGGGGAGCGAAAGCCCTTCAGGTTTACCGTGAAAGCAAGAAGAGAAAAGAACCTCCCCGCTTTCTCGAGATGGTAAAAGAAAAGAAAGCTTTTCCTCCCCCTTTTTTCCTTTCTTGTCTTCAGATCATGCAAGATTTCCTTCCTCAGGAAAGCCAATATGCGCAAGACGCACTTGACGCTTTCTTATGTGCTTATGCCGCATTCTTTATCTCGATCAAAGGAAAAGATTATACCTATCTTTTCGGTCTTCCCGAGGGAGGATGTATCGTAATGCCTCTTCGTTATCCGAAGAGCGCCTTGGCCAACCTTGCTAATGCTTTCGCATAATCTTGGCACTCTTGCGCTGCTCTTTGATCGAAACGCTCAATGGCCACCGGTCCGTAGTGACTTCCCTCGCTACTTCCTTTGATGATCATACCATGGATGAGAAGAGCATTCAGGATTGACCAAATGGTTGTTTCGTTTCCGCCTGCAGGATTGGCAGAAGAAGCGAAAGCACCACCGATTTTACCTGTTAACTCTCCGTGGAATTTCACACTCTCGTCAAGAATTTTTTTCATTTCTGCGGCCATGCCTCCGTAGTAGGTGGGAGAACCGATGACAATCACGTCGTAATTACGGAGGGTATCGAGTGCAAAAGCATCACAGTGGACGAGATCGGTAGCAATACCTTCTTGCGTTAAGGTGGTGGCAATGGTTTTGGCCATCGCTTCGGTAACGCCGGTACGGGTGTAGTAGAGGACTATTGCTCTCGCCATACTCACTCCTCCTTGTAAATTTTTACTTCGCAGATCGAGGTTGAAAAAAAGATTCTTCTTTGTTAATATATCATGCAATGCATTTTTCATCAAACTGCGGGGGTAGCGAAGATGATTGAAGAAGCAGTAGAGCGTATTCGGAAACTGGAGAGTGAGGTCGAAAGGGATATCAAAAATGCAGAACAGGAAGCGGCAAAAATGTTGAATGATGTAGAAATACAGATTCGGGAATTGAGAGAGAAAAAACTGCAAGAGGTGGCAAAAAAAGCTCAGGCTTTGCAACAAACCATGTTGGCTAAAGCCGATGAGGAAGAAAAGAAATTACGTACTACGGCGCAGGAAAAAGCCCGTCTTTTAGAAAAGATACTCCAATCACGAGTGGAGACTTTAGTGCAGGAACTCATGGAGAGGTTGCAGGAAGAATATGGCCATTTGCAAAGTTAAGAAGATTGACATTTTGGCTCACCGCTCTCTTTTAGGTGCTATTGTTTCCTGCTTACAGGATCTTGGGGTGGTAGAAGTTGTTACCCAGGAAAATAGTAGTGTTGCACTTGATGTTGTTCGCAGCGGAACCAGCGCCGAAGAGTTGGAACGAAAGATCGGAGAGATCAGGTATTGTCTCGAGTTTCTCAACCGGTATCGGCCGGAAAAGCCCACCTTTTTAGAGAGTTTTTTCCCTCAACCCATTGAGGTCAAGAAAGAAGAGTTCCTTCGGCAGAACTTTAATTATATTCCTATTTATAGGGCATGTTTATCCATAGAAGAACAGCTGAACGAGATCAGAGCGACCATCAATCGAATGAATGGCAATATAGAATTCTTAAGACGGATTCAGGAAGTCCAGTTACCTCTCGAATGCTTGGGCGAGACTCGATTTACTTTTAGTGTGCTCCTTGAAGTGCCACGAGAAAAATATGAACCTTTGGAGGGAAAGCTCCGCGGAATTGGAAAAGAATGGGTAGCACAAACCTTCTCCTCTCCGCGGGGGTTTTTCGTAGTGCTCCTTGGGCATAAAGACTTAGAGGCAGAGGTACGAGCAATTCTCCAAGAACTCTCTTTGATGCCGCTTGCTTTACCTCAGGCATTTGAAGGAACACCTAAAGAAGCAAGAGAGAAGCTCGAAGCCCGCTTGCAAGAAGCTTCGGAGGAGAGAGCAAATTTACTCTGTAAGGCTCTCCTCTATCTCCGTTATGAAAAGGACCTCAAGGTTGTACACGATTACTATAGTACTCTGTTAGAACGCGAGCGAGTCGAAAGTGCTATTCTTGGAACCAAAGAAGCTTGTCTCATCAGTGGATGGGCTCAGGAAGAACTCGTTCCCCTGGTTGAGGATTCACTTCAAGAAGTGGGAAGAGAGTGGATGCTATATCACCGAGATCCCCAAGAGAATGAGCATCCACCTATTGATCTGCGTAACGGATACTGGGCAAAGAACTTTGAAGTGTTGACCCGTCTTTACGGTCTTCCCAATTACGCGGAAATCGATCCAACTCCGTTCTTGTCTCTCTTCTTCTTCCTCTTCTTTGGGATGTGTCTTGGGGATGTCATTTATGGGATAGTGTTAGCGCTTTTGGGATTTGTTGCACCGATGTATCTCCCCGTTGGGGAATCAACCAAGCGTTTCTTTCACATGTTGGGTTGGGGTGGAGTAGCTTCGGTGGTGGTAGGTATGGCTACTGGCTCGTGGTTAGGGGACGTTTTTGATTATCTCCCTGCTTTTCTTGGCGTTGTTACCCGCTTCAAGAGGGCGCTTACCGTGATTGATCCAGTGAATAATCCTTTGCCGATGCTCATCTTCTCTCTCGGGTTGGGTATCGGACAAGTGTTGGTGGGCATTGCTCTCAGTTTTGTGAAAGAGTGGCGGAGGCGACATTTTGCGGTAGCAATTATGGATCACTTAAGTTGGTTTATATTCTTGAGTTCTATTGTGTTGTACCTCTTAGGCATGGTAGTCTTTGGTTTCCTAAGGAGCATAGCTATTCCCTTAGTGGTGGGAAGTGCCCTCTTTCTCGTCGCCACCCAAGGGCGACAGAAGAAGAACCCTATTCTCAAGGTTCTCTCCGGTCTTTTGAGTTTGTACGGTGTCGTTTCTTACCTGGGTGATGTACTCTCGTATTCCCGTCTCTTTGCCTTAGGGTTATCGAGCTCGATCATTGCCATTCTTGCACGCACCTTAGGAGCGCTCTTTGGGAGTTCTCCCTATATTGGATGGCTCATTGGCCTTGCAGTGGCCTTGCTCTTTAACGTTTTTAACCTGCTCATGAGTGGGTTAGGTGCTTTTGTTCATTCTGCCCGTTTGCAGTATGTAGAGTTTTTCACCAAGTTTTATGAAAATGGTGGTCGAGAATTTAAGCCTTTTGGCTACAAAACGAAATACGTAAAACTATTGTAAGGAGGTCTTACTATGCTTGTCGATGGATTGGTGTTTGCGCTATGCGGTTCAGCATTGGCAATAGGCTTGGCAGGGATTGGATCAGCAGTTGGCGTAGGAATTGCGGGAGCGACCGGAGCAGGAGTTATGACCGAAGACCCCGGGAAGTTTGGGCAGGTTTTGCTTTTACAAGCTTTACCTGGAACACAAGGTATTTATGGGTTACTTGCCGGATTTTGGGTGCTCATCAAATTGGGTCTTTTTGGGGGAACTCCGGCGACGGTAACCGTTGCCCAGGGAATGCAAATTATGTTTGCTTGTCTGCCTATTGCTATCGTGGGGCTTCTTTCGGGGATTGCTCAAGGGAAAACCTCAGCTGCGTCCATTGGCATGATTGCCAGACGTCCGGAAGAAACTGGAAAAGCAATCATCCTGCCAGCCATGGTTGAGACGTATGCTGTTTTAGCCCTGCTCGCTACCATTTTGCTTCTCAATTCGATCAAGCTGTAGGAGTGGAAAATATGTCTTTAGAGGACATATTGGCGAGAATTACCCAAGATGCCGAGTCGAAACGGAAAGCGATTTTAGAGCGTGCTTCTTTAGAAGCAAAAACTCGTTTGGAAAAGGCTGAAAAAGAAATTCAGGAAGAGGTTGATCGTCTTTTAGAACGTCGCAAAAAGGAAATCGAGGCAGAAGTTCAGCGAAAAATGGCAGAAGCAAAATTACAAAGCCGTCATGAACTTGGTCGAGTAAAAACCCAATCCGTGAATCTTCTGCGGGAAAGGTTGACGCAATTGCTCTTCGAAACAATCGAAAAATCTTATGAAAAGTGGTGTACCAAACTCTTATTACGTCATATCCAGAGTGGTGACGAAGAAATTTGGATGTTTCCCTATGAGGCAGAAAAGTTGGGAGAGAGATTCGTGCACAAGATGAACACTGAAAACAATTATCACCTCAAGTGGGGTGGCATTATTGCTAATCCGTCTGAACGGGGTTTTGTTCTCAAGAAAAAAGGTATGAGTTTCACTTTAACCTTTTCTGCCATTTTGGACGATTTTCTGAAGAGGAATGAAAGTGCTATCGTGAAAAATCTCTTTCAAGGAGTTGAGTTATGAAGCATAGCGCTGTAGTTCCCTCTTTTCGAGAGGATACCAATTTTGCTTATCTTGTAGGAAGGGTACGCGCCCTCGAAAGCGGTTTATTGACGCAGAAGATACTTGATAACCTTTTGCGAGCAGACGATTTAGAACAAGCTCTACGAGTTATCGCTGAGGTTCCCTACTGGGGAACCGTTTTACCATCCTCGGTTCGGAGCTTGCAAGCCATCGATGAAGTTCTGGTCAATCATTATTGGGAGATCGTAGAAGATTTTCGGCAGTATAAGGTAGCCTTTCCTTTGGTAAACTTTTTTACCTTGGGTTTTGATTTTAGTTTTTTGAAATTGGCTCTTAAGTATCATTTGGCGAAAAAGGATTTAGAAAAATCATATCCTACTACTTTGGAGAGTAAGAGAGTCCTTCGGTTTTTTTCCGGTGAGGGAGGGGAATTCCTGCCGCACCACTTTGAAATGGCCATTCGGGAAACATTGACCGTTTTCGAAACTCATGCTCATAACGTTCAGCTTCTTGAGCTTGTTTTGGATCGCTTCTATTTGCAAGAAGTTTACCGGATAGCTACTACCCTTGAAAGTGAGCCGCTGAGGAATTGGCTCTTCGCTTTTGTGACCTTTGCGTATATAAAGGCGGCCTTGCGGGCAAGATGTCAAGGAAAAAAACCAGAAGTGATGCGTTTCATGTATTTTGCCAACCCTTTGATATCTCAGGAGAGTTTCTTGCGCTTCATGGAGCTCCCAAGCGATAAAGTGTCCGAGCTCGTAGGGGATTTTGGTTTTGATTTTCTCTTCCCTCAAGGAGTGCCTTTTCGTGACGATTCGTATTATCTTGCTGAGGTGGAAAAGAACATCAACAACTATCTCATGCGTTTTGCTCGTTCCTTCCGCGCACCCGTTTTTGGACCGGAACCGGTATTCGGTTTTCTCTTTGCTAAAGGTGTGGATGTGAAGAACTTGCGCATCGTTTTGGAAGGAAAATATTTTGCTTTCCCGCAGGAAGAACTGCGGAATAAAATGCGGGAGTGTTACTATGAGTGAGTTTCGTCTTGCTTTTGTAGGTGGAGAAGAGAATACGCTCTGTTTTCGAGGAATGGGTATTGATGTATTTGTCACTTATAACACTACTGAACTCTCTAAAATTATCCCCGTCCTTCGTCGAGGACAATATGCCATAGTGTTCACAGAATGGAAATTTTACGATGTTTTGAAGGACGCCTTTGAAGACCTTAGATCTGAAGCTTTGCCGGTTATTTTAGGTATTCCTACCCGTTTTGCCGAGATGGGTAAAGGGACGGGTTTTATTCGCAAATTAGTAGAAGTTGCTATTGGAAGTCAGGTCTTGCTTCAGGGAGAGGAATGATGGAGATGAGTGAGCAAAAAGGAACAGTATGGAGCGTTAACGGTCCGGTTGTAGTAGCGGTGAATCTCCAAGGAGCTAAAATGTATGACATGGTGAAAGTTGGAGAGAAAAAACTGGTTGGAGAAATCATCGGTATTCATGAAGACCGGGTGACTATTCAAGTGTATGAAGAGACTGCGGGAATCCGCCCCGGAGAACCTGTCGAATCGACTTTTGAGCCTTTGAGTGTGGAGTTGGGTCCGGGTTTAATAGGAAGCATCTTTGATGGAACGCAACGACCCTTGGAAAAAGTCCGCGAGGGATTTGGTGACTTTATCGCGCGAGGCGTAGAGGCAGCTGCCCTCGATCGTGCCAAGAAGTGGGTGTTTCGTCCTCTCGTAAAAGCTGGAGAGACCGTAGAAGCAGGAGATATTTTAGGCGAGGTGCAAGAAACGAAGACCATTGTCCACAAAATCATGATTCCTCCAGGGGTAGCAGGGGTAGTGAAAGAAGTTCACGAAGGGTCTTTTACGGTAGAAGAAGTGGTTGCTGTGATTCATCAGGATGGGGTTGACCGTCCTCTTACTCTGATGCAAAGGTGGCCGGTTCGTACTCCTCGTCCCTATCGGCAAAAGCTTAACCTCAACGAACCTCTCATTACCGGACAACGAGTTATTGACACCTTTTTCCCTATCGCTAAGGGTGGGGTAGCGTGTATTCCCGGACCGTTTGGGAGTGGTAAAACGGTAGTACAGCACCAGTTATCAAAGTGGTCCGATGCGGATGTGATCGTATTTATCGGTTGTGGAGAGCGGGGAAATGAGATGACCGATGTATTAATGGAATTCCCCGAATTGATCGATCCTTACACCGGCGAACCGTTAATGCAACGAACGGTGCTCATTGCTAACACTTCCAACATGCCGGTTGCTGCTCGAGAAGCCTCGGTTTATACCGGTATCACCATTGCGGAATACTTTAGGGACATGGGTTATAAGGTTGCTTTGATGGCGGACTCCACATCTCGTTGGGCAGAAGCAATGCGAGAAATTTCTGGAAGATTAGAAGAGATGCCGGGTGACGAAGGATTCCCTGCGTATTTGGGGAGCCGAATTGCTAGTTTTTACGAGCGAGCTGGTAAAGTAAAATGCCTGGGACGCGATGATCGTGCAGGATCTCTCAGTGTTATCGGCGCGGTTTCCCCTCCGGGTGGTGACCTTTCTGAACCGGTAACCCAGAATACCCTCCGAGTAGTTCAGGTTTTTTGGGGTCTTGAAGATAAATTGGCTTACAAGCGGCACTTTCCGGCTATTAACTGGTTGGTGAGTTACTCTTTGTACATCTCACATTTAGAAGAATTTTGGAAAAAAAATGTTGCCTCTGATTTTGTGGAGAATCGCACCTTGGCGATGAAGATTCTGCAGCAAGAGGCAGAATTAGAAGAGGTCGTAAGGCTTGTCGGTGTGGAATCTCTCTCTTCTCGTGACCGATTCATCCTGGAAATAGCTCGTTCCATCCGAGAAGATTTCCTGCAACAGAATGCTTTCCATGAACTTGATACTTTCACTTCTTTGCGGAAGCAATATCTTCTTTTGAAGGTCAGTCTCACCTATTACCATGAAGGTTTGAAAGCCTTAGAGAAGGGATTGCCTCTCAAGGAAGTGCTCCACATCCCGGCTCGAGAGCGGATTGCCCGGGCGAAATATATTCCTGAAGAGGAATTGGGAAAGATCGAACAACTTGCTCTTGATATTCAAGAGGAATTAGAGGCAAGACTGAAGGGTGAGGTCGAAAGCAATGTATAAAGAGTTTGTGACCATTTCAGAGATTGCAGGGCCGCTTTTGGCAGTTGAACAAGTGGAAGATGCTCGCTACATGGAAATCGTCGAAATTAAGCTACAAGATGGTGCGACCCGTCGTGGTCAAGTGTTAATGACTAGTAAAGGGAAGGCTTTGGTGCAGGTTTTCGAAGGAACAGAAGGGATCGGAATCGGGCAGAGTAGTGTTCGATTCTTGGGTCGGGTTATGGAGCTCTCCGTAGCACCGGACATTCTGGGACGCATCTTCAATGGATCGGGAATTCCTATTGATGGTGGACCGGAGATTGTCCCTGATGCTCGTTTGGATATTAATGGAAATCCTATTAACCCTGTAGCGCGTGATTACCCTACCGACTTTATCCAAACCGGTGTTTCGGCTATCGATGGTCTCAATACCTTGGTGAGAGGTCAGAAGCTTCCCATTTTTTCCGGTTCAGGTCTTCCCCATGCCCGTCTTGCTGCGCAAATTGCTCGTCAGGCTAAGGTGTTGGGAGAGGAAGAAAAATTTGCCGTGGTATTTGGGGCTTTGGGTATCACTTTTGAAGAAGCAAACTATTTTATTTCTGAATTGCGAACTACAGGGGCTATTGAGCGTTCGGTGCTTTTCATTAATTTGGCCAACGACCCAGCCGTAGAACGCATCATTACTCCACGCATGGCGCTCACCGCGGCGGAATTTTTGGCCTTTGAGATGGACATGCAAGTTTTGGTCATTCTCACCGACATGACGAACTATTGTGAAGCTCTTCGAGAAATCTCTGCTGCTCGGCGAGAAGTTCCCGGACGAAGGGGGTACCCGGGGTATCTCTACACCGACTTGGCAACCATGTACGAACGAGCAGGGAGAATCCGGGGCAAAAAGGGGTCTATTACTCAAATCCCTATTCTCACTATGCCCGAGGATGATAAAACCCATCCTATTCCTGACTTGACTGGATACATTACTGAAGGGCAGATCATTCTCAGTCGTCAACTCCATCGCAAAGGTATCTATCCACCCATCGATGTATTACCTTCGCTCTCCCGTCTACGGGATAAAGGTATTGGCAAGGGGAAAACGAGAGAGGACCACTCCGATGTGGCCAATCAGCTTTTTGCTGCTTATGCGCGGGGGCGTGAAGCAATAGAGCTTGCTACCATTTTGGGAGAGGCCTCTTTGACTGAGCTCGATCGATTGTACATGAAGTTCTCCGAAAAATTTGAAGAGAGATTTGTCCAGCAGGGTGAGTATGAAGATCGGAGTATTGATGAAACCCTCAATATCGGTTGGGATCTCTTGCGAATGTTGCCTCGTGAAGAGCTCAAGAGGATTCGCGATGCTTATCTCACCCAATTTTATGATCGGAAGACCATAGAAGGTGTGGTGGGAGGGACTCATGAGGCTTAACGTTAACCCGAATCGCATGGAGTTGATGAAGCTCAAGAATCGCCTGGCGGTAGCGCGGAGGGGCCACAAACTCCTCAAAGATAAGTTGGATGCCCTCATTCAGGATTTTGTACGGGTAGTCCGAGAAAATGCTCATCTCCGCCAGCAAATTGAGCGTGAGGTAGTGCGTGCCTTTGAAGCGCAAAATAAAGCTGCATTAATGCTTTCGGAAGAAGACAAAGATTTAATCACTGTCTTTTCCCAGCAGAAATTGGTTTTAGAGGTGACTACAAGACGTATTACCGGGGTAAGGATTCCTCATTTTGAAGTGAAAGTTGAAGGGAATCCATACACCTATAGCTTAGTCACTACCCCTGCAGAGATCGACGCTGCTTTTGGATCTTTTTTCCATGTTTTATCGCTGTTGGTAAAATTGGCTGAGGCAGAAAAAACCATCGAACTCTTGGCGGTGGAGATTGAGAAAACCCGCCGCCGGGTGAATGCCTTGGAATACGTTCTCATCCCCAGCCTTGAAGAGACTATTAAGTACATCAATCTCAAACTGGATGAATTAGCCCGATCGGCCATAGTAAGCATTATGCGTATCAAGGGGTCTCTGAAGTGATTTGAAAATTGCCATTCTCTCCGATATCCATGGAAATTTCGACGCCTTATCGAGTGTTGTTCCCTATCTCGAGGTGGATGAAATTGTAGTT
Organism: uncultured bacterium; assembly: GCA_937139415.1. Taxonomy (GTDB): domain Bacteria; phylum Atribacterota; class Atribacteria; order Atribacterales; family Caldatribacteriaceae; genus CAKZPS01. The sequence goes on from CAKZPS010000062.1 coordinate 113,519, forward strand.
TTGGGGGATATGATCGGATACGGGGCACAACCCGAAGAATGTGTACAATGGGTCGTATGCCACAGGGGGAAGGCAGTTTTAGGTAATCATGAAGCCGCCTTTTTAGGCGTTTTTCCTCTTTCGTGGTTTAACCCTCAGGCAGCGCAGGCTTTGCTCTGGACGAAAGAACGCTTGAGTATTTCAAGTGTAGCTTTTTTACGTTCCTTACCTCAACAATTCGGTCATCATGGGGCTTTTTGGGTGCATGGCAGTTTACGAGACCCGGTGGGAGAGTACGTTTACGACCTTACCACCGCAAAGACCATCTTTGAGCAGTTTTCCTTTTCGCTCTGCTTTTTTGGGCATACCCATTTAGCGGAAGCATATGTTTACTCAGAATATGGCGAAGTGAAAAGAATTTCTTTCCTCGCAGGGGGAAGACTCGATTTTTCGTCTTCTTGTAGGTACCTCATCAACTGTGGAAGTGTCGGACAACCCCGCGATGGTAATCCGCAGGCGAGTTTCGGTCTTTATGATACTCAAGGACAATGTCTTGAGATCAAGCGTATAGACTATCCTGTAGAGAAAGCAGCGGAAAAGATTTTGCATGTCGGTCTACCCGAATACCTTGCATATCGCTTATTGTTTGGTCAGTAATTGACAAGTCGGTAAGGGAGTGTTACTTTTACTCCAAGAATGGAGAAAGGGGGAATGCTTTTTGAAACCAATAGTGAAGTGGTTAGTGGTAACGGTTTTGGTTCTTGAAGTAGGAGTCGTCGGAGCGCAAGAGGTCATCCGCATTGGGGCGAATTTGGAAATGACGGGAGCAGTGGCAGCCTATGGGCAGATGATTTGGGAGGGAGTCAATTTAGTTCGAGAAATCGTGGGTGACGAGGTAGATGGAAAAAAGATTGAGCTCGTCTTGGTGGATAATAAGAGTGACAAAGTAGAATCAGCGAATGCTGCAACTCGTCTCATTGATAAGGAGAAAGTTGTAGCAATGCTTGGACCGGCTATTAGCGGAAGTATGTTGGCAGTAGGGCCGGTTTGCGAGGAAAAACAGATCCCGGTGATTTCTGCGACCGCTACCAATCCTTTAGTTACCCAAGGGAAAAAATTTGTTTTTCGAGCCTGCTTCCTTGATCCGTATCAGGCTGCTGCAGCAGCACAGTTTGCTCGTGAAGATCTCAAGGCGAATACTGCCGCAATTCTCTCCGACATTGCTCAAGATTACTGCGTTGCTTTGGGGAATTTCTTTAAGGAGGAATTCACGAAGCGTGGTGGGAGTATCATTGTAGAACAAAACTGTAAAACTGGTGATCAAGACTTTTCGGCCCAACTCACCACGATTATTAATGCTAATCCCGATATTCTCTATGTGCCGAACTACTACACTGAAATTGCTTTGATTACTCGTCAAGCAAGAGATCTGGGATTTGAGGGGATCATTCTTTCTGCCGATGGTGCTGATGCACCAGAGTTATTCAGTGTCGGCGGGGATGCAGTGGAAGGGCTCTATCACACCGCTATTTGGGATGCAACGAAGGGTCTTAACGAAGTTGGTCAGAAATATATCGATCTCTATAAAGAGAAGTACGGTAAGGATCCCAACATGTTTGGAGCCTTAGGAGCAGATGCGTATCTCATTCTGGTCAACGCTATTCGGCAGGCTGGCTCTCTTGATCCGTCCCGAATTCGTGACTTCATAGAAGATACTGCTGACCTCGATGTCGTGACGGGGAAGGTTACCATTGAAAACGGTGATGCAATAAAGCCGGTAGTAGTACGGAAAGTGGAAGGTGGAAAGTTCCAATTTGTAAAGACGGTTGTCGTAGAATAAGATAATACCATCCCTGCGGGGCATTCCCCGCAGGGAGAAACGAGAAAAGGAATGACTTGGACGACCTTTTTCCAACAGTTGATGAATGGTGTTTCGGTGGGTAGTTTATACGCTCTCTTAGCCATTGGATATACCTTAGTATATGGCATTTTGGGTCTCATTAACTTTGCCCATAGTGATGTTTTTATGTTGGGAACTTATTTCGCCTTTTTCATGATTGGTATTTTTTTGCTCCCTTGGTGGATTTCAGTGCTCATTGGAGTAGGATTATGTGCTCTTGTCGGGGTCACGATTGAGCGAGTAGCGTATCGTCCCCTTCGCAACGCCCCTCGTATTTCTGCCCTGATTACCGCAGTAGGGGTCTCCTTCTTTATCGAAAACTTGGGGTTAGTGACAGTAGGAGCGCGTCCTAAGGGGTTTCCTCGTCCGGAACTTATGAAAAATGTGTATTTCATTGCGGGAGCACGTATTCAAGGTGTGACTTTCTGGGTACCGCTCATCAGCATTGCGGTGCTTCTCGTTTTGTTCTACCTCGTGTATCGCACGAAGCTGGGTATGGCTATGCGGGCGGTTTCCAAGGATATGGAGACAACGAGACTCATGGGGGTCAATGTAGATAGGGTGATTCTCTACGCCTTTGCTTTGGGATCGGCGTTGGCCGGAATTGGAGGAGTATTATGGGCGTGTAAATATCCCCAAATCAACCCTCTCATGGGTATTTTTCCTGGGTGGAAGGCTTTTACTGCAGCAGTAGTAGGAGGCATTGGCAATGTAGTTGGGGCTATGATTGGAGGGTTTATCATCGGTTTGGCCGAAATTATGATTGTAGCGTTTTTCCCGAACCTCACTGGGTATCGAGATGCTTTTGTTTTTGCGCTACTCATTATCTTTCTTTTGGTAAAACCCAGTGGAATCATGGGGGAAACCCTCAAGGAGAAAGTATAGACAATGTTTACTCGAGAGACGCGAGAGCTTCTTTTCACCTTTGTCCTCTTCGTTCTTTTGATGGTTGGTGTATGGTTAGCTCAACGGTATCTCAATGCCTATTTGGTCAGGATTTTTAACACGGCGTGTATCTATGTTATTGCTGCAGTTGCTTATAATCTCGTGAATGGTATTACCGGTCAATTCTCTTTGGGTCCCAATGGCTTTATGGCCATCGGTGGATACACTGTAGCTTTACTCATGCTTCCGGTAGTACAAAAGCAGGAGGTTTACTTCCTCCAACCACTCATTTGGCCTTTCAATTCCTTTAGTTTTCCTCCCGCTCTTTTCATTTTCGCTTTACTCCTCGGCGGGCTTCTTGCCGCAGGTGGGGCAATTTTAATCGGTTTTCCCACCCTGCGTTTGCGAGGAGACTATTTAGCCATTGCTACTTTCGGTTTTGGTGAGATTATCATCGTTTTAGCCAATAATCTTATCCCTCTCACCAATGGTGCTTTGGGAATTAAAGGAATACCGGAGTATACTAACCTCTGGTGGACGGTGAATTGGGCATTTTGGACGGTGTTTCTGGTGAAGAACTTGGTGAACTCGAGTTTTGGGAGAGCTTTAAAAGCAATTCGGGAAGATGAAGTTGCTGCGGAAGCGATGGGTATTAATCTCTTTCGTCACAAACTTTTGGCTTTTGCCTTGAGTGCCTTTTTTGCCGGGGTTGCAGGAGGGTTGTTTGTGACCCTCATTAGTACTATTTCTCCTACGCTTTTTACCTTTTCCATGACCTTTAATTTACTCATTATTATTGTGTTAGGAGGATTGGGAAGCATTACTGGTTCTACCATCACGGCCGTTCTCTTTGCTTTTCTCCAAGAACTTTTGCGGGAGGTAGAAGCACCTCATGTCATCGGTTCTTGGACCTTTCCGGGCATTCCAGGGATGAGAATGGTGGTGTTTTCAGCGATACTGGTGATTTTAATGATTTTTTATCGTCGAGGACTTTTTGGTCGTCAGGAATTATCTTGGCAGCATGTTTCTCGAATACTGTGGTGGGGGAAAAGAGCTCATGGTGGACAATCATGAGAGGATTCTACATCTTGAAAACTTAACTATTGCCTTCGGGGGACTTTTGGCAGTCAATGACTTTTCTTTAACGATATACCGGGGAGATTTAGTGGGTCTCATCGGACCGAACGGTGCAGGGAAGACTACAGTGTTTAATCTGGTAAGCGGACAATATATCCCAACGAGAGGAAAGGTATGGTTCGATGGTCGGGAGATTACCGGTCTTTCACCGGATCGAATTACTGCTTTAGGAATAGCCCGTACCTTTCAGAACATCAGGTTATTTGGGGACTTGAGTGCTTTGGAAAACGTTTTGGTTTCTTTTCATGTGAGAACCAGTTATTCTTTTCTATCCCCCATGTTTTGCTTCCCTCGTTCCAGGAAAGAAGAGCGACGTATTCGAGAAGAAGCGTATTCACTGTTAGAGGCGGTAGGCTTAGGTAACTTCGCTCGTGAAAAAGCCTCTTCTCTACCCTATGGACAACAGAGGCGCTTGGAAATTGCTCGCGCTTTGGCGACTCACCCTCGACTTTTGCTTTTAGACGAACCTGCTGCTGGCATGAACCCTCAAGAGACACGAGAACTTATGGAGTTTATCCAACGCATTCGTCGGGATTTTGAATTAACGATTTTTCTGATCGAACACGACATGAAAGTAGTCATGGGTATTTGCGAGCGTGTGGCGGTAATGGATTTCGGAATTAAGATTGCCGAGGGTACTCCTTCAGAAATTAGGAATAATCCCAGAGTTATTGAGGCCTATTTGGGGGCAGAGGCACAATGAAGGAAAACACTACCATCTTAAGGGTGGAGAATTTGCATGTCTTCTATGGTGGAATTCATGCTCTCAAGGGAATTTCCCTTGAAGTTCAAGCGGGCAAAATCGTTGCTCTCATCGGTGCTAACGGTGCGGGGAAAAGTACTGCTTTGCGGACCATTTCTGGTTTGGTGCGTCCGCGTGAAGGAATGGTACGCTTTTTAGATCAGGATATTACCGGGGAGGCTTCCCATCGAGTGGTTGAGCTCGGTGTGGTTATGGTTCCCGAAGGAAGGAAAATTTTTCCCAATCTTACCGTCATGGAGAATCTCTTTTTAGGTGGGTACACTCGGCGAGATCTCGAAGGGATAAAGAAAGATTTAGAGTGGATCTTTACTCTTTTTCCTCGTCTCCAGGAACGGACTTGGCAGAAAGGGGGAACCTTAAGTGGTGGAGAACAGCAAATGTTAGCAGTTGCACGAGCTTTAATGTCTCGTCCGCGTCTTCTCATGATGGATGAACCATCGTTAGGCTTGGCACCGCTTCTCGTCAGAGAGATTTTCCATATCATTGAAGCTTTAAACCAGCAAGGAGTGACCATTTTACTCATTGAACAAAACGCGAAAGCGGCATTGGAAGTAGCTCACTATGGTTATGTGCTGGAAACGGGGAAGATTGCCCTCCAAGGAGAAGGGAAGCAACTTCTTTCCGATGAACGGGTGAGGAAAGCGTATTTGGGTGAGGATTGATGAATTTACTCGCTACTCACAGAGCGTCGAACTGCAGGACGGTTTTAGTTTTTTTTCCGAAGATCTTGGTGAGTAAGTAGCAGAGGCGAGAAGTCCCTTAATTTCCTCCACATTTATTTGGGGACGATCCCACCGCCGCACAACCTTCCCACTTGGGGAAACCAAAAAAACGGTAGTTTTGCCCCATATTCCCAAAATTGCCTGCTCGAGAGAAGGGAGGAAATATAATTTGATGTTTTCGGCAAAGCTATCGTGGAGATTTTTCATTTTTTTCCAGTCACAGTCGATACAGATGGGGAAGAAAAGAAGGTCCCTTTCGCCTTGAATTTGGTTGTGAAGTTTGGCGATTTCGGTAAAGCATGACCAACAGTCAGGAGGAAAGAAGTACAAAACTGCCCACGAAGAAGAGGGTAAGCTTTTTTCCTCTCCTTGAAGGGTATAGAGAGTGGTAGGAGGGAGTTTGCGCAGAGAAGCAGAAGCAAACGGCGTAGATCCTACCAGGAGAGTCACCATCACGGAAATAATAATTTCTTTGATTATTTTCTCTCGGTAGCACATTTTTACGCATTATATCATAAGTTTAGTGAGTAGGGTAGGGAAAGAAAACCGGGTTTCCTTCTTGGGCAAGTGAGGAGGTAAGGCGATGGGTAAGCTTTCGCGAACGGTCAAAGAGAAAGATATCCCAGTTTTTATGTTCCTTTTGTGCTCGAAAAACAATCCATCGACCATCAGAGGAGGGCGATGGATGTGCCTTGGGGAAATTATCGATCGTGAGACGGGTGAAATTCTGTTCTGCAATTTGATAAGAGTACAGGTCTTGAATTCCATTCGTTTCCCCGATGAAAAGAATGTTTTTTTCATCATGGCTGAAGACTGGTTGAAAGATATGTCCGGGAAAATCTACTACCCATTCTTTTTCACTCCACATGTCTTTGATCTTGAGTTGCCATTGTCCATTGACGAGTTCGCAGTAAATGAGTTGACGTCCATCAGAAGATAATGAGGGAGAATCCACGGGGTTATCTTTCGATAAAAGGATCGTTCGCGACGAGCCATCCATGTTCATGGTAAAGATTCCCTTCTCCGTTTCTCCCTCCGAGACGAAAAGGATTTTACGCTCTTTTTCGGCGAAAGAAAAGGAGGAATCATTCCATTCCCAGGGAGTAAGGAGAGATAATTGTCTATTTTTCAGATGGAGGAGATATAACGCTTTTCTATACCCGTGATTCATGATGAAACCGATATGCTGTGCATCAGGACTGACCGAGAGATCCTCTATCGATCCAAGTTCAGTAACATGGAGGATATTTTGCTTTTTTCCGCTCAGGTCAGAGGTAACGAGAAAGCATTGACCGCGTTCCTCGCGGGGGAAAATAATTCTCGTCTCCGGCTTTATGTTCCAGATTTGAGTCAATTTTGTCTTGATTCCTTGTACCAGTTCTTCTCTATCTTCTTTTTTTCTCACCAGAGCCATAATCTCTTTTTGGAGAGAAAGGTCGATCAATTCGGCGAAAAGGAGAGAATCTCTCTCATAGAGAATGAGGAGAAGGTTTCCTTGCAGGGCTAATTCTTTCCGGTATTGGTCGTTTTTCAAGTCTTCTATTGGAGGCAAAGGTGAGGAAAGGGAAACGGCAGAGTAACCGAGATTTTGGAAGAAATCGAGAAGAGGAGTTAAAGCTTCCTCGAGGTAATCGGCAATGAGGAGTTTTTCTTGGGCAGGAGCAGAAAACGAGATAACAAAAACGACCATTAGAAGGAGACAAGAAATGAGAACTCCTTTACGCATATTTTCAAACATCCTTTCTGCACTGAGGCTATTTCTCTTCTCCCCTCCATAGTATAATAAAAGCCGGTGAAAATAAAGTGGGCGATTTTTCCATTATTACCATTTCCCGAGAAGTAGAGAGCTTAGGTGACGAAATCGCGTTGAGGCTCGCTAAGAAATTAGCCTTTGAGATCATTGATCGAGAAGGGTGGGTAGCGCTTCTTCGGGAATGGAATACCGAGCTTCCCGTTGAACCACCCCTTGAGGAGAAAGAACAAGAAGAGTGGATGGTGACGGTCAGAACCTTTCTCAGGGAGAAGGCTGAGAAACGAGGCTTCATACTTTTAGGGCGGGGTGGGCAACGAATCCTTGAGGGACTCGATTCCGCCTTTCATATTTTGGTTGTTGCCCCGATTGAAATTCGTATCCAGAGAATTGCCGAAAAATATAATCAAGATCGAGCTACTGCTTCGCGCATTTTGGCTGAACAAGATATGCAACGAGAACGATTCTTAATGCGGAATTTTGGCATCGATTGGAAGAATCCACTCTATTACAATTTGGTTCTCAATACCAGTTTTTATCACATTGAGGAGGCATACACTCTAATCATAGAGGCGATGCGGAGAGCAACAAATAAGGTGCCGTCGGTACCTGTGAAACAACGATCACTCTTCGAAGAGAAAAATTTTCTCAAAGAACGTGTATTTTTCTCCCATCCTTCAGAGGAGGATTTTGCCCGGATTCTTGATTTTTATGGTATTCGTTGGTTATATGAGCCTCGTACCTTTCCCTTGGTGTGGGATGAGGAGGGGAATGTGGTGGAAGCCTTTGCCCCCGATTTCTACCTTCCTGATTTCGACCTCTTCATTGAGTTAACTACCCAGAAGCAAAAATTGACCTGGAAGAAGAATAAGAAAGTGCGTCGCCTGAAGGAACTGTACCCCGATGTGAAGATAAAGATTATCTATGCACGCGATTATGAACACATTGTGCGGAAATTTGGAGGACGGAAATGAACGAACCACCACGCTTAGGAGATTTGGTCTTTACCCCGGAGGAAGTCCAAAAACGAGTAAAAGAAGTGGGCCGGTGTATTAGTGGGGATTATGTCGGGAAAAAACCAGTTTTGGTGGTGATTTTACGGGGAGCGGTGTATTTTGCCGTAGATCTTACCCGGGAACTCTCCATTCCTTTCGACATCGACTTTATGTCCCTCTCCCCGTTTAGACCGGGTTTACAGAGAGTCGAAATCGAAATGGATGTCGATATCCCTTTAGCGGGGAAAGATGTCCTCATTATCGAAGATATTATCGATACCGGTTTAACCGTTAATTTCCTGGTGCGTACCTTGGAGAAGCGATTTCCTCGAGGCATACGGGTATGCAGTTTTTTGAGCTGCCCCGCACGAAGAATAGCAGAGGTTCATGTCCATTATTTCTGCTTTGAAATTCCCGACGTGTATGTGGTTGGATACGGCTTAGATTTTCAGGGTTATTTTCGTAATCTCACTGGTGTGTACACCTTGTATGATCCGACAGGGAGAAGCACCCAAATCCTCAAAGCAATGGGAAAAGGGGGAAAAAGATGATTCTCTTTCGGGAAGCTATTCGCAAAATGGAAGGATATGTTCCCGGTGAACAACCCGAGGAGGAGGGGTACATAAAGCTCAATACCAACGAAAACCCCTATCCTCCTTCACCGAAAATTATCAAGGCTATTTGTGATTTTCTTGCTACTCCTTTGGCGCTCTCACGGTATCCTCATCCTCTGAGTGAAATGGTCAGGGTGGGTGCTGAGAAATACTACGGTGTACCACGGGAATGGATTGTAGTGGGCAATGGTTCAGATGAGCTCCTCAACCTCATCTTTCGGGTTTTCCTGGGAAAGGGTGACCGGGTGGCATATCCTTTTCCCACTTATACCTTATATCGCACCTTAGCTTTGCTGCAAGAGGCAGAACCATGGGAAATTCCTTTTCCCGGTGATTTTTCTCTCCCGGAAGAGTTTGTGCGGGCACGTGTACCGCTCAAAATTCTCTGTAATCCCAATTCTCCAACCGGGACTTATGTCTCCTTAGAGGCAATCGAGAGGTTATTGCGGGAGACTTCGAGCCCTGTAGTGCTTGACGAAGCATACGTCGATTTTGCTCCTTCCAATGCTCTCTCGCTCCTTGCGCGTTTTCCCCATCTCCTCATCGTGCGAACCCTTTCAAAGTCGTTCTCCTTGGCGGGTTTGAGGATCGGTTTTCTCTTTGCCCATCCCGAAGTGGTACGGGAAATTCTCAAGGCGAAAGACTCATATAATGTGAATGTTCTCTCTCAGATTGGTGCTAAAGCAGCGTTGGAGGACATGGAGTACGCTCTACGTAATATCGAGCGAATCAAAGAGACCCGCTTGTGGTTTTCTCGAGCCATGGAAGAACTGGGATTTTTTGTCTATCCCTCTTGTGCTAATTTTGTCATGGTGAAAAGAGGGGATATGGACCTCTACTTTCTTTACCAAGAACTCAAGAAGAGGAAGATTTTGGTCCGCTATTTCCCCGAGTGGCCTGATGCTCTGCGCATTACGATCGGAACGGACGAGCATATGCACATCCTCCTCGAACAGGTAAGAGACATTATCAAGGAGTCGGCGCATGTTTAGACTTTTCATTTGGGATCTCGATAACACCTTAGTGGGCACTTCCCCCCTCTTGTGGGGGGCATTCTCTTGGGTGGCGGAAAAGTATACCGGACGTAAAATGACCCCGGCAGAGATCGTGAGTCTCTATGGACCTCCTGAGGATGAAGTGATCGAAAAAATTGTTGGTCAAGATCAAAAGGACGATGCCCTGCGAGAGTTTTACGCTTTCTATGAGAGTAAGCATCAAGAATTGGTAACGGTATTTACTCCTGTTTTTGAAGCTATCGCTTTTTTGCGACAAAGAGGGGTAAAACAAGCCCTTTTTACCTCTAAGGGGAGGAAAAGTGCCACGATGACGGTAGAGAAGCTCAATATTCATGGACTTTTTGATTGCATTCTCTGTGGCGATGAGGTGGAGAGAGCAAAGCCTTATCCGGACGGTGTGTTGAAAATTTTGTCTTCTTTTCACATAGAACCCTCACACGCATTGTATGTTGGAGATTCCCCCTTAGATGCTCAAGCTGCACAGGGCGCAGGGGTGCCTTTCGCATTGGTTCTATGGGATTCTTTCCATCGGGAAAAAGCGCAGGAAATTAAAGCTCAGTGGCTTTTTCGCCAACCTGAAGAATTCTTGCAATGGGTGAGGGAGATGTATCGATGAAAATAGAGGGTATTCAGAAAAGGAATGGTACTCTTGAGGAGTTTTCCCCGGCGAAAATTGCCCAAGCCATTGCTAAGGCCCTCCTTGCTTGTGGGAAGAGAGATTTCTCTCTGGCTGAAAGGTTGGCACAAAAAGTAGTGGAGACTTTGTCTCAGCGTATTGCTACCCCTTTTCCCACGGTTGAAGAAGTACAGGATGTGGTTGAAGAAGTATTGATGAAGGAAGGATTTACCGAAGTCGCCAAAGCTTACATTCTTTACCGTGAAGAGCGAAAGAAGCTTCGCGAAGCGAAATGGCGACTTTTTGGGGTCAAAGACGATCTTAAACTCTCTCTCCATGCTATTCAAGTGTTAGAGGAGCGTTACCTCCTTAAGGATGGAGAAGGAAAGGTTCTTGAGACCCCAGGAGAGATGATGAGGCGGGTAGCCAGAGCCGTTGCTCAAGTCGAAGTAAATTATGGCAAAGACGAAGAAAGAATAGAGCAAGAATTCTTTGCTCTCCTGAGCGAGCTTCTCTTCCTTCCCAACTCGCCAACGCTGATGAATGCCGGTACTCCCTTGGGTCAACTGGCAGCTTGTTTTGTCATCCCGGTGGATGATTCTATCGACTCAATATTTACCGCCCTCAAAGAAATGGCGCTCATTCACAAATCAGGAGGAGGGACGGGTTTTAATTTCTCACACCTTCGCCCCAAGGGGGATCGTGTAGCAAGTACTGGAGGGAGATCCTCGGGACCAGTTTCTTTTATGCGTATTTTCGATGTTGCTACTGACGTAGTGAAACAGGGTGGAAAAAGACGTGGGGCAAATATGGGTATATTGCGCTTCAATCACCCCGACATTGAAGAGTTTATTCGGGCAAAAGAGAAACCAGGATTTTTTGAGAAATTCAATCTTTCTGTCGCTGTTACCGATGAAGAAATGGAGAAAGTGAGAAAAGGCGATCGTTTGGAACTCATCAATCCCAGAAATGGCACCGTGGTTCGTACGGTCAACGCGAGAAATCTTTTTGAATCCATCGCGGAAAGTGCATGGCGTAATGGAGAGCCAGGGATGATTTTCCTGGATCGTATTCATCGAGATAATCCCACTCCTCTTTTGGGACGTATTGAGGCGACGAATCCTTGTGGGGAAGTTCCTTTGCTCCCCTACGAAGCGTGTAATTTGGGATCCATCAACCTGGCGCGGTTCGTAGAGAGGGGAAAAATCAATTATCCCAAGCTCAAAGAGGTGGTTTGGAAGGCGGTTCGTTTCTTAGACAACGTAATCGATGTCAATCGGTACCCTTTGCCCACTATTGAGAGAATGGTGAAGGGAAATCGCAAAATTGGTCTTGGGGTTATGGGATTCGCCGATATGTTGCTCGAACTCGGTATTCCCTATTATAGCGATCAAGCGCTCAAGATTGCAGAAGAGGTAATGCACTTTATCTCCTTGCAAGCTCGATTAGCTTCTCATCACCTGGCGGAAGAAAGAGGTGTTTTTCCCCATTACGAGGGGAGCATGTGGGCGAAGAAAAATTTCCCGGTGCGTAATGCTACCCTCCTTTCGATTGCTCCCACTGGCTCAATCAGCTTGATTGCTTCGTGTTCGAGTAGTATTGAGCCACTCTTCGCCTTAGCATTTCGTCGCTACATCTTGGGAGGTACCGAACTTGTCGAAATACATCCCTTTTTAAAAGAGATTTTGAGTCAATATAGGGTTACCGAGAAGATCAAGGAGCGCATCTTAGAAAAGGGGACCGTAGAGGGAATGGAAGAAATTCCCGAGGAATTGCGCAGGCTCCTCTTGACTGCTCTTGAGATTCCACCCGAGTTTCATGTCCGGATGCAGGCTGTATTTCAGAAATATGTGGATAATGCGGTGTCAAAAACGGTTAATCTTCCCAAAGATGCCACCTCTCAAGATGTTTCCCAAATATACCTTCTTGCCCATGAGCTCCAATGCAAGGGGATTACTATCTACCGCTACGAGAGTAGAGAAGCTCAGGTGTTCTATCTTGGTGTTGAGGGAGAGTGCGCAGAATGCTAACCAATTCTTGGGCAATGTTTTTTGCTCCGTCTCCCCTTTTTTGCCAAACTCTCCTGCTAAAATTTTTGGCTCGTTCACGAAAATGAGAGAGATTGGAGAGCGCTTCACGTAAGTGCAGAACGGTTTCTTCGAGAGTACTCCCCCCATCAATCAGTGCTTCACCGAGGATGAGCTTTTGTCGACACCGAGAAGAGTGGGAATACAACCGGGCATCGTTTCCAAGATAGGGTCTGAGACAAGGAATGCCAAGGTATGCTGCATAGTGCAGGGCTGTTCCGGCGAAACCAACTACCACCGCAGTTTGAGGAAGATGGGTAAAGTAATCGCCGTGACTCCACGAAACGATCGCCCCATTCAGGAGAAAAGTGGAGGGAGAGAGCATTTGGCCGACACTTTGAATGAGCACGCGAATTTCTGATGGGGAGAGCTTGGAAGAAAAGGCAAAGTGGGGGGTAAGGGATCGCCAGAGATCCGGACATTGAGTGATGACTTGAGCGAGGAAGAGGAAGTTTTTCTTCCATTCCCCCCGTTGCCCGGGGAGGAAGAGAACGGTGGTAGAGTCACGATTCTCTTCGCACCAACGAGGTGCAACAAATCCGTGGTAAGTGGCACAAATGCCTAAGCTTCGAAACCACTGAGCGGTTGGTTCATCGCGGGTATATACCCGGTGAGCACAATGACGCAGAACGAAAGCATTGAAACGTCCTAATCGTTCGTAGGGAGCACCTTTTTGACGAAGAAGGGTAGTGCGGGTGCAGGCAAAGAAGTATGCTTTTTGGCGATTGAAGAGATAGACGAGGAGGAGAGGGAGGGCATCTCCTACTACGAGGACGAGATCCGATTTTTTGCGCATGTGTCCAAGGAGTGAGGCTATAAAGAGGATATTTTTGAACCCTCCATGGGTCATATCCACCATAAAGCGAAAGAAACGGGTGAGAAAATTACCAGTGTAGATTCCCTCATAAGGGAAGATGGGAGAACGGTGGAGGAGCGACACTCTCCCAGGATATTGGGTTAAGAGCTCTTGGAAACTCTGTCCTTCACCAATGAGGGGAAGGAGAGAGAGATGAAAGGGAAGGTGTTGGTTCTCCATTTCTTCTAAGAGAGCCGTACAAATGAGTTGGGCAAAAGAATCTTCACCGTATCCGTTTGTGAGGCACAAAATACGCTTCTCTGGCATTTCATTTTATGGTATTCTATAACACATTGGAAATCAAGACTCAAAAAGGAGGATTTGAGAATTTGCGTTGGCCAGGGATTTTAGAATATTTCGCTGATTATTTGCCTCTTACCAAAAAAACGCCGCTTATCACTTTGCACGAGGGAAACACTCCTCTCATTCCTTCCTCGCGATTGAGACAAAAGGTGGGAGTGAAAGGGTTATTCTTTAAGTTTGAAGGTATGAATCCTACTGGATCTTTTAAAGATCGTGGTATGGTGGTAGCGATTGCCAAGGCAAAAGAAGACGGCAAAGAAATCGTGATGTGCGCTTCAACCGGTAACACCTCGGCGTCCGCTGCGGCATATGCACGAAAGGCTGGACTTAACTGTGTGGTGCTCATTCCCCAGGGGAAGATTGCTCTCGGGAAACTCTCTCAGGCTCTTATGCATGGAGCGCAAGTGTTAGCAGTGCAAGGGAACTTCGATCAGGCGCTCGAGGTAGTGCGTTTTATTACCTCTCATTACCCGGTAGCCTTGGTGAATTCTCTGAATCCTTATCGCCTGGAGGGGCAAAAGACCGCCTCTTTCGAAGTAGTGGAATGGTTGGGAGGAGTACCTGATTTTTTAGCTCTTCCAGTGGGGAACGCAGGAAATATTACTGCTTACTGGAAAGGGTTTAAAGAACTGTATACACGGAAAAAAATTACTTCTCTACCAAAAATGCTCGGTTTTCAAGCAGCCGGCGCTTGTCCCTTGGTCCTCGGGAAACCGGTGGCCAATCCCCAAACGGTGGCCACGGCGATACGGATTGGGAATCCGGCAAGCTGGCAAGGAGCGATCGCTGCCAAAGAGGAATCACAAGGACTCATTGAGGCAGTAACCGACGAGGAAATTCTCCAGGCTCAAAAAATACTTGCCGAGGAAGAAGGTATTTTTGTGGAGCCGGCGTCGGCGGCTTCGGTAGCAGGAGTGTTGAAAAAAGCGAGAGAGGCATTTTTCCGTGGGATGGAAACGGTGGTGTGTGTTCTCACGGGACATGGCCTAAAAGACCCCGATATCGCCATGAAGCAATGTGAGGGAAGTATCGAAGAAGTTGCTCCTTCGGTAGAGGAAGTAGTCAAAATTTTGGGCTTGTGAGGAACAAACATGACCTTTGAAGTAAAAGTTCCGGCGACCACCGCGAATATTGCTTGTGGATTCGATGTTTTGGGTATGGCGTTGAGTCTCTTCTACCGCGTGCGGGTGAAAGAGAGAAACGATGGACGGTTTTCCCTCATCCATCGGGGAGAAGGTGAGGGGACAGTAGCCACCAACGAAGATAACCTGTTTTTCAAGACCATTCACAAAACTTGGGATGCGATTGGACATATCCCAATGGGTTTCGATGTCGAAGCGTGGAACGAAATTCCCATTGCTCGGGGTTTGGGGAGTAGTGCAGCCTGTATTGTAGCGGGGGTGGTTACTGCCAACCTCTTGGCCGGGAACGTGTTGAGGGAAGAAGAAATGATCCGCTTGGCAGTAGAAATCGAAGGACACCCCGATAATATTCTGCCGGCCTTTCTGGGAGGATTTACCATTGCTTTCCCCTCCGAGGGAAAGATTTACTACCGAAAATTCCCTTTCTTTGACCAGGTAGAAATGGTGCTCTGTATCCCTTCTTATAAACTAAGTACCGAGAAAATGCGACAAATTCTTCCTCGAGAATATCCTCGTCATCAAGTGGTTTCTAACCTTGCCCATCTTGCTTATCTTTTGGGAAGTATCTTCGAGAAGGATCTCTCCGGTTTTCTTATGGCTTTAGAAGACTACGTTCACGAGCCCTATCGGGGGAGGGAAGTGCGAGGGTTTTTTGAGGTGAAAAATTATGTAGTGAGAAGAGGGTTGGGAAATGCGGCGATCAGCGGTTCCGGTCCGACGATTATTCTCTTTCTCCATCGCCCTCTCTCCGAAGAGGAAGCGAAGGATGTGCAAGATATATTTTCGGCGTATGGTGTGGAGGGAATCACCCTCAAGCGGGTGCGTTGGATGAAAGAAGGAATTGAGGTACAAATGCTATGAGCCTCGTTGTTCAGAAGTACGGTGGTTCTTCGGTAGCAGACCTGGAAAGAATTCGCTTGGTCGCGCGGAAGGTGAAGAAGTATTGGCAGGAGGGGCACCGTTTGGTAGTGGTAGTATCGGCAATGGGAAAAACTACCGATACTCTCCTCTCTATGGCTTTGGAATTATGTCCTCTGCCTCCCGAAAGGGAGTTGGACATGCTCCTTTCAACGGGAGAGCAAGTTTCGGTTGCTCTCCTCGGTATGGCTCTCTTCCAGGAGGGAGTTCAGGCAGTTTCTCTGACCGGTGGACAAGCAGGGATTGTCACCACGCAGGCCCATACCAAGGCAAAAATTCTTCACATTCAAACCGAAAGAATACTGCGTTACCTTGCCGATGGGAAGGTGGTGGTGGTAGCCGGTTTTCAGGGGAAGACCGCTAATGAGGATATCACCACCTTGGGGAGAGGGGGAAGCGATACTACCGCTTGTGCCTTGGCTGCGGCTCTGAAGGCTGATTTTTGTGAAATTTACACCGATGTGAACGGTGTGTTTACCGCTGATCCACGCATTGTTCCTCAGGCGAGGAAAATTACTCGCATCGCTTACGATGAAATGTCAGAGATGGCTAACTTAGGAGCCAAGGTATTGCAGCTCCGTGCGGTTGATTTCTCTCAGCGATATGGTGTTCGGGTTCATGTCCGATCGACATTTTCCGAGGAGGAGGGGACCTGGGTGGAAGAGGTGAGCGAGATGGAAGAAGTAAAGGTAAAGGCGATAACCCATAGTAAAGATGTGGTGAAAGTAGTGCTTCTCGGGGTTCCTAATCAGCCGGGAGTAGCCGCCTTAATCTTTAAGGTATTAGCAGAATTTTCGATTTTTATCGATATGATTATTCAAAGCGAGGGTCGAGAGACAGAAAAAGACGTTGCTTTTGTCATTACCAAAGAAGATGAAGGGAAAGCTCAGAAAGCGATCAATTGCCTCAAGGAATGTCTTTCCTTTCGAGAAGCGAAGTTTGATGATAGCAAGGGAAAGGTTTCTATTGTTGGCGCGGGTATCGCAAGCAATCCAAGAATTGCCTATCGCATGTTTGATGGTTTAGCACGTCTCGGAGTTAATATTGATATGATCAGTACTTCCAATTTACGAATTTCTTGTCTCATTCCTCGTGATCGGGTGGAGGATTCGGTTCAAATTTTGCACAAGGAATTTCTTGAAGAGGGTGAGGTGGTCCTTCGTGAAAACTCTTAGAGTAGCAGTGGTCGGAGTGACCGGTGCAGTAGGACAGGAAATGCTCAGAATTCTCGAGGAAAGGAATTTCCCGGTAGGTGAATTGAAACCGTTAGCTTCAGAACGGTCTCGAGGGAAGAAAGTTATCTTTCAGGGAGAGGAAATTCCCGTCGGAGTTTTACAGCGGGAAAGCTTCAAAGGCATCGACATTGTTCTTTTCAGCGCTGGGGCTTCGGTGAGTCGAGAATTCGCTCCCTGTGCTGCTTCTTCGGGGTGTGTAGTGATCGATAATTCTTCCGCTTTCCGCCAGGAAGAAGATATACCTCTCGTTGTTCCCGAAGTGAATCCCCACCGGGTACGAGACTATAAAAATCGCTTCATTATTGCGAATCCCAACTGTACCACCATCATTACCCTTGTTCCCCTCAAGCCTCTGCATGACTATGGAAAAATCAAGCGTGTAGTTGCGGCGAGTTACCAAGCGACTTCGGGGGCAGGAGCGCAAGCAATGCGCGAACTTGAGAAACAGGTGCGGTTTTACGTTGAGGGTAAGGAGTTAGTGTCCTCAGTTTTTCCCTACCAGATTGCTTTCAATTTGATTCCCCAGATTGATGTCTTCTTAGACAATGGCTACACCAAGGAAGAGATGAAAATGGTTTGGGAAACACGAAAAATTATGGAAGCCCCAGAAATCAGAGTGACGGCAACCTGTGTGCGAGTACCTGTTTTTCGGGCACATTCTGTCGCTGTGAATATCGAGACGGAGAGAAAGATTACTCAAGAGAAAGCACGAGAGCTCCTCTCTCAGGCTCCGGGCGTACAAGTTTTTGATAACCCCGAACGGCGTCAATATCCGATGCCTCTCTATGTAGCCGGGAAGGATGAGTGTTTTGTCGGTCGGATTCGAGAAGACATTTCCTGTGAAAATGGTTTGAACCTATGGATTGTGGGGGATCAACTTCGCAAAGGAGCGGCGCTCAATGCGATCCAGATTGCCGAGCTCCTCTTAAAGGAGAATCTTTTGTGAAAACGAGATGCATTGAAAAAGTTTGCCTACCTTATTACAATGGAATGGGCGAGAGTGGCGGAACGGAAGACGCGCTGGACTTAGGATCCAGTGGGTAAAAGCCCGTGCGGGTTCAACTCCCGCCTCTCGCACCAGGAGAAAGGGAAAATAACTCCGTCTTTCTTTCAAGCAATGGTCACTTATCCCGTTTTCGGGTGAGTAAACGAACCAAAGCCTCTTTTTTCCAGAAGAAATAAAGTTTGGTGCGTAACTTGCCTATTTTGAGAAAAAGTGCTTGGCTTCCTCGAAAAACAAATTGAAGTACGGGAAGTGGAGAGAAGACTTCTTGAAGACGAATACTCTGAGAATATTCTCCCTACATGGTTTATAATAAAGAAAAGAAAGGAGGAGATGAGTTCGTGCCTTCGATAGAAATCAAGCCGGGAATCTATTGGATTGGGGTTAACGATCATACCACCGACCTTTTTGAGGGTTTATGGCCCATTACTCAAGAGGGGGTTTCTTACAATTCTTACCTGCTTTTAGACGAAAAAAAGGTGATTATTGATCTCGCAAAATCTTTAAAGGTCGACGAGTACCTGGGACGCTTGGAAGAATTGACCGACATCGCCACCATTGATTATATCGTTTTGAATCATCTCGAGCCCGACCATACCGGTATTCTCAAAATTCTCTTCCGGATGGCAGAGAAGGCAATCATCTTCTGTTCTCCTCAAGCGAAAGAAATGGTTTCCGCTTTTTACAACATTCACGATCGAATACAGGTCGTCAAAGATGGAGAAGAGCTTTCTCTTGGAGAGAAAAAAATCCGCTTCTATCTCACTCCTATGGTACACTGGCCGGAAACCATGATGACTTATGAAGTCAATACGCAAATACTCTTTTCCTGCGATGCTTTTGGAGGTTATGGGGCTTTACAGGGAGCTATTTTTGATGACGAGTGTAGCGATTTTGAATTTTACAAGCGAGAATCGCTTCGCTATTATGCAAATATCGTGGCAAAGTTTAGTCCTATGGTTTTGCGAGCCATCGATAAGCTCTCTTCACTTGAGGTTTCTATTATTGCTCCTTCCCACGGACTCATCTGGCGGCAAAGACCATCGCTTATTGTAGATTTGTATCGTACCTGGGCGAATTCCGTTCAAAATGGTGGAGAAAAGAGGGTAACCGTGGTGTATGGTTCAATGTATGGCAATACTGAGGCAATGATGGATGCTTTAGCTCAGGGAGTAGCAAGTAGTGGGATAAGCGTAGAAATCTTTGACGTGCGGCGTAATCACTGTAGTTATATTCTTCCTGCGCTCCTCATGAGTAAAGGAGTAGTGGTGGGAGCACCAACTTACGAGAATGCGCTTTTCCCCTACATGGTAAACCTTTTAGATTTGGCTTTACGGAAGGAGTTAAAGCATAAAAAGGTGCTTTATTTTGGAAGTTTTGGTTGGTCAGGAGGTGCAAAGAGAGAGTTTGAGAAAATGGCTCATCAACTTGATTGGGAGATAGTACAAAGCTTTGAATTTCGAGGTGCTGGTACGGAAGAGGATTTTCAAAAAATAATTGCCTTGGGAAGGGAATTCGGTGAATCAGTAAAGGGTTTATAAGGAAATCAACGCAAACGTGAAGGGAGGAAAAAACATGTTAAGTAAGCGCTTAGAACAAGCTATTAACGAGCAAATTAAGAACGAACTCTACTCTGGTTATTTGTACCTGGCCATGGCAGCACAATGTGAGTCAATGAACCTCAAGGGTTTTGCTCATTGGCTCAAAGTGCAGGCAAAAGAAGAATTGGGCCATGCGATGCGTCTCTATGATTTTGTGAATGACCGAGGTGGACGAGTGGTTTTGGAGGCCATCGAGAAACCACCTGTGGAGTATCCCTCTTTGCAGGCTATGTTTACCACCGTATTGGAGCATGAACAGAAAGTAACCGTTCTCATCAATAAACTCTACGAAATGGCCAAAGAGGAAAACGATTATCCTTTGCAAGTTCATTTGCAGTGGTTTATTGAAGAGCAAGTGGAAGAAGAAAAGAACCCCACCGAGATTTTGGCCATGCTCAAACTCACCGGAGAAGGCGGTAACGGTTTACTCATGCTCGATAGTAAGTTGAGGGAGAGGGAAGAAGAGTAATGCACGGGGTGGTCTCACCCCGTTTTTCTATTGTTTCTTTTTTTCAGTGAGACGTAGGGTTTATTGTTGACAGGGTAAAGTAAGTGAAGAATGAATTTTTGCAGTGTTTTTGGTATCTTTTCCTCTTTTAAGCGAAGAGTGGTGGCGGAGAGACTTTCGGCAAGCTTTCTTTCCGATAACATAAAGCTCTGGCAACCGCGATTACTCTATCGCTTTCGTCATGCACGGTGATGTCGTATATGCCGGTTCGCCGCGTCAAGGCAATTTCTTGGGCGGTTGCCGAGAGGGTAGTTCCTTGCGGAGCCCTAATGTAATTTACCGTCACACTCATTGCCACGGCGTCCTCAACATGAGAGTTGCAAGCCAGTTCAAAAGCTTCGTCGATGAGGGAAAAAATAGCACCTCCATGGACATGATGGAAAATATTCTGTAACGTCGGCTTAATTTCTATGGTAACCCGAGCGTAGCCTTCACGAAGTTCTACTAACCGGAGTCCTAAAAGACGGGCGTAGCCTTCTTGGGTAAATTTTTCATGGAGTTCGGTAATTTTATCCATATTCTCCCTCCTTCTATAGTGTATTGACGTTCTCGATATTACACGCGTGATCTTCAAGGATTTTTTCTGCTTCTTCTTTGCCAATTCTTTGGGGATAAACTTCTTTGCACAGTTGTCCGTCAATGAGTTCAATAATTCGATCTGCACGGAGGGCAACATCCCGATTATGGGTGACCATAATCATGGTAGTTCCTGACTCTTTTCTTATTTCGGCAAGGAGTTCGAGTACTTGGTCACCAGTCTTTGTGTCTAAAGCACCGGTAGGTTCGTCGGCAAGGATGAGGGTTGGGGAGTTGAGGAGTGCTCGAGCGATGGCGACACGCTGTTGTTGTCCTCCGGAGAGTAAAGAAATTTTTTTATACACCTCTTTTTCTAAACCGACTCTTTTCAAAAGAAAGTATGCTCGTTCAATGATTTCTTTTCCAGGTTTTCGACGAGTAGCAATCCAGGAAGGGATGAGAACATTTTCTAAAGCATTGAATTCAGGGAGGAGGTAATGAAATTGAAAGATAAAACCCAAGAATTGGTTACGAAAGCGGGCCAATTCATCATCATCGAGAGAAGCTAAATTTACTCCCTGAATGAAGACCTCGCCACTCGTTGGTCGATCTAAAGCGCCGACGATGTTGAGGAGAGTGCTTTTCCCCGAACCAGATGGTCCGATGAGTGCCAGAAACTGTCCTCGGGGAACCTTCATGGTGATATCGAAGAGAGCTTGGTATTTTACCAGTTGTCCGTAAACCTTGTTTACCTGGCGAAGTTCGAGAAGAATATCATCAGCCATTGCGAATCACCTCGATGGGAACGAGCTTAATGGCTTGCCGTGCCGGAGAGATGGCAGCGAAGAGGCTGGCTAAGGTGGAAATAATCACGATGAGAAGGAGAGAACGAGGATTGGTGGTGATGGTGAAAGATATTGCCCCTCCACTGGCTGCAGCTGCTCTCTGGAAGAGACGAATGAGAGAGATCCCTGCCAAGGCTCCTAAGGAAGAACCAAAGAGACCGAGGATTGCTCCCTGGATGAGGAAGATGAAACTCACACCAGTGTTGGTGGTGCCGATGGCTTTGAGGATCCCGATCTCGCGAATTTTTTGGGAGACAGAGACCACAAGGACGCTGGCAATACCCAAGGTAACAGCAAGGAGAATGAAGAATTGAATCATGTAGGAGGAAAGACTTTGGCTGCGGAGAGCACTCAGGAGTTGTTGGTTTCGGGTTTGCCAGGTCTCAATGGTATAATCGGGAAATTCTTGTTTCAAGCGAGCAGCAATTTTTTCTGACTGAAAGACTTCGTCAATTTGGATTTCCACGAAAGAGATTGCGCCTTCTAAGTTGAAGATGGTTTGCGCAAGAGGGAGATCGAGGAACACCCAAGTGCTATTTATGTTTTGATTTTGGAGGTCGAAAACGCCGTTGACGATGAAATTTCTCGCTTTTCCGTTCGGAGTAGTAATTTCGAGAAGATCGCTCACCTTGAGTTGTAGGTCTTCAGCCAACTCTTTGCCCACGAGAACACTATTGCCGCCCAGGATGGGAATACCATCAAGGACTCTCTCTCGGAGTTCATAGATTTGATCAGCTCTTTCTAAAATAACCCCTTTGACCACAATGGTTCGGCTGCGTTCCCCCTTTCTCACTACCCCTTGCCCTTCGACGAGGGGCGAGACAACTCGTAGCTGTTCAATTTGGTCTATTGTATCGGTTAGCGGTTGCCAAGAGGGTATTTTTGCTTCTTCTTTGGTGGGACTTGCTAAGAGAGAAGAAACTACTTTTCCCTGTAAACCGATGATCGAAGAAGGAGTTCGGTCCTGAGGGGCAATGATGATATGGGGAGCATCACCGACGGTTCGTTCAACGAGATTTGCCTGCAATCCGGAAATGAGAGAAGAGAGGAAAATTTGGATAGAGACACCTACCGTGATACCTAAAAGAATGAAAATAGTTTGAGAACGGGAATTTTTTAAAAATCGCCAGGCAACCCTTGCAGCGAAAGCGAACATTTATTCACTTCTCCTTTCCCCGAGGGTGACACGCTGGGCATTCTTGAGCTTGTCGGGGTTCAGGATGATGGTTTGAGGTGGTAAATCCTGGGTGATAATCCAGCGATCGAAGCGTTCAATCTTTTGGAGGGGAAGTAAACGAGTTTTACCGCTATCATCAATGGTCCAAATAGAGGTTTTTTCCCCTTGAGAAACAAGATACCTTTGAGGAAAGGCGAGCACACCGGTTTCTTCTCGAAGAATAATTTCTACATTGACTGCCGACTCTGGTTTGAGGTCATTGGGGAAACTTTCAAAGAAAAGCTTGGTTTCCACCGTTCCCGATTCTGAATCTATTATTGGGGCTATGCTGGCAACAAAGCTCGAAAAAACTCTCTGGGGTTCGGCTTGTTCGCGGATCAATGCCTTGGCACCCTCTTTGAGTTTTTTGTACTCTCGTTCGTCTAAATTAGTGACCACATAAAAGGGATTCTGCCCCAGAGTAAAGAGAGTTTCTCCTCCTTGGATGAATTCCCCCGAATTTTTATATCTTGCCAGGGCAACTCCCTCAAAAGGAGAAAAGAGAAGCCTTCTTTGTAACATCATTTCTGCCTTTTTCAAGAGCAAATGGGCTTGTTCTACTTGAGCCTTGGCTTCAAGAAATTCTACCCCCTGATCGGACAGTTGTTCCCATCGTATGCGCGCAATATTCTCTTGAGATAGAGCAATTTTCCAGTTTCTCTGCGCTTTCACGAACTCTTCTTCGGTGATACCACCATTCTCTCTGAGTATTTGAGCCCGTTTGTATTCATCCCAGGCGTTTTTTCTCGTGATTTGAGCCCGTTCGTACTCTTCCTCGGCTACTTTCCTTTCGTAGTTGGTGATGCGCTCAAGTCGTAAAGTGGCTAACCGGTATTCAACCCGAGCTAACTCTAATTCGTTTTCCTCGGTATCTGTGGAGAGGGAAGCCAAGAGCTGTCCTTTGTGCACCAGGTCTCCTTTCTCGACAAGAACTTGGTGAATAATTCCAGGGGTTTCAAAGGCCAAGTCGCTCTCTTGTGATAACTTAATACGACCTGCTGAAACCAAACTTTCTACCAAATCCCGTGGTTCAAAGAGAAAGTAATCCACTTTGGGTGGAATAAATGCCCGATAAGCAAGGAGAACTACTATAAAAACGACAATGGCAACCACCAATTCTCCAATAATTCTCTTTCTCATGAAAATCCCTCTTTTTCCATGAACAACTTTTGAGCAAAAATTCTTTTATCAAAAGAAAACCATTATTCGTGTATTCTATTTCTTCCGGCAAGATTAGGATATACTATATTGGGAGTAAAGTGAGGAGGGGGTCGTTACGGGTGGCGAAGAAGTCTTCTCGTTCTTGGCGGGAGAAGGTAGAGGCGGGTCGGGAAGCTAAGGTGGTAGAAATTACTGCCAAAACGGCTGGTCGTTTCGGGGCTCGCATGGGTCAAAAGATGATCATTCCTACTCCAAAGGATGTGGAAATCGTCATTCGCCAGGTGAAGGAAGGAGAACTGATTACCCCTTCTATCCTGCGTAAGAGGCTTGCTTCTCTCTATCAGGTTGATTTAGCGTGTCCGCTGACGACGGGCATTTTTTTGTGGATCGTTGCTCATGCTGCTTTTGAAGACATTCAAATGCGACGGGCCACTCAACGTACGGTAACTCCTTACTGGCGGGTAGTGAAGAACGACGGGACCTTGTTTCACAAATTCCCGGGTGGAGTGGATGTTCAAAAAACTTTGCTTGAGGAGGAAGGGTATACCATTGAAGAGAGAGCTTCCAAGGGGACTTTACGGGTTAAAGAATTTGAGAGGTATTTGGTTCGTCCGGGGTGAGTGATATGTCCCTCGTAGGAGTAGATGAGAAAATAACCGTTCTCGGTAAGCGAGCGCAATTCGATCTCTGCGGTTCTTGCTTCGGAAGTGAATCGCGCAAACGGAATTCCCGAGGAGGGTGGATTTATCCTGTCGTCCTCCCTGATGGGAGGGTGATGAATGTTTTGAAAGTCCTCCTTTCCAATCGTTGTATTCATAATTGCCTGTACTGTGTGAACCGGGTGGGGCATAAAGGTCCTCGAGCTTCTTTCCGGGCGGAAGAATTGGCCCAGGTCTTTCTTGCGCTCTATCATCAAGGGAGAGTGCGTGGTTTATTCTTGAGCTCTGCGGTGGAACGAGATTCTCAATGGACCATGACCGAGATGATCAAAGTGGCGGAGTTGCTTCGGAAGAAATATCAATTTCGAGGGTATATTCACCTCAAAATTCTTCCCGAAGTAGGAGCCGATTTCATCGAAGAAGCAGTTTGTCTTGCTACCCGGGTATCAGTCAATTTAGAAGCACCAACTCCTTCAACCCTTAATCGTATTGCTCCGGAAAAGGACTTTGGAACTATTTGGAGGCAGTTGGAATTCTTGAAGACCTTACGTGAGAAGCGAAAGACCTCTTTTGATTTTACCACTCAATTTGTGGTTGGTGCGGGGGGCGAAAGAGACCGAGAAATCATGAAAACAGCTTTCCTCCTCTATCGAAAGGTGGGCTTAGCTCGTATCTACTACAGTGCTTTTCAACCCATCTCAGGTACACCCCTTGAGGATTTTCCTCCCGTTTCCACCTGGCGAGAACATCGTCTCTACCAAGCCGACTTTCTCTTTCGCAAATACGGATTCGGTTTTGAAGAGCTTCTCTTCGATGGAAAAGGGAATCTCCCTCTGAGTATGGATCCGAAAACAACCTGGGCATTGCAGCACCCGGAATTCTTCCCCATAGAGATTAATCGTGCATCGTTTCACGAGCTCATCCGAGTTCCAGGGATTGGCATCGTTTCTGCTAAGCGCATCTTGGAAGTGAGGAGACAGAGCTTACTTTCCGATCCAAAAATCCTCAAAGGTTTGGGAGTACGGATTGAAAAGGCTCTGCCCTTTCTCCTTTTCCAAGGGAAGCGCTTTTCCTCTCCGGTTCAACTCTCTCTTTTTCCTCAAGAACCATGGGTGTCTAACTTTTGAAAATACTCTTTCAAAAAATCAAGAAGCCTTGTGCCTTCATGGGGAGGAATTTGCTCCCAATGCTCTGCTACTATTCCATAGTGTGTACTCAAAGGAAGAGAGGAAAGAGAGGGAGAAGGGAATTCATGCCCTTCTCCTCCGAGGTATGACCATCGTTTCCCCAGAATCTCTGCAAACCACACATTGATTCCGTAGCGCAGTTTTATTTCTTGGGCAATCACAGAGGCCGCTCGGGATACCTTCTCTCCTCTTGTCTTTATTTTCAATTGCGAAAACCACGTCTCAAATGCGTAAATCTCGCTCTCCATTTTCGATTCTCTGGAGGTATTCCTTGACGATGGGTTTCAGGCGGTCGTCAAGTTTCTCAAATTTTTGTTGGATAACCTGCTCACCTATTTTCCTCGTTGCTTCTTGGGCATAATCTAAGAGATATTCTTTGAAGGTGAGAATGGCATTGGGCATACAGAAGTGGTGAATTTTCCCTTTCTTGGTAATATCCATGAAGTGTTTTCCGGTCCTCCCACAACGATAATCAGCCGTACAGAAAGAAGTGATATAGCCCATGTGAGCCAATTCCTGTACTACTTCCTCCAGGGAACGAGGATCACCAATCTGAAACTGTTGCCTCTCCAATTCTTGTTCGTTGTAACGATCGCTGTAGGCCCCGATACCGATACGAGTAGAAGCGTCGGTTTGGGTACATCCCACAGGAATGACTTCCTTGCGAATGTGCGCCGGCTCTCTTGCAGTGATAATCATTCCGGTGTAGGGAACCGAGAGTCGAATAACCGTTACCAAACGCTTAAAGTCTCGGTCTTGAACTTTGTATTTGGTTTCCTGGACAAAAGGAGTATTCACGGCTGGCTCTAAGCGAGGGAAAGAAATAGTATGTGGACCGACACCACCGAAGTGTTTTTCTAAATCGATGGTATGATAGAGTAACCCCATCACTTCAAACTTCCAGTCATAGAGACCGAAAAGTGCACCGATAGCTACGTCATCAATGCCTGCTTCTTGGGCACGGTGCAGAGCATAGAGTCGCCATCGATAATGAGATTTGATACCGGTAGGGTGGAGTCGGCGATAAGTTTTATGGTGGTACGTCTCCTGAAATACTTGAAAAGTACCGATGCCGACTTCTTTGAGCATCTTGAATCGTGCGATATCAAGTGGAGCGGCATTCACGTTCACCCGGCGAATTTCTCCGTTACCTACTTTGGTCTCGTAGGCTGTTTGAATAGTTTGGACAATATAATCGACGTCCGACAGAGGATGTTCGCCATAGACCATGATCAGCCTCTTATGGCCTAAGGAGACCAATACTTCAATTTCCCGACGTACCTCCTCAATAGTGAGTCTTCTCCGTTTTTGCAAGTAGTTGTCACGACGAAAGCCACAATAGAGACAGTTGTTAATACAGTAATTGCTACAGTAAAGCGGGGCAAAGGTCACAATGCGGTCTCCATAAACCCTTCGCTTGACTTCCCCAGCAGTAGCGAACATTTCTTCCCAGAGCTCTTCGTCTTCCACGTTGAGGAGCGCTGCGGTTTCGTGGGTTTCTAAGCGTTCCAGGTTCAAAGACTTAGCAAGGATCTCACGAAGTTTCTTCGGGTCAGGATGGCGATTTTCCTCAAGCAATGTTTCAATTTCATCCTCGTTGATGAAATCCCTTCCCTCCGAGAGATACTTGGTGAACTCCTCTTCCTTCACGATATTGTGCGACCATTCCTTAGGTGACGGAGAAGTTAACTTAGGCATGCTCCCAACCTCCTCAAAAAAAATCCCGACCTGCGGTGAGGCAAGTCGGGATTTTTTCCGTTCTTTCCCTTGGTTTCAGAAGAAAAACCTTCCTCACCGCAGGCTCTTTCTATTATACTATGAATCTCTTCTCTTGTGTAACTTGATGAGGGGTAGGGCATGTTATAATAATTCAAGAAAGAGGAAGATGGTGCAGGGGCATTTTTTTTCTCAGTTTGAACAGTATATTCTTGATTCTATTTTGGAACTCGGTCTCTCTTTTGGACAAGCTACCAGTGGTTCTCTCCTCTTCAGAGGAGAAAGCGGTCTTGTTTTAGTAGCAGGGAAAAATCTTCAACCTTCTCATTTTGGGGTAAAAGACCGAGGAGCGAGGACGATTTCAGAAATGGTCTTTGAGAGAGGAGAACCACTCCTTATTGATGATGCTGACAATTTGTCTTCTCTTATACTACGTCGGAGGGCTGAGCGGTATTCTCTTTCTTTTCCTATTCGGAACGAAGTTGGTAAAGTTGTTGGTGTGCTCAATCTCAACCGGGCAGAGAAACCTTTTCAGCAGGAAGAAGTGTCGGTCATAGAAAAGCTTTCTCTTGCGATCGCCCTTTTGGTGGAAGAGAACCTATTGCGGCGAAATCGGGAGAGGCTCCTTATTGTTTTCTCGGAAATTGTTAATCTTTTTGGTGGAAGGAATTATCTGCAGGAAGAAAATATCTTTGAAAAGGTGTTTTCTTCGACGCGCTTACTTTTAGGGATTGATCAAGGAGTGGTCTTTAAGCTCTCTTCTAAGCGGCCCTACATGGTCTTTACCCATCACTGGCCAAAAAAATTGTCTTTTTCGCAATTGAACCTTGGAAAAGAGAATTCTTGCGGGGAGCAAAAGATAGCCGTGGTGAAACGCTCTCTCAGTGGAAGAGAGAAATTATTGCTCACCCTTCCTATGCAGAGCATTTTCAGGTCGCGTTTTCTTTTCGTCACCGTGGTAAACCAAGAGCCTGATCTCCTCAATTCTTTGCTCCTTTCGATGATTGCACGTCTGGGAGAAACGAGCTTGGATTCGTTCTTTCTTCTTCGCAAAAGTGAACGATTGGTCCAGGAACGGGAGAGAAACCGCTTAGCTCGTGAATTGCACGATGGGTTAGCACAGATCTTAACCTCTTTGCGATTATATGTCCATTTCTTGAAAAATACTCCATTTGCAGAAAATAAAGGCCAGACCCAGGAGGTCATACAAAAATTAGACCAACTTGCCCGAATGGGCATTGAAGAATCTCGTTTTATTCTTTCCGAACTCAAAGGGAAGCCGGTTTCTTCTTCGCGTTTAGAGAGAGAAGTGAAAAGTGTTATCCATGCTTTTTCTCATCCTCGTATCATGATTCACGAGAATATTCGTATCACTAATCGGCTCATTTCCTTCCGCGTTTTTCGAGTGATTACCTCTCTTTTACGGGAAGCCCTTTCTAATGTGATGAAACATTCTCAGGGAAAAAACGTGTGGATTGAGTTGTATGATGATTCCAAAAATCTTCACCTTTTGGTTCGAGACGATGGGGTCGGTTTTGACGAACATGCCTCTCTTGAGGAGGAAGAGGGGACCCATTTTGGCTTGTACAGCATGAGAAATAGAGTCCGTTTAGTGAGGGGGCGCTTCGTTCTCCGTTCGTCTCCGGGGAAAGGTGTTACGGTGAAAGTGGAAATTCCACTTCGGTGAGAGGATACATACATGGAAAGAGTAAGGGTTGCTTTAGTTGATGACCACCAAATTGTTTTAGTCGGCTTACAGAAATTGCTGGAAGAGGAATATGAGATAGTATGCGCCGCAAGGACTTTTAAAGAGGCTTTGGAAAAAATCCCTTCTTCCAAAGCTGAATTGGTCCTTGTGGATGTTCACATTCCCGGAGGAAACGGTATAGATCTCCTGCGAGAACTGAAGGTTAGAATGCCTTACACTCTTTTTGTCGTTCTTACGGTAGAAGAAGACGAAGAGATTATATTTCGGGCGATTCAAGAAGGTGCACGAGGATATATTTTGAAGCACAGTCCTCCTGAGATGCTCCTCAAAAGTTTGCAAGCTTGCCTTCAAGGAGAAGTACTGTGGGGGGAAGAAGTGTATCAGAAACTTGTGGGAAAAATGAAAAAGGGGATACCCTTCGGCGAGGCAGAGCAAGGCTTTACCCGTCTTTCTCGGCTTCTTTCTCCTCGTGAGGTAGAAATTGTTCGGCTGGTTTTAGCAGGGAAGGGAAATCGAGAGATTGCAGAAGAACTTTGTATCAGCGAAAGTACGGTCAAGAACCACTTAAGTCGTATCTTTCAAAAGCTTGGTATCCGAGATCGGATGGAGCTCGCGTTACTCGTTACTCGATCAAAATGAGTGAATGAGGCTTAAGCCTCATTCACTCATTTTGATCAGTTCCTATTCTTCTCTAAACCGTTAAAGCAGAGCTGCACGTGTTTTTCGTCTAAGGGCTTAGTAAAGAGGCTTGCAACGATGGTGACTGCGATAGCTAAGGGTAGAGAGATAATAATGGGGTTGACTACTTTCCACGGTTCTCCCCATAGAGCTGGCCGACCCAAGAGTGCCTTGGCTAAGCCTAAAACCTGAGATTCTTTTTCATGTACGAAGAGAAACCAGAAAATACTACTGAAAAATCCGGCAAGCATACCGGCAATAGCACCGCTTTTTGTGATTTTCTTAGAGTATAGAGCTCCAAAATACATGGGTAAGAAACTCGAAGCGCAGAGACCGAAAAAGAGTGATGTTCCTCGGGCAATGATTTCTGAGCCGGCTTCGTAGAATCGAGGGAGACCCCATGCTACGATTGTACTGAGGAGAATGCCAAAAGAAGTGCCCAACCTGTTTATGCCTATACCGGCTTTCCTTCGGGTTATAGTCTCGGTTATGTCCCGGCTTAGGGCTGCACCAATGGTATGATACTGACTACTCATGGTGGACATGGCTGCTGCAAAGAGAGTAACAAGGAAAAGAATGCCGAACCATACTGGCATCGTTTGTTCTACGAACATGGGTATGATGGAGTCAACTTGTTTATTAGCCGCGAGAAAAGCGATTTTACCGGTAGTATTGTAAAAGTAAACATTGGAAACTGCTCCTACCGTGAAGGCGACTCCGGTCATAGCTAAAATGAAAATGCCTCCTACCAATGTTGCTCGATTCAGCTCTTTGCTGCTTCTTACCGTCATGAAGCGGGTAGCAAGTTGAGGTTGGGCGAGAACCCCGATACCCACCCCCAAAACGATGGTTGAAATAACCGTCCACCAAATATTCGAACCAAAGGCAGGCATATGGGTAAATCCTCTATGTCCTGCTTTTCCCATGAGTTCCACAATCATCGGATTCAGTTGCGCTAAGGATTCATGAGCAGAAGTTACGCCACCTAAGCGGTAATAAGTCAAAAAGAGAAGGAGCAACATACCGATAAACATGACGCTTCCTTGAAAAGCATCCGTATACATGACGCCTTTTAGTCCACCCATTACTACGTATATGGCTACAATTGCCGAGAAAGTGAAGAGCGCCACTTCGTAATTCAACTTGAGATTAACCACTAAGAATTGCGTTGCGCCCATGAGTACTGCAGCAGTGTATATGGGCATAAAGAGAAAAATAATGATCCCGCTAAAAATTTGAATAAAACGGGATTGATATCGTTTTCCCAAGAGTTCGGGAAAGGTGTGACTGTCAAGATTGTACCCCATGGCTCTGGTCCGGTGGCCGAAAAAGACGAAGGCGAGAAAAATTCCTACAAAGATGTTAAGAAAAGTTAACCATAGGAGACTCATACCGAACAATGCTGCCGTACCTCCAAATCCTACGATAGCCGAGGTACTTATGAATGTTGCACCGTAAGACATAGCCATAATGTAAGGGTGAACTTCTCGTCCGGCGAGGAGATAGTCGGTCGTAGTACGAGTTTTGCGATAAGCGATATATCCTAAGTATCCGGTAATCAAAAGATACACAAGAACGGCGATAATGAGCACAATCTGATACATGTAAGCCCCTCCTTATTCTTCCAAAGTTTCTTCTTCTTTTTCCCACTGAATGATTTTTTCCGCTTTTACCTCGACCCCACTCCGGTTCCAATGAACGATTCCGTAGATAACGCAGAGTAGGGTACTCCCAATACACAAAAGGTATACTAAGATTATCGATGGATCATAGAGACCGAACATAAAAATCCCCCCACTTTGTATAGGAATTTGAGTATAAATTAGCTTTATTCTATTGAAAACAAAGAAATATTGCAAGATTAAAGGAATAAAATATCGACTTTCCATCTCCTCGGAGGGGTGACAATCGAGGATGGATGGAAAACATTGTTCATCTGTAGGTGACTAAATCGGTGGATGATCTTTTGGAGGAGAGATACGCATAAGGTGGAAGAAAGTGCCCTGGTCTGAGTGACGGTATTTGAGTCTGAGAGGATGGATGAGGAATAAAGGATGAGGAATAAATTTTGTGAAAAATCATTCGCATCGCCTATTCAAGTTCTTGACAAATCCCTTCCCCCTGTGCTACATTTACTTCTGCCTTTCGGGGCACAATGGTACCTTGAAAAGTAA
>CAKZPS010000063.1 GCA_937139415.1 uncultured bacterium
AATTGTATAACAAACACTGGATGGCGAGGTCTCTTCATTTCTTTATCCTGGAACCCCTACGATAAGTTTACACTAAGTTCGGTGAGTCACAAGGCGGAAGGAGGCCAGTTTTACTGGATTTTAACGAAGAATGGCGATGGGTGGTGGCGGTAAAGATCGGTGTGCGCCGGGTTCATGTGGGTTTGGCCAACCTCGACGGTCACATGAAAGCCAAGGAAGTGACTCCCCTTGTTTCTCATGATCCCAAAAAGGTTGTGGATCAAGTTCGCGAGCTTGTTGCTCGGCTTTTAGCACAGTGTACTCCTCAGGAAGTTATTGGCATGGGAATATGTTGTCCGGGTATCATCGACACCAAGAAAGGGGAAGTTATCAAAGCGGTCAATCTTCACTGGCACCACGTTCCCTTACGGCAAATGTTCTCTTTGCATTTTCCCTGGCCGGTATTTGTAGAAAATAGTATGGATACCGGGGCTTTAGGAGAGAAGTGGTTTGGGAGTGGGAAAGATGTTCAGGACCTTCTTTACATTAGTTTGGGCAATGGAATTGGAGCAGGGATTATTTCCCATGGTGAGCTCCTCGAAGGATATCAACATGCGGCAGGGGAATTCGGACACACCAGTATCGATCTCGATGGACTGCTCTGTCCCTGTGGCAATCGGGGGTGCGTCGAGCTCTATGCTTCTGCTCCGGCCATTGTCCGTAGAGCCTGCGCGTACCTCGAGAAAGGAGGAGAAACACGTATTCGAGAGGTGTGGGATGAGGGTAGTGAAGAGCTCACCTGCGAAGTGATCGATAAAGCGGCTCGTCTCGGTGACCCGTTTGCCCTCAAGCTGTGGCAAGAAACAGGCGAGCTTTTAGGTCGAGCTATTGCTAATTTAGTCAATCTCTTGGATCCAGAAATAGTGGTTATTGGAGGAGGTCTTTCGCTCGCCCATCCTATTCTTCTTGACACTATTGCAGCGGTGATTTGGGATACCACTGCTTCGTTGCACGAACGAAAAGTGGAGGTACGGAGGGCTTTTTTTGGTCGGGATTCAGGTCTTGTTGGCGCTGCAGTACTCACCATAGAGCGGATTTTTGCCTAAGGTGTGAATATGAGATTGAAAGGAGGGGAGGAGAATTTTATTACCCCGAGAAAGAATCTATGAGCTTCTCAAAAGACGAAAGAAGAGTCAAACGATTTCTTGGAGTTTCTTATTTGGAGCTACTCCCTCTTTTACCCCCTTGTTCTGGCAAAAATTTGTAGCGCAAACTGGGATCCGAGATGTTGCCGAGCACTTCGACTTTGAGGTTCGCATTGCCCACTCTGAGGACAGTGATCCCCTCTTCCACACTACCAGTGCGAATTACGGAATCAAGATGGTGTCAAATGGTATCGGGAGAGACTTTTTCTCGGAACCACTCCCCCCAGAGGTAAATTTTACCCCTTGGGGGGTAGCGCTCCTCCCTTGGCCAGAAAACCCAGGTTGCGAAAAAATGTTTCACCCCTTAGCTGGAGTAAGGGCGCTTAAAGAAATAGAGGAATACCCTGTTCCTGATATTGATGAAGAGAGCATAGAAAAAGTTCGCCATAAAGCCGAGCAGATTCGTAACCGAGGTTATCTTTCGGCTTCCTATTGTGGGAGTATATATGAATGGTGTCATTGGTTACGCGGTATGGAAGATTTTATGATTGATCTCTTGGCAAATCCTTCTTTCGCTCATCTCCTCATCGAAAAAGTTGCTACTTTTAGTGAGCGGCTTACTCGAGTTCATGCTCAGTGTGGGGTGGATTTACTCTGTTTTTATGATGACTACGGTATGCAGGATCGATTGCAGATTCCTCCCAAAATTTGGCGAGAATTTTTGAAGCCTTGGTGGACGAGGATTATTGCTTCTCTCCGCCATGATTATCCTGAGTGTCTCTTTTTTCTCCACTCCTGTGGTAAGATCGAGGAAATCCTTCCCGATTTAGTAGAAGTAGGTTTTGACGTGGTTCATCCTTTGCAACCGGAATGTCATAACCTTCAAAAGATAGTAGAAGACTACCGTGATAGGTTGACTTTCTGGGGTACGGTGAGCGCTCAAAATACCCTCCCCTTAGGAAGTGGCGAAGACGTCGCACGAGAAATAACCCATCGTGTCAAACTTGCCTTGGCCAATGGGAATTTGATCGTTTCTCCTTCCAATACTCTTGGGCCTGAAACCCCGGTAGAAAATGTGTTAATTTTTGCCGAGGTGTGCCAAAGAGTGAGGAGTGGTGAGAGGGGGTGAAAGGAAAGACATTTTTCCGAGACGAGTGCAAAATGGGAAAGTGAAGAATAAGGAGAAAACAAAGGAGGTGTGCTCATGAGAAAATCATGGATATGGATAGTGGGAGTTTTATTCTTGATGACGGTGCTTTTTCCCTTAGGGAGCATGGCGGTAGAAAAAACCTATACTGTGGGCGTGGTCATTCCTTATGAGATTGGATGGTTTACAGCTTTCCACAAAGGTTTTGAACAGATAGCGAATAGAGAAAACGTCAAACTGGTGTGGCAGTACCACAACTATAAAGCAGATGATGAAACTAAGGCCGTTCAGAATTTGATCACGATGGGAGTGGATGCGAGATCGATTTAACCGCAGTAACCCCTTCCAGCGCCGAATATTCTTGTCGATTAGCGAGTGAGGCAAACATTCCCATTCAGATTACCGAAAGCGGCATTGCCGAAGGGAAGGGGAAACCAATAGCCGACATCGATTTTAACTGGTTCGATGTATATCGTACCGTCACTACCAGCCTTCGTCGTGATGTGCCGGGTGAGTTGAAAATCATTTGGATTCAGGGTTTCGCCGGCGCTCCACCGGTTATTCAAGGGATCCAGGGATTTATGGATACCATAAAGACCTTAGAAGGCATAAGTTTGGCTACTGACGTTCAATATGGTGATTACGCCACTGCTCCTTCCCTCAACATCATTAAGACCTTGGTTCAATCGGGATTGGAATTCAATGTGGCCATTGGAGCATGCCAAGAAATTACTGAGGGGATTATCCAGGGTTTGCGAGAGGAGAATGTGGATCTCGATAAGGTGGTCATCGTGACGGTAAATGGTGGTCCTATGGATGTAGAAAATCTGAAAAAGGGTTACATCGATTATGTTCTCAGCCTTTCTCCTGGACTCCATGGCATGATTTGTGCTCAAAATCTCATCAATTACCTCAAGGGAAGGGAGTATCAGAAAAAGAGCTACTCCCCAATTGTGTGGTGTAGCAGGGAAGACTGGGAGGAAAAACTCATTCCTTGGTTCCTCGATGAAAGCTGGTTCCCAGTAGTCGAAGAGTTTGTGAAAACTGGTCAGTATAAACCAGAATTGAGGGTAAAGTGAAAAGGGGAGGAGGGGTAACCCCCTCCCTTTTCCTTATGGAAAGTGATTGAGGAGGTTTTGTTTCCCTTGTCTCACGAAGGATATATCTTACAGGTAAAAGCGTTAAGTAAAAGTTACCCCGGTGTTCAAGCGCTTGGTAGAGTGGACTTTGATGTTGCTTTGGGAGAAGTGCACGCACTTGTGGGGCAGAATGGTGCAGGGAAATCAACCCTCATTGAAATCATCGCCGGTACTCTTCATCCCGATTCCGGTGAGATCTTCTATGAGAACAGAATGTATCCTCATTTAGACCCCTGGCAATCTATCCAACTTGGTATTCAAACGGTGTACCAGGAAAACCAGCTGGTTGAGGAATTGAGTGTAGCTGAAAACGTGTATCTCTAATCTTCCGATACGAAGGGGAAACATTGTTGACTACGCTGGTTGTCGTCGGATGACTCAAACCCTCATGGCTGAGTTAGGAATCGCTATTGCTCCGGAACGAAAAGTGAGTGATCTCTCGTTTGTAGAAAAAAAGTTAGTGAGCATTGCCAAGGCTTTTGCTCGTCCGGTAAAACTCCTCATTTTGGATGAACCGACCGCCTCGCTTGACAAATGCGGAAAGGATATTCTTTTCAGAATTATAGGCCATCACAAGGCAAAAGGAATGAGCGTCATTTATATTTCTCACAATTTAAAAGAAGTTTTCGAAATCTGTGATCGAGTGACCATTTTGAAAGACGGGAAAAAGGTGGCTACGCATCAGGTACGCGATGTTACTATGGATGACGTGATCCGCGAGATGATTGGGAGTTCCCAGGTTACGTTATACAAAAGGGAATTCCATCAGGCGTTGAGACGCGATGAAGAAATTTTAGAAATCCTAAATTATAGTAAGCGAGGCGTGATACGTGATGTTTCCTTTAAAGTGAAAAAGGGGGAAATCTTTGGGCTCGCTGGTCTTGTAGGTTCCGGTCGTACCGAGCTTGTGCGTATGATCTTCGGCCTTGATCCCAAAGATTCGGGACGATTAGTTTATCGGGGCAGTGATATTACCCCTTACAATCCTTATGACGCCATTCATAAAAGCATTGGTTATCTCACTGAGGACCGGAAATTTGACGGTCTTCTCCTCTCTCGTCCGGTGACTGAAAATATCAGTTTGGCTTCACTTGCACGAGATAGAAAATTCTTTCTTAACCTGCAAGAGGAGATACGATTCGCAGTCAATCTGAAACAGAAACTGAACATTAAAACTCCCTCTGTTTCTCAGCTTGCCATGAATCTGAGCGGGGGTAATCAGCAAAAAGTAGTTCTCGCCAAATGGTTACTCACTGCTGCAGAGATTTTAATCTTTGATGAACCGACGGTGGGAGTGGATGTAGGGGCTAAGGCGGAGATCTATCGCATGATTGAAGATTTGACCCGCCAAGGGAAGATTATCATTCTCATTTCTTCTGATAATCCGGAATTAGTGGCGCTCTGCGACAGGGTAGGCGTGATGCGCAATGGGAAGTTGGTGGTGATTCTCGAAGGCAACGAGCTCACCGAGGAGAATATTTTGCGTTATTCCATGGGGGTATGTGAGGGAATGGAGGTGCAACGGTAATGGATGAACTTACTCTTTCTCTCCGGCAAAAAGCTCTAAGAGAACAGGCGTATGTGTTACTCATTCTCATTTTGGTTATTTCGGTTATTACCACCATTGTCAACCCTCGCTTCGTTCACCCTCAAAATATTATTAACATTTTTCAGCAAATAGCCGTTTTGGGGATTGTGGCGAGCGGAGTAGGAATGTTGCTCGTTTCTGGGCATGTGGATATTTCGGTAGGGACGCAGGTTTCACTCCTTGGGGTTATCTTTGCCATGCTCATTCAGAGAATACTCGGTCTTCCTGAGGGGAACGTAGCGCTTTGGCGTCAGACCTTTGCTTATCCTATTGCCTTTGCTTGTACTTTGGTGGTGGGGTTTCTGGTTGGTCTTGCGACTGGAATCACGGTGGTAAAATCCCGCGCCAGTTCATTCATCATTTCTTTGGGGTTTATGTCTGCATACCATGGCTTAGCGTTGTTGGTGACCGGAGGAGCTTCGTACATGCTTTTTGGAAGATTTGAGACTTTGGGCAGAGGACGTGTGTTCCACTATCTTCCTATCTCCATCCTCTTCTTTCTCGGAGTAGTCGTTTTGTCACACGTTATTCTCAAATATTTTCGATACGGAAGGTTCCTTTATGCCATTGGGAGTAATAGGAGAGCGGCGCACGTTTCGGGAATCAATACCGATCGAGTGGTTATCCAAGCCTATATCGTAGTGGGTATCTTGAATGCTTTAGCAGCTATTATCCTCATTTCGCGGGTAGGTTCGGCTTTAGCCACTACCGGTGATACGTATGCCTTGGATGCACTGGCTTCGGTCATCGTTGGAGGGGTATCGCTTTCGGGGGGAAAGGGTGGCGCACTCAACATATTCTTGGGGGTGGTATTAATCGGTTTAATTGGTAACGCCCTCATCATTATGAATGTTAATCCCTATGCTCGAGATCTCGTGATCGGTCTCATCATCATTGCTGCGGTAACCTTGAGTCAACTCTCAGAGACAAGAAGATAGGAGGGATAGACATGGAAAAGATTACTCTTCTCAACACTATTGAGGAGTCTCTTTTTGAGGATTTTTTCCCTAAAGCCTGGGATTTGAAGCGTATCGATTGGTGTTGTAGTCGAAAACCGGAAGAAGTGCATGTGAGAGAAGCATGGTGGCATAAGGACTTTGAACCGGTGAGTTGCCCCACCTTGGGTGATTTTAATACTCTCATGGGACATGAAATTGCTTATCAGATCAGATTGGCCAAGGAAGAAGGGAGAGATTTAATTCTCGTTCTCTCGGTCGGTCCTATGGGGATGTACCGATGGACGGTAGAGTTTCTTAAACGCTGGGGGGTAGATTGTAGCCACGTTCACGGATTCAACATGGATGAATGGTGTGACGCGGAAGGAAACACTCTTCCTGCCAACGATCCTAGAGCATTTCGTAACACCATGGAGTCGGCGCTCTATGGACCCTTGGGGAACTTAACCGTTCCGGAGAGACAACGCCACTTCGCCACCAAAGAGGAACTCCCTACCTATGCTGAGCGCATCGGAGAACTCCGTGCTCAGGGAGCGAAGTTTGTTCTCATCTATGGCATTGGTTGGGTATTCCATATTGCCTTTTGGGAACCTCATTTCGCTTCGGACTATGCCAGTATGGAGGAGTGGCTCCAACCAACGCATCGCATCGCGGCGAAACTTCACCCCCTAACTATTATTCAAAATTCCATTACCAGCTTTAGAAGTCGTATCACTTTGGTGCCTGCAAGAGCGAATACCATTGGACCGGGTATTTTTGTGAAAGCCGATTATACCATCGGTGGGGTAGATGGATATCTTCCCTGTCGGAATATGATGTATCAGGCACAAGCCCTGTGGGTTACTCTCAAGTATGGTCCTTGTATGTGGATTCCCTCCTCGGTGATGCCTCGGCTTCCCGGCAAACTGTTCTTCGTAGCTCCTCTGGCCGGACCCTTAGAACCAGAAGTTAATTGAGGGAAGACCCAGGGTGATTTGTGCTCTTTTACTCTACGGAGGCAAAGTGATCGCCGAGGCAAAAACTCTTCCTCGGGGTTATGTTGCTATTGAGGAAGGTCGTATCGTGTCCTTGGGTGAGGACTGGACCGGTGTTGAGGCCCACCAGAAGATCGATGTTTCCCGTTACATCGTTACCCCTGGATTCATTGATATGCATACTCATGGTATTTTTGAAGTCAATTTCGTAGAGGATAACCTGGAATCGATGCTACGAGGAATCAAGCATTACTTCACCTTTGGAGTGACCCGAGTAGTAGCCTCGACCATTTCTCGACCTTTGGAGAAGACCGTAGAGCAGATCAAGCGGTTACGACGGGTGAAAGAGGAAAGTGAGTACTGTGCGCTTCTCCATGGGGTACACCTTGAGGGTCCGTGGCTCGCTCCCCGGTGTCAAGGTGGGCACTCCTTAGAGTATTTACGATTGCCAACGGAAGAAGATGTGACCTTCGTATTAGAAGAAGTCGGTGACATGATTACCAGCGTGACTTTTGCTCCTGAATTACCCAAGGCGGTTTGGCTTACCGAGGCTTTGGCCCAACGCGGCATTCTTCCCATCATCGGTCATACCGAAGCTTCTTATGAAGAGGCAGAGAGAGTCATCCTTGCTGGTGCTCGACACGTCACGCATATGTACGATGGTATCTTGGGGTACAGGGAAAATCCTGACGAAGCTTTAGTCATGCTTCCCGGTGTCGAAACCGCCGTGTTGTACTACGATACGGTGAGTGTAGAACTCATCGGTTGTCCGATTCATGTACCAAAACCATTTTTTCAATTTATCCATAAAGTTAAACCGATGGATAAGAAAGTTTTAGTTACCGATTCTTTATCTGGAGCGGGTATGGGAGAAGGGACTGTTCTTAGGTATAAGGACGGTCGCCGGGTGAGGGTGATCGAGGGGGTAGTGCGTATGATTGATGAGGATCCCACCATTGATGGAAATCTCACCGGGAGCGCGGTGACCATGAACATTGCCCTGCAACGACTCAGGGAGTACACCGGGATATCCTTGGAAGAAGCTTTGCGCTGGGCTACTCTCAATCCGGCAAAAGTTTTGGGTATCGACCACGAGACAGGGAGTATCGCGATCGGAAAACGTGCTGATATAGCCGTGATCGATGACTCTTTCGACGTTCAGTATACCTTTTTACCTGGTGAGATGGTATTTCGCAAGTGACAAGGAGGAGTGCATTATGGTCTTCAAACATTTGTTCGAGCCAATCTGGATTGGGAACGTGGAGATACCGAATCGTATTTGTCACGTTCCTACCGATATCAGTTCCGCCCATGCTGATGGTTCAGTGAGTGCGCGGGATATTCACCATCATGCTACTATTGCCAAGGGGGGTACCGGCTTCATTATTGTCGGCGCTACCTCTCCTTGGGGAAAGACCGGCCGTTCCACGGTCACTTGTATTGTGGCTGATGGTGATGAGTATATCCAGGTCTTGCTCGTTTAGCGGAGAGTATACACCGGTATGGGGCGAAATGTGCGGTGCAGCTCCAACATCCAGGTCGACAGGCAGCTCTCCCGCGGGAAGGGAAGTTTGCTTCTACCGATATGGTGGTCAATTTACCTTGGTCACAAAGCCACCCTATCATTTATGCGAGTGAAGAGGAGAGTCTCACCAGGAAATCTATGCATGTCCTGACTACCGATGAGATACCCGCTCTCATTGACCTCTTCGCCGAGGCGGCGTGGCGTGTGAAGCAGGCAGGGTTTGATGCGGTGGAACTTCACGCCGCCCATGGGTACCTCCTTTCGGAATTTATGAGTCCCTATCTGAATCGTCGGGGCGATCGTTTTGGGGGAAGTTTTGAGAATCGTATGCGTTTTCCCTTAGCGGTTATTGAGGCTATTCAAAGGAAATGTGGCCGGGATTTTCCGATTTTGGTCCGTTACTCGGTAGATGAATGGGTGCCGGGAGGTCGAGAGTTGCAGGAATCTATCCGAGTGGCGAAGGTATTCGAGGAGGCCGGGGTAGCTGCTTTAGACTTGAGCCAGTGTCTTCAGGAGAGTCCTGGAGCTGGCTTTGATCCCATGTATTACCCTGAGGGATGGACGATGTATGCTTCCCAAGCGATAAAAAAGGAGGTTCGTATCCCGGTCATCAACAGTCATTCCTTACGTAACCCCGAGTACTGTGAACAAATCTTAGCCCAAGGGAAGGTGGACATGGTTGGTCTCTCCCGCCAACTCCTCGCCGATCCCTATTGGCCGATCAAAGCCAAATACGGTCAAATCAAAAACATTCGCCGATGTATTTCCTGTCTTACCGGGTGTTGGCAGGAATCGCTGATGGCTAAAAAAGAAATCGCTTGTGCTATAAATCCTGCTTGTGGAAACCCCGAATTTGAAATTCGTCGAAAAGTCGCTCGAACCCTGCGCGTTGCCGTAGTGGGAGGAGGCCCTGCAGGAATGGAAGCAGCCCGTCATGCAGCAGAGCGGGGACATGCGGTAACGCTCTATGAGCAAACGGGAGAGTTAGGTGGAGCCGTTTTGGGGTGTTGCCTCGTTCCGGGTAAAGATAAGATGAAGTGGTATGTTGACTGGATTCGACATCAACTGCAGCAACTGGGGGTTGAGGTTCGTCTGCGGGTTGCACCTGGTGGGGAAGAACTTTCGGTATACGATGTAGTCATTAATGCTACTGGCGCTCATTCCTACTGTCCTCCGGTAAAGGGCATGCAGGAACGGGTTATTCCTTTTGAAAGGATTATGGCTTGTCCTAAGTTATCTTGCGAATTTCATCCTCATGACGGGAGGAAACCTCAGAAGCTAGAGGGTACCAAAGTGATCGTATGGGGAGACCATTATCCTGCAGCGGACACCGCCGCGTTTTTGGCCTCCATAGGGAAAGAAGTGACCATCGTTACCCCGTATCGGGAGTTTGGGTTAAGCATTGAGCCTATCCACATGTACGTTCTCCGTAAGCGTTTCCAACAACAGGATGCCGAAGCTCTCCATTCTGAGCCCTTCCGTTTTCCGGTCAGAGTGTATTCGCGGAGCGTTCTCCTTGAGATCGGTGAACAGAGTGTAACCATCCTTCGGGAAGGAGAGTTTGTCTCTCTTCCTTATGATCACATTGTCACCTGTTTTACTCGACCTAATCCGATTCTTCCTGGAATCTTGCAGAGTGTTTCCGTTCCCTGGGTGAGTGTAGGTGATGCAGTACGACCACGGAATCTTCATGCGGCGGTAAAAGAGGGGACGTGGGTAGGACTGACGGTAGAGGAACAAATCATATACAATCCCAATCGAGCTCTGGTAAACGATCTTCCTCTCGATGTTCGAAGACAACTTTTTTCTCCTCTCAACGACACTTGGGAAAAGGAGGGATGAACCGTGAAGTTTCGTGTCTTAGTGGTTGGTGTTGGAGGAATGGGGGCTTCACACACCCGGGCGTATGCTCACCTTCCCGGTTTCGAGATTGTCGGTTTAGTAGTAGCACGTAATGTCGATCGAGCGAAACAATTAGCTTCACGGTTGGGGCTCTCGGTGCCGATCTTCACCGATTACTACGAAGCGATGAGGAACACTAAGCTCGAGGTAGTATCCATTAATACTTATACTGATACTCATGCAGAGTACGCCATATACGCCATGCAACAGGGATGTCATGTTTTTTTAGAGAAACCTATTGCTCAGAATGTCTCCGATGCAGAGAGAGTAGCACAGGTCGCGCGAGATACAGGAAGAAAATTGGTGGTGGGGTATATTCTCCGACACCATCCTTCGTGGCAACGATTCATTGAATATGCTCGACAAATGGGTAAGCCATTGGTCATGCGAATGAATCTCAATCAGCAGAGTTACGGTCATGAATGGGAGGTCCATAAGGAATTCATTCGCCGAATGCCTCCTTTGGTGGATTGTGGCGTGCATTATGTGGATGTCATGTGTCAGATGACGCGAGCAAAGGCGAAACGTGTTCACGGTATTGCTGCCCGTTTGACCGATGAAGTACCTGTGGGAACTCACAACTATGGAGCAATGCATATCGTCTTTGACGATGGTTCGGTAGGATGGTATGAGGTAGGATGGGGTCCCATGATTAGTCGGACGACTTTTTTCGTGAAAGATGTTTTTGGGCCCAATGGCTCGGTGAGCATTGGTAAAGATGTGAGTCAGGTCGATCCTTCCGATGTTTCCCAACATACCGCCGTGAATACTTTAGTAGTTCATTGGAGTGACCGGGATAGTAACGGAAACCGATTACGTCAAGATGAATATATTGAAATTCAGGACGAACCGAGTCATGAGGAATTGTGTCAACGGGAGCAAGAATACCTCTATCGGGCAATCGTAGAAGACATTGA
Source organism: uncultured bacterium (assembly GCA_937139415.1). Classification (GTDB taxonomy): domain Bacteria; phylum Atribacterota; class Atribacteria; order Atribacterales; family Caldatribacteriaceae; genus CAKZPS01. Next base: position 11,273 of record CAKZPS010000063.1, read on the forward strand.
TTTATCGGACCACGTTGATGACGCTGTCCAGAGTCTCAAAATCTGTTATGCGCTGTAGAATCTTACCTCTCAGGACGTGCTGTGGATCTCTGAGGAGGGGAGGAAGCTCATGATTTTGCCTCGTATCGGGTTTATCGTTTTTGGTGTACACAGGGGAATCAATGACCCCTTGGGGAAACCCTTTATCGATGAGAATCTCGTTGCGGCTTCCAAAAATGCGTTGAGAAGAGGGGATTGACTTTGTAGAACATGAGACGGTGGTAGCTTGTAAAGAGGAAGCTAAGAAAACTTTATGGAGCGTGAAGCACCGTGAAGATGTTGATGGGGCGATCCTCTTCTCTGGTGCTTGGGTATGGGCAGCGCATCTTGTTGGGGCGATTCGGGATTACGCTCTCACCGGTAAAGGGGTTCTCGTTTGGACCCATCCCGGTTTCCAGGGCTGGCGGACCGTGGAGGACTGGTTATGCATGGTGCTCTCCTTGAGATTGGAATTCCCCACAAGTTTGTGTACGGTGGATGGGATGAGCCTTCTGCGCTTGAAGCAATCGTGAGTTACTGTAAGGCAGCCCATTTTGAAAAATATCCTCAATCCTTCCACAGTTGATACTTTTGGAGGACGGGAGATGGGGCAAACCGTAGGCATAGCAGATCCTTCGCAATGGATGCGGGTCTTTGGGGTTGATATCGACAGTCGAGATACGACTGAACTCATTCGCATCGCAGAGGGGGTGGATAGAGAAGAACTTAAAGCACTGAAACCACGATTGTTGGAGCTTTTTAAAGCTTTACCCCCCCGAGAACGTGGCTAACGAACGTTCCATACCCTTGTATTTGGCCATCAGAAAAGTCGTGGAAAGAGAAAAATGGGACTTCTATACGATTCAATCCTTTCTGGGGTTGGGTGACGATTACTGTGCTACTTGTTTTGCTCAATCGATGACGCTCGAAAATGGAATACCTACTTCTACCTTAGGCGACCTCAATACCGCTCTTACTACTTTTCTCCTCACCAAACTGAGCAAAGAGAGAGTTTACTATGGTGATCTCCAGCACGTCGATAGAGAGAGAATAGAGGTAAAAATCATCGGTGATGGTGCTATCCCCCCGTCGCTGGCCGGCAAGGTTGGATCGGCTGGATTCACTCAACACGGGATTCCCACTGAAAGGCAGGCCGGCGGATTGGCGGTTCGTTTGATCTGTAAAGCGGGGGATGGGGTTCTCGCCCGTTTGGGAAGGAGACGTGGCCAATTTGTCATGGTCATTGCCCGAGTGTCTATCTTCGAACCTTCGGAGGAAGAGGTACCAAAAAGGCTTGCAGAATGTGGTATTCCTTTCTGGCCGCATGGATTTGTTTCCGTACATGGTGATATCCAAAAGCTTCTCGAAGTATGGATGAACGAATACGCTTGTTTAGGTTATGGGGCAGAACTCTATTCGCCCTTAATCGATTTTTGTGAAATGGTGGGAATAGAAACGGTGACCATTTAAATTTTAACCTCATCTTTGTCAGGAGGGGGTGTTACTCTAATTTTCAGAGTGAGAATAGAGGTATTCTGATAACAATACCTCCCCTCTCCATTACTTTGGGGCATGAGTCCTCATCTCTTTGAGGGTAACATCCTCGCTGAGATTTACGCCCTTCCTTCTTTCTTTGAAAAATTACCTCCTTGCAGTATAATCGGTGTAGGAACTTACCGAGTATGGTGAAGCGATGGAGAATATCAAGTTCGAAATCGGTTGGAGCACGCATGAGGAGGAAGAGGTGGCTCTCCAAGAGGCTCTCTCCCCCATAAAGGAGAAAAGTGGAGCTTTTTCTTTCGCCTTTCTCTTTGCCACTCCTCACTATAATCCTCACCGGTTGGTCGATTGCTTTCGGCGCATGTTCCCCGCAGTAAAACTATTGGGTTGTGCTACTGAGGGTATTATCCTTCGAGAAACTTTGCTTTCTCGGGGGTTAGCGGTTTTAGTGCTTGGTGGAGAGGTGAAATCGTTCACGTTTAATGGGCAAGAACACCATCCTTTACTCCTGGGAGAGCAAGCGGGACGAGCTATCCAAGATGCCTCCTTTCGCGAGGGAACGGTGTTCATTTTCTTCGATGTTTCTATTGAAGTACCTTGTTTTCTCCAGGGAATATACAACATTTTAGGCCCTCATTTCTCTTATCTTGGAGGAGGTACAGAAACCTCTACTTGGACGGAAGAAGGTGTATGTAAAGGTTCAGTCAGTGTTGGGGTAGTGGAGGGGATTGCCTTTTCCACTCAGGTAGGACATGGGTGGTCGCCCACTCAAGACCTCTTGGTGGTTACGAAAACAAGAGGAAGGGAAGCCATCGAAATTGATGGTATTGCTCCTTATGGGGCTTATCGGGAGAGAATAGGAACGGTTGCGCAGGAAAATTTTCTGCACGCTGCGGCTCTCCATCCCTTGGGTTTTCTCAACGTTTTTGGTGAATATCTCATCAGAGACCCGGCCTATCTCACTCCTGAGGGATCTATCGGTTTTGTGGGGAGTCGGGTTCCCTCGGGAGCGGTGGGGTATATCATGGAAGGGACGGAAGAAAAACTTCTCTCTACGGTAAAAGAAGTGACCCGAAGGGCCAGGCAGAAAATAGAAAAGCCTTGTTTTGCTCTGGTCTTCGATTGCGTGAGTCGTTCCTCCTTTTTAGGGAATCGCTATAAAGAGGAGCTTCGAGAAATTGTGCATCATCTCGGTGACATTCCCACGGTAGGTTTTCTCAGTACCGGAGAGGTTCATCCTTATGGACATGCTCCTCGTTTCCATAATAAGACTGTGGTGGTCTTGGTAGGAGGAGAAGGGGCACAAAATGCTTCTTACTCGCCGCTTCGTTCTCAGCTTACCCTTGAAGCAGAACTTGCCATCCTCCATGAAATTTCGGCGTTCTCCTTTTCCGGTTCTTACCCCGAGTTTTTCCAAGAAACCGTTGAAAGAGCGGTACGGCTTTTTGGAGTTCAAAAAGTGGCTCTTCTTACTTCGCAGGAGGAACAAGAGTTCTTTGCCTCTTTTGGTTTGTCTCTTCCTGAGTCTATGCCTACGGATCCGAAAGCTTGTTCAGAAAAGCAACTTCTTTTCCTTTTGGGGAAGAAACAAGAGTTGGGACGACTCTTTTTCGAGACCCTCAAGCCGATCACCTCTCGAGAGAGGCGACTCTATACCCTCTTTGCCCGTAAAATTGAGGATATTCTCCGTGAAGCGAGCTATCTCATGGAGAAAGAACAGGAATTGAGAAGATTAGAATATCTCTCGCACACTGATGACCTGACCGGCCTTTATAACCGTCGGGGGTTTTTCTTCCTCGCTCAGCATCAACTCTCCCTCGCTCGGAGGGAAAGTAAACCCTCGGTCCTCTTGTACCTCGATTTGGATAACCTGAAGTGGATTAATGACCATTTTGGTCACCACATGGGCGACAGAGCCTTGCAAGAATTCAGTAATCTTTTGCGAAGAGTCTTTCGCCAATCCGACCTCATCGCTCGCATCGGAGGAGACGAATTCGCTCTGCTTCTCTTAGGTGTGGCGGGCGAGGAACTCGACGAAATCATCCACCGCCTCAACCAAGCGGTGGAAGAATGGAATAAGGAGAACGAAGGGTCGTACCATCTCTCTTTTAGTGTCGGAGGTGCTTTGCTTGATCCCTCAGAATCGGTGAATCTCCATGAGCTCCTCCACCTCGCCGACCAGGAGATGTATCAGAAGAAGAGAACGAAAAATTTGAGTATGTAAACCCAATTTTTGGAAAACGAGGATACCCCTTTAGGGGTGGTCATATTCGGCTACGATGAATCTGTTTTCTCCCTCATTTGAGGTAAAAATTTTCCGCTGATTTTCAATCCCCTCTGGGTTGGTTATAATAGGTACGAAAAGCTCTAAGGAAAGGGAGGTGAGTGGCATTCTCTAAGGAGTATCCCTTTTTCCCGCGCGGCGTTCGCTCCTTTTTCGCTTATATCGCCTTTTTCAAGAAATACAGCGAGGCTCGTTCCCAAACGTGAATCGACTGGCCTCTCTCCTTGAGGTAAGCCGTCGTACCGTCTATCGATACCTCGACATTTTGCAGGACGATTTTGGTGCACCCCTTGCTTTTTCTCGCGAGAGAGGGGGGATATTTTTTCACTTCCTCTTGGAATTTCCCTTTTCCCGAATTCTCGGAAGGAGAACTCCTTTCGCTTTTCATTCTGGTAAATGTCCTGAAACAGTTTGAGAATACACCTCTTGAGGAATCACTCCAGGTTCTGCGCAAGAAACTCGAAAAAATTTTCCCCTCACTCTTAGGAATCATACCGGATAATCTGCGCATGATGCTTTCACCATTTGTTTCAGTTCTCGAACCCCGGGTATCAATCAGTGAAAATTTCCGAAAAGTCTTTGGGGCTATTCGAAATTATAGAAAGATTCGCATTACCTATCGTTCTCTTTCCTCCGGTGAGAGGAGGGTCCGCGACGTTGAACCCTATCACCTCTATAACTTTGAGGGAGTGTGGTATCTTTGTGGCTTTTGTCTCGAACGTCAAGCGTTACGTGATTTTGCTCTGGATCGCATGGAGGATATCGTGATTTTGCCAGAGCGGTTCGTGATGCCTCCTGATTTCGACCCGCATGTTTACCTCTCTCGGGCTTTTCGCATGTTTCGGGGAGAGGTTTGCCGAGTGGTTGTGCGCTTCGATCCCTACCAGGCTCAGTGGATACGGGAACGCATCTGGCATCCTACCCAAAAAATTACCGAGCTTGAGGACGGAGGGCTTCTTTTTGAAGTTGAGGGCAACCAGGAAGAGATCAAAAGATGGGTCATGGGGTATGGAACGCATGCTGAGATCATAGAGCCACCCTCACTCCGGGAGGAGGTGAAGGAGGAGATTAAAAAATTGTATATCCAGTACTTTGAGAGTGACAGGTAGTGTCACCTTCAAGAATTACAATATGTCCTGAAAGGAGGGAAGGGTAATGCGAATACAGGTGACATTCAGGGTTGAACGCCTCCCTCTTTTGTATCGCAATGCCTTCATGAGTTTTCTCAAAGAGGTTCTGCAGGCGACACCCTCGGGAGAGAGGCGCTTTCCTGTGCTTTTTTTCTATGACCAGCGGAAAAACAAGGCTCCTAAGCCCTTTGGTTTTGCCGTTCGTTTTACCCATGACAAAGAACGTTTTGCTAAGGAGCAGGAATGGTTATACTTCACTTCTCCTCTCTTTTTGTACCTCTCTGTTTTCGAGGCCGGACCTTTCATCGACTTTTACAATGGTTTTCTTCAGGAACCGATCTATCCCTTCTTGAAAGAAGAGTTCGTACTTCCTCGGCCGGTGAGCATTCTTCCCCTTCGGGAGAAAAAAATCCTCAAAGAAGGAGCCCGCTTTCGTACGCTCTCGCCGATCTTGATCGAGGACGCTTCTCAAAAGCCCATCCTTCCGGAGGAAGACCCCCAGGCTTTCCTGCGGGAACTCAACTACTATGCCGATACCATGCTTTCGGGAGTGCGAGGGAGAGGTCTTTTACGGGAGCTTGGATTTGAGCCGTTGAGGCTTCGGAAGGAGGTTGTAAAGCATGCCATAAAGAAAGGGGAAAAGGAATCTCGGGTGTATACCTTTACTTGTTTCAGCGGGGAATTCCTCATCCGTGGAGACCCCCAGGACCTCTATGACATTCAAATTCTCGGTCTTGGTCGGCGCCGTGCCCAAGGCTTTGGAATGCTTGAGGTAGTAGGCAATGGATGAGGTGGTGCTCTATCCGGGAAGTTGGTTGTACAACGCGGGAGTAGTGGGATTACTTCGCATCCTCGATTTCGGTGGGAGGTGCAATAGTTACAAGTTTACCAACGATGGTGTTAGAATAGATCCAAAAGCCTTCTTCAACTTTGGTTTTCTTTACTTTGCTTACGCAACTAAACTCTATCTGCTAGAGAACTTTGATCGCCTTTCGGTCTTAAAGTACAGGAAAAGTGAGATTGCGAAACAACTAGGTAAGGAAGGAGAAAGGCAGGTTAGAGAGAAGCTCAGAAACATCGATCAGGAGATTAGACAAAAAATTTTTGCTCTTGAGGCAGGGGGAGATTGACAACAATTTACGAAACAAATAGAGGATATGCGAGAACTCAATGTTTCAGCAACTCAATTGGGAATAAAAGTGGAGGAGCTTTCAAAGTTCCTGGACGAATTGAAGACGACAAAAAAAGCCTCTGATTACTTAGGGCGGTTCTACTTCAACAAGGATGTTATAGCTAATCCAAAGGGTAGGAGGCCCCAAAGAATTGAAAAGTTCACTGAAGAATATCTTTCCTTTTTGAAAGCTAACTCTTCCCAAGACGGAGAATGTACCTGCTTTCTTTGTGGTCGTAAATATCAAGATTTGGAGTCCTTCTCTGAACTCACTGAAGGAGATTTTTCCTGTTTAGGGATAAGCAAAAATGAATTTGATAACGTGTATTCGTTCTACGCCAGTGACGGTGTATCATATCCGATGAAGTGCCCACTATGTCAATTGATTCTTTTGTGTGCCTTTGCCGGGTTTAACAAGAAGCCGAGGCAGGTGCGCGAGATTGACGAAACAGAGCATATCTTCGTGAATTATTCCCATATAGAGGAAGCTTATCGAGTGAATAACCGGCTAAATAGTTTCATGCAGGAAGCGAATTTGAAAATTTTTACAACAAAACAAAAAAATCCTCAACCCTTACTTACATACCTTAGAGGTAGTTCTTGAGGTTGTGGAGAGAAAGACGCGTTGGACGTTGGAAAATATCCTTTTCGTCGAAATAAAAACCTCGTCAAGAAAAAATCAGAACAAGCCTCATTTCGTTTACTTTAACCTGGATCAAGCTTTTGCCGAGGTCGTTGAAGAATTCAGTGCTTTCAAGCAACTGATTTCCGCTTTGGCTTTTCGTTATGAAGTAAATAAGAATGTCGAGGTCTATCTCTCTACTGAAATCCTGAAAAGGCTAATCCAGAAACAACCTATTGTACCCCTTGCTCTCAAATATCTTTCTGAAAGTATTGCTAATCAAGAAACGCGTCTTGGGCCTCTTTGGTCAATGATTGTTCTTGATTTTGTGCTTCGTAAAAAAAGAAGTGGTTTTCAGGAGGTGAGTGAATTGAGCAGTGGAGAAGTTTACGGTATCCTTCGGAGGATCCAAGATTGCGGTGCTTCCAGTTTCTCCATGGAGGAGATTGACCTCGAGAAACGTTTCCACCTTGCTCAACGATTTTTATCCCTCATCCGAGGAACAAGAAAAGAGGATTTCTGCAATGAACTCTTGAGATTATATGTAGTCCATGAAAAACCGATACCCAAAGAAGTAAGCGATCTCATTTACGAGAGTGAAATTGTTTCCTTCCAGGAGAAGGCATTGGCGTTTATTACCGGACTCTTGAGTTTAAGAAAGGGATCAATCTTAACCCGAGGTAGAAAATCGAACAGAGGAGGTTTCATGATGTGGAGAGAAAAGATGAGGAGAGAAAAGCATTAACCTTGACTGCTGTGGTAAAGGCCTTTCCATTAAACTACGACGAGGGGTACGGCAATGTGGCAGTGGCAAAAAAGGTACACCGAGGTAATGGTGAAACTTACCTTTTCGCTTCCAGACAGTCGATTCGCTACAGCATTACTGAATGGTGCTTCCAAAACGCTGGTTGGAAAAGGGCTACTGTTTCATCTGGTGAGGGAAACAAAAAAGTTGTCCAGCTTGATCTCAAACAATCATCGGGATCAGAAGAGGAAAATTATTTCGAAGAGGCCGATCTCTTTGGGTACATGATCACGACTGGAGAAACCAAAACGAGAAGCGCCGTAGCTCGGCTGACACATCTTATTTCTCTCGAGGCTTATTACGGAGATCAAGAATTTCTCAATAACAAGGGTTTTGCCGACAGAATCAAAACAACACCGAATCTGGCAAACATCGAAACAGGGTATGGTTATTATAAGTACACCTTAGCGGTAGATCTTGATAGAGTAGGTAAGGATGAAAATTTCGGTTATAAATTTGATAAAGAGAAAAGAAAGAAAAGAGTAAAAGATTTGTTGGAAGCAATAAAATTCCTCTATCGAGATATAAAAGGTCGCAGGGAGGATCTTCGTCCTCTTTTTGTCATTGGAGGTGTTTACCCTATAAAGTTGCTCTTTTTTCACAATGCGGTTAATATCTACTGGCGTGGCTCAAAACCTTTCGTCAGCAGAGAAAGCATTAAAGAAGTGCTGAGGGTGGAATTGCGCGAAAAGAACGGAACAAAGGAAAAAGTAGTTGACTATACAAAAATAGGTATTCAACGAGGAGAATTTGGAAATGATGGAGACTGGACAAAATCGCCTTTTGAAGCTATTGACGATATAAAGAAGGACGTAGAAGAAGCTTTTGACAAATGGCTCCAACATTGAGGATCGAGATCAAACAGGACAAGGCTGTATATAGGACACCTTACTCTATGGAGATAATCGAAACATATCCTTTGCCTCCCTACTCCACAATTATTGGCTTTCTCCACAATATGTTGGGCTTAAAAGAAGTCCTTTGGGAAATCAATGTCTCTATTCAAGGCTCCCATGAGGGGGTATTGAGAGAATATGTCAGTTTTCACAAGTACTCTAAGGGGGAACGAGAGGGGAAAATCTATCCGATAGTAGTCACTTCTTTGGTAAAGCCTTTTCTTGTAGTACATGTGAGGATGTCGAATGCAGACTGGCACAGACGACTTTTGGCGGCATTACAAGACCCTTTATACTTCCCTTACTTAGGACGTCCGGAAGATTTGATTACTGAGCTTAAGGTAACTGAGGTAGAAGAAACTGTTTTCCGCTCTAAGAATTCCCCAAGGGGAGGATTGGAGCTATCCTTTGACACTTACGTGCCTGTGGCTCAAGCAAGAACTTACGATCTATATGGCATGCGTTATTTTCTCCCAAGCTACTATCGTAAGAAAGAAAAAGGAACTCCTTCTAAGGGACTGCGTATGCGGGTCTTTGAATTAATCCCTGTCTTTTACGTCCAGAAGGGGAGATCGATCGTGCAAGATGTCCGAGTAGATAGCAAAGGCCTTCCCATATGGTGGATGACATTATAGCTAAATCGAGGCCAAAGCAGACCCTGAAGGAACACACCGAAAAACTTCTTGAGAATTACCATGTTCTCAAAGAAAGTTATCCATTTCCTTTAAATAAAGAGGATTGGGAAATACTACAAAAAGCGTGTCTCTTCCATGATTTTGGGAAAGCAAATGAGTATTTCCAATCTCTTATAAGAGGTCAAGGGAGCCTTAACCAGCGCCTCAACTTTCCCCACAATTTTCTCTCCATCGCCTTTATTCCTGAAAATGACGAATTGCTCATGCGATTGGTAGCTTTCCATCACTGGAGAGATATTCCTCCTATCGAAATGTAGCCTTAGAGGCTATTCATCAAGATATAGAGAGATACTTACCAAAAATTAACGAGTAACGGTTTATTATTCTCCTGGGTTTGTTGAATCGTCTGGATCACGCTTCATCTGCAGGAGTGTCTGTAGAGAAGAGAAGACTTGAAAAATTTCCGGTAACCAGAGGCAAATTATTGCAAAAGACCTCCTGTCCCTGGCAGTTAAAAGAATTTAAGGAACAATATCAACAGCAAAACGGAGTTATTGCGGCCTCTACAGGCTTGGGAAAGACCGAGATGGGGCTCTTGTGGAGCGGTGGAGGGAAAACTTTCTATACTCTCCCCATACGGACCTCAGGTAATCCATGTTCGACCGATTAGTCAAGTACTTTGGAAATGAAAATGTTGGTCTTCTCCACAGTGATGCGTTTGGAAGAATCTTGCTTGGTATGGGAGAAAAGGGGGAGACCGATGACGCATTGGTACATTATGATACGGCAAAAAACCTCTCGTTTCCTCTTACCGTAGCCACGGCGGATCAAGTGTTCACCTCAGCCTTAAAATTTTTGGGGTTTGAGAAGATTTACGCTACCTTATCATATTCGAAAATCATTGTAGATGAGATTCAGGCTTATTCTCCTGCCACTGTTGCCATTATCATACAAGCTCTTCAAGAGGTTCAGAAGCTTGGGGGTAAATATCTCGTTCTCACGGCTACCCTACCTCCTATCATCAAGAGTCATCTCGAGTGCGACTTTTACATTGAGCATATCCCTAACTTGGAGAAACACCGAGTGGAACTAGTTTCTGCAGAGATAAATTCTCAAGTCATAAGGTTTGTAGGGAAGTTTTGGGGAAAGAAGATTTTGATTGTCTGCAACACGGTTAGGAAAGCTCAGGAGGTATATCGAATTCTCAAGGACCGGTATTCTCGATTTCGGGGGTACGATATAGAAAGCTGTTGTGTCAAAAGAAATCCCCTAATTCTATTTCATGGTTGCTTCACGTCTTGGGATAAAAGGGAAAAGGAGCGTATTGTCCTCGATCAAAAATTCTTGGGTATCTTGGTGGCAACACAGGTGGTTGAGGTGTCGTTGGACATTGATTTCGATGTCCTCTTGACTGAACTTGCGCCTCTTGAAGTTTTGATTCAGCGAATGGGCAGGATTTATAGGCGATACAAGGAAGACGGAAAATACGCTCTGCAAGAACCTAATGTTTATGTCTTCACTGAAAATCCCTCAGGAAAAGGGACTGTGTACGAATCTGAAATTGTTTCAAAAACTCTGTCTTTTCTCAAGGATGGTATCCTTTCAGAAAGAAACAAGTTAGAAATGGTAGATCAATTCTATTCAGAAGCAAATCTTAGGGATACCAGATACCTTGCCTTGTTTCGGAATGCTTTGGATTTCCTTAATAAAAGCTATGGCGAGAATAGTAAGGACAAAGCACAGGAAATTTTCCGGGGTATGGATTCCGTTAATGTCTTACCATCATCTTTTCTGGAAAGTCCAATTCAAAACCCGTCTCTTTTACAACATTTGTGTCTTCAGCAAGGTATCTCCTTAAAGTCTGCGCTTATCGGAATTAATTATGGAAACCGAGCTCAAAGGATGCTTGGCTACGAACTCATCAAAGATTTCCTTGTGCCTATAAGGACCTGGACTTTACAAAAAACTGAGAGCAAAAGTCTATCGGACCTCGTTAAAAATGATCTTTTTAGAGGCATCTTGGTAGTTGATGGAAGATATGATGAGGAAGGTTTTAAGATTGACGCTAGAGATTGCAAAAACAGCACTTTCTCTGAGGGGGAAACTTTTGGGGATGGCATCATATGAGTGATTTCTTGGGGACGTTGGAGAATCTTCACATTACTGGAGTGAGGGTAAACTACTTCTTTGTATGCCCAAGAAAGCTCTGGCTCTTTGACCGGGGTATACAAATGGAGAAGAACTCCGATCGGGTCTTTTTGGGGAGACTCCTTGACGAAGAGAGCTTCCCCAGGAAAAGGAAGAGGATAACCATTGACGATCTCATCGCCATTGATGTTCTCGATGATACAACTGTTTACGAAGTGAAGTACAGCAGGTCTTTTGAGAAGGCGAGCAAAATGCAACTTGGATATTATCTCTATTACTTGCGAAAGTTGGGTATCGAGAGGGAGGGGCTTCTCTCCTATCCCCGGCTTCGGAGAAGAGAGAGTATGATACTCACGGATGGGTTTATTCAAGAAATTGAGGAAGCTCTCTTGAAGATTCAGAAAGTCCTTGCTTTACCCTCTCCTCCAAAGGCGGCGCGAAGACTATACTGTCCAACGTGCTCGTATTTTGAGTTCTGTTTTGGATAAAGGGGGGGTAGAGATGCAGCCATACTATATCCTGAGTAGCGGAGTGATGAGAAGAAACGAGAATACTCTGCTTATTGAGAAAGAGGATGGGAAAAGAAAGGTTATTCCCATCGAGAATATGGATGCCCTTCACCTTTTCGGACAAGTCACTCTCAACACCAATCTCCTCACTTTTCTCGCTCAGCAGGAGAAGCCTCTTCACGTGTATAACTATTATGGGTTCTACAGCGGCACCTTTCTTCCCCGAGAGGGAAACATTTCGGGAGAAGTCTTGGTTCACCAAGTCGAACATTACCTTAATCCTCAAAAGCGCTTTTCTCTTGCTCTTTCTTTTGTGGAGGGAGCCATATTTCATGCTCGAAGAAATCTGCGGGAATACCAGGAAACCACATTGTTCATTCAAAAGATTGAGGAAGAGCTGGAGCAGGCAAAGTATGTGACCACCATTTCCGAGCTTATGGGTTGCGAAGGAAGAGCAAAAGAGGCGTATTATAGAGCGTGGAACATATTTCTTAAAGAAGAATTCCCTTTTGAAAAAAGAATCAAACATTCTCCCTCGGATCCGGTGAACGCACTCATTTCCTTCGGGAATTCGCTGCTTTATACTACTATTCTCTCCGAGTGTTACAAAACCCACCTTCATCCTGCGATTAGTTACCTTTATGAGCCGCGAGAGAGGAGATTTTCTCTGTGTCTTGACCTTGCGGAGATCTTTAAACCCCTTATAGTTGATCCAATCATTTTTCGTCTTGTCAATTCTGGTGTTATTGTAAAACGTGACTTTATTCGGGATCTTGAGGGTTGCTATCTCAACGAGGAAGGACGCAAGAAATTTCTCCAGGCTTTCGAAGAAAAATTGTGTACCACCATTAAACATCGCCGTCTAAAGCGCAAGGTTTCTTACAGGACCGTTTTGCGCCTCGAGTGCTACAAGCTCATCAAGCACCTTCTGGGGGATGAAGTGTATGCTCCCTTTAAGGCGTGGTGGTAACATGCCGTACTGTATCGTGACTTATGATGTTGGGGAGGAGTGAATTAACCGGGTGCGGAAGATTCTTAAACGCTATTTCACTTGAGTTCAGAATTCTGTTTTTGAAGGAGAGATTCGGGAAGGCATGCTCGAAAAGTGCTTTCGGGAAATACAAAAAGCCATAAAAGAGGATAGTGACTCCGTATATGTATACCATTTTGAACTTCAAAGTTCGTGTGTAAAACGCGTCATTGGTTGCGAAAAAGAAAAGGTGCTCAATCTTATATCGTAGTTTTCTGCATCGAAGGGGTGGTGTTCTTGACTACCTTAAGAGGAGCTTTATTTCTGGATAGAAGCACATTTTTGAGGGTTGGGTGGAAAACCCTACCGGAGGTTCGCTGCAGAAAGTTTCATTTTTGGACTTTTCCTTTCCTCAAGAAAATGTTTCTTTCTCTTTTCGTACATGCGTTTTTATTTTTATTTGGTTTTTGGGTTTGATCTGAACTATGTGGGATGTAAACACGTTTTAGGTTTTTCATCTCCGTTAGTAGTAACCCGCTTTTCCTTGTTACCGCGAGGCGCATGTTCCGTGCCGTGGCGTGGTCTCTCTTTTGAATCAAGAGAAAAAGATGTTTCGCCTTAGTGGAGGTCGTAATGGAAAACCAGGTTCACGAGGACGAATGAGAGAAACTGAGGTTCGAAAAAACGGGGGAAACGAGATTTGTCATACTCCCAGACGTCATATTCTTGGGTTCTTATCGTGATTAGAATTTAATCAGACTATACGCATGCACAAGAACCTGCGCACATTATCCTCACGTTATGAGAGAATGAAGCGGGCTACGCCCGAGGCGTTCAGACGCCTCTCTCACATGATTGGCTTCTTGGGGATTGTGAATATTTTTTTCGAGATCTCTCTTTAGGTTAATCGATTCCGTGTTTTTGCCTCTCTCTTGACAAAGAGGAAAATACACCCTTCTGAAAATCTGGAATCTCCTACAATAAGGGGTAGGAAAATGAGTTTTTCGAAATCGAGGGAACAGAGGAGGTGATGAGCGAGACCAAAGTGATCACTAAGGTTGGTAAGCTTATCTTGGGTAATACGAAAATTTTTTAAAATTCCCCCTTTTCCCCCTAAAGTTCTTTCTTCCTTTGCCGATATACAGAGTAAGGAAATGAAAGGGTAAACTCTCCGAAAGGGGAGGGCACAAAGCCACGGGCCTACGGTGGGAACACTAAGGTAGCCGGGTTGCCAAGTTCCTTTCTTTTTAGGCTTGTTTTGTTGCCCATACTCCCTCTCGGATGCAAGGGGGTCTTCGGGATGAGAAAACGGCAGGTCGTCTTCTTGGTTTTAGGTTTATTGGTAGTGGTCTTAGCCGGGTGTTCTTCGCAGCTCACGCTTCCCCCTCAGAATCGAGAAAGTCTCTTTCTCTCCCGATGGGTAGAGAATTCCTCTTCTCGGGTACTCCTTGACGTTCCATTTTTGCCTCAGGTTCCCCCTGGTGATTGGGCCAATACCCGTAATTGTGGAGTTGCTGCGGCAGTGATGGTGAAGGCTTACTACTATGGGAGTACTCCAACTCCCCAAGACATTGTTGAAGCCGATGAATGGCTTCACGCCCGTTTTGGACTTCCGCTCAATAATTATAATGGAGATTTTACCAATGTTTTTCAAATCCGTAGTTGGCTTGAAGCGCAAGGGATTTCGACTCGTATCGGTATGGGAAATGGAGAGATGTTACGTTCTTTTCTGAAGGAAGGAAAACCGGTCATTGTTGCCGTTTTTGCCCACATGAATCCGAGGAGTGCTAAACACGCCATGCTCCTTGTAGGAATGACCCAGGATGCGGTGATCGTACATGATCCTGGGAAACCTAATGGCGCGAGCAACGTGTATTCTCTCAATCAATTCTTATCAAGTTGGCAGGCGCAGAATAACTGGTATATCACCATTGAATGAAAAATGAGTACCAGCGAGTGGTGAAAATAGGAAAATTTTCCTATAGCTTTTTCTCGCGGAAACCGCTATCCTCAAGAGGAAAAAGGTGGTTTCCGTGGGACGTTTGGTTGGCTTGGTGGTTATTTTCATATTTTTCGCCGGATGTACTCCCTTTTTTGGAGCGAAGACCGTAATGTACGGATGCGTTAGGGTACCTGTGGCCCTGCCAGGGATAGATGGAGATTTAGAAGTAGGCAATGATTTCCCCTTTCCTCATGCGGTTGTAGAAATTCGAGGAGAAAATGGTGAACGATGGGAAACGGTTACGGATGGTCAAGGGAAATATCAGATTGAGGGGGTAGAGAGTCAGCCCTTCCTTCTTTATGCTCGACGTGGAAGAATGGTTGTTGCCCAGGGTGTCTCCCTTCTTTCGAGCAAAGAAACACGTGATCTTGGCGTGGCTAATTGTTATACTACTGCTCAAGTAGCTATTTTTGAGGCTGCTTCTTCACTTTACGAGGAAGCTGTTTATTTTCGAGATATCCCCCATTTTACTCCCAGTTCTGCGTTGGTTACTTTTGTACGAGAGGCGTTCCTTCGACAAGAGAACCCCTTAGAAGACCCACGAGTAAAGGAAGAAGCACATCGCCTCATTGATGTGTGGTTTGCACAATAGTTTTTCACCTTTTCTCCATAACCTCTATTCTTCTTTTGTCACATATCTCCTCTATAGTAGAATTCATCAAAGAATTTGGAGGCGTGAGTCATGAAGAAGTACCGAGAATGGATAGTAGAGTTTTAGTCTTCTTGTTGTGGGGTGGAGTAGTCTTTGCCGTAGGAACCCCGAGAGCATGAATTGGGAGTAAACCCTCACCGGCCATACTGTGGAGTTAACCGTACCGTGGTGAGCTTTGATAACACCCCTCCCCCGACTAAGCTCCTTGTGAAAGTTGGCAAGGAAACGGTGACCGTAGAACTTGGTCCCTCATGGTTTATCGATGAATTGGATATTGAAGAGAATGAGGAAGTGAAGCTCGTTGGGGAATGGATTACCGACAACGCGATTTTCGTGGCTTATTCGCTTCTCCAGGGAGAAGAAACCATCACTCTCCGTGACGAGGGCGGAAAGCCGTTATTGGAGTGGTCCTTCTCAAGATAAAGCCCGAGGTCAAGGACCGAATCAAGGCCAAAGCGAGGCCAATCGAGAGCGGAATCGGGTAAGAGAGGAGAATTGAAATACACTCTCAGCGCAAACCACAATCCAAAATCAGGCCACAGGGCGGATCAACCAGGGAATCAGTCCCAAAATGGCTATGGAAAACGCGAAAGAGGTAGGTGAAAAAATCTTCATGGCGAAAGAGAAGGAACGTTGACAGGGAAGGAGTTTCTCGTTATGCTAATACAGGGTTTGTAATGGAGAGAAGAATCCTATTGTGGACAGGTGAAAAAGCCCATCTTTCCGAAGCTGGAAAGATGGGCTTTTTATTTACGCGTTGGGGAGGTTTTCAAGGTGGGTGGATGGTGTAAAACGCATCTTTTGAGCATGCGGTTTTTGACAAGAGAAGATATCGTATATCTCCTCGATAAAGCCGACGAGTTCAGGGAGCTTTTGGAGGCTTCTCCCCGATATCGAGAGAGTTTGAAGGGATTGGTATTGGTTAACTTCTTCTTCGAACCGAGTACCCGAACACGTGTCTCTTTTGAAATAGCAGGGAAACTTTTAGGGATGCAGGTCGTCAATGTGGATGTGGAGGTGAGTAGCCTTCGTAAGGGGGAGAGTCTGCGAGATACGATAAGGACTCTGGCTCGGCTCAAACCCGATGTGTTGGTTATCCGGCACAGTCAGAGTGGAGTACCAGAATATTTGGCTCGCTTCTCTCCCTTCCATATCGTGAATGCCGGTGACGGAACACATGAACATCCCACCCAAGCATTGCTCGATCTTCTGGCTATTCGACGGACTTTCCATCATTTTGAGGGATTACGCGTTGCTATTGTAGGAGACGTTCTCCACAGCCGGGTCGCCCGTTCTTTGAGTATCGGACTGAAAAGCTTGGGGAGTGAGGTCATTTTTTCGGGACCACCGACCTTAGTACCTCCCCAGGTTGAAGCCTTAGGTGCAAGAAGAGTTTTTCCGGTAGAGGAAGCGATCACAGGGGCTCAAGTCATCTACCTCCTTCGTATTCAACGAGAACGGCAGGAAGCAGGTTATTTCCCCAGTCTTCGTGAGTATGCGACCTTTTTTGGTTTGAAAGAATCGTTGTGGGAAAAGGCATTCCAAAATGCCTTTATTATGCATCCCGGACCGGTCAATCGAGGAGTAGAAATGGGGTATGGATTGGTGGAGCATGAACGATCCTTGGTGGAAGAACAGGTGACCTGTGGTTTGGCCGTGCGAATGGCGGTTTTGGAAACTTTGGTACGTGAGGGGGAGAGGATACCGTGCGGAGAATTTTGATTAAAAAAGGAACGTTGGTTTTCCCCGACCGGGGAACCTTGGCCGATCAAGATATCCTCATCGAAGAAGGAATCATTGCCAAAATAGGGAAGGGACTGCAAGACCCTCAGGCATATTCCATCAATGCTTCGTCGCTCCTTGTGGGACCCGGTTTTATCAATCTCCATGTTCATTTTCGAGAACCGGGAGAAGAAAAAAAGGAAGACCTCTTGAGCGGGAGTCGTGCTGCAGTCAAAGGAGGTTTTACCTCAGTAGTATGCATGCCCAACACCAATCCCCCCATCGATCACCCGGTAATTGCTCAATTCATTGCTTATCGGAGTAACGAAATCGGTTTGAGCAGAGTTTTTCCGTGTGGGGCGATTACTCTGGGATGTGCTGGAAAAACTATGTCCGATTTCGGACTCTTAAAGCAGGCTGGAGTGGTAGCGCTCAGTGATGATGGAAGGGCAGTGCAGAGTCCGCGGACCATGTATCTCGCTATGCAGTATGCGCAATATTTCCATCTCCCCTTTCTCCTTCACGAAGAAGAGGAGGGGATCGCCGCTCAAGGACACATGCACGCTGGTGAAACTGCCTTTCTTTTGGGATACAAAGGGATACCCGAGGCTGCCGAAGACGTCATGATTGCTCGTGATATGGTTTTAGCTCTCTACACCGGTGCGCAGGTCCACTTTACTCACCTTTCTACCGCCTTGAGCGTGGAACTCTTGCGTCTGTTTCGGGGACGGGCCTCGGTAAGTGCCGATGTTACCCCTCATCATTTACTCCTTTCCGATGAAGATGTTCCTCAACTTGGAAGTTTAGCCAAGGTGAAACCTCCTCTGCGAGGGAAGAGAGATCGAGAGGCCCTCAAAGAGGGTATCAAAGAAGGAATCATTACCATTCTCGCCTCGGATCACGCCCCCCATGCTGAGGAGGATAAGGGTGAAAACTTTGCCGAAGCTGCCTTTGGAATTTCCAACTTGGAAATAACTGTCCCTCTCTATGTCAAGGCTTTGATTGAAGAGGGAGTTCTCGGATGGGTAGAATTATGGAGGTGTTTGAGTACTAACCCCGCGCGACTTTTGGGCTTTTCGGAACAGGGAGTTCTCGAAGAAGGAAAGATCGCCGACATTACCATCGTCGATCCAGATACCGAGTGGGAAGTGAATGTAGGACGTTTTGTCTCTAAGGGGAAGAATTGTCCATTCGAAGGATGGTCGCTTAAGGGATGGCCGGTGTATACCATTGTTGGAGGGAAAATAGTCATGCGAGAAGGGAGCCTTGTGGATGGCGAACTTTGCTGATCAGATGGTAGCCAAAACGAGAGAAGTCGGGCCCTTGGTAGTGGGATTCGATCCCCATTTTTCGCTTTTGCCGCCTTTTCTTTTGGAGAAGTGGCTGGGGCGAGAGAGGACTCTTGAGAATCTTGCCCTTTGTGTGCGAGATTTCAATGGAACACTCCTTGAGGCTTTGAGTGGGGTAGTTGGTTTCATCAAACTGCAGATGGCTTTCTACGAAGCCTTAGGGATAGCGGGTATGATGGTCCTCAAAGAAACGATCGACGAAGCCAAACGTCGGGGGTTTTTGGTCATTCTTGATGGGAAGCGGAACGATATTGCAAGTAGCGCCGAGGCGTATGCCTGTGGATACCTTTCGGGAATCTCGATGAGCAAGGAATGGTATTTCCCCTCTTTTTGGGATGTAGATGCCCTGACCGTGAATCCATACTTTGGGAGGGATGGGCTTTTACCATTCGCCGAAGAAGCGCAGAAGAAAGGCAAGGGCATTTTCATCCTCGCCCGGACCAGTAATCCCTCGGCCTCTTTTATCCAGGATGAGGGGGAAAAGGAAAAAGTGTTCGTGAAAGTCGTGCACTTGGCTTGGGAGCTGGGAGAAGGGTTTTTGGGGACACAGGGGTGGGGTAGTGTGGGGGTTGTAGTAGGGGCAACGTACCCTGAGGATGTGCGGCTCCTTCGTACCATGTTTCCCCGCTTACCGTTTCTCCTTCCTGGGATAGGAACCCAACAGGGTTCGCTTAAAGCCGTCACCTTCGGTTTAGGAGAAGGAGGTCTTGGGGTTTTAGTGAACGTTTCGCGGGATATTCTCTTTGCCTATCGAGAGACGGAAGACCGGGAAGGGTATGCCTTTGCCGAGAAGGCCAAAGAAAAAGCCTTGTTCTATAGAGAGCAATTGAAGGAGTGCACCGAAGAATGGAAGCGATCATTTGCCGAAAGCAATGGTTAGGGGAGTCGTTGGTACTTTTTGAACTCGAGGAACCTCATATCGCCTCTTTAGCTCGACCGGGACAGTTTGTGATGGTGAAGGTAGAGAGAGGATGGGATCCCTTTTTGCGTCGTCCCCTGGGAATCATGCAAGCCCAAGGAGACCGATTCACTCTGTGTTTTGAGGTGGTTGGTCGGGGAACGCAATTTCTTGCACACAAAGAAGTAGGGGAACGCCTCGATGTGCTGGGACCCTTGGGTAACGGATTTTCACTCACTCCTTTCTTTGGAGTGTTGGTAGCAGGGGGAAGAGGTTTTGTTCCCCTCTTTTTCCTTGCTTCAACTTTTGTGAAGGAGGGAGTCCCATTCGTTTTTTTCTGGGGGGTCCGGAACCGAAAGGAGCTTCCTCTCTTCCACCTCGGTCGCGAATTTCCCTCCGTCTTTTATAGTTGTGAAGAAGGCATGGAAGGAGGATTTTGCGGAGATGTCCTCACCCTGTGTCGGGACCGTTTTACCCATCTCCCTCTTTCTCCGCAAGCTCGGGGGTATGCATGTGGTCCGGCGGGGATGCTTGCTGAACTGGCTAAGGAGCCTTGTTTTCGGGTTCTTCCCTTTGAAGTATCTCTTGAAGCTCTCATGGGCTGTGGGTTTGGGGTATGTTTGAGTTGTGCAGTGAAAGCGAAGAGAACCCCGGGCTATCTCCATGTATGCCATGACGGTCCAGTATTTTCCTTAGATGAGGTAGAACTATGAATTGGCAGGTTCGTTTAGGAAGGGTGAACTTGGAGAATCCCTTGGTTCTCGCTTCGGGAACCTGCGGATACGGGCGGGAACTTGCCGCGTACCTTGATTTGAATCGAGTGGGTGCTCTGACTACGAAAAGCCTGAGCTATGAGCCTTGTGTGGGCAATGCTCCTCCACGTATGAAGGAGGTTTACGGAGGAATATTGAACTCCATCGGCTTAGAGAATAAGGGAGTGCATCGGTTCTTGGAGGACGACCTCCCTTTTTTAGAGGGCTTGACAACGAAGATTTTTGTGGGAGTATGGGGGAAAACAGTGAATGGGTATGTGGTGGTTGTTCGGGAGCTCGAAAGGGTAAAACGTATTGATGCCATCGAGCTCAACGTGTCGTGCCCAAATGTGGAAAAGGGAGGAGCTACTTTTCTTGAAGATGGAGAGGTCTTGCGGACTTTGGTCGCTCAGGTGCGCAGCGCGACGCAAAAACCGCTCATCGTCAAGCTCGGCCCTCAAGTGAATGATTGGCCAAGGGTGATCTCCATGTTAGAGGAAGAAGGGGTCGATATTCTCAGTCTTACTAATTCCTTCCCGGCTTTGGCCTTAGATGTGGAAAGGATGGATTTTTTCTTTGCTCGCAAATTTGCTGGGTTATCTGGTCCCGCGGTGAAACCTTTGGCCCTGCGCATGGTATACGAGGTAGTAGGATTGACTAAACTCCCAGTGATTGGCATGGGGGGGATAGCGAGCGCCGAAGATGCAGTAGAATTTCTCTTGGTGGGAGCGAAAGCGGTAGGGGTAGGGAGTGCGACCTTGGTCGATCCGCAAGCTCCTTTAAAGATTTTGGAAGGTCTTCAAAAGTATTTGTTACGAAAAGGCATTCCTGATATTCAAGATGTAATTGGGAAGGTGAGGAGAAACGATGGATCGTGAAGCCATAATCGAATTGTTTCGCAAAGCAGGTGCTTTTATGGAAGGACACTTTCTCTTAACCTCTGGTCTCCATAGCCCGTATTATGTGGAGAAATTTAAGTTGCTCCAATTTCCTGAATATGTAGAGCTTTTGGCTCGTCAAATTGTAGCCCATTTTGGCAGTACTACCATTGATTTAGTGGTCGGTCCGGCGGTGGGTGGTATCGTGCTCGCCTATGAAGTGGCTCGTCAGCTTGGAGCACGCATGGCTTTTACCGAGCGAGAAGAGGGAAAGATGATCTTTCGGCGGGATTTCGCCATTAAAGAGGGGGAACGGGTGCTCGTAGTAGAGGATGTCGTGACCACGGGTGCATCGGTACACGAGGTGATTAAAGCGGTAGAGGAAACTAAAGCAGTCATCGTGGGCATCGGGGTTCTCGTGGATCGGAGTGGGGGTAAGGTCCAGTTTGCCTATCCTTTTTATTCTCTCCTCGAACTCGAAATTGCCACTTATACCCCCGAGGAATGCCCGCTTTGCCGAGAAAAAATCGCTCTCCAAAAGCGAGGGAGTCGATACTTGAGGTAGGAAAGTGTCAGAATGGAAAACCCTCTTGGATAACGAGTTTGATCTTTTTGAGCCGATTAACTTGGCACAGAGTTTAGTGCGTATTGAAAGTGTCTCGGGAGGTTCAGGCGAAAACGCCATTGCTCGGTTTATTGCTAATTATTTCATTGACTATGGTATTGCAGTGGAATGGCAGGAAGTGGAATCCAATCGGGCTAATCTCGTCGCCGAAGTCCAGGGAGGCTTAGGAGAGGGTCCGTGTATCCTTTTCAATGGACACCTCGATACCGTGCCAGTGGGGAGTGGGTGGAAGTACCCCCCCTTGGGGGGAGAAATCGTCAATAATCGCCTGTATGGGCGAGGAGCCTGTGACATGAAAGGAGCTCTTGCCGCTATGATATATGCGGCGAAGATGATTTCCCTCTTTGCCCCCTATCTCTATGGGAGGCTCAAGCTCCTCTTCGTGGTCGATGAAGAGCAGGACAATTTAGGGATTAAAAAGTGGCTCGAGGTTTACAAGAAAACCCAAGAGGTCGTTGACTATGCAGTGGTCGGCGAGCCTACCGGTTTAAACATTAGCTTAGGCCATCGAGGAGTAGCGGCGTATCGGGTGGAGATTCGCGGGAAATCCTGTCATGCTGCGGTGGCAGAACGAGGAATCAATGCCATCTACTTGGCTTTACAAGTTATTGAAGCGATTCAAAGGAAGAATGCCCTTTTGCGGGCATTTGAAGATCCCGACTTGGGGAGTCCTGCCTTGAGTGTTGGTGTCATTCACGGAGGCCTTGCGCCGAACGTCGTTCCCGAGAGCTGTGTTTTTGAAGTCGATGTGCGAACCGTGCCAGAATTTCCGCTGGGGGAAGTCAATAAACTCCTCAAGGAGCTCATCGAAGAGGTCCGCGAGACTTCTCAGATTCCCTTTGAATACCACCTCGTTCAATCGATTCCTCACCTCCCCCCAGCAAAAATCCCCCGTAGTTTGCCCATTGTTGATTTACTCTCTCGTTCCATCGCCGAGGTGCCCGGCGAAATTCCTACTTTTTCTCCTTTCCCCGCTTCTTGCGAAGCCTCTTTCTTTGTGGAGGCGAATATTCCCACCTTGATCTTTGGACCGGGAAAGATCGAGGAAGCACATTCGGCCAACGAGTTTGTTTCCGTAACCGAAATAGTCGCAGCGAGTCGTATTTGCTCTCTTTTGGCTCTCCGGGTTTTAGGTGGAGAATAGGAAATAACTGTGATAAGATACGTATAGAATTGACTATTCGTGAACGATAGTTGTTACCAAGATGGGTAAGGAGCTTGGGGAGGGCATGGAATATTTAGGTATTTTTCTTCTCATTCTGCTCTTGGTTGTTGTGAACGCTTTTTTCGCTGCTTCTGAAATTGCCATCGTTTCTATGCGGCGGAGTCACTTAAAAGCAGAAAGAGCCAAAGATACGCAGCGAGAGAGAGCGTTGCGGTACCTTTTAGAGAATCCGAGTGAGTTTTTGGCGACTATTCAAATTGGTGTGACCATGGCCGGGTTCTTTGCCAGTGCTGCCGGGGCAATATCCTTTTCCCAAGAATTAGGGAGAAGGTGGGAAATGTCGCAGATACCCATTTTGCGAAGCTTGGGGCAAGAAATTGCCGTTATCCTCGTCACCGTGGTCATTTCTTTTTTGAGCTTGGTTTTAGGAGAATTGGTGCCCAAGAGATTGGCCATGGCTCATCCGGAACGCTTCTCGGTATTGGTTGCCCGGACTATTTTTTTTCTCTCTCGAGTGCTGAGGCCGGCGGTACGAGTTCTCTCCGTGACTACCGATTTTCTGTCGCGGCTTTTGGGGATTTCTACCGAAGTTCCTCCCTCGGTTACCGATGAGGAGATTCGCCTCCTCATCAGTGAAGAGAAGATTTTGCCCCAAGAAGAGCGGCGCCTGATCAATGAAGTGTTTGAATTTGGTGACACTTTGACCTATGAGGTGATGACTCCTCGTACCGATATCGTGTGTCTCGAAGAAACTGCTACCATTGAAGAAGCATTGTCTCTCTCGATCAAAAGCCATTTCTCACGTCTTCCCGTGTATCGAGAGGATATCGATAATATCATCGGTTTTGTGCATATTAAGGACCTTTTACCCCATCTTCAGGAGGGGAGGTTGGACCGGCCGGTTCTTGGGGTGGTGCGCCCCATCCATTTCGTTCCTACCACAAAGAGGGTGATTGAACTTCTGCGCGAACTCCAACAGAAGAGGATCCATATGGCGATTGTTCTCGATGAGTATGGAGGAACTGCCGGACTGGTGACGATTGAAGATCTCTTGGAGGAATTGGTAGGAGAAATCCGGGATGAACACGATCGAGAGATGGTTCCCTATCGTCGTATTGGAGAAGACGAGTACTTAGTCGATGCTTCAGTCCCTATTGAGAGCCTCAACGAGTGGTTGGGTTTAGGGATCCCCGAGAGCGAGGAATTCGAGACCGTTGGGGGTCTGGTGATGGAAATTTTGGGGAAAGTTCCCGAAGAAGGAGAAACGGTAGTTTTAGAAGATTATGAACTGCGGGTTGAACGTATGCACCGGAAACGAGTAGCTACGGTTCGGCTCATGGTGAAAAGACGAAAGAAAGAGGAGGAAGGAGACGATGGGGAAATTTATCCTCGCTCATGATCTCGGCACTACTGGCAACAAAGCAACCCTCTTTGACGAAACTGGAGAGTGCGTTGCGAGTAGTTTCTCCGGCTACGAAACCTTTTTCCCCGATGCACTGTCTGTGGAACAAGAACCTCGCCATTACTGGGAGGCAGTGGTCCACTCGACGCGAGAGCTTATAGCGAAAAGCGGTGCCAAAAAAGAAGACATCGTGGCTTTGGCCTTTTCTGGACAGATGATGGGAGCGCTCCCCGTGGACCGTAAGGGGAACCCGTTGTCTCGCATCCTCATTTGGGCGGATCGTCGGGGAGTGGAGGAAGTAGAATGGGTACGAGAAAGAATTGACGAGGAACGGATTTATGAAATTACCGGGCATCGTTTGAGTGCCAACTACTCCTTAGCCAAAATACTCTGGTTTCGCAATCACCATCGCGAAATCTATGAAGAGGCGTATAAGTTTCTCTTAGCCAAAGATTTTGTGATTTTACGTTTGACGGGGGAGTGGGTAACCGATTTTTCGGATGCCTCTGGAACCAACCTCTTCGATCTCTCTTCTGAAAAGTGGTCAGAAGAAATTCTCCGCGCGGTAGGAATCTCCGAGGAAAAACTTCCCGCGGTGTGTCCTTCGACGACAGTGGTGGGGACCCTTCGCCCTGAAGCAGCCGAGGAGTTAGGGCTTTCTCCTCACACTCAGGTAGTCATCGGTGGGGGTGACGGAGCCTGTGCAGCATGTGGGGCAGGAGTGGTCCGCGAAGGTCAAGCCTATCACTACCTTGGTTCTTCTTCGTGGATTGCTTTGGCTTCTTTCAGTCCTTTCTATGATGAGAAAAAGCGTACCTTTACCTTCCACCACTTAGAGCGTGGTCTCTTTATGCCTACCGGTACTATGCAGTCGGCAGGCGGGTCTTACCAATGGTGTCGTGATGCTTTATGTGAGAAAGAAGTGGAATGTGCTCGAGAACTCGGGGTGAGTACCTACGCACTCATGGATTTACAGGCCAGCCTTGTCCCTCCAGGATGTGAAAATCTCCTCTTCTTACCCTACCTTCTGGGAGAGAGGGCACCTTGGTGGAATCCGCACGCTCGGGGCGTATTCTTGGGGCTTACTCCGCGCCATCGGAAACCCCATTTCATTCGTGCGGTTTTGGAGGGGGTAGCGCTCAATTTACGGATCATTTTCGATGTTTTTCGGGAGAAAAACTTAGAAGTAGAGAACATTCGCCTGATTGGGGGAGGAGCACGCGGGAGTTTTTGGCCTCAGATTTTGGCGAGCGTGCTCAATGTAGTGGTGGTTCGTCCCCAGTATTTGGAAGAAGCCACCTCCTTAGGAGCCGCCGTTTGCGGGGGAGTGGGTGTGGGGTGGTATGAGAGCATAGAAGTAGCACAAGAGCTCGTGAAAATCAAAGATTCTTTCCTTCCTCGCCCGGAGGAAGTGAGAGTTTACGACACCTTATACCCGATTTTCTCTGATGCATATCGGGCCCTTCAGCCTATTTTCGATCGATTGGCTTGATCCCGATGGGTGTCCCACAAGGAATGCGGAGTGTTTCTTGTGCATTCCCTTGGGTTATGGAAATCTCCAGAAACCCTGAGCTATCAGGGTGAACGGTGAGGATGCCCTTCTTGAGCCCGTAGGTAGAGGTAGAGGAGAGGGGGTATTCTTTCTCTCCGCAGAGGAGGACGAGTTTGTGCTCGTGGAAGCGTGCCTCTTCGAAGAGACGGGCAGGGATGTTCGTTTCGATATTTCCAAAAGAATCGAAAAACACCACTTCTCCCCATAGGATTCCCTGCTCGATCTTGGCTGAGGAAACGGGAAGGGTAGTGTAGTGGGTGAGTGGAGTGCCGAGTTTTTCCAAGGGAATACCCTGGAGGAAATACGCCGCCGCCGGAGCAAAAATATCCCGACCGTGAAAGGTGGAAGAGGGCGGAGAGAGGTAGAAGTAACGAGGATTGTTGAGTTCCACGATTTTCACCGGAGGATCGTGGAGGACGATGGCACTCACAAAACCGTTATCGGGTCCAAAGAGCGTGTAGCCACTCTCAAGCTCCCATGCTAAGGCTTTCCTCTCTGTACCTACGCCATAGTCTACGACGCACACGAAAGCCGTACCGAGGGAGAAATCCCGATAGGCACGTGCCAGAATGTGCATAGCTTCACGAACCTCATAGGGTTGGACAGCGTGGGTGAGGTCAATGACTCGAATAGAAGGGGTGATTTTTCGGATGACCCCTTTGACTACCCCGACGTAGTAGCTCTTTTCGCCCCAATCGGTGAGTAAGACGATGGTTTTACCCATTTCACCCTCCTCACAGGGCAAAGATTAAAAGGAAGCTTGCACTGAGGCTTAAGGTGCCACCAAATAAAAAGGGACTCGCCGGTCCCCACGTTTTCCACAACCATCCAGCCATAACCGAGGCGGGAAGAAGACCGATACCGAGGAGCATGGCGTGGAGTCCAAGGATGGTGGCTTTCTTATGTGCCGGAGCGAGATCGGAAATGAGTGCTTTAGAGATGCCCTCCGTGATGCCCATGTGGAGACCATAGGGAATCATGGTGAAGAGAATTCCTTGTGGCCACCATCCGATGAGGTAATAGGAGAGTGAATAGAGGGAAAATCCTCCGATGAGGAGCCATTTCCTCCCCGCACGGTCGGAGAGCTTTCCTGCCGGATAGGAAACGAGAGCATAGACTACGTTATAGAAGAAATAGAGGAGGACCACCTGGTGGGGGAGGAAGCCTACGTCTTTTTCCGCAGCTCGGAGGAAGATGAACTGGTTCGAAGAATTTCCCAAGGTGAAAAGGAGGGTAGCCAAGAGAAAGAGTTTGAGCTGGGGAGAAAGCTCTTTAAAGGTTTGGAAATGAAGGGGGAAGGAAGGCGCTCTCTTCCCTTGTCCGGTCTCTACAGTGAGAAAGAGGATGAGGACACCAAAAATAGCGGGAAGGATGCTCGCGAGAATGATGAGGCGAAAGGTGGGAAGATAAGCGGCGAGTGTGCCACGATCCTCTCCATGGGCGAAACGGGCGAGGAGAAAGTAGGTGATGAGTACTCCGATGACTGCCCCCAAGGTGTCAAAGGTGCGATGGAGGCCGAAGGCTTTCCCCTGGGAGTGAGAAGAAGCTGATTCAGCGATGATCGCATCTCGGGGAGCGGTACGAATCCCTTTCCCGAAGCGGTCTATGAATCGTCCCAAAAGGACCATTGGCCATCCTAAGGCAAAGAAGAAGAGGATTTTCCCCACCGCGGACAAGCTATACCCAAAGATGGTGAGAGGCTTTCGTTTCCCCGTCCAGTCGGCAAATGTTCCGGAAAATATTTTCAAAAGGGAAGCGGTTGATTCGGCGACGCCCTCAATCGCCCCTAAGGTTACCATTCCCGTTCCCAGCGCTTGGAGATACAGGGCGATGATAGGGTAAACCATTTCTGAACTCACATCGGTGAAGAGCGAAGTCAAACCGGTGATGACAATATTTTTCCCTTTGTCTTGGGACATGGTTAGCCTCCTTGGTTTTCTCAATCGAGCATTATATACTAATACTCATCATGGCGCATGTCAAACTTTCTCCGGCGTCTCGAATAACCGAGCTCGGATTTCTCCTCTCCTTGGGCACCTTACTCCATTGGGTAGAAACGCTCTTCCCTCCTCTCGTACCGCTTCCCGGCGCTAAGTTGGGTTTGGCAAATGTGGTGACCTTGTTATTAATCCTTGAAGGACGAACCAAAGAATCAATCATCATTGGGATGATGCGGGTCTTCCTCGGAAGTCTCTTGGGAGGAAATTTTTTGGGAATTACTTTTTTCTTGAGCTTGGGAGGGGGAATGAGTAGCATTCTGGGCATGTTCTTTGTCCAAAAGAGGGGAACTCATCCTCTTTGGGTCAGTGTGGGTGGAGCGCTCTTCCACAATCTCGGTCAGTGGACGGTAGCGTGGTTGTGGGTCCGGAGTAGGGGGATAGCTCTCTATCTCCCTTGGTTACTGATTCTTGCTCTTCCTTCGGGAATACTCATTGGATACTTAGCCACCCTTTTCTTGCGCCATGATGTGCGGGAGTATTGGAAGCGTTTCTCGTAGGTTTGACTTGCGGGAATCGAAAAAGCTTGTCTCCTTGTCGAGGCTTGGTGCTCTTGGTAGAATGTTTCCAAGTTGACATGCCAGGAAAAGGCACTCATATGACCATGGAGGTGATAAGAAGCGACTTCAAGGGAGGAAAATTGCTTTGTCCTACGATTGTGTCTTGTATTTATAAATGAGGAGGTTGGATAATGATTCGAATGTTCAAAAAGTACGCTTTGCTCGGATGTATAGGTATGATGGTGTTGGGTATGGTTTGGGGAGCAGGAGCTGAGGAGAAGACTATCGCTATGCTCACCCCTTACTTAGCTTCGGTAACCACCAATCAGATGATTCAAGCTTTCGGGAAAGAAGCACAACAAAAGGGATGGAATGTGATTACCATCGACACCAAGGGTGATTTTGCCAGTTTGGCAAGCCGTATGGAGGATATGATTGCTCGTAAGGTGGATGCCATTGTTTTAGGAATGGCTGATCCGATCCAGCTCAAAGACCAAATTAAAAAAGCGAATGAAGCCAATATCCCGGTTCTCGGCGGTGACGCAGGGTGGATTCCCGGAGTGGCGTGCAATGTTACTTCCAATAACTACGTCATGTCGGCCATGATGACTACCTACCTTTTCAACGCCATCAACTTGGAAGGGAACATTGTCGTCTTCACCCACCGTCCTCACCACGGTGTCCGCAAGAGAACCTTGGTTTTGGATGCGGTTTTAGCGGAAAATCCCAACATAAAAGTTCTCACCGAGCACCATGTTCAGGTCCCCGGACCCATTGAGGATGCCCGTAAAGCGATGGAGAGTATCTTGATCGCCAATTCTGCACCGGGTTCTATCAAAGCGGTATGGGCAGCTTGGGATGAACCCGCCATTGGTGCTACTCAAGCCATCATCGCCGCCGGGAGGGAGAAAGAAATTGTGGTAGCGGGCATTGATGGGACGAGTCAAGCTGTCGAGCTCATCAAGAAAGGATCACCACTCATTGCTACTGTTTCCCAGGATTTCGGGGGCATGGCCAAAATTTTGGTAGAGCAGTTAGAGCGTATTTTCGCAGGTCAGGGGCCGAGTTCCATCGAGATTTATGCTCCTTCGACGCTGATTACCCGAGAGACCCTCCCGTAAGGTAGTTCGACGAAGGTTGGAGAGTGGAGAGATAGAGAGTGGTTTTCGCTAAGCTTTTCTGTCTCTCCACGGAAGTTGAATCTTGAGGAGAAGAAGTGGTGGATAACCTCTTAGAATTACGGGAGATCACAAAACTTTTTCCGGGAGTTATTGCCTTAGACAAGGTAACTCTTACCATAAGACGGGGAGAGATCCATGCTTTAGTCGGAGAAAACGGTGCTGGAAAAACGACCCTGGTGAAGGTCATTAGTGGTGCTTACCTTCCCGACCGGGGAACGATGCTCTGGCAGGGAAAACCAACCGTTATTCACTCCCCTATTCAATCTCAGGCGTTGGGAATTTTTGCCATTCATCAACATCGGAATCTTGTCCCCTTTTTCTCCGGATATGAAAATCTCTTCTTGGGTCGTCCCTATCCGCAAAAGGTGCGCGGTGTTTTAGATTGGAGGAAGCTACGGGAGAAAGGAGAACAAGCGAAACGTGAACTCGGTATCGAGGTGGACTTGGCTCTTCCCGCGCAAGAATTAACCCCTGCGCAGATGACTCTCATAGAAATCATGAGGGCACTCCTTGTCCGTGCCCAACTCATTATCCTTGATGAGCCTACCGCTTCTCTCTCGGAGAACGAAGTCCAGGCACTCTTTACCCTCATTCGGGTCCTCAGGGAGAAAGATACCTCCTTCCTCTATGTTTCCCATCGCTTGGAAGAGATCTTTCTTCTTGCCGATCGGGTAACGGTTCTCCGTAATGGACGTCTCGTGGAGACGCGAGAAACCACTCAAACGAGTAAAACTGAACTCATCGCTCTCATGGCCGGGGAGAAAGCCGGCCATGATTTTCCTCCTCCCCCTCCTCTCGGTGATGCTCCAGTCATTTTATCGGTTCACGACCTTGCCACCATGGATGGGAAGGTAAAAGGGGTAAACTTCGATCTCCGTCGGGGAGAGATTTTGGGTCTCTTTGGTTTGGTAGGAGCAGGAAGGACGGAGCTCCTCGAGGCCTTGTACGGAATACGACCGGTGAAGAAAGGAAGTGTGATCCTCGAAGGGAAACCGGTGACCCTGCGCAATTCTTTACAGGCAATCGAAACCGGCTTGGCCCTTGTTCCCGAAGATCGGGTAAGAAGCGGTGTGATTCCCTCACTTTCGGTAAGGGCGAATATCGCCTTACCTATTTTGGAACGTTTCCGCATGGTTCCTTGGTTTCCGGTGCCTCATCGGGGGAGAGAGAAGCAGGTGGTATGGGATATGGTCGGTCGTCTCCGCATTAAGACTGCCGGTCCAGAACAACGGGTAGCTTCTTTGAGTGGTGGTAATCAACAGAAATTGGTTTTAGCGAAATGGATGGCAAGGGGAGCCAAGGTCTTCTTATGTGACGAACCGACCCATGGTGTCGATGTGCATGCCCGTCGGGAAATATATGAGCTCCTCTATCAGTTGGTGCGACAAGGTGCAGCAATGATCCTCGTTTCTTCGGATCTCTCCGAGATTTTGACCGTGAGCCATCGTATCGGCGTTATGGTGGGAGGGCGTTTAGTGAAGATATTCGAACATCGTGAGGTATTAGCCCAAGAGGTATTGTCTCTCTGTTACGGTGAGGAGAGTGGTTGCGTTGCCGGCTCAATGGAGAATTCTTAAGCACTATGGAACCCTCATTGCTCTATTAGCTATTCTCGCCGGATTTTCTCTCTTGAGTCCCCGAGTTTTTCCTACCCCGGCGAACGTTATTAATATTACCCGGCAGATTTCCTTATTGACCATTATTGCGATTGGAGCGACCTTGGTAATGACCGTGGGGGAATTCGATCTCTCTATCGGTTCAATGGCCAGTTTTGGAGGAGTCTTGGCTACCGGGTTAGTAGTTCGACACGTGCCCATTGCCCTTTCTTTGCTTGTGAGTTTGGGTATTGCCTTTCTCTTCGGCCTTTTCAATGGATGCTTAGTAACGCGTTTTCGGATTTTCTCCTTTATCACCACTCTTTCTACCGGAACTATTTTGAGCGGTTTTACCTTCTGGTACACCGGAGGTGCCACCATTTTTGGTGGGATACCGGACGATTTCCTTTGGTTCGGACAGGGAATT
Organism: uncultured bacterium; assembly: GCA_937139415.1. Classification (GTDB taxonomy): domain Bacteria; phylum Atribacterota; class Atribacteria; order Atribacterales; family Caldatribacteriaceae; genus CAKZPS01. Next base: position 42,658 of record CAKZPS010000063.1, read on the forward strand.
ATTGGTTCTGTGCCGGTTCCTACCGTACTCATGTTCTTGGTGGTGGGACTGTTTTGGTTCATCCTCACCTACACCGAGTTTGGACGGAGGCTTTACGCCATCGGAGGGAACCCCTTAGCTGCCCAGCTTTCAGGAGTGAATGTAGCTCGTGATAAGACTTTTGCCTTTGGGTATACCGCTTTGCTTGCAGCCGCAACCGGTATCATCCTCGCCTCTCGCTTAGGTTCGGCGCATCCTACTGCAGGAGGTAGCTTATTTTTGCCCTCTTACGCTGCAGTGTTCTTAGGCATGACCACGGTAAAAGGAGGGTATCCCAATGCTTGGGGGACCTTCGTGGGGAGTTTGATGATCGGAGTTATTGCCAATGGCCTCACCATTCTCAACGTACCTTTTTACCTCCAAGACATCGTTACCGGGATGATCGTGGTCTTGGCAGTTATCGTGCAGAGCCTGGGAGAAGGACGAGGCTGAAGCATCTCGTCAAGATGGAGGGAGATCGCTGCGCTTTCGGGTGAGCATCTTCCAAAAAGCCTTTCAAGTATGGGTGAAAGAGAATGGAAGAACTCCTTCTTGCCATCGATGTAGGCACAAGTAGTGTGAAAGTAGTGGTGTTTGATAGGGAGGGAGGCGTCGTTCAGGCAGCGATGCGAGGATACCCGACCCTGCACCCTGTTTCTCATTGGGTGGAGCAGAACCCCGATAGTTGGTGGGAGGCGGTGGTGCAGTGCTTACACCTTCTGTGGCAGAGAGGTGTAGAGCCAAGACGTATCATGGGGATTGGGTTGAGTGGTCAAATGGAAATCTGCCTCCCCCTCGACCGAGATGGGCGGGTATTGTATCCTGCCATTCTCTATTCAGATATGCGTACGGGTGAGGAGGTTTCCTTTATTCGGGAAAGGATAGGTGAGAAGGCTTTTTGGGAAATGACCGGAAATGCCCTTGCTCCTTCCATGACCCTCACCAAGCTCCTGTGGCTCAAGAAAGAGAAACCAGAACTCTACCAAGTGATGCACATGGTCGTTACCGGGGCCAAGGATTATATCCTCTATCGCTTGACTGGTGTCCACGCTACCGATCCAACCAATGCCTCAACCACTGGGATGTTGGAGATGAAAAAGCGCTCTTGGTCGCTCTCTCTCCTCCAAGAATTGGGGCTCTCTCCTTCCTATCTCCCTTTGATTCTTCTTCCCCATGAAAAGGTGGGAGTTATTAGTGACCATGTTGCCCGCAGGACTGGCCTTCTTGCCGGGTGTCCGGTATTCTGTGGTGCCGGCGATGCCGGTACTTCCAGCTTAGGCGCAGGGGTGATTCACGAGGACCGAGCCCATGTATACCTCGGTACCACCGGATGGGTGGCGACGGTAGGTGAAGTTCCTCCCGCAGAGCACCAAGAGGGACTTTTCCTGCTCTGTGACGTTGACCCCCGGTACTATCTCTTTATCGCGCCCCTCCTCAATGCCGGTCGAGCCTACCATTGGGTGATGGAACTTTTTGGTTACGAGGAGGAAAATGGTTATTTGCAGGTAGAGAGAGAAATGGAAAAAGTTCCCCCGGGAAGCCGGGGGGTGATCTTCCTCCCTTATTTGCGAGGGGAACGAAGTCCTTTTCACGACCCTCGTGCGCGGGGAGTTTTCTTTGGCTTATCAGAAGAAACGAGCCGAGGAGATCTCCTCCGGGCTACCCTTGAAGGGGTATCCTTCGGAATTCGCCAGGCTTTGGATCTTCTCAAGAGACAAAGGGGGGAGAAAAAGGTCAATCGGTTAACCCTTATCGGAGGGGGAAGTCGAAGTAGTGTTTGGGGAGAGATTTTAGCTCATGTGTGTCGGTGTGAAATTGTGGTACCTAAGAATAGTGCGTATGCCTCCTCTTGGGGTGCGACTCTTTTGACCATGAGGGGGCTTGGATTTTTGCAGGATTATTCCGAGGGAGGTCGTTTCTTAAAGGAGGGACGAGTGTACGAGGTCAACCTCGAAGTAGCGTCTCTGTACGAAAGGGTTTTTGCTCTGTATGAGAAACTCTATCCCCTTCTTAGGCCCCTCTTTGAGGAGAGAGAGGAACTTCATTCTTTGTAGTTTCCCTTCTTGCGGTTTCGTGGTGAGGAAAACACCCTCCCTTTGGGCGCAGGGTATTAAGTGATGAACGAATAAACGGCGTTGAGAAGCGCGGTATTCCTCTTGCGGAGGGGAATAGAGTCAGTAGCAATCGGCTTCGATGCACGATATGCGATGGTGGTGATAGGCCAGGTAAGAAACCCTTCGCGATGAACCAGTTTCCGCTTTGCTCTCTTTTTCTGTTGGTATTCTCAGGATAACCTCCGTGGGATGTGCTGGGAGTGTTTTCGCGAACCAATCCTCTGGTGGTAGTAATGGTTCATTGGAGAGTGGATCGTAAATTTGGAAGAAGGTTTCCTCGATGTCCTTCTTTTCTTTTCCTTGTCCCGTCGTTTTTTCTACCCGTTACCCGAGGACCCATTTTCGTCTTTTGAGGCAGTATTGTTTTTGCTAGCGGCAAGCGTAGGCATCACAGTAAAATGAGGAATTCGCTTTGTTCTAGACCGGTTTATAGAGTTCGACTATCCATAGAGGCGATGTTCAATTTGGTCGTCGGGTTAGAGGGACCATCGTATTTCTCAAAAGAGTATATTTCCTCAACTTGGATAGCTGTTCGGAGGGTTTTCCAGGTATGGTCGAAATTGGAAGGAGAAGTTCTTCAAAATTGGAAGGACAGAGACGAAATGGACTAACTCCAAGGACAGAAGGGAGAACCAGGGAGGAAGGGGAAAAGGCTTCAAAAACTTGTTGCCAAGGGAGACAGAGAAACGTTCCATGGATGAATGTTGCGATTTACTTGAGGTAACCTTGACAGATACTCTTTTTTTTGTGTTATACGTTTTCTATCTAAACGTTTAGCTAAACGTTTACAAAAAGAGAGAGCATGCCAGAGGCGAGAAAGCAAACTTCGACCATTAAAGATGTGGCTCGCCGGGCCAACGTCTCTGTGGCGACGGTATCGGCAGTGATTAATCACAACAGATTCGTGAGCAATGAGTTAGTCGAACGAGTGATAAAAGCCATTCAAGAGTTGGGTTACCGCCCTAACCGGATTGCGCAAGGTCTCAAGAAGAGGAAGAGTTTCAGTCTCGTCTACATTATTCCTGACATCACCAATCCTATTTTTGCCGGTGTGACGAGAGGCATCCAAGATGTGATGGAAAGGCTTTGCTATAACGTGTCGATTTACAACACCGATTTTTCGGATAAGAAGTTGTTCCATCATTTGACAACCACCTTGGAGAACCGTCCCGATGGAATTGTGCTGAGCGCTTGGCACAGTTCGGAAATTAAAAGAGCGGTATCCTTGATTCAGGAACTCGGTATTCCTCTGGTCATTGTGCACGCCCCTCGGAATATCGAGGCAGTCGATGCTGTCCTTGTGGATGAAGAAAAAGGGGGATTTGAAGCAGCTTCGTACCTCCTCGAGTTAGGTCATCGGAATATCGTATCCTTGGGGGTTATGAACAGTACTACAAGTTTCTTACGTGAACAGGGTTACCGTAGAGCGCTCAAGCAAGCTAACATTCCCATATCCGAGGAATTCATTATTAAAAGTGCAAGTTTCTCTTCGCGAGATGGCTGCGACAGTATATATCAAGCGGTCAACTCGGGAATCAAGTTCGCCGCGATCTTTGCCCACAGTGACTCGATAGCTGTCGGAGCTATCGAGGCCTTAAACCGCATGGGACTCCGGGTTCCCGAAGTTGTGTCGGTGGTTGGGTTTGATGGAACTTACGCTTTTTCTACCTTCCCCAAGCTCACGACTATGTTGATTCCTAATCGGGAAATGGGGAAAAGAGCGGCGGAGATTTTATCGAAGAGAATGGCGGTGGTTTCGGAAAAAGGAGGCAATGTGGTGGAGATGATGAAACCTCAGCTTTTGGTCCAAGATTCAACTCAAAGGTTGATAAATGAATCACTATGAGAAAGGGAGATTCCTAAGATGACCCCTACAATGACTCCTCGGGAAAGATTTTATGCCTGTCTGCGGAGGGAGAAACTTGACCGAATACCTCTTTTAGCCTATCAATTTCTCCTGCCTCGGGGAACGATAGAACGGAGAATCCAAGAGGCAGGATGTGCCATCGTCGTAGGTGTTCCGATATACGAAATTGTATTTCCAGGAGAGATTGAAATCCGCGAGCGGCAATTTTGGGAAAATGGAGAAAAGATCACGGTGAGACGCTATACCACACCGATTGGCAGCGTAGAAGAAAAGATCAAAATTGATCCATACGGGAGTGAATGGAAAAAAGAGCATCTCATCAAAGATTCCAGAGACTATGAAACCATGACCTATCTTTTGGAGAAGGTGAAGTTTCGAGAACAAATCGAATACTTTACAGAAGTTGACCGAGATTTGGGAGAAGACGGTATTCCCGTACCGATGTTACCCTTTTTCGAGCGCTCTCCTTTCCAGAAATTTTTGATTGATTTAGCGGGCCCGGAGAGGGCTTTGCTCGACCTCTACGATCAACCCCAAAGGGTGGAGGATTTTTTGGCTTGTCTCCATGCGAAGTTAGAGGAAGCCATGAAAATTTACGAGCTGCTTCCAGAAAAGCGTCTCTTTTGGTGGGTAGACAACGTGACTTCAGATTTTACCACTCCGTCCTTATTTCAACGTTTTTGTCTCCCTGTATATCGTCGCTATTTTCCTCGTTTCCAACAACAGGGGATTTTCTGCATGGTACATCTCGATGGAAAACTTAACGCTCTCAAAGAGTTCATTCGGGAGGCGCCGATTGATATGATTGAATCTTTTACTCTTCCTGAACAAGGGGGTGATATCTCGTTCGAAGAAGCACAGAAGGTGTGGCCAAAAAAGGTGATCGGAGCCAATATGCCTGCTAACTTGGCGTATCACACCGCAGAAGAGGTGGAGAAATTTTTGGGTGATTTGATTTCCAGTGGATTTGCTCGGGGCAATTTCATTCTGGAACTCAGCGAAGACTTGCCCCGAAAGAACTTAGGTGAAATTCTCTCGATACTTTTGAAAGTTTTAATGAAAGGAGAGAATGGTTCATGAGAAAAGTTCTGTCGATGGTTCTTGTATTGATTGTGGTTTTGTTGGTGGGAGCATAATTGGAGCACAGGAAGAGATTACCATTTCCATGTGGACTCACGACAATCTCTACGTGGAATTTTTCACCCGTCGAGGTGAAGAGTGGGCGGCAATGCATCCGGAGTACAAAATCAAATTCGATTTTACCCAAATTCCCTACAATCAGCTTTGGCCGAAAATTCTTACTACCTTAGCAGCCGGCAGTGGAGCACCAGATTTAATCGGTATAGAAATTAACGCTTTTTCTCGTTTCATGAAGGGAGACATTGCTGAAAAAACCTTGGTGGACCTCACTCCCCTTATTGGAGAGGAAAGAAGCCAATTCCTTCGCTGGGAGCCCTATATGTACAAAGGCAAAATTTACGGCGTAGAAAGCGCTCTGTGTCCGGTAGTGTTCTATTATCGCAAGAGTGTTTTTGATGAGGCTGGTATCGCCACGCCTCTTGAAACCCGGGATGCACTGATCGAAGCAGGTCGGAAACTGAAAGAAAAAGGGTATTATGTCACCGCTATCGAGAGTAGTGGTGATGCACCGCATCATTTCCTCACTCTTTACTACCAACAAGATGGTATGTTATTCGATAGCGAGGGAAAGCTGATGGAAGAAAACGATCCTCGCGCAATTCGAGCCCTTCGTTTTCTCCAAGAGGGGGTAAAGGAGGGGGTTTTGTGGCCTACCTCTTCTTACTATGATGCGCCTCATTTTGCTGCTTTAAAGGAAGGAAAAGTAGTAGGAAACTATATGCCGGATTGGTGGTCGGTATACTTCCAAAAGCCTCAGGTTGCCGAACAAGCCGGAGAGTGGCGAATTCAACTACTGCCAGCTTGGGAGAAGGGTGGACGTCGCAGTAGTACCGCAGGAGGGACCGGTTTTGCAATTACCCAATACTCTAAAAATCCCGAATTGGTTTTCGATTTCCTCCACTATACCTATATGACCAAGGAGAACCAAATTAAGCGCTTCCAAGAAATCCAATATTTCCCGACCATGATCGAAGCTATTACCGATCCCCGTATTACTGAGCTCCCCGATCCTTACTATGGAGACCAAAAAATCGGAGCGGTGTTCTCCGAAGCTGCTCTGCAGGTGCCCATACAATGGCAGAGTCCCTACTGGTCAGAAGCGATACAGGCTCTCTATAAGGAAGCTGTGACCCCGGTGGTCAATGGTCAGAAGACCCCGGAACAGGCTCTCAAGGATGCCGTGGCGAAGATTCGAGCCCTGATGAAGTAAGGTAAACCAACCACTCCCTCCCCGCGTTGATCGTACTGACACGGGGAGGGATGTTAAGGGAGATGAAAAGATGATCGAGGCTATAACCCGGTGGTGGTGTAAGAAACAACATAAGATTGTTCCGTATCTTTTCATATCGCCTTTTTACGTTTTGTTTATCGTATTCATGGTTTATCCCATCGTCTTTGGTCTTTTCCTGAGTCTCCACAACTGGTCGGGAATTGGGGGGATGGAGTATGTGGCTTTGCGCAATTATCTCTCTCTATTTCAAGACCGCGACTTTCATCTCGCCTTTTCCAATACACTGTGGTATATGGGGGCGAGTTTATTCATTAACTTGGTCTTGTCTCTCCTCTTAGCTACTTTATTGAATTCGGGGCTTATAAAATTGAAAGGTTTTTTTCGGACGATCTATTTTATCCCCATTGTTACCTCTGTGGTGGCAGCCGCCATAGTTTTTACCCCTTTCTATGACCGAGATTACGGGTTATTCAATCTTTTAATGGTAGCGTTGCAGGGGAACCCTTAGATTGGCTCGGCAGCACTTCGCTCTCAAAATTTGCCGTGATAGGCCTCATTGCCTGGAGATGGGTAGGGTTCAACATGGTGTACTTTCTGGCAGGGTTACAATCGATACCCACTTCTCTTTATGAAGCTGCTCTAGTAGATGGAGCCACCCCCTTACGGTGTTTTCTGAACATTACTCTCCCCCTCCTCAAACCGATTATTCTCTTCGTTACGGTGACTACCTTGATCGGGTCGATTCAAGTATTTGACGAACCGTACATTCTTACCGGCGGAGGTCCGGCAGACTCCAGCATGAGTGTGGTGATTTATCTCTTCCGGATTGGTATGGAGTATTTGAACCTTGGGTATGCTGCAGCCATCGGTTTTGTGATTTTTGCCATGACTTTCGTTTTTTCCTGGTTGCAAATGAATCTTATGGGTGCTTTCGAAGGGGGGCGTTCGTAATGGTCATCAGAGAAGACCACATTTTTAACTTTGCGTTATGGAGGGTAGAACCTTGAAGGGGAATACTCTCTTTTTACAGGTAATCTTGTACCTCCTCTTAATCGGGGGAGCAATATTTATGCTTCTCCCTCTCTTTTGGTGTGTATCTTCTTCTTTTAAACCCTCGGGAGAGATATTTGATTATCCTCCCACCCTGTTACCCAAACATCCGATAAGTGATAACTACGTACAACTCTTTTCTCGATTTCCTTACCATAAGTGGTATGTGAACAGTGTTTTCATTACTGTGTCCCTAACTGCTCTTTCGGTTTTTTTCTGTTCTTTAGCGGGATTTGCTTTTGCAAAGTACCGTTTTGCATTTCAGAAAGCCCTCTTCGCCGTTGTTATGGCTGCGCTTATGATTCCCTTTCAGGTGATTCTCATTCCACTTTATGTGGTGATTATGAAGTTGGGTTGGATGAATACCTACTATGCTTTAGTGGTTCCTTTTATGGCCTCTCCTTTCGGTATTTTTCTCATGCGGCAATTTATGATCAGTGCTATTCCTAACGAACTCATGGAAAGTGCACGCTTGGATGGATGTAGTGAATTTAAGATTTTTTGGCATTTTGCTTTACCCTTAAGTCGACCCGCCTTGGGTGCTTTTGCTATTTATCAATTTGTTTTTTCTTGGAATAGTTTTCTCTGGCCTCTCATCGTGCTCAGTGAAACTCAAAAATATACTCTTCCAGTCGGTTTACAGAGTCTGTTTGGAATTTTCTATTTGAAGGAGTTTGGCGTCATTATGGCTGGATCGGCTCTCATGGTTATTCCAGTGGTACTCTTGTTTGTGGCAATGCAAAAACATTTTGTATCTGGACTTACCGTTGGTGCCATTAAAGAGTGAATTATAGAGCTTGGAAGGCAAGAAAAGACTTAAAGGAAGGTGTTGAATAATGGTAGAGTTTGGTCCAGAATTCCTTTTCGGCGTTGCTACTGCCTCTTATCAAATTGAGGGTGCATGGAATGAGGATGGCAAAGGTGAGAGTATTTGGGACCGTTTTAGCCATACACCCGGAAAGATTGTGGATGATTCAACGGGAGATATTGCTTGTGACCACTATCACCGTTATGAGGAGGACATAAAACTCCTCAAAAGGTTAGGTGTGGATGCCTATCGCTTCTCCATTTCCTGGCCACGCATTTTCCCCGAGGGTAGGGGGAGAGTAAACGAGAAAGGGCTTGATTTTTATCGTCGGTTGATCGAGTCTCTCAGGGAGAACGCTATTCGTCCCGTGGTTACGCTCTATCATTGGGATTTGCCGCAAACCTTGGAGGAACGGGGAGGATGGGGGAGCGAAGAAACGGTAGAAGCTTTTAAGGAGTATGCTCATTTTCTCTTTAGGATTTTTCGTGAGGAAGTAGAGTTATGGATTACCCATAATGAGCCATGGGTTACCGCTTTTTTGGGCCATTCTGAAGGACGGATGGCACCTGGGAAGCAAGATTTCGCCTTAGCCCTACGGGTCTCTAAGAATCTCCTCCTCTCTCATGCTCATGCGGTTTCTATTTTCCGAGAAGAAGGAATTCGCAAGCCGATCGGTATTGCCCTCAATCTTGCCCCTATCTATCCGAAGACCGAGAATGATGCGGATCGACAGGCTGCCCTCCGTTTCGATGGATGCCTCAATCGCTGGTTCCTTGATCCCCTCTTTCGGGGAGAGTTCCCTGAAGATATGGTGATGTGGTATCGAAGAAAGGGATTCCCCATACCCCCTTTTAGCGACTCTGAGTCGAGGCTTTTAACGAAGTCACTCGATTTTTTAGGGATTAATTACTGTACCCGTTACGTACTCGAGCATGGTGAAGATCCGGCACTGGAGGCTCGTGTGGCGCGAGTGCCGGGGGGCGAGTATAGCAGTATGGATTGGGAGGTTTACCCCTCGGGTATGAGCGAAATTGTGTGCCGAGTCAGTGTGGATTATTCACCTCGGGCGATTTACATCACCGAGAATGGATATCCTTATCCCGATATTCTTCTGCCCAATGGTTCAGTTGTGGACGAAGAGAGGATTGCGTACCTTGCCAGACACTTGGCCTCTCTCCATAAAGCTATGGTCTTAGGCTGCCCGGTGAAGGGTTACTTTGTATGGAGTATCATGGACAATTTTGAATGGTCTTACGGTTTCTCTAAGCGTTTTGGTTTAGTATATGTGGATTATGAAACACTCCAGCGAATTCCAAAACAAAGCTTTTTCTGGTACCAGAATGTTATTAGACGCAGGGGATTCGAATGACTCTTTTCCAAAGGAATACTCAATTTCCCTTTGATAGTCTGTAAAGAGATTTACCTCGAACACCAAAAGAGAGAACACAAAGCGTGAGAGACGAACAAAGGTAGAGGCTCTTTCTTTCTCCTTCGAAGACCATCGTCGGTATTATTGGAGTGCTTACTGTGAAAGGTTCCTGTATATTTGTGATGGTAATGAACTAAAGGTTTGTCTTGACACCGAGAGGGGTTTTGAGTATGGTATTATGTTAATTTGATAGGTATAAAGCATTGGCTCGATGGAGGCGGAGTTTATGGAGAAAAAGAAAGAGGATGGCCGGATTAAATTGACGTTGGAAGGGTATCGGAAGTTAGAGGAAGAATTGCGGTATTTAAAGACGGTACGGCGAAAGGAGGTAGCAGATAAAATCAATCATGCACTTTCTTTCGGTGATTTGAGTGAAAATGCGGAATACGAAGAGGCGAAAAACGAGCAAGCCTTTGTAGAAGGACGGATTCTGGCTATTGAGGACAAGCTTCGCAAGGCGGAAATTGTGGAGGAAGATGAAGTAGAAGATTTGGAGAAGGTACGTTTAGGTGTGAAGGTGGTTTTAGAGAATTTAGTGCAAGGGAAAGAAGTAGAATACATTATTGTAGATTCGGTAGAAGCTGATCCTTCGAGTCGGAAAATCTCTTTTGAGTCACCTTTAGCCCAAGCAATTCTTGGGAAACGTCGGGGTGACGAGGTTGAAATTAAAGTTCCGGCAGGAATAGTGAAGTATCGTGTGGTGGACATTCGGAATCGGGAGGAATAAGTCATAATGGATGGAGACTTGGAAAATACAGAATGGCAAGAAAAATTGCAGAAATTGCAAGCACTCCGTGAATTGGGAATTGATCCATATGGTAATCACTTTCACAAAACTCATTCTATAGGAGAAATTAGGGCTTGTGCAGAAAAGTTTATCGATGAAAAAGTTCAAGTAAGCATTGCAGGAAGAGTTATGGCGTTGCGGAAACACGGGAAAGTTATTTTTGCCGACCTGCGTGATCGGGAAGGGAAGTTGCAGGTATACTTCAAAAAGGATATTTTGGGAGAGGATTTTACCGTTGTTTCTAAGGCTGTTGATGTGGGAGATTGGGTTGGAGTAGAAGGGACTGTTTTTCGTACCCACAGTGGAGAACTTACCGTTTTGGCAGAAAAGTCCATCTTTTTGAGTAAATGTCTCAATCCACTTCCTGAAAAGTGGCATGGATTGAAAGAAGTGGAGGTCAGATATCGGAGAAGGCATCTTGATCTCCTCATGAATGAAGAGGTGCGGAAGGTCTTTTTTCTCCGTGCTCGTGTTTTAAGAGAGTTGCGAAATTTTCTGAACGAGAGGGGATTTTTAGAAGTGGAAACACCCATGATGCAGACCATTCCTGGAGGAGCTTTGGCTCGCCCTTTTCGTACCTTTCATAATGCTCTGGGTATGGAACTCTACTTGCGCGTTGCTCCGGAGTTGTTTCTCAAGCGATTGATCGTGGGGGGATTGGAAAAGGTTTATGAAATCAATCGCAATTTTCGGAATGAAGGCATTTCTACACGGCATAATCCCGAATTTACCATGTTGGAGCTCTACGAAGCCTATGGGAATTATGAAACCATGATGGCGATCTGTGAGGAAATGATTTCCCATGTTGTTTTCGCCGTTTTGGGAAAGTACCAAGTAGAGTATCAGTCGATGACCATTGACTTTATTCCTCCCTGGAAGCGTGTTTCTCTTCGCGAGGCTCTGCGGGAACTTGCCGGAGTGGATATTTTAGAAGATTCGATGGAAAAACTTCGCGAGATTGCCAAGAGAAGTGGAATTCCTTGCGAAGAAAATTGGGATAGGGGAAAATTGACCAACGAGTTTTTGGAACAATTTTTACAGCCTCAACTAGTTCATCCGACCTTTGTGCTTGACTATCCTACGGAGATTTCTCCTCTTGCTAAAACCAAAAGAGATGATCCTCGGCTTGCCGAGCGTTTTGAGCTTTTTATCGGCAGAGAAGAAGTAGGCAATGCGTATAGTGAGTTGAATGATCCTTTTGAGCAGAGGAAACGTTTTGAGGAACAGGTTCGTAAACGCGAAAAAGGTGATGTTGAGGCGCATCTCATCGATGATGACTACATTGAAGCCCTCGAATACGGTATGCCTCCTACCGGGGGATTGGGGATTGGCATTGACCGTTTAGTCATGCTGCTTACTGATTCCCCCTCTATTCGGGAGGTCATTCTCTTCCCGATTCTTCGTCCTCGCGGTGATTGACAAAGATTTCTTTTTCGGTATAATGATGAATGTCAATGATAGTCAAAAAGGGGGTTAAGAGATGTACTCCCTCTGTGACACCATAGAAAAATATATCATTCGTATGATCGAAAATTCACCTAACCAAATGATTGTTATTCAGCGGGGCAAGTTGGCTGACGAATTCGATTGTGCTCCTTCGCAGATTAATTATGTGTTGGCGACTCGTTTCAGTGTCTTTCGCGGTTTTATTGTAGAAAGCCGCAGAGGAGGCAGTGGATACGTTCGCATCAAGAAAGTTCCCATTGATCGCTTGGAACCTATCGTTTCTTATTTAGGAGACTACTCAAGATATTTGAAAGAGAGTGACGTTCAGTCGCTGGTGAGTTGGTTGGAACGGGAAGGTTTTATTACCATCCGAGAGGGTCTCCTTATGAAGGCGGCTATGATTCAGGCCTTGGATAAGCTTGAAGACCTGGGACTGTCCGGAGGGGTAGAGCGAAACAAGCTCCGTTCTCGAATTCTTCGAGAAATGCTTTTACAGATTTTGGATTGGGTGAAGTGAATGCGTTGTGATTTTTGCAATACAAAAGAAGCTACTTTGGTCATCTGTTTTGCGAATGCTCGTGGCCATTCGCAGAAGAGATTGTTCGTTTGCCAAACGTGTGCGGAACAACTCTCTCTGTCTCATTTGGTGGACAAAAAAGGTGTTATGCATACTCTCTCTCAAGAGGTCAAAACCGAAAAAGAGCATGTTTGTTCATGGTGTGGATTATCGATTGAAGAAGCACGAAGAACGAATAGTGTTGGATGTCCTTCCTGCTATCGGAACTTTATTCGTGAGTTTGAAGAGTGGATCGGACAATATCAGCTGGGGAACGTTCATCGCGGAAAGGTTCCTCTCCGTTGGGCGAGGGTACGAAAAATCCGTGAGAGGGTGGAAAAAATGGTCCGGGAACTCAAGAAATGTATCGCCGAGGAAAATTATGAGCGTGCTGAACAAATAAAAAATTTCATTCTCCGATTGCAGGCCCGTTTACCATGAGATGCTCTTTGTTGCAGGAAATGAGGGTGAAGAAGGGTTTACCTGCCTCTCGCGGGGCGGTAGTTGTCCACCGAAATTTGCACGGTGTACCTTTCCCTTCTTCACGTTTTTTTGCTCCCATTTGGCAAAGGGAGGTCAAGGAGCAATTGGAGAAGGTATGTCGGGAGCGAAAAAGAGGAATTCATGACCTTTCCTCTCTTCTTGTGGCCCTTACCGGAATTGTCCAGGGAGAAATTTTCTTTCTCAAGAAAACGCAAAAGGTATGGCAAGGAATAACCGTGAACGGTTGCGACCACTTACAAATATTTGCCGAGAGGAGAGGAGAAATCCTTGAATCACTTCTGCGAGTGGTTGATTTCTGGGATAATCGGGTAGAAGAAAAGGTAACTTATGCTTACCATCCCCGGTGGGGATATTTGGCTTCTTCATTTACTCGAGTGGGGACCGGATGTAATGCTTATCTTTGGGTACATCTTCCGGCACTTTCATTTCTCTATGGAGAAAAGCGTCTTTTACAGTGGTTTCAGGAAAATGGGACGATTGTAGTGCGAGGATGGGGTGATAAGGGAGAAATTTGGGCCCATCTCTTCGAGATTACGAACCGCTTCACCTTGGGTCTTTCGGAGAGAGATATTGTGAGCACAGTGGAAGGAATAGGTGGGAAGGTGTTACATTGGGAGGAGGAGGTGCGTCGTGATTTCCTTCGTTCTCCAGCCCGTTTGCGCGCCTTTTGGGAATACTTAGAACAAGGTTATAAAGAAATGGCTCGGAAAGACGATAATATGGGGAAAGCACTCTTCGATTTCGTTTCTCTGTGGTGGTTTGGCGAAGAAATGGGAATAATCCCGGATGGGAAAGGTTTAGAGTGTATAGGAATCAATCATTGTATCGGTGAATGGTTGGCCGATATCCGAGTAAGACAGTGGAGGGTGGAGGCCCTGAGAGTTTTGGGAGTTTGGCCGAGGAGGATTTTAAGCAATGTTTGAAAGGTACACGGAACGAGCACGAAAGGTGATCATTTTGGCGCAGGATGAAGCCATTCGGTTGAAGCATAACCATATCGGTACGGAGCATCTCCTTTTGGGGCTGCTTCGGGAACGAGAAGGGATTGCCGCACGAATCTTAGAAAGTTTTGATATAAGCTTAGATTTGGTACGGAGTGAATTAGAGAGTTTGGTCGATAAGGCAGAGTATCAAGGATCGAAAGAGGTGGCTTTTACTCCTCGTGCCAAGAGAGTATTAGAACTCGCCTTAGATGAAACACGACGTCTGGGTCATAATTATGTCGGGACGGAACATATCCTTTTGGGAATTTTGCGTGAAGGGGAAGGGGTTGGAGCACAAATTTTGCGTAATCTTGGCCTTGATATCGAAGCAGTGAGGAATAAACTCTACGAAATTTTGAATGAGAATGTACCTCGTTCAGAGTCCTCTCCAGAATATTCTTCCTATCGAGAACGAGAGAGTAAGACCCCCATTCTCGATGAATTTAGCCGGGATTTGACTCGTTTGGCGGTGGAACGAAAGCTCGATCCGGTGATCGGTCGAGAGCGAGAGATCGAACGGGTTATTCAGATTTTGAGTCGACGAACGAAAAATAACCCTGTGCTCATTGGAGAGCCAGGGGTTGGAAAGACGGCCATTGTTGAAGGATTGGCGCAGAGAATCGTGAAAGGGGAAGTTCCAGAAATTTTGAAAGGGAAACGAGTGGTCAGCTTAGACCTGGCGGCAATCGTGGCCGGTACTAAATATCGCGGAGAATTTGAGAAACGTCTCAAGAAAATTATTTCTGAAATTGTACAGACCAAAGAAGTAGTGCTTTTCATCGACGAGGTGCATACCTTAGTCGGTGCAGGCGCGGCAGAGGGAGCCATCGATGCGGCAAATATCTTGAAACCGGCTCTGGCTCGAGGAGAGCTCCAGGCCATTGGTGCGACCACCATTACCGAATATCGGAAATACATCGAGAAAGATTCAGCCTTAGAGCGTCGTTTCCAGCCGGTGTATGTGGATGAACCATCGGTAGAGGTTACGGTAGAGATTTTACGAGGTATTAAAGAGCGATATGAGGAACATCATAGAGTGACGATTACCGGCGAAGCTGTAGAAGCGGCAGTGCGACTATCACAACGGTACATTTCCGATCGTTACCTTCCCGATAAAGCCATTGACGTCATGGATGAGGCGGCGAGCCGAGTTCGTTTGCGAGCAACAGTTTTGCCTGAGGAATTGAAGTCCTTAGAGGTGATCATCGAGGAGATCCGTAAGAAGAAAGAAAAAGCGGTGAAGAATCAGGATTTCGAAGGTGCAGCGTGTTACCGAGACGAAGAGGAAACTCTGAAGAAAAAGTATCGCGAACAGAAGGAGTCTTGGCTCAAAGAAATTGATTCCACACGTCCGGTGGTGACTGAAGAAGATATTGCCGCAGTGGTCTCGAGCTGGACGGGCATCCCCGTTTTCCGTTTGGCTATGGAGGAGCAAGAGCGATTAGTGCACATGGAAGAAGAAATCCATCGGCGCATTGTGGGGCAGGAAGAAGCGGTCAAGGCGGTGTGTAAGGCCATTAAACGTTCTCGAGCAGGACTCAAAGACCCACGTCGCCCCATCGGATCTTTCATCTTTTTAGGTCCATCGGGGGTGGGGAAGACCGAACTCGCCAAAGCTTTGGCGGAGTTTCTCTTTGGGAAAGAGGACGCTTTGATTATCCTCGACATGTCTGAATATATGGAGAAATTTACGGTTTCACGTCTCGTTGGTTCGCCTCCTGGGTATGTGGGATATGAAGAAGGAGGGCAGCTCACCGAAAAAGTCCGTCGTCGGCCGTATTCGGTAGTGCTTTTTGATGAGATTGAAAAGGCCAACCCCGATATTTTCAATATCCTCTTGCAGATTATGGAAGAAGGGCGTTTAACCGATGCCCAAGGGCGGGTGATTGATTTTAAGAACACCATTATCATCATGACTTCCAACTTAGGGGCACGGATGATCTCTAACCAAGCGGGTATCGGTTTCGGTGACAAGCAGAACGACACGCTTTCTTACCAGGACATCAAACAGAAGGTCATGGAAGAAGTGAAGAAGACTTTTACACCGGAGTTTTTAAACCGGGTGGATGAAATTATCGTCTTCCGTCCGCTCAAGCAGCAAGAAGTAGAGAAAATCGTGGATCTCTTAATGAAAGAAACCCGCAATCGCCTCAAAGAAAAGAACATGGATATCGAGATTACTCCGGAAGTGCGCTCTTTCATCGCCCAAGAGGGGTATGACCCCAATTTCGGCGCTCGTCCTTTGCGCAGAGCGATCCAAAGGATTTTGGAGGATCCCCTCTCTGACCTCATGTTGAAGGGAGTTTTTAAAGAAGGAGATAAAGTCCTCGCTACCCTTGAGGCAGGAAAGGTATCCTTCACCAAAGTTCTACCCTTAGAGCTTTCGCTTCGCGTATAAGAACTCTATGGCTTATCTTTGCCAAGGTTGTGGGTATTTCACTCCCAATTGGCTAGGTCGATGCCCCCAATGTGGGGAGTGGAATACCCTGGTAGAGGTACCGAAGGAAAAAGCGAAAAAGGTAACCCGGTCCTCTTCTTTTCTCGCCACTTCTTCTCCTATATCCTTAGAGGCAATGCAAAAGAATCAGTTTTTTCGGGGGAAACGCTTATCTACCGGTCTCCGCGAGGTGGATCGAGTTTTAGGCGGAGGTGTGGTAGAAGGGTCACTCATCCTTTTGAGTGGTGATCCGGGAATTGGGAAATCCACTTTGCTTTTGAAAATTGCTGAAGGTATTGCCGCTCAGAATCAAAGAGTACTCTATACGAGTAGTGAAGAATCTCTGGCACAATTATCTCTGCGGGTAGAGAGATTGAAGATCCAAAAAAGCCCTCATTTTTTCCTCTTTTCTGCCGATTGTTTTGATGACCTTGTCGAACAGCTTTTCACCCTCAAGCCTCAGGTGGTGGTTGTTGATTCTATCCAGAATTTAGGTAAAAGAGAGAGTGAGTGTCTCCCCGGAAGTGTGGGAATGTTGCGGGAGTTGAGTGCTGCTTTTCTCGAAATGGCGAAGAAAGAAAACGTGGCCTTTTTTTTGGTAGGACACGTGACCAAAGAGGGTTTCGTGGCCGGTCCGAAAACTCTGGAACATTTCGTAGACGTGGTATTGTATCTCGAAGGGGACCCACAGCGTCCGTTGCGCATGATACGGGGGATGAAGAATCGTTTTGGTTCTACTCAAGAAGTAGGCATTTTAGAGATGCAAGAGGAGGGGTTGGTGGAGATTCTTGATCCTTCTCAGTACTTTGCCGGTGATCACGACACATCGGCTGTTGGAACGGCCCGAACAGTGGTAGCCGAAGGCAAGAGGATCATGATGATCGAGGTGCAGTCCTTGGTGAGTTCGAGTTCTTTTGATTTCCCCCGCAGAGTGAGTTTGGGAATGGATTTGAATCGTCTCCATCTTTTGCTTGCCGTCTTAGAACAGACAACTCGTCTCCGTTTTGTCCGTCATGATGTTTATGTGAGTATCGGGGGAGGGGTACGGGTTACAGAAACCGCTTTGGATCTTGCCGTGTGCATGAGTGTTCTCTCTTCGCGACTCAATCAATCGGTTAATCGAAAAACGGTATATTTGGGGGAGATCAGCTTAAACGGAGCTATTCGACCGGTTTCGCTTCTTGAACAACGGGTGCAAGAAGCACTTCGCATGGGAGCAAAACGGCTTGTGCTTTCGGCACGTAACCAAGATCATTCTGCTAAATACCCTGGAATTGAGTGGCTTCAATACCATCATCTTCAGGAAACCCTAAAAAGAGAGGGTTTCTTCTCTTCCTCTCCTCCTCTTGGGTGAATAACCGTACAAGAATTGGTATAATGAGAAAACGTAGAGTAAAAAGGGAGGTGAGAATCTAATCACTCTTTATATGCAATGGATAGGGAACGGATGTGCTTTTGGGGGTGGAGAGATGTGAAGGAGAAGTGTTTTTCTTTGGGCTTACTATCCTTTTTATGATTGGATGGGTGAGTTATGCAAGTGAAGAAGAGAATAGGCGTGTCCTTATTACGGTTTTTCCCCTGGATGGTCGGATTTTTCTCGCGAACGTCAGCAGTGGATATTTTAGTGGGATTAGGTGGCCTCATCCTGGGGTTGGTCATCGGGGTCCTCTTAACTTATCCGATTTCTTTCTTGCCCTTTCGCCTGACTTCTTTACCTCTTTTTGTAACCGTGGTTTGTGGAGCTTTGGGCATGTCCATTTTTTTGGTGCGCAAAGAGGATATCATTTCCATTTTTACTGGAATTCCTCGGATGAAATTGCTCCGTGGTCAGAGCGGTGGTGGAAAGATTCTCGATACCAGCGTCATTGTGGATGGGAGGATTGCCGATATTTGTAAGACCGGTTTTATCGAGGGGGAAGTCCTCATCCCTCGGTTCGTTTTGAAAGAGTTGCAACAAGTTGCCGATTCTCAAGACCCCTTGAAACGAAATAGAGGAAGACGCGGTCTTGACATTTTAAACAAGATTCGCAAAGAGAAAAGAGTCAACGTACGGATTATTGACCGCGACTTTCCCGAAATCAAAGACGTTGATGCCAAGTTGATTAAACTGGCGAAAGCTATTGGTGCACGGGTCATTACCAACGATTTTAACCTCAATAAGATTGCGGAACTCGAAGGAGTAGAAGTGCTCAACATTAATGAACTCTCCAACGCTCTGAAGCCTTATGTCCTTCCCGGCGAAGAATTACGAGTCCAGATTATCCGTGAAGGTAAAGAAGTGGATCAAGGAGTTGGCTATCTTGACGATGGCACCATGGTGGTGGTGGAGGAAGGGAAAAAATACATCAATACCGTGGTCGATACAGTAGTAACGAGCGTCTTGCAAACTCCTGCAGGACGGATGATTTTTGCCCGTCTCAAGAGTCGAATGTGAGGAGAAGGCATGTCATATCGGTTTTACGCTCTCGTTGTAGCAGGGGGAACAGGAGAACGGATGAATTCGACTATTCCTAAGCAATATCTTCCCCTTTTGGGGAAGCCGGTGCTTGCCTATACCTTGGATGTTTTCGAAGCGTGTTCGGAAATTGAAGAAATCATCGTGGTTATCCATCCTCACCATGAGGACCTTTTTCTGCGACAAGTTTTCAAGCGCTACCACTATGAGAAGGTGCGAAAGTATGTATTCGGAGGTAAAAGAAGACAGGATTCGGTATATCGTGGACTCCTTGAACTTCGAGGACGCGAGGAGGATTTTGTGTTGGTCCATGACGGGGTGCGACCACTCTTAGATCAGAGAACCCTGAAGCGGTGTATCGAAGAGCTGAAAGAACACGAAGCGGTGTGTTGCGCCATTCCTTGCGTTGATACCTTAAAGATGACGGAAAACGGAAAAAGTATCCAAGGAACATTAGACCGTCACAAGGTTTGGAGAGCTCAAACACCCCAAGGATTTCGAGTAAAACTCCTTTGGGAGGCTCTTGAGCGAGCTTTTCAGGACGATTTTTGTGGTACCGATGATTCCGTGTTGGTGGAGCGATTGGGGCAACCGGTTTACTTGGTACTTGGTTCCGAGGACAATCTCAAGATCACCACTCCTCAGGATGTCATATTTGCCGAAGAGCGCTTACGATGGAGAGGGAGACCATGAGAGATATGCGTGTTGGAATGGGGTATGACATTCATCCCTTGGTGGAGGGTAAAGTCCTCGTCCTGGGGGGAGTGGTTGTGCCTTACAGTCGGGGTCTTGAGGGACATTCTGATGGAGATGTTTTGTGTCATGCGATCATGGATAGCTTACTCGGGGCGTGTGGTTTTCCTGATATTGGGCATTTTTTCCCTTCTTGCGATCCTCACTACCGTGGGATTCAAAGTACCATTCTTCTCTGCGAGGTGTGCGAAAGAATACGGAAAGAAGGATGGGAAATCGGGAACATAGATAGCACCGTTATCGCTGAACAACCCAAAATTGCTCCTTTTATCCCGGAAATGAAAGAGAAGTTATCCCAAGTGATGCTCATTGATCCGAGGAGAATCGGCATCAAAGCTACTACTCAAGAGGGTTTAGGGAGCATTGGAAGGGGGGAAGGGATAAGTTGTATTGCCGTAAGTCTTGTGTGGCGCGATGGATGAGTGGAATAGTATTGGTGGTATTGGGAGGTTTGCTTTGGGCAGAGGGGGCTTTTACCAAGCCGGTGGTGCAAGTAGAGCCTTGGCATAACGACTCTTTTGCAGTCGTAGTAGATGGAAAGCCGCTCATTGCCGTCAGGTATCCTAAGAAACGGGAGTTGCGCAGAGAGAGAGCCGAAGAAATCGCTCGGCGCTTGACAAGGCTCTTCTATGCTTCCTTTCAGGAACCACCTACCTTTCGGGTAAGCGTGAGGAAGGATCGAGTAGAAGCGTATTGTGATGAAACCCTCCTCTTTTCGGTTTTTCGTGATGATGCGATACCCAATCGCTCTCAACCCCTCGATTTAGCGCTCTTGTGGCTCAATACGGTGCAAATGGAATTCTATAAACTGCGCTCAAGAGAAGCTACCGTCCTCTCCCAAGCGACGGGATTGGCTTCTTGGTGTCACGTGCGATTTCATGGTAAGTTAACTGCCCAGGGAGAGACATACGATTCTTATGCTTTCACCGCGGCCCATCGAGAACTTCCCTTTGGGAGTATTGTGCTCATCACCAACCTTCGCAATGGTAAGCAGGTGGTGGTAAAAGTGAATGACCGTGGTCCATGGAGGAAGAATCGTTTGGTAGATTTGTCTTTGGTAGCAGCAAAAGTATTGGGGATGCAAGAGGCTGGAGTAGAGAAGGTAAAGATGGAGGTTATTGCATGGAAACAGTGAAAACCCGTTTTGCTCCCAGTCCAACTGGTTTTCTCCACATCGGAGGGGCGAGAACGGCGGTATTTAACTGGGCGTTTGCCCGAAAGGAAAAGGGTATTTTTCTCTTGCGTATCGAAGATACCGATCGAGAACGTTCCCGACCCCTTTTTGAAGAGGCTGTACTTGAAGATTTGCGGTGGTTGGGAATTGATTGGAACGAAGGTCCTTATCGCCAGAGCGAGCGGTTCGGTTTGTATCAATCCTTTTTCGCCGATCTACAGAACCGAAATCTCGTGTATCCTTGTTATTGCACCCCCCAGGAACTCGAAGCGGAAAGAGAGAAAGCCTTAGCGCAAGGGAAACCTCCTCGTTACTCGGGGAAATGTTTTTTTGCTACCTCCGAGGATCGGGCTCGATGGGAGAAGGAAGGACGCCTCCCTTCATGGCGTTTCCGGATTCCGGCGGGTGGCGTAGTTCGCTTCCATGATCTTATCCGCGGAGAGATGCATTTTAGTTGTGCCTCTTTGGGAGATTTCATCATTATCAAGTCTGATGGAGTGCCCACCTATAATTTTGCCTGTGTTATTGACGATGCCCTCATGGGAATTTCCCACGTACTCCGAGGAGAGGAGCACCTTTCCAATACTCCTTACCAAATTCTTCTCTACCAAGCCTTGGGTTTCTCTCTCCCTTGTTTTGCTCATCTTCCCATTATTCTCGATGAGGATCGGACGAAACTCAGTAAGCGTCGAGGAGATGTGAGTCTCCGTTCTTTCCGAGAAGAAGGATTACTTCCTCAAGCCTTGCTCCATTATCTCTTTACCCTGGGGCACTCCTTCGCGGAAGAGAAAGAATTGTTCACCATATCCGAACTCATCGACTCCTTCGCGATCGAGCGAATCGGAAAAGCCGGGGCCGTCTTTGACGAGGCGCGTTTGTGGTCTATGAACGGAACGTATATCCGTGGATTGCCGAGTGAGGAACTTTTACTCGCGGGAAAGGAATTCTCCCGGGAGTTTGGGAAAGATTGGAACGAGACGAAAGAGAAAATCGTTCCTCTTATTCCCTTGGCTCAAGAAGAGGCAACCAACTTGCGGGAATTTGTCACCATTCTCCGGGAAATTTACCGGGGTCCTGACACGGTTTCGCTCAATGGTGAACAGGAAAAGGTGTGCCATTTTTTACACGGATTGTCTTTTGAGGCTATCGACTGGGATGATCAAGAGACGATAAAAAAGAAGCTACGAGCTTGGCAGAAAGCAAGCGGGGTTCCGCCGGCTTTGTTTTACAGGACTTTACGAATGATTTTAATCGGCAGAGAAGAAGGCCCCGAACTCCATCGTCTTTTGTGGGCTTTGGGAAAGGATGAGGTCATGCGACGTATTCACAAGACCTTATGAAAAGGAGAGAGAGAATGTATGGGAATTACTCTCTTTAATACGCTCACCCAGAAGAAAGAGCATTTTCTTCCTCAAGAGGACGAGGTGATTCGTTTCTATGTGTGTGGCCCAACCGTGTATGACCTCATTCATATCGGAAACGCTCGGGTATTTGTTCTCTTCGATGCCCTGCGCCGTTTCCTGGAATGGATGGGTTTTCGGGTGGTTTTCGTACAAAATTTCACCGATGTGGATGACAAAATCTTGAAAAGAGCTCAAGAAGAAGGGAAGCATCCTCAAGAAATAGCAGAGTACTATATTGAGCAATATTGGATTGATGCCGGTCGGCTCAAGGTAAAAAAAGCCTCCTTTCACCCTCGTGCGACTGAACATGTCCCCGAAATTATTGCTCTCATACGCCGTTTGGAGGAAAAGGGTTTTACCTATGCCGTCGAAGGAGATATTCTCTTCGATGTTTCTCGTTTTCCCGAATACGGAAAACTTTCCCGGAAGAACCTTGCCGAGCTTGAGGAAGGTGCACGGGTGGAAGTCCGCTACAAGAAGAGGAATCCGGCAGACTTTGTGTTGTGGAAACAGGCAAAACCGGGAGAGCCATTTTGGGAGAGTCCGTGGGGGAAGGGACGACCAGGCTGGCATATCGAGTGTTCGGCCATGGCTATGAAATACCTGGGGGAAACCTTGGACATTCATGCCGGGGGTGTGGATCTCATCTTTCCGCACCATGAAAACGAAATTGCCCAAAGTGAGGCAGCGAGCGGTCGCCCATTTGCACGCTTTTTCCTCCATAATGGCTATATCAATATTAACCAGGAGAAGATGTCGAAATCGCTGGGAAACATCCTCACGGTTCGTTCTTTGTGTGATACCTATCCTCCTGAGGCTTTGCGTATTGCTCTTTTTTCTACTCACTACCGTAATCCCATCAATATCGATCCTCAACTCTTGGATTCGGCAAAGAATTACACGGAACGTATTAAGAATCTCTTGAGGGCTCTCTCCTTCATTGAGCGGAAGATCGAGGAACATCCTCAACGGGTGGGTAGAGATGAAGGGGAGGAAGAGGGAGAAATAATGAAGTTCAAGGGGCTTTTTATTCAAGCCTTGGAAGACGATTTCAATACTCCCCAGGCCTTAGCCGCTTTCAGTGAATTCGTGAGATATGCCAATATCTATCTTCTCCCTGCACGTGGACGATGGGCACGACAAGTGCTCCAAGCCATGAGGGAGTTTTTGAGCATGGTGGAAGATATTTTGGGGATCATTCCCGAGGGCTCTTGGCAGGAAGAAGAGGAAGCGATTCTCCACTTGGTCGAAGAGCGGGAGAGAGCAAGAAGAGTAAAGGATTGGTCGAAAGCCGATGCACTACGAGAGGAAGTGAAAAAGAGAGGGTATCTCCTTGAAGATACTCCTCTTGGAACGCGATGGTATAGAGCGGAGGAAGAAGGATGAGCGAAATCATCTACGGTCGGCAACCGGTTCTCGAGGCCTTAAAAGCGGGGCGAAGACAATTCGAAAAACTTCTCATCCGGGTGGGTGTTCACGGTAGGGTGATCACCGAAATTCTCCGCTTGGCAGAGGAAAGAGGGGTTCCGGTAGAATGGCAGGAGGGAAAGTCCTTAGAAACCCTGCTTCACTCTGCGCATCACCAGGGAGTGGTTCTCATTGCTTCCTCTCGCCCTTCTCTCTCTTGGCAAGACCTCTTACGGGAAGTTCGTGGTAACCCAGAGACCGTAGTGGGATTCGTCGACCGGGTGGAAGATCCACGTAATCTTGGAGCCATTATTCGTACTGCTTCATTTTTCGGTTTTCAGGGACTCATCGTGAGTAAAGCTCGCACTGCTCCGGTGACTGCGCGAGGGGTGAAAGCATCGTGCGGCGGGAGTGAATTTCTCGAAGTGGTCCAGGTGAATAATTTTCCTCAGGTAGTGCAGGCTTTTCAAGAGGCTGGATTTTTTTTGATCGCTCTCGAGGAAGATGGAGAACGATGCCTTTGGGACATCGAGGTGAAAAATATTCCCGTGGGTTTAGTGGTAGGAGGGGAGGATCGGGGAATTCGCCGGGTAGTTCGATCGCGGTGCGATTTTGTGGTCCGTATTCCCCGAGGAGGGGTCATCTCTTCACTCAATGTTTCGGTGGCATTTGGGATTGGTGCTTATGAAATTGCCCGACAGAAGAGGAGTGGAAGCATTGGTGCAAAAAGGTGATTGTTTTGAGGGAGAAGTGATAGATTTTGCTCTTCCCGAGAGCTATGGAATCATGCGTAAAAATGGCTTGGTGGTCTTTGTGCCCCAGGTCATTCCGGGAGAGAAGTGCCTTGTGCGACTCACCAAAATAAAACCAAATTATGCCCTGGGTGAGCTCGTCGAAATTATTGAACCGTCTCCTTTTCGCAAAACTCCTCCTTGTCCTCATTTTCAAGAAGGATGCGGAGGGTGTCGTCTTCAATTCATGGATTACGGTGTGCAGATCAGAGTGAAAGAACGAAATGCCTTGACTATCTTAGAGAAGATCGGTGGTATAGTTATCGATCGGGTAGAATATCAAGGTTTCATACCGGCTCAAAATGTTTTTGAATATCGGAATAAGATGGAATTCAATTTTGGAGAGAGAGAAGGAAAACTCCTTTTGGGGTTACGCCCTCTCAATCGTTACTGGGATTTAATAAATCTCGAAGTGTGTTATCTCATGCCACAAACTCTCAGTGCGGGAATTTTGGCTTTCTTCCGCGACTATGGGAATACTTCCCATCTCTCCGGTTACGATCCGGTGCGTAAAGAGGGAATACTACGCAATTTATTAGTCCGACTTTCGCGTACTTC
This sequence comes from uncultured bacterium, assembly GCA_937139415.1. Classification (GTDB taxonomy): domain Bacteria; phylum Atribacterota; class Atribacteria; order Atribacterales; family Caldatribacteriaceae; genus CAKZPS01. The sequence goes on from CAKZPS010000063.1 coordinate 67,569, forward strand.
TCATGAAGTGCTTTTAGGATTGGCCACGGTGGAGTGTACACTTCCCGAAACGGAACGGATGATTGAAGGTCTCCGAATCCGTTTTCCGGAAGTGCAAGGAGTAGTCCACATCGTGAATAATTCTCCTGCTAGTGCGCTCATCTTTGAGAAGAAACGCCTTCTCTTCGGGAAAGATTCTTTTATCGAAAAGATAGGGAATATCTTTTACAAGGTGTCTCTTCCCAGTTTTTTCCAAGTCAATACCGAGTTGTGCACTGTCCTCTATGAACGCGCGCGGGATTATGCTGAACTCAGCCGACGAGAAATGGTCTTAGATTTGTATTCTGGGAGTGGTGGGATTGGCCTCTTTGTCGCCCGTTATGCACGGCAAGTCATCGGTGTGGAAGAGAATCCCCAAGCAGTGGAAGATGCCCACTTTAACGCCGAACTCAATACTATCGATAATTTTCACTGTTTTTCAGGAAGAGTGGAAAAGGTTCTCGCCTTCCTTCCTCATGAAAGAGTGGATGTAGTCATCGTTGATCCTCCTCGCGCCGGTCTCGATAAAAAGGTGGTGGGAAAGATTGCTCATCTTACCCCTCGACGGGTGGTGTACGTATCGTGTAACATCGGGACCTTTGCTCGGGATGTAGCGCTTCTTGCCGAGAAGGGATATATGCTTCGGAAAATCGCCTTTTTGGACCTCTTCCCCCAAACTCCCCATTTTGAAACCGTCGCTCTTTTTCAAAAATAGTGCGGAAAGCTACTTGCAAAAGAGGTATTCTCCCGCTAAAGTATTGCCAAATAAGGTAGGTGAGAAAGAGATGAAAATGATTGATCGTTTGCGAAAATTCGCCGATATGAAGGATTGGATCTCGGATAGAGTGTTCCGTTTACGGGGAGAGGGAGCCTTTGAGGTTTTAGCCAAGGTGAGGAAGCTGGAAAAAGCCGGAAAACATGTGATTCACCTGGAAATTGGAGAGCCTGACTTCGATACTCCAGAGCGGGTGAAAGAAAAAGGAATCCAGGCGATCCGCGAGGGGCACACATACTATGTTCCTTCTGCGGGGATAGACGAGTTACGAGAAGCGGTATGTGTGTACCTGAAACGGACACGTGGAGTGGAAGTCACTCCCGAGGAAGTAGTGATCACTCCGGGAGCAAAACCGGTCATTTTCTTGAGTTTCCTCTTACTCTTGGAAGAAGGTGACGAGGTTATCTATCCTAACCCCGGTTTTCCTGCTTACCGTTCCATTATCGATTTTGTCGGAGCAAAGTCGGTACCTTTGCGGCTCCGGGAAGAAAATGATTTTCGGGTGGATATCGATGAGCTTCGGGCTTTAGTGACTAATAAGACCAAGATGATTGTTCTCAACTCTCCCAATAACCCTACGGGATCAGTGCTCCATCGCGAAGATATGGAAGCTATCGCTCGTTTGGCTCAGGAAGAGGATTTGATCGTCTTCACTGATGAGGTATACAGTGAGATTATCTATGATCATGAGCATGTCAGTATCTTGCAATTTCCGGGAATGAAGGAACGGACTGTGTTCCTTGATGCTTTCTCGAAGAGCTTCGCTATGACGGGGTGGCGTTTGGGATACGCGGTGCTCCCCAAAGAGTGGGTTCCGTTTCTATCACTTCTTGCCACCAATTCCTATTCCTGTACTTGTACTTTCACTCAGATGGCCGGGGTAGAGGCTTTGCTCAATGCCGATCAGGAAGTAAAAGCCATGAGCGCTGAGTTTCGCCGTCGTCGAGATTTTCTCGTCGAGAGAATGGCACAGATTGAGGGATTAACTTTCGTGAAACCGCAAGGAGCCTTTTACATTTTCCCCAATCTTTCTTCTTTCGGCCTTTCCTCGCATGAAATGGCTCATTATCTTCTTCACGAGGGGGGAATAGCGGTTTTACCGGGAACAGCCTTTGGCGAGTTTGGCGAGGGATACATTCGGATTTCTTTTTCTAATTCCTTAGAGAACTTGGCTTTAGCCATGGATCGAATGGAAGCAGCCTTGAAGAAGTTGCGAAGAGGAGGAACTGAATGATGAGAGTTGTTTTAACCAATTTCAGGAGAAAAGGTAATCCGTTGACTCGAGGTGAAGAGCAGGGTTTACTGCAAAAGCTTATCGATCTCCTTTGTTCAGAAGGGTTGGAATTCGATCTGAAGGTTGAGGAAATTGAACCTCGAGAGTAAAAGGAGCGATTTGGGAGAAACAAATTCCTGTTCCGATGAGGCAGCATCCGATCAGAGTGAGAGAGGAGAAGCGTTCTTGCCAGAAGAAGTAAGAGAAAAGAGCGGCAAAAACCGGCTCAGTAATGAAGATAAGTCCTGCGTGGGTTGCAGAGGTATGTTTTTGGGCCAATTTTTGAACAGTAAAAGTGAGAGCAGTAGCAACCACGCCAAGGAAGAGAAGGGGTACGAATTCTTGCCAGGTGAGGGTAAAGTTATGGGGGGCGAATCTCCCCAAACATCCACTTAAAACACTTGCCGTAGCCATTTCCATGGTTACGAGAGGAAGAGCGTCATTCTCTCTGAATTTTTCTACGAATACAATTTGTAAGGCATAAGAGCCTGCACCAAGGAGGGTGAGAAAATCTCCCTTCCACGCATTCGAGGAAATGGTCTGCGTCGGAAGCGTTGGGAGAGTGAGAAGAGTTAGTCCTCCCAGTGCCACCCCGACTCCTAAAAAAGTGAAAAGGTTGGTTTTACTTTTGAGGATAAGAACGGCGAAGAAGGGGACAAGAATGGCACTCAGGCCGGTGATGAAGGCAGAATGTGCCGGAGTGGTATACACTAATCCCCAGGTTTGAAAGAAATACCCACCGAAGAGAGTGATTCCTAAGATTCCCCCCGCTCGGAAAATATTTTCCCCCCATTTCTGTCGGTAGGAAAAAAAGAAAAGACAGAGTGTGGCAAAAAGAAAGCGCCAGAAGAGAATTTTGACCGGAGTCATCTCGACGGTGAGTTGTTTCATCACTACAAATGTACCACCCCAAATGGCAGTGGTTCCTAAAAGGGCGAGATCAGCGACGATGAGTGAGGTGCGCTTCATATTTTTGGTCATGTTGATAGTATAGTGAAAGGAACGGCGATTGCCAAGAAAGGGGAGAGTATCGTTGAGTTTATCCGAATCTTTTTCTTCCGCCTCTCCTCGCAAAATCCGCTCTTTCATTCCTTCGTTTCGGCTACTTCAGGCGAAAGGATGAAAACCTATAGCTTACCGGAACCCCAAATACATGTTTTGCAGTGACAAAAAAGTCATTGCGGACCCCTAAGGGGGGTGAAACAATCTTGTCTTTGCCCCTTGGAAATGAGAAAGAGCGGTTACTACAGAACCCCTCTTTCTCTCCCTTCGCCTTTTTCTGGGCTTTGCAGGTGACACCTTTTTGCCTCCTTTCGGTGTTTTTCTTCTCCCTCACGCGAGAGAGAAATGAGAGAGAAAAACGGAGAGGGAAAAATTTTTGGAAAAAAATTTTCCTTATTGACAAATCAGGAAAAATATTTTTAAAATGTTTTCGGATTTCGGTGAATTTTTTACTACAATTCACCAAAAACCAAAAAGGAGGGTTCAGTATGAAACGGTTGCTCGTCGGTACTTTTGTGTTCCTCATCCTCATCGGTATGCTCAGCGTAGCTTTCGCCGCCAAAATCGAGAAGGCATTGTATGGTGTTACCCAAGACGGGATTCCCGTGGATAAGTACACTTTGGTGAATGACAACGGAGTCATAGCCGAATTCATTACCTATGGTGGTACTTGGGTAAGCATGTACGTTCCGGATAAGCAAGGGAAATTCGACGACATTTTGCTGGGATTTGATTCCTTAGCAGAGTGGGAAAGCGCTGCTAATCCTTATTTTGGTTGTATTACCGGTCGGTATGCCAACCGTATTGCCAATGGGCAATTTACTATTGATGGTCGAACCTATACCTTGGCGCAGAACAACGGTCCCAATAGTTTACATGGTGGCGTCAAAGGTTTTAACCGGGTAGTGTGGAAAGCTTTTCCTTTCTATACCCCTGATGGTCCTGCTATCCGTTTCAAGTATCTGAGCCATGATGGCGAGGAAGGGTTCCCCGGAAATCTTAACGTTTCGGTGACCTATACTCTCACCAATCAAAATGAAATGAAGATCGAGTATATCGCCACTACTAACAAGGCCACAGTGGTAAATATCACTAACCACGCTTACTTTAACCTCGCCGGTGAGGGGAAGGGGACCATTTTGGACCACCTCCTCATGATTGCAGCGAGCAATTATACTCCTGTAGACAATACCTTGATTCCCACGGGTGAAATTGCGCCGGTAGCAGGGACTGCTCTTGACTTCACTACTCCTCGAGCGATTGGAGAACGAATTCAAGAATTTGCCGAACCCCCATTCAAGGGGTATGACCATAATTTTGTGCTCGATAACCAAACTGGAGAACTTGCCCTGGCAGCTCGAGTCAAAGAACCCACTTCCGGAAGAGTGATGGAAGTCTACACTATGGAGCCTGGAATACAACTCTATACGGGCAATTGGCTGGATGTATTAGGGAAAGGTGGAAAATACTATGGCCAGTTTGCAGGTTTCTGTTTGGAAACCCAGCATTATCCCGATTCCCCCAATAAAGCTCATTTCCCCTCTGTGCTTCTCAAACCTGGTGAAACATATCATACCGTGACCATTTACAAGTTCTTTACTGAGTAAATTTCAAAGGGGACCTCTTAGGGGTCCCCGATTTTTCCCCACTATTTATGGTGTTAGTTGACTTTTTTGCAAAATTTGTTTACAATGGGAAAAGGATTTAACCTACTGGTGGAGGCCTATCTTTGGGGAGAAGAGTGACTTTACGTGACATAGCTCAGGACTTAGGAGTTTCAGTGGCTACCGTGAGCCGAGCGTTAAATAATCAAGGTAAGGTGAGTTCTGAGCTTCGAGAGAGGATTGTGGAAAAAGCTTTTGAAATGGGATACTTTTTGCCTCCCTTTTCTTTGGAAAAAGATTCTTCCCATAAGAAAGTAGTACTTCTTTTTCCGGAAAGAGATTTTTTTTGGGCGAAAGTAGAACAGGGTGTATTCGATGCCATGAAGTTTCTCAAGGAGTGGCCTATCGATGTTGAGATGCATAGAACTCACGGTCATAATTTGAACGAGCAAATTGCCATTCTGGAGAAGCTTGTAGAACGAAAAGATATTCACGGTGTAGCAATGGTTCCTTCGGATCTCACCCAGCTTGACTATTTTATTAACGCTTTATACCTCAAGGGTATTCGGGTAGTCACCTTCAATGTTGATGCTCCTTTGAGTAAGCGTCTTTTCTATGTGGGTCAGAATGTGCGCCAAGCAGGACGGGCAGCGGGGGAAATCTTTTGGCAGTTGCTCGGGGATCGAAGAGGAAAGATCTGTGTATTGACTACCAATAAGAGAGCTCCCTCTCACGTATTGCGGTGGCAAGGACTTATCGATTATGTCCATGAGAAAAATCTTCCTTATGATGTTTCCTACCTTGTAGAAGTGAGAGACGAGGAAGAGGCATATGCCTTTGTCAAAAACACACTTCTTGAACAGGAGGAAGTGAGTGGCGTTTTTCTTTCTACCGCTTTTGGTAATTACGGAGTAGGAAATGCCCTTCTCGAGGGGACACGGAAGGATATCGTAGTGGTAGGGAATGATTTTTTGTCTCCTTGGAAAGAATTCTTGGAGAAGGACGTTATCCACTGTTTTCTCTATCAATATCCTTACCTCCAGGGCTTCATCGCTTTGATTGTCCTCTGTCGGTACTTAGTATTTGGCGTGACGCCTCTTGAAAAAACCTTTTATCTCCCGGTTTTCCCGCTTTTCCCTGAGCACTTGAAGGATGATATTGAGGCGTTTGAAATAGCCATTGCTCGGCACCTTTTCGTCTTAGAATTGCGTACTCAGGAGTTGGGAATGACATTCATGGCGCGCGAGAGAGGGTGGCAAATATGACCGGCAAGGAGAGAGTAAAAGTCGCTCTTTCCCATGAGGAGCCAGATCGTGTACCTATCCGAGCCAGTTTTACTCCCGAGTTTGCGCAACGTCTTCGTGAGCATTTTCACCTCGCCGATCCTCTTCGAGACAATCCTCATGGGGGGGTTGGACATGACCTTGAACTTCTTTTGGGTCTTGATATCATCCAATACGCGGTAGGTATTGCTAATTCATATTACTTGAGTGATGAGGAGAGATATACCTGCGAGTGGGGAATTACCTGGAAGCGGGTCCCCTATGCCACACCTTTTGGATTGGGACATTACACGGAAATTATGACCCATCCTTTGGCGGATGACGAGGCGATTCATACCTATACCTCTCCATCTCCCTTTCGAGAAGAACTCTATCTTCCCCTCGCAGAGGTATTGAGAGAGTTTGGTAAAACTCATTTCATCATGGGAGTGACAGTTTGTACCATTTTTGAAGGGGCGTGGTATCTCCGTGGGATGGATGCCCTCCTTTGCGATATGGTTCTCAACGAAGAGCGGGCATCCCGTATTCTTGACATTCCTTTCCAGTTTCATCTTGAGGCGGCTAAGAGACTGGTGGCCATGGGGGTAGATGGAATTTGGTTCGGAGATGACGTGGGGACCCAACGGGGGATGCTTTTATCACCAGAGCTTTGGCGGAAATACTTAAAACCCAGGTTAACTCGCATGTGTGAAGAGGTGAAACGAATGAACCCCCAAGTGTTCATTGCTTATCACAGTGATGGAAATATTTATCCTATTATTGATGACTTAATAGGGATTGGTATCGAGGTGTTGAACCCCGTGCAACCCCGGGCGATGGATGTCGCCTTCTTGAAAAGACGCTACGGCAAACATCTTTCCTTTTGGGGTGGTATCGATGAACAGTATACCTTGCCGTTTGGAAGCCAAGAAGAAGTGAAAAGGGAAGTTGTAGAACGCTTAGTAGTTTTGGGGGAAAATGGAGGATATATCATTGCTCCGACGCACCATGTCCAATTGGATACTCCCTTAGAGAATTTTTTGGCTTTTATCGAGACGGCAAAACGTTTGGGTTGTTATCCGATATCTCTTGAAATACAATAAAGGGGAGGTGATGAAAGGTCACAGGAAGAGGAGATTCTCTTTTTGAGAATGCGGGCAAGACTTCAGAATCTTAACAAAAAGGGGGGTTATTCGTGAGGAATCGTCTGATGAAGTGGGTTGTCGTGGCGGCAGCAATGGTGTTTTTGTTCGGCAGTGTACTTGCAGTTGCTGAAGCGAAGCGTTTTGAGGGAATTCGCATTCGTTTCTTCGCTGGTGGACCTCCGGGGTGTCCTTTCGCCAGTGTGGTCTATCGCGGTGCTCAAGCGGCTGAGGAAGATTTAGGCTGCACCGTAGAATATGTATTCTCTGACTGGGATCCGGAAAAGATGGTGGTTCAATTTAAAGAAGCAGTAGCTTCCAAACCGGACGGAATCGCCATCATGGGTCATCCGGGAGATGATGCCTTAGGTCCCTTGATTGATGAAGCTTTTGCCCAAGGTATCGTGGTTACTTCCCAAAACACTACTCTCCCCAAGGCGGAAGCAAAGTATAAGGCACGTGGTTTTGGTTATGTTGGACAAGAGCTTTACGAATCCGGCCTTCTTTTGGGTAAAGGGTGCGTAGAGCGATTTGGATTGAAAGCCGGTGACCGAGCCATGGTATGGGGATTGCTCTCCCAGCCGACCCGAGGGTTACGTACCAAGGGGGTTATCGATGCCCTCAAAGAGGCCGGATTAGAAGTTGACTACCTGGAGATTTCTCCAGAAGTCAATGCCGAAGCTCCCCTTGGAGCCCCAATTTTTGCTGCCTATGTTTCTTCGCACCCCGATGTAAAGTTGGTAGTCACCGACCATGGTGGATTGACTGCGACTCTCGAGACTTACTTCAAGGCGGCCGGCAAGGGTCCCGATGATATCTATGGTGCCGGTTTCGATCTTTCTCCGGCAACCTTAGAAGCCATCCGTAATGGGTACTGCGATCTCATTTTAGACCAGCAACAATTTTTGCAAGGTTACTTACCAGTTCTGCAACTTTGTATGACCATTAAGTATAAATTTGCTGGTCTCCATATCGATACCGGCTCAGGCCTTGTCGATAAGACGAACGTTGAGGAAATTGCACCCTTAGTGGAGGAGGGAATTCGTTAATTGGCTGAACACAACGACGTTTTAGTGCGCATGGTGAATATTTGGAAGTCCTTTGGGCATGTGGAAGTATTGCGAGGAGTCAATTTCCACGTTGGCTATAATGAAATTGTTGGTCTCTTGGGGGATAACGGAGCAGGTAAATCGACTCTGATTAAAATTCTCACCGGTGTCCATCATCCCGATCGAGGAGAAATTTACTGGAAGGGTGAAAAACTCATCGGATATTCGGTGGCTCGGGCGAGGGATTTAGGAATTGAGACTGTTTTCCAAGAGAGAGCCCTTTCCGAACAACATACTATTTGGCGCAACATTTTCATGGGGCGGGAAATTACCACCTCTTGGGGGTTCATTGACGTCAAAAAAGAGCGAGAAGAAACCGAGCGAATTATGCGACAATACATGGGTTTTACTTCTGCAGCGCTGAGCGTTGATTCTATGGTCGGCACTATGTCAGGAGGAGAAAAGCAAGGCGTCGCTATCGCCCGAGCACTCCATTTTCAAGCAGATCTCATTATTCTTGACGAACCCACGACCGGACTTTCCCTTTCGGAGACGCAGAAAGTATTAGGTTTCGTGGAAGAAATTAAGAAAAATGGTAAGTCAGCTATTTTCATTACCCACAATATCTACCATGTCTATCCGGTGGCAGACCGGATCGTGATTTTAGACCGAGGGAGTATTGTGGGTGAATTTGAAAAGACTGCTATTTCCTTGGAAAAATTGGTGGAAAAGCTTTACCTTGTAGCGCGTACCGGAAGGCTGGAAAACAATAGTCAAGAAGTGAGTGTTCCCAAGGACCAAGAAAAATCGGAGAGAGACTTGCAATCTTTCATGCCCTAAACGTGATCGTGCCCCGGGTTTTGCCCGGGGCTTCGAAGATCGAAAAAGTTCTCGCATTTTGGGGGGAAAACGATGGCACGATTACGAACGGCAGAACACCGCTCGCAAATAAGTGTGCTTTTGGTACTTTTTGTGATTATCGCCCTTTTTATGATCGGGAGTCCAAAAACCTTTCTCTCCTCTGATATTTACGCTGCATTCATGTCCACCATCCCCTTTTCAATGATTATGGCTCTCTCACTCACTTTAATAGTTATTAGTGGAGAGATGGACCTTTCTTTTCCCTCAATCATGGGCTTTTGCGGTTACGTTTTTACCCATGTTTTCCATGCTACGGGAAGTTTCCCCTTGGCTCTCCTTTCGTGTATTTTGGTGGGACTTGGGGCAGGATTCCTCAACGGTCTTTTGATTGTAAAATTGCGACTCCCTTCTTTGGTTCTAACCATTGGAACACAATTTTTCTGGTACGGTGTCACCCAAGTTTTAAGTGGAGGATTAGGGAAAACTTTGGTACCCACTAAGGCCAGTACTCTCTATTACCTGTTTGTGGGAAGAATTGGAGGAAGATTCCCAGCCCAAATACTCTGGGCTATTCTCATCGGTTTTATTATTTGGTTAGTTCTCAATCGCCATCGTTTTGGGGCTCACATTTACTTTACGGGCGATAATCCCGCCAGTGCTCGGGTCATGGGTGTGAATGTAGATCGAGTGAAGATGATTGTATTTACTCAGATGGGTGGATTTGCTGCTTTTGCCGGGGTTCTGGCGAGTCTCGAGGTCCTTTACTTCTGGCCTACTCTTGGTCAAGGATACCTTTTGAAAACTATCGCTGCGGTATTTTTGGGTGGTACTCCGGTAGAAGGTGGGGTAGGAACGGTATTTGGAACTTTTATCGGAGCAATCATCATTGGAATCTTGGAAGCTGGTATTATTGCCATGGGAATGACCGGTTTCTGGACACAGTTAGTGTATGGTCTCATCATCGTTGTTTCCATTGCCATACACTCAGCATTGCGACGTAGGACGTAGAGGAGGTAGGTCTATAAGCCGAGTTCTGTATTCCCTTGTCGGGGAACGGTAACCATCTCTCTGAGAGGTGGGTTACCCCACCTCTCAAGCGACCAACCCGAAGGTCAGCGAGCCACCTCATCCCTTCCTATTTGGTCTTGCTCCGGGTAGGGTTTGCCAGGCATGCTGGTCACCCAGCATCCGGTGAGCTCTTACCTCGCCTTTTCACCCTTACCTTCAGAGATGAAGGCGGTTTGTTTTCTGTGGCACTCTCCTGGGGTTACCCCCACTGGGCGTTACCCAGTACCCTGCTCTGTGGAGCTCGGACTTTCCTCAAGGGAAGTTGTTTTCCCTTGCGGTTACCCGACCTACCTCCTTGGGATATTATAGCGCAAATTTTGGGTGAGGGTTGCCGAGGCGAGACGGTCAGCGAGGGTATTCTCTTCTCTGGGGATATGCACCATGGAGAAATGTTCAAATTGGGCTATTCTCTCTTGGGCTTCTTTGAAGAGAGGGTAAAGATGTGGTGAATGAACCTTATACCTTCCTCGAAGGTGATTGACCAAGAGTTGGCTATCGGAGAAAATGGTCACCCTGCGAATTCTTCTCTCAAGGAGTAGGCGAAGGGCTTCCAGAAGCGCGCGGTATTCCGCCTCGTTATTCGTGGCAATACCAATACGCCCAGCGCACTGATAGAAAATCTCTCCCTTTTCGTTTCCGAGGATTACGGCGAAGGCACTTTCTCCAGGATTTCCTCGTGAAGCTCCATCGATAAAAGCAAAACAGTCAATCTTGGCGATAGAGGAATCGTCCACAGTTAGGACACCGAACCAGTTCTTCTTGTTTCCGGACACTTTTCACCACGGTGGTAGGAACGGCTAAATGACAACCGGCACACGTTTCGTCGTTGAGAGGTACAAGTGGGTTCGCATATTTTTTGCGCAGTTCTGTGTAGGTTGTTGCTATTCCCGGAGCAAGCTGGGTGAGAAGATTTTTGCGCTCTTCTTTGAGACGGCAGAGACGTTCTTTAAAGGTAAGAACCTCCTTTTCCGCGGTATCAATGGATTGAGTAGTCCTTTTTTGTTCGTTTTCGAGATGTTGACGCCTCTCTTTGACCTCTTTTTCTAACCTCTCGGCTCTTTCCATTTCGAGGAGAATTTCTTCTTCCAGGGCGCTTTTTGTAGCTTCCAATTTTTCCATGGATTTTTCCCATTGAGAGAGCTCTTTGGCCGAGGTCACCTCTCCACTATAGAGTTTCCCTCGAGTGGCGGCGAGTTTTCCTTCCGTGTCTTTCAAGTCTAATTCTTTGTGGGCTAAACTGAGGCGAACTCTTTCGAAAGCCGTTTTGGTATCTTCTAAGTCCTTTTCCAGGTGGGCAAGGTCGTCTCGAAATGTTCGAATTTCCATCTCTTTTTTATGTATTTTGTTCTCGGTAACACTGAGATGGGCATCGAGTTCTTGAATCCGGAGGAGGAGTTCAATAATTTGCATGGGATCCTCCTTTTCGTTCTTCGAAGAGCCATTCAACGTGTACATCTTCCTCCCTCGCCCGGTGGCGGAGAAAATTATATACTTGATACATGGCCTTTCGTTCTCCTTCGGCGTGCGGAATCTCAAAATAAGTGATTCCGGCGAAATGGAGCTTTTGAAGGTCATGATGGGTGAGGTCTCCGGTCAAGAAGGCATCACTTTTTTCCTGGATGACTCTGTCGATGAGACTCCTCCCGCTGCCCGGACAGAGGGCGAGACGCCGATAGAGAGGTTCTTCTCTTCCCGCGGGGAGAAAAACGGCAGTCGAGGGAAAAACCTCTTTCAAGCGCTTCAAGAGAGCGGGGTGAGGAAGGGGTTCGTCAAGCTCTATCCATCTTCCTAAACCGGTATTCACCGCAGAAGGAAGAATGGAGAGGGGATATATGTCTATAACCGGTTCCTCGTAAGGATGGGTTGCTAACATGCTGTGTACTACTTGGTGCAGCCGTTCTTGGGAAACTTCTATTTCTAAGCGTAATTCTTGCACTTCTTCCCTTTGTCCTACTTTACCTAAGAAGGGCTGAGCCCCTTCTTGGGGGAGAAAGGTTCCTGTGCCTTGGACGAAGAAACTACATCCACGGTAGTTTCCGATGACCCCGGCACCCGCGGCGAAAGCAGCCTGGGAGACACTCTCAAACTGCGATGGGGGGACAAAGGTAACGAGTTTGTATTTCCTGTTTTCCCCTGGAAGAAGGGGTTTTTTGCGACCTTTGAGGTTCAAAATGTTCACCCATTGTTCGGCGAAACCATTGGGGAGGACGTCGAGATTGGTGTGATGGACGAATACCGCAACGTTCCTCTCAAAGAGGGTGATGAGCATAACCGTGATAGGGTTTTTCCGCGATAAAGAGGAGAGGGGGGTCAGAATGGGTGGGTGATGGAGATAGAGGAGTTGTACCAATTGTTGGAGAGCTTCTTCAACTACTCCTTGAGTGAGTTCCAAAGCGCATAAAACTCGCTCCACGTCGTTTTCTGTTGCTACATGAAAACCCACCCGGTCGTTGGGAAGAGCAGCGGAAGAAGGAAAATAACGCTCCAGAAAATCGATAACCCTGGCCAAGGTTTCCATAGGTTGTGGCTCCGTCTTTTTTCAGAGTGGTGGGTCCACCCGGATTCGAACCAGGGACCGACCGGTTATGAGCCGGCTGCTCTACCGCTGAGCTATGGACCCCTAAGCGCAATACATATTAGCATATTTTTGAGGGTGTATCAAGGAGAGTTTCCTCTCCATAGGGTTTAATAAAGAACATCGAGCCCCACCGATGCCACAAGCTTCTATAGCATCGGTGGGGTATCCTCTACACCGTGAAGGCACTCACCGTCTTTTGCAGTTCCTCGGCTAATTTAGCGAGGGAAGAGGTAGCGGAGGTAATTTCCTCAAGCGAAGCACTCTGTTCCTCGGTCGAAGCAGAAACCTCTTGTGAAGAGGCAGCATTTTCCTCTGCTACGGCAGCGACAGAACTTACTCGTTCGCTCATCTCCTGGAATTGGCCCACGGTTTTCTCTACCAGTTGAGAGACGTCTTCTGAAGAAGCACGCAAGTCTTTTTGACTGCGGTCGGTAGCCTTTTGGGTATGCTCAACCACTTTCAAAGCCTCACCGATATTGCGAATCGACTGATTGACCCGCTCAATGGCTGAGAGAATCCCTGAGAACTTTCCTTCCACAGTTTGGCTCTCTTTGACCCCTTCTTCTACCGCTTTACTCGCTTCCTTGGCATTCTCTACTGCTTCTTGAGTGTCCTTTTTGATTTCCCCGATGAGGTGAGCAATTTGTCCAGCAGCTTGAGCCGAGTTCTCAGCTAACTTTCGCACTTCCTCGGCTACCACAGCAAAGCCTCTTCCTGCTTCTCCGGCCCGAGCCGCCTCAATAGCTGCATTCAGAGCGAGGAGGTTGGTCTGCTCGGCAATGCCGGTGATGAGGTCGACGATTTTGCCGATTTCTTGAGAACGGGTGTCTAAGGTTTGGATACTCGTGGTGATCCGCTCGGCAACTTGGGCAATGGCATCGACCCGTTGCATCAGTTTCCCCAAGGCCTCTTTTCCCTCTTGTGCTCCTTGGTGGGCGAGGGTGCTTTCTTTGGTCGTGAGTTCCACTGCTTCTTTGATTTGGCGGAGCGCTTCATCGTTTTGTTTTAAGTTTTCCTCCATGGCGAGGAGGAGAGAGAGATTCCGTTCGGTCACCGCACGAATGGTTTTGGCTCCTTCGGAGAGTCGTTCGGCATTCTCACTGATGCGGCTTAAATCCTCTCCTTGACGGGTCGATCCTTCAGCAACCTGAGCCATGGTTTTGGCAATCTCCTGGGTGGCTTTGGAGACTTCCTCGACCGAGGAGGAGAGTTCTTCACTTGAGGCAGCTAACTGGGAGGCAATGTTGAACGCATTTCCTACCAAGTTTCCTAAATTGTCTACCATGGTTAAGAAGTCTCGTGAGAGGACCCCTACTTCGTCTCGTTCCTTCCCCAATACCTCCAGGATCGTGCGATTGATGCGGAGATTCCCTCGTGCCACCTCGTTCACGACGGTTTTCACCTGTTGTACTCCGGAGGCAATTTTCCCGGAGACGAAGAGGGAGAGGAGAACTACTGCTATGGTTACGGCGATGATGATTCCAATCACCAAGGTGCGTAGGGTAAAGACATCCCGAAAAACTTCTCCGGTGGGAACCTGAGCCGCCAAGGTCCAAGAGGCATTCTTGACGGGTTCAAAAATGATCAGGGTCTCCTTCCCCTCCATCTTCACGAAGGTGGTTCCTCGCTCTCTTTGGAGCATCTTCTCGCCCAAAGTATTGAGGTGTTTTTCTCCGGTATTGGTGACTTGATACTTGAGGATGTACTCTTCATTGGGATGGGCGATGATGTACCCTTGGGAATCGACTAAGTATCCATAACCGGTTTCTCCCAAGCGGATTGTTCCCACAAGCTCTCTGAGGATATCAGCGGTAGCCGTCATTGCTATAATTCCCTGGGGTTTCCCTTCAACGAGAATAGGAGAGGCAATAACCACAATTTTATTCCCGGTGGCCCTGGAGATAACCATATCGGATACCTGTGGTCTCCCAGTTTGCATGGCTTTTTGGAAGTAGGCACGGTCGGCGATATTTATCTGACTATCGAGAGAGGTCCAAGAATCTCCATTACTCAGGGCGAGGAAATACATTTCCGCATCGGGATCAGAAGAGGCAAGGGTCTTGAGGAGGGGAAGAATCTGTTCCACGGAGAGAGTCTTAGCTACTTCTTGTTCGGTAATTTTCTGCAATCGTCCAATTTTTTCCTGTAACCAGCTATCGATGGATTCATTGACGGTCGCCACTAAAGTGGTGCTAT
>CAKZPS010000064.1 GCA_937139415.1 uncultured bacterium
TTGCCCCTTCCCGGTCATTCCGAGGGTTGTAGTTTCGTCTCCCGTGGAAATCCCGTTTTTCTTTGAGACTGCCACGGCGCGAGATACATGCCTCACAGTGACTCCCTCTTTGTCATTACGAACCTCGTGGCTTTGCATGGTGAAGCACTCCCGTTTTACCCCCAAGAGACGAGAAATCACCACGGACCTCACAAATCGAGGCCCCTCGTGATGACTACCTGAGACCGCCACGATCTATCTTCGCGATTGAACCTACGGGAAAGGAGTGAACCCCATCTTTGGGCAACTTGCGGGATACAAACATCACGAATTTACAGGTAAGGCCATCAATTAGTGAGTTGAGACGTACAATTCGGACAACGGGTGGCTTTCATGGGAATGGCGGTGAAACAGAAGGGGCACTCTTTCGTCGTAGGCGGCGGTGGGGTAAGTGCCTTCTCACGGCGGAGACGATTGATCACCTTAATCATGAAAAAGATGGCTATGGCCACGATCAAGAAAGTAACGATGCTATTCATAAATATCCCGTAGTTCAGGGTCACTGCGCCGGCTTCTTGAGCTTGAGCGATGGTATAGTAGGGTCCGGGCTTGTCTCCTTCCTTGAGAACAAGGAAGAGGTTAGAGAAATCTACTTTCCCCAAAAGAAGCCCGACGGGCGGCATAATGACATCGGAAACCAAAGATTTGACGATGGCGCCAAAAGCAGTACCTATGATGATACCCACCGCAAGGTCAATAACGCTACCACGGCTTATGAATTCCTTCAATTCCTCGAGAGTCTTGGCCACCAAAATCCCCCCTTTTTCTTCTCATTGTAGCATTTTCTAATGGAATAAGTTACTTTTCCCAAAACAAGTTCGGCCTCCTACACATACCCATGGAGAAAGGGAGAGAAAACACGTTAGAGTAGCCGAAAAGCGATATTCTAACCCGCTTTGAAAAAATTCGAAAGAGCCAGAACTTTCTCTCTATCGCTCTGTATTCCCTCAAGGAGAAGATGCTGAGGGGATACAGGGAAATCTTTTCCAGGAGAAAATCTTCAGGAGAGAAACGTTGTGAGGGAGAGCTCCTCTTCCCAGAGAAGGAGTTGCTTCACTTACAAGGAGGGAGAAGGGTGTTTACTCCTTACGGTGAAGGGTAACGGCGCAAACAGGGGTGCTCTTCTCTTACGCATAGATTGCCCTGAAGAAAGCGAAAGGTATAGGAATTTACTTTAGAACCCACTCAGGCCCTCGAGAACCACGATAACTCTACCCGCCATCTCCTGAGGACTGGCTTCGCTCCTCGGGAGGATTTTGACCTTCCCTCCTTAGGACCCTCTGCGAATCCCAAGCGCAAACGGTGTGCAACCTTAAAAAAATAAATTCTTTTTTCAATTTACGACGTGACGGCTCTCGCTACCATGCTCCATCAAGGCCCAAACATATGCCTGAGCACAAAAGATGCACCCCACAAGATACCTTGCACAGAAGGAGAGCTTCTTTCAAAGCACGAGAATCTGCGTACCACAAGGGATGGTAAACCCGACACCGTTGCTGCTTACCCCATTCACGGTGACGACTACATCCCCAGTGGTGGTAGCAGGAACAAGGACTGAGATTTGGGTAGAAGACCAAGACGTGACCACTGCAGTAACCCCGCTGAAGGTCACGAAACTCGACCCTTGTGTATCCCCAAAGCCGGCCCCCTTGATGAGCACCGTTTCTCCTGGGTCTCCACAGTTAGGGCTCACTTCACTCACGAACGGTGTCTCAGGTGATGGCGTGGGAGGAATCGGACGACTGGTGCAACCGAAAAGGAGAAAAGGAACAAGTAGTCCTATAAGAAAATATCTTTTCCTCATAGAACACACCTCCCTCAAAGGAAGGGAACGACCCATAAGGTGCCCTTACCCCTCACCCTACGGTATTGCACCATAGAGCGAGGGAACACCGTTGATTACGGTGTGACGACTCCAGTCGCCACGTTGAGCGCAGCATTGAAATTATTTCCGGCTTTATCGGTAATTCCCATTAACGGAAGGTAATTGAAAGTCACTGCAATCTGGTGACCGGTAACCAAAAAGTCACTCATCCAGTTCCCGGTGAGGGTTACGCTCCTTTTGTCCGTATTGAGCACCACCTGGGTGACAGTGAAAACGCTTGGTGGCGGAGAACACACAACACAGTTGAAAGCCCAAACCCCAATCAAAGTGAAAAGATTCATATCTGTAACCTCGATTTCTTCGTTGAAGTTCACCGTGATGGTGGGAGCAGCTCCCAAAGAAGCGTCAGCCTTAGCCGATAGAGATTGTAAGTAGGGGTTGGTCCCGTCGACCACAACCGTGAAGGGGGTTTTACTACTCTCTGGTAAGCTCCCTTGGGTAGCGGTGAAAGAGAAAACGTAGGCACCTTCGGTGGTCCCAGAATTCCATAACCAGAAAAACTCACCGCTTGGTGCCGCCGAGATCTGGTCGATCAGAGTATTATCACGGTAGATTTTGATCACCGCACTGCTTGGAGCAGTCCCCTGAAAGTGGACGTTTTGGTTGAAGCGGACCGGGTCCCCACTCTGGATGATTCTCCCACCCCACCCCCCATCCCGAACGATGGTAATAGAGGGAGCACCAGTCCCGGGCGTCGGAGTAGGGGTTACCGCCGGAGAAGGTGTTGGAGTACCCCCACAGCCCACAAGGATCACACACAAGGACACAAGAAACGGGAGAAAAAGAACGATCTTTCCACGCATACCATTCCCCTCCTTTCGGAAAACGATGTATTTATTATACTCTTTGGGAGGAGAAAAAGTCAAAAGGTGCATAGGGATAATATAGGCAACGTCCCACGGTGAACCTCGCCTTCCGAAGAGTGCTCAAACATCTTATGCTTGAGTCCCCCCTTGTAGTGATAAGACAGGAAAACCATTGTGAAACTTGGCGTTTCACTTGGTGAAAAAAATTCTTTGAGACCGCCAC
>CAKZPS010000065.1 GCA_937139415.1 uncultured bacterium
CCGCTGGATTCACCCCTGCAGTTTCAGCGGCGAGTCCCAGTGCTTTTGATGCTGATGAGTTAGGTTTCGGTGTTGCCGCGAGCTTTGATCTCTCCAGTGAAGATAGCGCTGATAAGTGGACGCTCGACGTTGAATACGATTACGCTCAAGCCATCTCTACCAGTGCGGTAACTACGAGCGAGGTCACTGGTACCATTACTTACGTTCCCGAAGATGCAGCTGAAGAAGAAGAATTAATGGTCGAGGTTACCTATGACTTACTCACCAGTGGTGTTACCATCTACGGTGGATACCTCAACTATCCGCTTGATCTCGATAGTGAAGACAGCGAAGCCTATCTCTCGGTGGGTGGAGAGTATGACATGGCTGCCCAAGGCTTCACCTTGGCTGGTCAGCTCGTGTACAAGTGGTTGGACAAGAACACTACTCTTACCGTAGAAGGTCGTTATGACAGTACGCCCCCTGCTGGTGTACAGCCGTGGAGTGCGTATGCCGAGCTCGCTTGGGATATGGCAGAGAACACTGCTTTGACCTTGGGCTATGAATACAACACTTGGGATGCTGGTGATGACGATAACCTTGGTCAAGGGAACGTTATCGACGGTGCCGGAACGATCACTGCAGAGTTGAGCGTGTCCTTCTAAGGAGGAATTTGGTGAAAAAGCCCTGGGGATTATCCCCAGGGCTTTTTTTATGCTCTTTTTTCAGTATAATTGAGAACATGGAAGCTCAGATGGTTCTTGCCCGTTTGAAGCAGTTTCTCTCACGGAAACTGCGTCATTCTCTTAATCACTCTTTTTCACGCCTTCCGGTGAGCGTTTTTCTCCCTACGCGTTCCTCTTTTGAGGGGGATATCGAAACTGATGCTTTAGTGAGGATAGAAGGGAAAATGATCGGTCGTATCAAATCCTCGGTAGTTATCGTCGCTCAACAGGCAAAAACTACTGCCGAGGTTGAAGCAGATTGTCTCTATGTGGAAGGCAACTTTCAGGGCATTGCCCGTACGCGCTTATTATATCTTGCTCACGGGGGATCAGTGAATGGGGAGGTAAGGGCAGAGAGTCTCTACGTCCATCAAGGAGCCTTCATGAAAGGAAAGGTTGCCATATCTAAACGCGAAGGTGAGTAAAATGGTGTATCTCGGGAAATTACCCCCGCCACTCTTGGAGAAAATTGTTTTTCCCTTTCAGGGGACAAAACGAAAAGAAGTGCTCTTCGGAGCCGGATTAGGCCGAGACTGTGGAATCGTCAATTTCGGAGAGGATTTGGTGGCGGTGACTTGTGACCCTATTACCGGTGCTCCTGGGTTTTTGGGGATTTTTGCCGTCCAAGTAGTGGTCAACGATTTGGTATGTAGCGGTGCGGAGCCGGTTGCTCTTCTCTTGAGCTTGATTTTTCCCCCCCACAGTTCGCCTGAGGAAATCGAAGGAATCATGCGAGAAGTTGATACCGTGTGCCGGGAGTTCGGTATCGCCGTGTTGGGGGGGCATACGGAGATTTCTCCTGTGGTTACCAAACCCTTGGTTCACTGTGCTGGTTTAGGGAGGGTGAGACCTGGCTTTGTGCCTGACGTCACCGCGGTCGCTCCTGGGGACGCTATCCTTATCACCAAAGGGGTGGGTATCGAGGGGACGGCTATTTTAGCCTGGGAGAGAGAAAGCGAGTTACAAGAAGCCTTTGGTGCTCGTTTCGCGGAGAGAGCGAAGGGATTCCTCTCCATGATGAGTGTCTTTCCTGAAGCGCGGGTAATTTTACCTCTCAAGCCTCATTGTTTGCATGATGTTACCGAGGGAGGACTCTTAGGTGCCCTGTGGGAAGTGTGTTCGGGGAGGGGACTCGGTTTTGAAATCGAGGAACAACGGGTTTTCGTTTTTCCCGAAACGGAAAGTATCGCCCACTACTTTCACATTGACCCCTTACGTTTGATTTCCAGTGGAACTCTACTCGTCTTCACTCCTTCCCCTCGTGAAATTATGTCTACCCTCGAGGCTCTTTCTATCCCTGTTTTTGAGATTGGAGTGGTGACTGCTTGTCGGTCGATGAAAATTCGGCGGAAAGACGGTAGAATCGAGGAGGTTACCACATGTCCGCAGGACGAATTGTGGAGAGTCATAGCTCGCTTGTGACCGTAATCGGTCGAAAGCTTTTCCCCTATCGTGGTCTTGTCTGGGGGGGAGTAGGGTTTTTGGTTTTTTGCTTGGCGCGTCCTTGTTGGTCTCTCTTCAGTTACGGGTTATTGCTTGTCCTGGGAGGAGAAATTTTGCGTCTTTGGGGAGTAGGGTATATCAAGAATTACCGGGGGGATATGGAAAGCGAAGTATGCCAATTAGTTACCTCTGGGCCATATGCCTACATGCGCAATCCTTTGTACCTTGCCAATGGCATTATTGGTATAGGCATTACCTTCCTCTCCGGATTGTGGTGGTCAACGGTCCTCTTTTTGTTGCTTTTCGTGGTACTTTACGGTACCATTGTGAAGGCAGAAGAAGCCTTTCTTGAAGAAAGATTTCAGGACAAGTATCGCCTCTACCGAGAATGCGTTCCTGCCTTTGGATGGCGTCTTCCTCCGTATCGAGGGGAAAAACAGACCTTCTCCTGGCGAATTATCCTCAAAGAAGAAGTGACTACTCTTGTGACCCTCTTTCTCGTTACCCTCCTTTTCTACTGGCGAGGGTTTGGTTTTTTGCGGCTTTTAGATCGCCTCTTCTTTTTTTAGGTCGACGGATAAATAAATGTCTGAAAGGGCGATACCCGTTTGCCGTTCGATTCTCTCTCTCACCTTGCTCTTCACCGCGGCAGAAAGTTCGGGAATGGAAGTGTCAGGTTTGACCCCCAGGATGAGCGAAAGAATGAGGTTATTCCCTCTTTTTTCCACCTGTGATTCGGTGGAAATAATTTCGCTGAACCCTTTGAGAGCTTCTTCAGCCAAGGCTTTGATTGATTCAAAAGAAATTTTTACCTCTCCTTCGCTGGTAGCGTAGGTAACCGTCTTGTCACGCGAGGGCAAAAGGAAACGAAACAGGAAAAAGGCGACCCCAAGGAAAGCTACCACCACAAGAAGACCTAAAATCTGGAAAAAGATGTTGAGGCGAAAGAAGAGGTAAAAGGAAGTAACCCACTCTTGAACCGTGATCACCGGGATAATATTGAAGATAACGGTAGCGATACTCAACGCAATGAGGACTAAAAGCAATCCCAAGAGAAACGCGAAAAGTCGACCCCAAAACACCATGGTTCTCGCCTCCTTTAATGAGCTTCTTCTTTTTTGAGCTTGTCAATGAGTTCCGAGGCTTCCTGAAAAGTTAATTGGTGAAGGGTTTCTTCGGGGATGGTTTTCCCCTTGGATTTGAGAAGCGTGCGAATGAATTGCTTCTGTTTTTCCGAAGCAAGACGGGGCAAAGAAGCCTCCTCTTCTTCTTGATAGAGGTATAAACCCACACCAAGGAGCGTAGCGCATTTTTTCAGTGCGTCAGAGGCAGCCGCTTTGAGATCGTCACCGAAATCGACCAGTCCTCCTTGACGGTCAGACGAGAATGCCTTAAAGCCAAACTGCTCCTTCACCACATTTCCGCAGGTGAGTCGGCCTAAAACCCACACGTATCCCCTCTCAAGATCGATGGCTTTTTCCTTAATCTCGAACGACCATTCTCCCTCGAAAGCCTCATTCAGTCGCTTGATAATCGAGAGAGTTTCAAGATAATAGAGTTCCTTACCATCTTTTCCCAAGCGAGATTTAATCTCTTTTTTGGGGAATTTTTTTTCCAAGATATCTCGGTTACGCATGTCTTCCCCCTTCGAGGTTTCTCTCTCCTCTCTCGTCGATCATTTTTTGGTAAATGCATACATCAACCCATCTATCGAATTTGTACCCTACTTCTCTCATGATTCCGCATAATCGGAACCCTAACTTTTCGTGTAATTTGATGCTCGGAAGGTTCTCTCGGGCAATGAAAGCGAGCACCGAATGGTAGCCGATGCGTTTCGCTTCCTCTAAGAGATAACTCAAGAGTTCATATCCGATGCGTTGACGGCGAAACTCTTCTCGAACGTAGACGGAGTCGGAAACCGTATACTGGTATCCTTCCCGTTCGGAATAGGGACTCAAACAAGCCCAGGCAATCACCATGCCGCCTTCTTCGGCGACCAAAAGGGGATATTTCTCGCTATGTTCTTCATACCATTGTTTCTGCTCTTCTAAGGAACGAGGGTAGAGGTGAAAGGTGGCTATGGTATAGAGAACCGCCTCGTTGTAAATAGCGGTAATTTGGGGAAGATCTCTTTCTTGAGCTCGACGGATCACTAAAACCTTTTCTTTCATAGCGTTCCTATTGTATATCTTTTTCTTCCGATAGAAAAGAGAGAGAAATAATCCTCTTCCTACCATATTTTGTGTATAATGGAAGAAAGTTCTTAGAAAAGGAGGGGAAAAGAATGGTAAGGAAGATGGTGTGGATCGCAGTGTTATGCGTGTTTTTGGGGGCGTGTTCAAGTACTCTTTTGGCCCAAGGAGAAGTGGACCTTTTGCAAAAAGCAGTCGCTCTCTTAGAGCAGGGACAGGGAGAAGATGCCCAGAAACTCCTTGAGGAAGTACGATTACTCTTGTGGAACCAGTTACCCTTACGGGTGGAAAATGTCACCCTGATTGAGGAATCGGCGGGAGGATTTGGATACTTTCGCCCGCGGAATTCTCGTCTCTACGCTCAAGGTGAGGAAATACTTGCCTACGCCGAACCCAAGAATTACACCATTTTGGTTGAAGATGGTGCCTATCACATCTTTTTGGTCTTGGATGCCCAATTGTATGGTCAGGAAAGAAATCTTCTTTTTGAACAGAAAGAATTTCTCTCTTTTCGCTATATTACCTTAACCCCGGTCTTTGAGGTTTTTTTCAATCTCTCTTTCCATCTCGATGAGGTTCCTCCGGGAGAGTATGTTTTGGTGGTCGTGGTGAATGATCGGTTGGGAGGGAAGAACACTACCTTTGAAATTCCCATCATGTTGAGGTGATATCAAGGATATCCAAAGAATTTAGAAGGGAGTGATGGTATTTGCCCAAGCTCTATGAGTACGAATTAGGGAAAGCAGCCTTGATTCTCACCAAAGAACTTTTTAAGCTGAAGGAAGGAGAGACTTTCCTCATCACTGCCGATACGGAAAGTGATGAACGAGTCGTCGATGCTACCGCGAGTGCTGCTTTCGCATTGGGAGCAAAACCAATAGTAACTTGGATCCCGCGCCTTTGGGGGTGGGCAAAGCAGCAGATAGTATGCTCCCCATGGATGCTCTTACCGCTTTGCTCACTTCGGTGGACGCCTGGGTAGAATTTAATAATCAGTGGCTTTTGTATTCGACGCCCTACGACGTTGCTCTAAAGCGTAATCCTCGACTGAGACATTTGTGTCTTGTGGGAATGAATGTGGATATGATGATTCGTTGTATCGGTCGGGTCAATTATCCAGTGTTGCGAGAATTCGAAGAGCGACTGGTGGAAATGACTCGCGGGGCGAAAAAGGTCCGTATGACTACACCGGCGGGAGAAGAAGTGGAATTCGAAAACGACCCCAATCATCCTGTGAACTGTGAGTTGGGGTATGCTGATACTCCTGGTTCACATATGATGGCGGGACAGGTTGCTTGGTCGCCCAAACTTGGCACCATTAACGGTGTGATTGTCTTTGATGGGTCGGTAGTGCCCCCGGTTGGAATTCTACGGGAACCCATTCGTTTGGTGGTAGAGCGAGGAAAGATTGTCAAAATAGAGGGAGGAAAAGAAGCCCAAGACTTTGAATCGTGGCTCCATAGCTTTAACCATCCGCAGATGTTTCAGATGGCTCATGTCTGTTATGGTTTTCATCCCGGAGCGAAGTTAACCGGAGATATTCTCGAAGACGAACGAGTGTGGGGGTGTACCGAGTGGGGCGTGGGGAATATTGGTGCCATTTTGATTCCTCCTCACGGCATTCCTGCCCCTTCTCATTCTGACGGTATTTGTCTCAATACCTCAGTATGGTTAGATGGTGTTCTCATTATCGATCGAGGACAGGTGGTCGATGCAAAACTTCGGAAGCTCGCTCGCCAACTGGGAAGAGGATAGGAGGGAGTGGCATGAATATCACGCCCTTAATGAGAGGGGCTATGATTGCGGTCCGAGATTGTATGGGCGCGAAGCCGGAAGAACGGGTGCTCATCGTGACCGATACCGGCAAAATTTCTTTGGCGCAGTCCTTTCTCTTGGCCTCACACGCCTTAGGAATTGATGCTACCTTGTTTTTGATGGCTCCTCGTTCCCACCACGCCGAAGAGCCGCCGCAAGAAATCGCCGCAGCCTTGGAAGCTTGCGATGTGGCACTCCTTGTGACCACGATGAGCCTTACCCATACCCACGCCCGCATGCGGGCTACGGAAAAAGGAGTCCGGGTTGCCAGTATGCCTGGTCTCACCGAAGACATGATGACGGTTGGGGCGATGACCGCTAACTATAAGGAGGTATCGGAGTTGAGCTGGAAGCTCAACCGCCTTCTTGAAGAGACCAAAGAGGTAGAAATTGCGAGCGAGAAGGGGACGTCCTTGCGGATGAGCCTTGTGGGGCGGAAACCGGGAACTCCTCCTGATGATGGACTGTATCGTGAAAAGGGGCGATGGGGTAATTTGCCCGCCGGCGAGGTCTATGTTGCTCCGGTTGAAGACTCGGTAGAAGGGATAGCGGTCATTGATGGGTCCATGTCTCCTCTCGGGATACTCAGTGAACCCATTCGTCTTGTCATTGAACGGGGAAAAGTAACCCGGATCGAGGGCGGGAGAGAGGCGAAGGCCTTCCTTCAATTTCTCCGTAACCTCGACGATCCCAATTCTTACATGATCGGCGAACTCGGCATCGGCACGAATCCCAAAGCGCGAGTCACCGGAAATATTTTGGAGGATGAAAAGGCATTTCGTACCATTCATATCGCCTTAGGGATGAATGTCGATATGGGCGGGGTCATTGAAGCGAAAACCCATAACGATGGAATTATTTGTGATCCTACGGTCAAATTTGATGGCAGAGTCATTATGGAAAAAGGTATTTTCACCGTGTAGAGCGGAAAGGGGGAGTCGGTATGTGAGGGAAATGGTTGGTTTTGGTCACCTTGTTTCTTGTTCTGGGAGTGGGGAGTGGAGCACTTGCCGAGTCGCAGAAAATTGTGCGCTTTACCGAGGCTTGGCCGACCTATATCGATCCAGCGATTGGAAATGATTTTTCTAGCTCGGTTTCCTTAGCCAATCTCTATGACACTTTGGTGTTCCCAACCTATGACGGAGAGATCGTTCCTCATCTTGCAACTTCCTGGGAGGTTTCCGACGACCACTTGACGTATACTTTTTACCTCCGTCAGGGAGTGAAATTTCATAGTGGAAGGGAATTGAAAGCTGACGATGTTGTGTTCAGCATGGAAAGGCTTTTAGCCATCGGTCAAGGGTATAGCTATATTTTTAAGCCGGTAGTTGATAAGGTTGAGGCCGTTGATGATTACACGGTTCGATTCACCTTAAAAGAGCCGTTCGGTCCTTTTCTCTACGCTTTGGTGCGTCTTTACATCCTCGATAAGGAAGAGGTTTTGGCCCATATCGAGAAGAACGGGGAATACGGGGAATACGGTGACTACGGCAAGAAATGGCTTCTCACCAATGATGCCGGTTCCGGTCCCTACATGGTGAAAGAGATGAAATTGGAAGAATATCTCCACGCGGTGAGATTCCCCGACTATTGGAAGCAGTTTGACGCGGATGCTCCTCAAGAATTTAAATTCATTGGAACTACCGAGACTGCGACCGTCCGCACTCTGATGAAAAAGAGAGAGCTCGAAATTTCCGATTTTCGCCAACCGGCAGAGTTTTACGAAGCCATGGAGAAGCTCGAAGGTGTTAAAGTCGCTAAACTCTTTGGAGGAAGCACCTTCTACTGCATGATGCACACCCAAAAACCTCCTACCGATGACGTTCATTTCCGCAAAGCCTTGGCGTACATTGTTGATTATGAAGCCATTGCCAAGCAAATTTTCCCTGGTGCAAGACAAGCACAGGGACCTGTTTCTTTCATTCTCCCCGGCCACAATCCGGATGTGTATCAATATACCCGCAATCTTGAAAAAGCCAAAGAAGAGTTGGCTCAGTCTAAATATGCTCAGGAGCTCGATAAATACCCGGTCGATTTAGTGTGGTGTGCCGAAGTTCCCGATGAAGAAAAGGTAGCTTTACTCATTCAGTCGAACGCGAGCGAAATTGGTATTACCGTCAACGTGATTAAAACGCCGTGGATGAAAATCATGGAAGAGGTTGCCAAACCTGAAACCACCGCCAATATGTATCTCATTTTCGTTTCTCCCCACTATGCTGAAGCGGGTTCGATGATTCAATCTAAATATCATTCCTCTTCGGCCGGGACTTGGGAACAGACCGAGTGGTTACAAGACCCAGAGTTAGATAAGATGATCGAGGATGCCATTGCCACGGTGAACGATGAAGAACGTTTTGTCAAGTATCGCCAAATTCAAGATTACGTAGTAGAGCTCTGTCCGTCCCTCTTCCTCATCGACCAGCCAGAGAATTATGCTTACCAGGATGCCTATCTTGACTGGATTGCGGCAGAACGGGCAGAAAGAGGTGAAAAAGTGAATCCGGTGATGGGTTATAATCACTACATGGTAGATATGAAGGTTTATCCGGAAAAGCGGGAAGAACTCTTGCAGAAGAAGTAGGCTATCGGGTAGAATTTCCTTAGTAGGGAGGGCTCGAAGGAGCCCTCTTTTTTTGGAGATAGAGCGAGGAAAGAAGAATGAATTTTTCACGGTATCTTTTGCGTCGTTTGGGGTATTCATTTTTTGTCCTCTTGGGATTGTCGATCGTCGTTTTTATCATTGCCCGTTTAGTACCGGGTGATCCGGCACGCCGCCTTGGGTCCTCGAGCCTCGCAAGAAGCAGTAGAGGCTTTAAGGGCTCGCTTGCATCTTGATAAACCCATTTACATCCAATATCTTTATTGGCTCAAATCGGTAGCCCAGGGTGACTTCGGTGAGTCACTCTTCACTCGCCGTCCGGTGGTTGAGGATGTAAAAGAGTTTCTCCCCGCTACCCTGGAATTGGCTCTGTTTGCCGGCGTTTTTATGACCCTTTTTGGTTTACTCCTCGGTATCCTTTCTGCTCGCCATGCGAATACCTGGATTGATGATCTCGTGCGAGTACTTTCTTACCTTGGTATTGCCACTCCTGCCTTTGTAGTAGCCATCGTGCTTCTTTTAGTATTTGGTATGTATTACGAAATTTTCCCTACCATCGGTCGCCTCACACCCGGGGTTACGGTACCTCCTCGGATCACCGGTTTACTCACCTTAGACAGTTTGCTGACCGGTCATTTTCACGCTTTTTGGGATGCACTCAAGCATCTCTTTCTCCCCGGAGTGAGTTTGTCCTTGGGAGGGCTTTTCCAAGAGGCCCGTATTACCCGTTCCAGTATGTTAGAAAATGCGAAGAAAGATTACGTGAGTGCAGCTCGTGCCTATGGTGTTCCTGAACGAGTGGTGTTTGCCAGGTATCTCTTCAAACCTTCGGTGATTCCAACGGTTTCCATTTTGGGTCTTGATTTTGCTTCACTCATCGGTAACGCCTTTTTGGTCGAACTCCTCTTTAATTGGCCGGGACTCTCACGTTATGGGATTAACGTGATGTTACGCAAAGATGTGGAAGCCATTGTGGCAGTGGTAATGGTATTGGGAATTGTTTTCACGGTGGTGAATATCATCGTCGATCTCTTGGTTGCTTATCTCGATCCCCGGATTCGTCTGGTGGCCAGGGGGGAATAAATGAACACAAGGAAGAGAACCACATGGGGAAAATGGTGGTATAAATTTTCACGGAATCCACTCCCTACGGTGGGGTTATTCATTGTATGTGGGATTGTGTTTTGTGCTCTCTTTGCTCCTTGGGTAGCTCCTTACCCTACTCATGCCGGACCATACGTGAATTATGATGAAGCCAATCAGCCTCCCTCCCTCGTTCACCTTTTTGGGACTGATGCTTTTGGGCGGGATATCTTGAGTCGTGTGTTTTTTGCTTTTCGATCCTCTCTCCTGATGGGCATGGTGGTGTTGGCCATTGTAGTATCGGTAGGGGTTACACTGGGTTTAGTGGCCGGATACTTTAAAGAATCGTGGCTTGACGTGCTCATCATGCGCATCACCGATATTTTTCTTTCTGTTCCTTCTTTGATCTTGGCTTTAGCAATTACCTCGGTGTTGAAACCGAATCTGACCAATGCCATGATTGCCGTATCAGTGATGTGGTGGCCTTGGTACGCGCGTTAGTGTATGGCATGGCTACCTCCCTGCGTAACGAGTATTTCGTCCAATCAGCAGAACTCTTAGGCGCAAGCAAATGGCACATCCTCTTTCGTGAAATACTCCCCAATTGTGTGTCTACTATCTTGACCAAAATGACCTTGGATATGGGATGGGTCATCCTGATCGGGGTAGCCTTGAGTTTTGTGGGTTTAGGAGAACAACCTCCCAAACCTGCCTTGGGAACCATGGTATCTGATGGGGCACGGTATCTTCCCGAATACTGGTGGATTGCTGTTTTTCCAGGGTTGGCAATCATGCTCATTGTTTTAGGTTTTAACCTCCTTGGTGACGGAATCAGCGATCTCTTCTCGTTGGAGGAAGCATAAATAATGTCTTCGCCACTCCTTGAAGTTCATGACCTCTCGGTTCACTTTCGCGTCTACGGAGGGTATTTGCAGGTTTTAGATAGAGTTCATTTGAACGTATCCCCTCGGGAGAAAGTAGGATTAGTCGGAGAAACTGGTTGTGGCAAAACCACTACCATGAAGACCATTATGAGAATTCTTCCCCAACCTCCGGGAGTAGTGAAGGGAGGGAGAATTCTCTTTAAAGGGAAAGATGTTTTGCGCATGGAGCCTGGAGAGATGGAACGATTACGCCGTCAAGAAATAGCCATGATTTTTCAGGATCCCACTGCTGCCCTGAACCCGTTTTCACCGTGGGAGAACAACTTCTTGATGCGATTCGTTACGCGGTCGGAAGAAACGAAGATCGGCATTCTCTCCGTGAGATTGCCTTGCAAGCTTTGGAAGAAGTGGCTCTTCCCGACCCGGCACGGATTCTTGAAAGCTATCCGATTCAGCTTTCTGGGGGTATGCGTCAGCGGGTGTGTATCGCCTTAGCCTTGGCGTGTCCGAAGGAACTCCTCATTGCCGATGAACCTGGAACCTCTTTGGACGTCACTATTCAAGATCAGATTTTGCGCCTTATTCACCGTCTGGCCGAAGAGCGAAAGATGGCGGTTATTTTGATCTCTCATTCTCTGGGAGTGATCCGTGATTGGACCGAAAGAGTGTGGGTGATGTACGCCGGAACCATTGTCGAAGAGGCTTCAACCCAAGAACTTTTTGCTCAACCGCTTCACCCTTACACCCAAGCCCTTTTGCGGTGTGTGCCTAAATTGACTGGGGAAGGAATTGCGGAGGGAATTCCGGGGCGAATTCCCGATTATTTCCAACCACCTCCAGGATGTCGTTTCCATCCGCGGTGTACATATCGAATGAAAATCTGTGAGCAGGAGAAGCCCCCTCTCTATGACCTCTCCGGACGCCGGGTGGCATGTCTTCTCTACAAGGAGGCGTCACGGTGAGTGAACCACTCTTAGAAGTTCGTGATTTGCAGAAGTTTTTCTTGACCAGTAGAGGGACGGTAAAGGCAGCACAGGGGGTGAGCTTCGCCCTCTCCCCTCAAGAAACCTTAGGATTGGTAGGTGAGTCAGGTTCTGGGAAAAGCACCGTTGCGTATACCATCATGGGAATGTACAGTCCAACGGGGGGGCAAATCCTCTTTCGTGGGCAAGATATTACCATGTCCCATACGAAACGCCCCCTCTCTCTCAAAAAAGAGTTACAAATTGTTTTTCAAGACCCGGGCTCCTCTTTAAATCCTCGTCGTTCGGTGGAAAAAATTTTGGAACTCCCCTTACGAATCCACGGAAAAGTTCGAGCTCAAGAGATGTCACAAGCGGTTGGAGAACTCCTCGAAATGGTTGAGCTCCCTCCCGACTATGCATTGAAATACCCTCGTGTCTTAGGAGGCGGGGAAAAACAGATGGTAGCAATTGCACGAGCTCTGGCCGTTCGGCCATCTCTCCTTGTGCTCGATGAGCCTACCTCGGCTTTAGATGTTTCGGTACAAGCGAAAATTATCAACATGCTCATTCGCATTCAAAAGGAACGTGGTTTAGGGTATTTATTCATTACTCATGACCTCAGTTTGATGCGCAATATTGCCCATCGCGTGGCCATCATGTATCTTGGGCAAATTATGGAACTCGCCCCCGCGCAAGTTTTTTTCGAACAGCCTCTCCACCCTTATACTCGGATGCTCGTCTCTTCTATTCCGGTAGTTTCTCAAGAAGAAGAGAAATTGAAGCCGACCAAAATTATTCCTAAGGGGGAAATTCCAAGCCCGGTGAATTTACCCTCGGGGTGTGTTTTTCATCCTCGGTGTGGCGAAAGAATAGAGGAATGTAGTCATGAAGAGCCCGAGATGCAAGAAGTGGAGCCGGGCCACTGGGTGAAGTGCCACCTCAGGGCATCTTTATCCACAAAGGGATGAAGATCGGTACCGCGAGAGAATGGAGAACGCCGCTTGTCAGGGAGAGGGTGTTGAGACGCCCTTCGCTTGTCTCCGAGATGAGTCCTAAGGTGGTATCCATACTCGTTGCTCCGCCCAGGGCGACGGTTGCCCATCCACCGAATCGCGGGTAAATCCATTCGACACTGAAAAAGGTAAAAATCTCTCGCAGCAAATTGGCCAGAAACGCGGTGGTACCAAGGTACGGTCCGGCCAGGTGGGTGAGCATCGCCCCCGCCAGAGAGTACCATCCAAATCCGGAAACAATAGCGGCACTCTCGCGCATCGGGATCTTGAGTAACGGGCTGACCATACTACTGAGCACGATACTGCCCACCATGGCCGAGAGAGGCAAGAGAAGAATTTTCCATCCCCATTGACGGATTTCTTGAAGAGTGTTTCGATTACACCCGAGATCCATTCCTACGCTGAAAACCGCGATGAATAAGGCACAGTCGGTAAATACGTGGAGGTGGTTCGTGAAGGAAGGAGGCAAGATGTGCCCATAGCCCAGTGCAATTCCCAGAAAGAGGCTAACCATGATGGTTTTGGTCATTTTCGTGCTCCTTTCGCGCTATTTGGCGGAGATATTTTTCGGTGAAAAAGGCAAAGAGGAGTGCCCCTAAGGTTGAAGAGAGGGCAAGAAAGAAGGCTCTGCTTCCTACTGACTTCAGGTTGTGAATGATTTCGGGATTGGTCCCAATACTCACCCCCATAGTAAAGATGAGGAAGACTATACCTCCTTTGAGAAGGGTATGTCGCATATCAGTTACTTTCTGGGGAGTGCTCCGAAGCGTTCCGATGAAAAGACCAAGAAGGAGAGCGATGAGAAGGGTCATCATAACATCACCTATGGTGTTTCGATGATAATACCCTGGTATTTTTTGATAATTTCCTCTCTCCAGGTGGAAAAGGAATGCTCTATTTCCTCTAAGAGAGAAACTCTTTCCTGATCTTCCTCGACAAAGCGACGCAAGAGTTCTTTAATGTGGTGGGCTTTGCGGTCGGGAGGGGAGAGATTTTGTATCGCAGAAAGAGGAGGGATTTGCCCATTTTCAATGCTCGCGAGAATCTCTTGGGTACGGTTATGGAAGGTGATAATTTGGTCGAGGGGAGCTCTCCCCAAAGAGAAGGAGGGGAAAAAGAAAGTGATCATGCTGAAGGCAACAAAACCGATGAGCACACAATAGACCACTTCTTCGGCATATTTTCCCCACTGTTTCCACGGTGTTCCCGGGGTGACGATCCATCCTAAAAGCATTCCTCCTAAGAGTCCTCCGATGTGGGCGGCATTGTCAATCGCGGGAACGGTGAAACCAATGGCTAAGTTAATGAGTATGAAAGGGAGGATACTCATTCCTAAACGGTGCAAGGAGGTATTGCGGTACTTGATGCCTCCAGCGAAGAGCGCGCCCGCCAACCCAAAAATGGCTCCGCTTGCTCCCACTCCAACCCGCTCAAAGTTGAGAAGAAACGAGAAGATACTTCCCACGGTGCCTGAGGCGATATAAATCGCTAAGAATTTTCGTGGTCCATAAACGCTCTCGGTGAGTCTTCCCAGCTGAAAAAGGGCATAGGTATTGAAGAAGAGGTGCCAAAGGTTGCCATGGAGGAAAATGCAGATGAGCAATCTCTGCCATTCTCCTCCAGCAATGAGGGGGCCAAACTTTGCTCCCCAGCGCAGGAGATTAGGGAGAGAAAAGCCACCGCTTAACACGGTGGCGAGAAAGAAGAGAAAATTGAGCGCAATGAGGTAGGCAATCATCACGGTTGGAGAAAAGCTTGCTCGATACGGGCACGGATGGTCTCGTCAGTTTCTACATAACGGTTAATCTCTACACTCAGTTTCACTAAGACGTACAACCAGTAAATGGCAAAGGTAATAATGCTCAGGATGATAAAAACGATGATGTTGTAGCGTTTAATGCGATATACTTCTCCTTCGATCATCATATGCTTCTTTTCTTGGAGGTAACGGTAAATCTTGTCCTTGAGATCGGAGAGTTTATTCGCCGATTTGAAAATGCTCGAAAGGTATACGGCAACGAAGATAAACCCGATGAGGTAGAAGAGGAGAGCGTACATCCCGGTAAAGAGACCGATAATGTAGGTGACCACGTAGATCCAAAAGGGCCAGGTGATCACCCGGAATTCCTCGACTCGGGAGAGGAAAAATCCTATCTCTCCTCGCAGGGGGTCTTCCAATCGCTCTTTGATGCTCTGAAATACTCGCTCGGTGTTGGTGATGTTCTGATTCATTACCTTCGACCACTGGTAGAGAACGATCACTTGCAGGATTCCACTGATAATGCCAAAGACCAGGGTAAAGGCGGTAACGCCTATACTTGCCACCGGGACTTGCCCCATGATTAGGGCACTAAAGGTCATCATCATTCCAGCGAAGGCTACACCTACCGCCGAAACGACGAAAATGACCGCAAGAATTGCCATGGTTACACTCACTCGTTCCTCTTCCAAGAATTGCGCAATCGCCATTTTCGACCCCTCCAAGATTTTTTATTCATTGTAGCATGAGAAACCTGGTTTGACGAGGAGTGGAGGAGATATATTGCTCAACTATGCTCCCTTTGGCCGGGAGGGGACTCACCCCTCCCACTATTTTTCTATTTTGGTTGCCCTTCCAATTATGGTAACGACACCGACAAAGAGGGGGAGAAAAGCGACCAGGTAAAGGTAAGGAGCGTTTTCTTTCTTCAGCATGCGTACGGTGCGTTCGCTCTTTTCCTCCGGTTGTCCACTACCGCTTGAGACCAACGAAATTTGGTAATCGGTTTTGGGGAGATGAGGGGGGAGACTCACTTTATAGCTTTCAAAAGTAGGCTGATACCCCTTCTTTTTGAGCTCCTCATCGTACTGGATGATTTCGTATCCTAATTCCGGTCCGGGAATTTGCTTGACGAAATAGGGGGTTCTCTCCACGGTTTGGAGAATTTCTTTCCCCCTCCCGAAGAGGAGGGTAACGTTCTCTATGGGGTCAATATGGACCCATTTGAATCGCTCCAGGCGGCCAATCTCTTGGGGATCAACCAGTTTGTTGTAGTAGAGCTCGTTGTATTCTTCCTGTTTATAAGGGTTGAAGTAGAGGTCGTTTTTCCCCACCGCGTGGATGATCCAAGACGGGTCGTCACAATTTTCTTTTTTCGTCCAGCGGTTACCGGGGATAATTTCATAACCTACACCACCCTTGCGGCGGGAAGTAAAAACGAAGAGTTTCTTTTCGCTCCCTTCGAAAATAGTCCCGTCGTCCCGACGCAAGCGAATTTCGTATTTCCCGGGAGGGAGGTTGAGGATAAACCCAGAAGCAGGTTCAGAGGTGTAAAAGTCGACAAAATCGGGGGCCTTGGGTTCTTTGGGAATGGGAATATTGAGCGGTCCTTCTTCGCCGGCTTCGCGACGTCTCCGTACCTCTTCAAAGAATCGGTTGAGTACTTCCCGGTATCGTTCCATGGCTTGGTAGTACTCACGGAGCTTTTGATTGAAGACGTCTACTGCCTGTTTGTACTTCTTATAGTAATTCTCTGCCTCTTCGTCTAAGTACATGACCGCTTTCTCCGACCAATACCCCTTGGGATAGTAGAGAACGTATTTTTGTTCGGGTTGGGTGGCGATAACTTTTCCGTTGTGCACAATCTCCAGTTTGCCGTTGATTCTCTCGTTGAGCGTACTGAAACCGGCCATATAGCGGCGGGTTATCGGCCAATAGTAGACGATCGTTTTTACCGGGGTAACCACACTATTCTCATGGGCGATGAGGTAAATCGTGTCTTCGCTTTGGGGACAGAAATTCTTACTGAAGGAGGACCCGTTGAAAGAAGTGAGAGAATACACGAGTTGCTCTTTGAAAGGAGATTCTGGTTGGGCGATGGCCAACGATCCGCCAAGGGTGAGCATACCGACTAACAGTAATACTCCGTACCGATACCACTTCATGCTTTGACCCCCCTCTTCCCCATGGTGTAAATGGAGAGAAAAACGAATACGAGCGAGTAAATCACGCAGTAGAGCACGTGGGTAACGTAGAGCGTCCGATTTTCGAGGATGACGCTATCTAACCCTCTACTCAGGTAGGCAAAAGGAGAAATCCAATTAATTCCTCGGAAGAGGTAAGAGGTGGTTTGGCGCAGGTAGAGGAGTGACGGGGAGAGCGACTCTTTTTCGATCCCGAGGAGCATATTGTAAACGAACTGAATGGCGAGAAAGGCACCCAAAATGGCCATGAGGGTGATGATGGAGCTCCGCATTCTCCCGGTGAGTGAGGAGATAAAGAGTCCGAAACTCACCACACAGGAGATGAGGAAAATACCCATAATGAGTGCTTTTGCGAGCCCGATGGTAAAACCGAGGTTGGTGAGAACGCTTGCCACATAGAAGTAGAGAGCGGTGAAAGCCAGGGCCAGGATTCCCAAGGTGAGATCTTTGAGGTATCTACTCCACAGAAAACTCGCCGGTGTTACCGGTCCGTAGAAGAGCACCTCTAAGGTTCCCTGCTCGCGCTCCCGGGAAATGGAGATCGCCGACATGATCACGAGATAGAGAGAGATGACGATGAGGGTAATGTAGAGGGGATAGTTCAACGGAAAGGCAGAGACTAAAATATCTTCCTCGCGGATGGCATCCAGGAAATTTTTGAGGAGGAAAGAAGAAGCAAGGAAAGAGGCGAAAATCGCTCCGTAATACCCCCAACTATACAGAGCGTAAAGTAAATCCCGTTTCAAGAGAGTCTTCATCACTTTGCCGTTTTTCATCATTGTGCGCCTTCCTCCTTTAACTTGAGTTCCACATCCTCAATGGTATCCTCAAAATCACCCTGAGGGGTGTGCAGGAGGAGCTCCAAGAGGCCATACTGTTCTTTCTCCTCTACTTGGATTTTACTCCAGGGAATGAGACCTTTATTACGGGCGAGATAAGCCTTGGGATCCCAGAAGAGCTCGATGGGACCGGAAAAGATGGGCCTCCCACGAGAGAAATTGTCTGCGTCTCCTTCTCGAACGTAGAGTTTCCCCTCTAATTGGAGAGGTAAGCCGGGAAAATCAGAAATACCTACTCCTTGGGCATCTTTGAACCGGATTTCGATTTCAATCCCCCGGTTGGTGGGATCGGTAAAACAAATGATGCCAGCTAAGCCCGGTATTTCTTTTCCTTCCATAGTGAAGTCGAAAACATTCTCGCCTCGCTTGATTTCTAACTCTTGCGTGACGGGGTGGTAATGAGGAGCTTCGGCGGTGAGGGTATATTTCCCTGGGGGGAGATGGGTGATTCTATACTCTTTGCTTTGGAAGAGAATGTCCGAGCGCCCCCCAATGTTTAAGGTTAATTTTCGGACCACGTCTTGCGAGTAGAGATCGGTGACCTTTCCTTTGAGAATTCCGTAAGGTACTCGAGTGGTGAAATAAGAAACCACTAAGAGGAAGATGATAACGATACCGAGAAGTGAAGCGACAAGGATTGCCATTCTATTTCTTTTCATGAGTGTCTTCCCCCCGTGTGAGAAGTGAAACATTTTGCTGGGTAATGGTAATAAAAGCCTCCTCTAAGCTCATTTCTTTCGTTTTCATGGCCAAGATCAAAAAACCTTTCTCATAGAAGAAACGGGAGATTTCGCCTCGGTGGTCACGGTCGGTTTCGAGTTCTACTTCGATCCGGTGTCCTTCGGCGTGCCAATTTTTGACGAAGGGAAATTGGGTCAGTTCCTTCCCGACCTCGCTGATCTCCCGGTTCAATTCGATCTCTAAGAGGATGGTATCGGTGAGTTTCCGTTTGATATTTTCCATGGTATCTTCTGCTAAGAGTTTTCCGCGATTGATGATGGCCACCTTTTTGCACAGTCGCTCTACCTCGGAGAGGAGGTGAGAGGAAACGAAAACGGTTCGGCCTAAACGGTTTTCCTCTTCAATGAGGTCACGAATTTGTTTGATGCTCGTAGGGTCTAAATTGGCCACTGGTTCGTCGAGGATCAGGAGTTCTGGGTCATGCAAGAGAGCTCGGGCAAAAGCGAGTTTCTGCTGCATCCCTTTGGAATAGGCACCCAGCTTCTTATTCCGATCGTTGGAGAGGCCTACTGCCTCAAGGAGGCTATCAATGCGCTTTTGCGAGTTCGGAACTTGGTAGAGTTCGGCGAAAAAGATCAAGTATTCTTGAGCGGTCATTTCTTTGTAAAAGTATTGGTTTTCTGCTACCACGCCGATTCTCCTTTTCACCGCTACATTCCGAGGATGAAAAGGTTCACCCAAGAGGTAAATCTCTCCCTTAGTTGGAGGGATGAGACCGAGGAGCATCATAATCGTGGTGCTCTTCCCCGCTCCGTTGGGACCAAGAAACCCGTAAATATCACCCTTTTCTACCCGGAGATCGAGGTTATCTACTGCCTTAAAACCGTTGAATTCTTTGGTGAGCCCGATGGTCTGAATCATAAAGCATTCTTCAACCTCCCTTCCTTCATATCATAGTATTTTTTATATCGCTCAGAAGTTCCCAAAAAATCGTCCCTTCTCTTAGTGTAGACACGAAAAAGGAGGATGTCAATTTACTCCCTTTTCTCCTCTCATTGACAGTTAGTAGTGAAAAAAATAGAATAGAAAGGGGATATTTTAAGGAGGTGGATGGAATGAAGTGGTTTTGGTTTCTTCTCGTTGTGGTGCTCGGTGTCGTGAGCCTCGTGGGTGTTTCCTTCGCTCAAGAGAAATACGAGATCGCCGTAGTGGTAAAGATTGCAGGGATTCCTTGGTTTAACCGTATGGCAGAAGGAGTCGATCAAGCGGCGAAGGAATTGGGTGTCAATGCTTACCTCATCGGTCCTTCCACCGCCGATCCTGCACCTCAGGTGCAGATGGTGGAAGATTTGGTTACGCGCGGGGTAGATGCGATTTGTGTAGTACCGAACGATGCGAAGGCTTTAGTTCCCGTGTTTACCAGGGCTCGTGAGAAGGGAATTGTCGTTCTCACTCATGAATCTCCTTTCGAAACCGAGGCTATCGATTGGGACGTAGAAACCATCGACAGCGTTCAGTACGGTAAAAACCCTGTTGACGCCATCGTGCGAGAGCTGGAAGAGAGTGGAGAAATCAGTAAGTATAGCCCTGAGAACCCTGCCGGTTTTGTCATGTTGGTGGGTAGTCTCACCGTGCCTCTCCACAACTTCTGGGCAGATGTGGCCTTAGAGTACGCGAAAGAGAAGTATCCTTTCCTAAAAGAGTTGACTTCTCGTCTTCCCACCGCAGAGAGTGTTGAGGCCTCGCGGGCGGCAGTATTGGACCTCATGACTACTTACGGTGAGCAGTTCAAGGCAGTGATCGGATGGGGGAGTCTGGGACCGATCGGTGCGGCACAGGCGGTAGCAGAAAAGGGTATGGAAAATAAGGTCATCGTGGTTGGAAGTGCCATTCCTTCTACGGTGGCGCCGTATCTTGCTACCGGGGCAGTCGACTGGGCGCAACTTTGGGATCCCAAAGATGCTGGCTACGCTATGGTGTATATTGCCAAACAAATTTTGGATGGGAAAGAAATTAAACCGGGCTTGGAGATTCCAAGTCTTGGAACTATTGACGTTCAGGATAAGGTTATTATCGTCAACCAGACCAAGATCATGGGGAACGCCGAAGCTGCAGAAAAGCTCGGATTCTAAAAGCTTCTCATTCTATGCTC
Source organism: uncultured bacterium (assembly GCA_937139415.1). GTDB lineage: Bacteria > Atribacterota > Atribacteria > Atribacterales > Caldatribacteriaceae > CAKZPS01. The sequence continues at coordinate 20,334 of CAKZPS010000065.1, forward strand.
TTGGGGGAAGGTCTTCCCCCAAGAGCATTTTTGAGGCATTCCCATGGAATCCGCTGTGAACCAACCTGTTTCGGAAAAGGAACCCTTTTTACTCTTGCGACAGGTGAGTAAACGCTTCGGAGGGGTGCGAGCCTTAGACAAGGTTGATTTTGAAATTATCCGGGGCGAAGTCCATTGTCTCGTGGGAGAAAATGGTTCGGGGAAGAGTACCCTGGTCAAAATCGTGACCGGGGTGGTCGCTCCGGAGGGAGGAGCAGAGATGGTTATCGATGGGAAACCGTATTCCTCTCTCCGTCCTTTCGAAGCCTATCGTTTGGGTATCCACGTGGTCCATCAAGACCTCTCTCTGTTCCCCAATCTTTCGGTGGCCGAGAACATTGCTTCACACTTCTACCTTGAGCCTCGCTCTTTCGTGGATTGGAAGAAGATCCGCAAGCGGGGAATGGAAGTGATGGAGAAATTGGGAATTACCCTCCATCCGGATACGGAAGTGCGCAAACTCTCGGTTGCCGATCAGCAGCTCGTGGCGATATGTCGAGCCATCGCCAGTGATGCCCGGCTCATCATTCTGGATGAACCGACTTCTTCCCTCACCTGGAAAGAGGTGAATCGTCTCTTTGCCTTCCTCCGAGAACTCAAAAGCAAGGGGATTGCCGTTCTCTTCATCAGTCATCGTCTCGATGAAGTTCTGGAGATTGGAGACCGGGTGACGGTTATCCGTGACGGGAAAAAGGTGGGAACTTTTGTGGCGCAAGGATTGACCCGTGACGAGCTCTCCTTTCTCATGACCGGGAAAAAGCTTGCCTTTACGCGGGAGGTTATGCTTCAAGAGAATCGACCAGAAATCCTCCGGGTGGAGCGTTTGAGTCGTACCAACCAGTACCATGAAGTTTCCTTTACCCTTCGGAGGGGGGAAGTGTTGGGTCTCATCGGTCCGCGGGGTTCGGGACGGACGGAAATTGCTCTCTCCCTTTTCGGTTTGAACCCTCCGGATGAGGGGGCGATTTTTGTGGACGGAAAGAGATTCCGTGCCCGTTCGGTGCAGGAAGCCATCCAATACGGGATCGGATACGTTCCCGAGAATCGCTTGTTGCAGGGCTTGGTTTTGGATCAGAGCGTGGAGAACAATTTGGTCATTACCGTTTTTGAGCAACTGAAGAGACGAGGACTTTTCGTTCCTCCTCGGGAAAAGCACGCCTTTGCCGAAGAAACGGTGCTGGCCTTCGGAATTAAAGTGGCCGATATCGAAGCGCCGGTACGCTCTCTTTCTGGAGGCAACCAGCAAAAAGTGGTCCTCGCCAAGTGGATTCTCACCGAACCCAAGATTCTCATCCTCGATACTCCCACCCATGGAGTGGATGTAGGGGCTAAAGAGAGTATTTATCAGTCGATTATAGAGCTCGTCGGGAAGGACTTGAGCATCATTCTCATTTCCGATGAGGAACAAGAAGTGAGGTTAGTGTGTGACCGAATTTTGGTCATGAAGGGTGGGAAGATTGTGAAAGAGTTTTCCCCTGGTACGATGACTGAAGACGATTTACGTCAGAGCATTCGAGAGTGAAAGAAGAAGGCTTATGAAGATACCTTGGAAGATCCAAAGACAAACGGAATGGTACCTCCTCTTTGTGATTATCGTTCTCTCTGCCTTTCTCACCGTGGTGAATCCTAAATTTTTCACTCTGGAGAATATTTTCGATTTTCTGCGGAATAACTCCTTCTTGGGAATCGTGGCTTTAGGGGAACTCGTGGTCTTGATTTCCGGTGGTATCGATGTATCCTTCACCGCCATTGCTACTGTTGCCCAATACCTTATGGGTCTCGTAATCAGTACTACCATGGTCAATAATGTGCTCCTTGCTTTCCTCATCCCCATCCCCATCGGTATTGCCTTGGGAGCAGTGAACGGGGTTTTAGTGTACTATACCCGAGTCCATCCGGTGATTATCACCATTTCTACCTTGAATTTTTACTATGGGGTCTTAATGTTCCTGACTAAGGGAACGTGGATTTATAAATTTCCTCCCGCTTTCCGGGAATTCGCCAAGCTCAAGGTTGTTACCTTCATGGGAGCACAGGGAGTTCCCTTTGGCTTTTCTTTTTTCACCCTTCTCTGGATTATTTTGGGTTTCTTCACTTTCGTCGTTCTCCGCTATCTGACCATAGGGAGGAAAATCTATGCGGTGGGGGGAAACCTCGAAGCAGCCCGCAGGGCCGGTTTCAACATCTTTCGGGTCCAACTTTTCGTGTATTCCTATATTGGACTTCTTGCCGGAATTGCTGGCTTCGTCCATGCCCAGCTCAATCAGATGATTCAGCCTAATGCCATTGTGGGGAGGGAACTCGACGTTATTGCCGCTACCATTCTCGGTGGGGCGAGTATCTTCGGTGGTTCCGGAACGGTGTGGGGGGCATTTCTTGGCGTACTCCTCATCGCCATTATCAAGAATGGTCTCATTCTCATGAAGGCTTCCGCATACTGGCATGAAGTCATTATGGGGTCGATCATCGTTCTTGCGGCAAGTATCAGTGCTTACCAGCGGAAATTGCAGATAAGGAGGGAGAAAGGGCGCTTTGCTGAAGAACAAATCTTTTAGAGTAAGAGATATGCAAATTGTGGCTTTGATGGTTCTTTTGGGTGTCCTTTTCGCTTTGATGGCTTTTCTCACCCAGGGGAAACTCTTAGAAGCGCAGAGTTTTCAAGCCATTGCTTTTCAAATGCCTCTTTTAGGGCTTTTAACCTTGGCACAAATGGGACCCATGTTATCGGGAGGCATTGATCTCTCCATCATTGCTACCGCCAATTTGGTGAGTATCGTCATGGCTCTGAGCATGACCCAGTTTTTCCCCGCTTTACAGGCTCCCTTTGCCATTCTCCTGGGCTTGGGGTTGTCGCTCCTTTTGGGAATACTCAAGGGCTTTTTCATTGCTCTCGTTTCGGTGCCGGCCATCATTGCCACTTTGGGTCTCATGATTTTCATCCGGGGGTTGGCTTTGGTGATCACCCGAGGGTACGTCATCGCCGGTTTCCCCCCGGATTTCCTCTTCATCGGTAATGGAACGGTGGTGGGCATTCCCGTTCCCTTTCTCGTTTTCGCTATTTTTGCCTCGCTCATGTACCTTCTCCTCTCTCGGACCCAATTCGGTTTAGAACTCTACCTTTTCGGATCAAATCCGGTAGCCACCCTCTTTTCGGGGGTCAATAACCGTAAGGTGGTCTTCCGTACCTATCTTTTGTCGAGCTTCCTTGCCGGGATAGCCTCGTGCGTTATGGCTTCACGTTTCAATGCTGCACAAGCCGATTACGGAGAGTCCTACCTCCTTTTGACTGTTCTCGCTTGTGTGTTAGGAGGGGTCAGCCCTTCCGGTGGTTCAGGGAGAGTGTGGGGTATTGTGGTTTCGGTCGTGGTTTTACAAGTTGTGGCTACCGGCTTTAATTTGCTCGGCTTTAGTTCCCATCTTGCGAGTGCCTTGTGGGGCATGATTCTCTTAGGAGTAGTGCTCTTTAACCGCTTATTCTTGGCCTGATTTTTGCGGTTTCGAGGTGATTGCCAAAATCGAAGGGACTCCCTGGGAACTTTTTTGCATTTTGCCGGTATAGACATGGTAAGAAATTTTATCATGGAAGGTGAGAGGGGCAAAAAAGTTGGAGGAGAGGTCTTGATTTTTGTTTCCTTTCTGAATATTATCTTATGAAGTTTGGAGTCACCCGGGGGCTGACCGAGTGCTGCATCGACCCCCCCCGGGCTCCCCCTCCTTAAGGTCACCGGTGGGAGAACTTCAAAAATTTCTCCTTTCTATTATAGAAATTTTGGGCAATAATCTACAAGCACTGTCCATGTTTTTTTCACGATTTTTTTCTTCGCTTAGAGGAATTTTTACCCTTCCTCACCTGAGGTACTTTCTCTCTCCATTTCCTGGAAGTACTCTTCTAATTGCGAGCTCTCTTTTTCCTCCAGAAGAGGGAGAGGCAGAGAGAGTAAACATTCCTTTTCTTCTTTGACCTGTGACACAATACCTTGGTTCCCTTCTCGAAAGGGACCACGAAAACTCACTTGGGGAAGCCATAGTTCCTCGCGGAAGAGCCGTGCAGTCTCTTCTAAACCGAAAAAGGTGCCTTGAGCTATTCCTTCGCAGATGGACGTTTCGCTCGCCGTTTCTAAGTGAAAATTGATACCCCTCACGATTCTCTTGCAAAAGGAAATGAGTTCGTGGTCGAGGAGGAGTTGTTCTAAACTCCCTCCTTGATCACATCCCACAATTCCCATATGCCCAAAGGTGGTGGCGCCTGCAAGCATTCCCAGGATTAAGGTGATGCCCTTTTCCCAACCGTTTTGGGTATCGAAGGAGAGGCTATCGGTGAGCCCTACGTTGATGTAGCTGGGGAACCCGTAGAAGGAGGTTCCCATTTCGGCCATCACTACGCCGAGAAGGGCTTGCTCTGGAGAGCCGAAAGAGATACTACCGGTGCGTGGATCGGTAACGTGGGGGATACCCCCGTAACAGATGGGAGTTCCGGGACGAAGGAGCTGGGTGACCACGATTCCTGCCAGGATTTCAGCATTTTCCTGGGCTAAAGTTCCCGCGAGGGCTATCGGAGCACTCATTCCACTCTGGGCCATAGGCCCGATCATCACCGGTAAACCTAAGGAAGTGGCTTCCTTGAGAATCTCGAGGCCTTTTTTGGGAAAACGCAAAGGACTGATCGGTTCCAGGAAAGCAAAGAGCCGAGGTTTCTCTCGGGCCTCTTTTTCCCCTGAGGCAAGGAGGACACTCATTTCAAAAACCGCTTGAAAGGATCGACGCTCGGAAAACCAGAGGAAAATGGGCTTAGTGGTCCGAGAGAAGAGTTCTTTGGCCATGTACGCTTCCCGTTGGGAGGGAGGGATGTCAAGAGGCATAGCCAATCCTCCCACGAGATCGATGTGAGGAAGATGGTGGGCGACGTGAATTGCCTGGAGGAAATCTTGACTCCTTGCTTCCCGCCGTCTCCCGTTTTCAAACCGGGCAAACTGTCCTGGTGAGGAGCAGAAAATGGTGTTTCCCGTGGCGAAATGAATCCCTTCTTTTCCCTCTCGTCCGTAAAGGGTGAAGGATTTACCCGCCTTCTCTAAGCTCTCCTCTACTAACTCAGGGGACAAGAGGAGGCGTTCTCCTTTGGGTTGGGCTCCGTGATCGCCGAGGAGGGAAAATACCTCTTCGTCGGGAATGGAAACCCCGATATGGGCGAGGAGGTCCAAGCTCTTTTCGTGGAGTCGTTTCCGCTCGTCTTGAGAAAGGAGAGTGAGGGCGATGTGACTCATGGAGCTTCACCGAGCCACAGGTCGATGGGCTTTTTCACTCCTTGAGGGGTGAAGGGGAGAATGATTTTTCGTCCTTCTCTCGCCGATTGGTACGCCGCCATGATCACCTCAAGCACCGTTTTCCCGTCTTCGCCGGTTTCGATGGGTTTTTCCAGTCCCATCACACATTTGGCAAAGTGTTCCATTTCCTGAGGGAAACCGTAATTCCACAGTTCTTCGTACACGGTAAAAGTCCACCCCTTGGTGGTGGGGGCTTTTTCTACCGCATATCCATAACCATATTCGCTATAGGTGATGAGCGAGATACCCATATGGAGGATGGCGTAGGTCACTCCCCCTTCGCCATAGATTTCCGCGCGGTCATCCATCCCTCCTCTTTTTGCCCAGCTATCCTCGATCACCGCGTAGGCGTTGTCTTCGAATTCCAGAATGGTGAGCGACTCATCCTCTCCTTTAGTTTTGCCGCCATGGACATAGGTACCAAGATGAGCATAGACACTTTTGATTCTCTTCTTATTCAAAAACCAGCGGGCGAATTCAATACCGTGGCAACCCATGTCCATGAGTACCCCACCGCCGGAACGCTCCACATCCCAAAACCACGCGGAGTGAGGTCCAAAGTGTTTCTCGCTCTGTTTCACTAAGTACACCTTACCGAAAGCGCCCTCCTCGGCGAGTTCTTTGGCCCGCACGTACTTGGGAGCGAAACAGAGCTCTTCGGCGTAAAAGAGGAAGACGTGATTCCTCTGGCAGGCTTGAATCATTGCCTCGGCCTCTTCCAAATTGAGGCAGAGGGGCTTTTCGCACACCACGTGTTTCCCGCTCTGGGCGGCATCGATGGTAATCTGGGCATGGAGATCGTTGGGGGCGCAGATGGTGATGAGGTCGATATCTCGATCTTCCAGCATCCGACGGTAATCAGTGTAAGCCCGGGGGATGCGAAAACGTTGTACAAAAGCTTCTACATGCTCTCTCTGGGGAGAAGCGGCGGCAACCACTTCGGCAAGATGGGGAATTTTGGCAAAGGAGAGGGCATGGATTTCCGCTTCAAACTGTGAACCCACGATACCAACTCTCACCTTATCCTTCATGGGAGAAGAGCCTCCTTGGGAATTGATTTCCTGGGGGGGGAACCCCCCCAGGAGTAGGTTACTTGTTCTTGGGATTATTGGGACTGGTATCGAGCACGTTCTGCTGGAGGAGAGCGATATTATTGAGGGCATCCTGGGGCGATTTTTGTCCGATGTAGGCAAGGTTGAGTTCTCGCTGTTGGATGTCTAAGAGCTCGGCATACTCGGGCCAGGTCCACACATCACGGACGATTCCCTCCATGATGCTCCGGATCGAAGCCCACTTGGCTTCGAAGCCGCGTTGATAGTCGAGGAGATCTATCCGGCTACTCGCATATCCGGCAGTAGGATCGTCGACCAGCATCTTCTCTATTTCATACGATTTGAGCCACTGCAGGTACAACCAAGCTTCTTTCTTGTGTTTGGAATAGGCGTTGATTCCGATTCCCTGGGAACCGAAAGTAGTAGCCCGACGGATTTGTCCGGTTTGGGGGTCCCGATACCCGGGCATAACCGTGTATCCCCACTTGCCGGCGGTTTTGGAGAGAGCAGGGTTATCGGCCACGTTGGCAAAACTTACCCAGGTGAACCACATGGCACATTTGTCTTGAGTGGCGGCATTCATGATTTCGTCCACGAACCAGTTAGCGGTAGCCGGGTCGACAACCTTGTGTTTGAGGTTGAAGTCTACGAAGAACCGTAAGGCCTCTACCGCTCGGTTGGAGTTAATGATGCCCTGCGCTTTCCAGTTCTGAGGATCCCATAGCTCGGCACCAAAAGAGAAATGGAAGGGGAGCCATTGCTGGGTGATACCGTCGCTGAGCCGAGTAGCATACCAGGCCATACCGTAACGGTCGATTTTGCCATCTCCATTGAGGTCAACGGTGAGTTTTTTGGCGTAATCGAGGAATTCTTCCCAGGTGTCAGGAGGTCCGGCAATACCGGCTTCTTGGTAGAGATCTTTTCGGTAACTGAAGATCAGTCCACCACACGTCCAAGGGAGACCATAGAGGGGTGCATCTTGGTACTTTTTCCATGCCTCGCCGGGAAGCAGGGCATCATCACCTAAGGTGGGGAATTTCCCGATGTAGGTGGCGAAACCTTGGAGGAAATCCTTTTCAAAGTTGAGGGTACTCTCGGGGACAAAGAGAAATTCTTCGGTGTCCAAACGCTCTAAACCCCCCCGAGGACCATGTGTCCGATCCATTGGCTGTCGTATTCGAAGAGGTCGTACTCATCACTCTTGCTATCGATGATTTCACGGATCTTGTACTCCACGAACTGGTAAGGGGGGCTTTCAATTTCCACTCGGATGCCGGTTTTCTGAGTGAAGATTTCGTTGGCCAACCGTTGTTCCACCGGGGTTTGCGGCCAGGGAAGGCTTAGGATGCGCAAAGTCACCTCTTCCCCATAGACCCCACTTCCGATCAGAAGGATACCTACCACCACCAACACCCACAAGAGTTTTCGCATGATTCTCAACCTCCTCCTTGAGAGTACTCATGGTCCTTTATCAAAGTAGAGGTTAACTGGTCTTCTCACCCCCTTTCAGTTGAAACGTTCTTCACTCTTCCTGTCGAAGAGGTGAATGGCCTCTTTTTCAAATTGTACCCACACTTTCTCCCCTCCTTCGGGGCGAAAGGAGAGTTCATTTCGTTGGTAACGGACCTTGAAAACGATCCCTTCCCCCCGCAGGGAGAGGATGAGTTCGTTACTCTGCGGCTCGATCACCTCGATATTGGCGGGAAAAGCTTCTTCTTGGGGGATAGGAGAAAGGAAAACATTTTCTGGACGCACTCCTAAAATACATTCTCTCTTCCGTTCCCGGAGGAGCGCTTGTTCTTGTGGCAGGGGAAGGAAGGTGAAGGCAGAGTGACGCAGGAAAATTTTGCCTCCCTCCTCTTCGACACTGACGGGAAAGAAGTTCATTCGCGGAGTACCAATGAAACCGGCAACGAAGAGATTGCGCGGTTTTTCATAGACCTCTTCAGGTGTTCCCACTTGTTTCACCTCTCCGAAGTCCATGACCACCATCTGGTCCGCTACTGCCTGAGCCTCGGTCTGATCGTGGGTGACGTAGAGGGTGGTGATGTGACGGGTCTCTTGAATTTTGCGAATCTCTGCTCGCATCTCCACCCGCAGTTTGGCATCTAAGTTTCCCAGCGGTTCGTCGAGGAGGTAGAGTTGGGGTCGACGCACCAACGCTCTCCCCAGAGCTACCCGTTGCTGTTGTCCTCCAGAGAGTTGTTTGGGATAGCGGTAGAGGAGCGGTTCCATGTGGAGGAGAGTGGTGATCTCGGTGAGGCGTGCCTTGGTTTCCTCAGGGGAAAGTTTTTCCGCGTAGAGGGGGAAGAGCCAATTTTCCTCCACCGTCATGTGGGGATAGAGAGCAAAACTCTGAAAACACATGGCTACATCCCGTTCGCTGGGGGGAACGTGGATCATTCTTTGCCCATCGAAATAGACCTCTCCTCTTTCAGGATGGGTGAGACCCGCTACCACACGGAGTACGGTGGTTTTACCGCATCCGGATGGACCGGTGATGACACACAAGCTCCCATTGGGGACGGAAAAGGATACCTCTTTGAGCACCACGCGTTTTCCATAACGAACTTGGATTCCCTCTAAGCGTATTTCCGCCATGCTCTCTCACCTGATTCGTTTTTCGCTGGAAGGGTCAAAAAAGTACACGTGTTCCTCTTCCGGCTTAATGAACATGATATGTCCCTCCGTGGGACGTAAGGGGAGCTTTCGCTTATCGACCCGTACTTTTACTATCTCCTCTCCTACCTTGAGGTCTAAGATGAACTCGTTACTTTGGGGTTCCACCAGGTACACCTCGCCTGGCCATGCTCCCTGAGAGGTTGCTACGGGATGGAGGTGTTCGGGGCGAATACCCATAACCGCCTCCTGGGTGGTGTAAGTCCCGAAAAGGGGGAGAAGAGAAGGAGGAAGGGGGAGAGTGATCCCTCGCCCTTGAAAAGTTACCTCGGAAGAGGAGGTGGTCACCGTGCCTCGCCAGAAGTTCATGGCCGGCATACCGATAAAACCAGCTACGAAGAGATTGTGGGGATTTTCATAGATTTCGGTGGGTTTACCAATTTGTTGTACCCTCCCTACATTCATGACCATGATTTTGTCTGCCAATCCTTGTGCTTCGGTCTGATCGTGAGTGACGTAAATGGTGGTAATTTTGAGCTCTTGCTGAAGTTTCCGGAGTTGGGCGCGCATCTCTACCCGTAGGCGGGCATCGAGTTGACTGAGGGGTTCATCCATCAAAAAAAGTTTCGGTTGGCGAATGAGTGCCCGTCCAATGGCAACCCGTTGCTGCTCGCCGGTGGAGAGTTCACGAGGGTAACGGTGGAGAAGGTCCTCAAGGTGGAGAAAATGAGCGATTTCTCTCACCTTTTGAGTGACCTCTTGTTTGGTCCTCTTCCCCTTTGCATACAAGGGAAAGGCCAGCTGTTCCTGTACCGTCATATGGGGGTAGAGGGCATAGCTTTGAAAGATCATGGCCACGTTGCGGTCTCCGGGATAGAGATCGTTGATCACCTGTCCATCGAGGTAGATCTTTCCCGAAGTAGGAGTGAGGAAACCGGCAATCATCCGCAGGGTGGAAGTTTTCCCACATCCTGAGGGTCCCAAGAACACGCATAGTTCTCCATCTTCCACGGTGAGGTCCACGTCCCGTACCGCATGAGTGTGTTTTCCATACCAGAGATTGAGTTTCTCTAACACGAGAGTCGCCATAGGCCCATCACTGCATCCGTCCAAAACTCATTCCCCGAATTAACTCGTTACGCACCAGGATAGTGAAAACCACTACGGGGATCATGAAGATTACTGCGGCGGCCGATATCCTTCCCCAATCGGTACCCAGAAAAGTTTGTAATTTGGCCAATCCTACTGGAGCGGTCACTGCTTTACGGGTGGTGAGGGTGAGAGCTACCAAGAATTCGTTGAGGGATTGGATGAGACAGAAAATGGCGGTGGTGGCGATACCCGATCGTGCCAGGGGTAAACTCACCTTCCAGAACACTTGTAGGGGAGAGTATCCGTCTAATTTGGCTGCTTCTTCGAGTTCGATGGGAATTTCGTCGAAAAATCCCTTAAGTACCCAGATAGAGAAAGAAATGTTGAAAATGCAGTAAACGAGGATGAGAGCCGCATTGGTATCGAGAAGTCCTAAGGAACGAAAGAGGAGATAGAAGGGGATGACCACCGCGATGGGGGGAAGCATGCGAAGCGATAGAATCCAGAAGAGTAAGCCCTCACTGCCTCGTATGGAGTAACGGGAAAAACCGTAGGCGGTGAGACTTCCCAGGAAGAGGGAAATGCCCATGGAGAGGGCGGCGATGATCAGGCTGTTGCGAAACTGGTACATGAAGTCAGAAGTGAAAATGTCGCGGTAATTTTGTGCGGTAGGTAGGAAAATCCACTTTGGAGGTAGGAGAAAGACCTCTAAACGGGTTTTGAAAGAGGAGACAATCACCCAAAGGAGCGGGAACATAAAGATCACGGTGATGGCAATCGCCACGATCAGGAATACCGTTTGGCGGATGGCGCTTTTCTTCTCTCCATGCATTGTTCTCCCTCCTATAAGCCGGTATCCACCGTCTCCGTTGGGATTTTCCTCTTAGGACTCAGAATTTTGAGGAGGATGTTTACCAGCACATTGACAATAATGACCACAAACCATGAGATTGCCGAGGCCACGCCTACCTTGAAGAAGGCAAACAGATTACGATATCCGAGGAGGGAAAGAGTAGTGGTGAGATCCCCTGGGCCGCCACCGGTGAGGATGTAGGGTACGTCGAACATCTTGAGGGTATCGATGGAACGGAAGAGAACGGCGAGCATAATGGGCATGCGTAAATAGGGTAGGTAGATATGCTTGAAACGCATCCAAGGGTGAGCGCGGTCCAAGGTGGCTGCCTCTTGGAGCTCTGGGGGGATGGTGCCCAGGCCGGCTAAGGTGAGTAAGACTACGAAAGGAGTCCACTGCCACACGTCGGTGAGGATGATTCCCCAGATGGCGAAGCGAGGATTGGTGAGCCATTCTACCGGTTGCAGGCCGATTCGTTCTAAAAAGAAGTTCACTAAACCAAAGGTCTGATCGAGGAGCAAGCGCCAGAAGAGTCCTGCTACCAAGGGGGCAAGCATCATGGGGAGGAAGATGATCAACCGGAAGAATCCCATTCCTGGAATCCGTTGGCTGAGCGCAAAACCAAGGAGAAGCCCCAGGCCCATCTCGATGGCTACGCAGGTCAGAGTGATTCGGAGAGTGATCCAGGTGACCAACCAAAATTGTTCGCTCTGGAAGAGTTGGAGGTAGTTCCCCAAACCGATGAAGCGGGGTTCCCTTCCTCGGACGTAATCGTAGAGGCTGATGTTCACCGAGTAGACCAAGGGGAAAATGACCATGAGGACCAAAAACACCATAGTAGGTACGAAGAGGAGAAAACGAAACCAACGCTCCTGGCTTCGGCGTTTGGGGACAAGAATTTGATTTAACTCCCTCATACGCCCCTCCTCAAAGCTCTGTTATAATTATATCACGGCTTACGCTTGGATCAAGTAGGGATCTACAGCATCTCGGCGCCGACGATGAGCTTCACAATCTCATCCGGAGTAGTTTCGTTCTTTTTCTTGTCGCCCACTTTTTTCCCGCCCCGGAGGACCACAATCCGGTCGGCTACATTAAAGACATGCCGCATGTTGTGGCTGACCACGATGACCGAACACCCTTTCTCTTTGAGTTGAAGAATGAGGTCTAAGACTTTTCGTGATTCCCTGACTCCCAAGGCGGCAGTGGGTTCATCCATGATGATCACTTTCCCCCCCCAGGGCATCACCCGGCCGATGGCGAGCGCTTGTCTCTGTCCGCCGGAGAGATACCGTACCAGAGTGCGCAGGTGAGGGAGCACAATGCCCAAGTCTTTGAGGGTCCGCACCGTATCTTCAACCATTTTTTTGCGGTCCACAAAGATCCCCAAGCGTCCCCTTACCGGTTCTCTTCCCAGGAAGAAGTTGGCAGGAACATCGCGGGTTTCGATGAGCGCCAGTTCTTGATAGACGGTTTCGATACCCAAGTTCTGAGCATCATGGGGGCTGTGGATTTCCACCGGGCGATCCATGAAGTAAATTTCCCCCTTGGTGGGCTGATATACCCCGGCGACGATTTTGATGAGGGTCGATTTCCCCGCACCGTTATCTCCTACCAAGGCGACGATCTCCTGGGGATAGACCTCGAAGTCCACGTTTTCCAGAGCGTGGACACCACCGAAATATTTACTGATCCCTCGCAAGCTTAAGATCGGTTGACGGGCTTCAGGATCCATGGGTATTCCTCCCTACACCTTTCTCTTCCGGTACATGTCGATCATCACCGCACCGATAATCACCGCGCCGATGGCTGCCGGTTGCCAATAGGCAGGAAAGCCTAAGAGTACCAAGGCATTGCGTAAAATCTGCATGATTGCCGCTCCGATGAGCGCTCCCCATACGTTCCCTTCTCCACCGGTGAGACTGATCCCACCGATGACCGCGGCAGCGATGATGTCCAGTTCGTACCCTTGAGCGGCGGTCGGTGCAGCTACTCCTAAGCGGGCGGTCATGAGAATTCCACCGATCCCGGCTAAAAGCCCCGATAGGGTGAAGGCGATATTTTTCACCCGACCGGTGTTAATACCTGCTAACCCGGCGGCGTACTCGTTCCCTCCCACTGCGTAGGTGTGATAACCGAGTTTGGTCCGGTCAAGGAGGATGAAACAGAGGATGGCGAAAATCACCATCAGAATAGCGGGGAGAGGAATTCGCCAGAGAAAAAAATGAATGTCGGTCTGGCCCAAGGCGAGGAATCCCCGGGGGAGACTCCGTATCGGCCATCCTTCAGTCATCCCGTAACAAAACCCCCGAATGATACTCATGGTCCCCAGAGTGGCAATGAAGGGGGGAAGCTTGGCTTTACTCACCATGATACCGTTGAAAAAGCCAACAAGAAGGGTGACCGCAAGGCCGAGGATGACCGAGAAGGTGATACTGTACCCGCTATTCAAGAGCATTCCGGTAATGATTCCTGAAAAGGCCATATTGGAACCGGAAGAGAGATCGATTCCGCCACTGATGATCACGATGGACTGACCGAAAGAAGCAATCGCAATCCAAGAAAAAGCCCGTAAGACGTTGAAAATGTTATTGGCGGTGAGGAAAGTCCGGGTGAGAAGGCTCAAGACCATTACCATACCGAAGAGGATGAAGAGGAGTGCTGCCAATTGATTACGGGCTAAACGGACAGCAAAACTCGGTTCGACGTAACGTTCTTCCTGAGAGCTCAATTCAGGGTGTTCCACAACCATTCCCTCCAATGAGCGTGAGTGAGTGAAAATTGAGGTCGGGGGAATTCCCCCGACCTCAATAAATCAACCTTCCGGAAAAGCGGGAGGTAAAGGTTTGGTGAAATCACTCGTTTTCCAAGCTTCAATCATGGCATCCACATTGTGGATGGTGACGATGTCCATACCGGAGTCGGTCCAGGAGGGGAACTGTTTGCCATTGACGATGTGATCGAAGAGCATTTGGATGGTGTCGTATCCCCAACCCCAGTATTTTTGACCGACCAGACCAACCAGTAACCCTTCTTTGAGGTATTCTAATTCCACGGGGAGCGTGTCAAAGGCGACCGTTTTGACCCGTCCGGCCTTGGCTGCTTCTTCCCACAGAGGCATAGAACCACGCTCAGCAAAAAGAGGCCACAAACCGACAAAGAACCACCCGGTGAGATCGGGATAGGCCTGCATCACTTCTTCTACCACTTCGACACCTTTGTTTATGTCGTCGTAGCAGGCGACGGTAGTCACGATCTCGATCTCGGGATAGTTTTTGATCACATCTTTGAACCCACGAATCCGCTCCTCCAAGTTGAACGCACCGGGTACACCGGTGAGGAGGGCCACCTTCCCCTTTTCGCCCATGTAGCGGATCAAGAGTTCTGCCGCTGCCTTTCCGCCATCGTAATTGCTGACGCCAAGGTAAGTGAAACGCTTGCTGTTTGGGGCATCGGCATCCCAGGTCATGACCGGGATTCCCGCATCGACTGCCTTATTGATTACATCCACCAAGGCATCAGGGTCGTTGCAGGAAATACCGATCCCATCGACACCCCGGGCGATAACGTCCTCCACCACCCGTACTTGTTCGGCGGCATCGGAAGCCACCGAGCCGACATAGAGCACTTCCACCTCGTAATCGGTAGTTTCACTCAATTCTTTGGCTTTGGCGAAAGCTCCATCCCGTCCTAATTCGAACACGGGGTTATTGAGTGCTTTGGGAATCCAAGCAAAGGTGAGTTTCTTTTTCTCTTGTGCTCCCGCGTATCCAAGTGCAATTCCCCATACAAGACACGCACACACCACAATCCAAATCCATTTTCCTCTCCTCATCGTTTTAACCTCCTTTTTCGCTTGGTTCATGAACATAAGAAAAGCCATGGCGTGAAGACACGACATTCCTCTCCCGAGAGCTTTTCACATCCTTTGTCTCTCACCAAGCGGTATCTTGCAGCAATATGAAAGAGTGTTTTGTTGCTGAATTCTTTACTAATCCTACCATTCTCGCATGAAGAGGTCAAGGTGCAATGTCAGTTCGGATAGTGTCAACTTTCCTTAGGAGTATTCCTTACGATCCCCTTCTTTTCTCATTCTGTTGAGCATAGTTTTCTCTCTCCTCGCCATCCAGGGGTG
>CAKZPS010000066.1 GCA_937139415.1 uncultured bacterium
TTGATTACTCGTCCGTGCTAGGACGGTGATATCTTCTCTTTTTATCTCAAAAATTCCTACAATAACTTTACACTAACTCCAAAAGGAATAAAGGAAGGTCTCCCGAGGTTAAAAGAGGAAAAAGGGGGTTCAATTATGCAGGAGGCGCCTAACTTCACCCTCAAAAACCAGCATGGCCAAGAAGTCACTTTACATTCTTTTCGGGGCAAAAAGGTGGTGCTCTCTTTCCATCCCCTTGCCTTCACTCGGGTGTGTACTTACCAAATGCAGGACTTAGAGGCAAATCGCGAAGCGTTCGCGCAACGGAACATGGTACCGCTCGGCTTGAGCGTTGATCCGGTGCCTGCCAAGCACGCCTGGGCGAAAGAGATCGGGGTACGCACGGTGGCACTCCTCTCCGATTTCTGGCCCCACGGAGAAGTGGCCAAGCAATACGGCATTTTCAACGAGGAAGAGGGGTTCTCTGAACGGGCAGTATTCATCGTCGATGAAGAGGGGTACATTATGTGGCAAAAAATCTACCCCCGCAAAGAGCGACCCGATATCGAGGAAATTCTCCGTGCCCTCGGCGCTTGAGAGTTCTCTTGCCTTCGAAGGGCACCCTTGAGGGAGGGCTCAAAGCCCCCCTCACCCTTTTCTTTCCCCCAAGTGAGGGCGCTCATCGCGAGGAATCTTCGATACCCAAATTCTTCTTCATGATGACTAAATCGGCTTCTAACTGCCCCAAACTGAGGTTCCGCTCGAAATCCAATGCCACATACTCTTCGCCCTTGCGGGGTCCGTCTTCAATGACCTGCCACAGTTTGTAGGCACACCGATAGAGGTCCGGCCCAATCTCTTCGGCGTTGGCAATGAGTTCCACCCGTCCAAACTGGTGGAACCAGGACAAATACCGTGGGTAAAGCGAACGGTACTCGGCGAGTACCCGTGTGCGACGGTCTTCCTGAGGAGTCTCCTGAGGTGCTGGCGTCTCGGAAAGGGGGGAAGGGGTGGGTTCGAAAGTCAAGGGAGGAAGGTATCCTTCCTGATCTTTTTCCTGGAGAGAAACATCGATTTCTCCCCAGGTCGTGGCCACCGTCTCTCCGGTGGAAACTTCTTGCATTTTTACCGTAATGCGATATCGTCCCTCCTTTTGATACCCATGATGCCCGGAGGGCTCTTGGGTGATCTCTCCACTCCCATCGCCAAAATCCCACTGGTACTTCACCTGGGGGAAAGTATGGCTCGCCTTGAGGTGAAAAACGAGGTTCTCTCCCACCTTTCCCTCTCGAGGTAAAGAGAGGAAAGTAAGAGTATAGGGACGGAGGGGGGAGGAGGCAATCATCAATCCCCCGACCGGCACAAGGAGCTCCACTTTCTCTCCTCCCTCCTCAAGAAGGGGAACCGTTCCCTCAATCACTCCCTTTCGGATCGACAACGACCCCGGGAGAGGTTCAAAAGAATTTCTATCGATGATCATGAGTACCGTCTCATCCTCCGGTAGGGTCAAATACATCCTTTCATCATACAAGCCCGAGGGAGTATGAACCACCTTACCCTTCACCTTGGCTATGATTTCCCCCGAGGCATTCTTCTCCGTGGTCACTCTTTCGAGCGTCACTTCTATCCGCGGGAGGAACCACTCCACCAACTTCTTATTCACTGCTATGGCAATGGGGATGAGGCGCTTTGCCTGACTCTCTAAGCACTTCTCGTCAAGGAGGGGAGGGGAAAGCGAACCCTTTTCGAAGAGGAGGCGCACTAAGTAGACTCTCCCCAGAGCATCATCACGATAGTAGTACCCTTCTTCGTCAACCTCAAGGTCTTCTAACCGAGGGGAGGGATACTCGGGCATTTTGTTTTGGTTGGTGACCCGGATACCGGACCTTTTTTCTCTCCCCGCCACGGTATCGAGGGAGAAGTAGTAACGGTTCGTATACGAGGCTACAATCTCAAAGAGAGCGAGAACCTTTAAAAATCCCACCTCTTCCTCAGGAATGGCCTTGAGTTGGGCGAGAAAAAGGGGATCCACTTCTCCCAAGGAACTCTCCACCACCTTCTCACCCACGTACTCCTCATAGGGATCGGCTTTGTACTTTCCCGAGGTGACTCCCGGATGAGAGTCATTCCGCACATGGGCCGGAACGGTCATATCGGCAAGGAGGTGCATGGTCTCTCCTAAGGAACGCCATGCCGCGGCAAAGAGTCGTTCCTTATCACCACGGTGGGGACTCGAAAAAGCTGAACTCATGAATTCTAAGCCCTTACTGAGAGAGTAGGGAGAGTGCAGCGCTCCCCACCACTTGGCATCCATCCTGGGATTCCTCCCCATCACCAGGCGCCCCAAGAATTCGTCTACATGATCGGTGAGATAGTGCGCTCTATTATTCACCCCCAGAGGATCGTAGAAGTGGCGCAGGGCCATATAACTCTCTGGCTCATCTGCAGTATACCCACCCTCGATCACCCATTGGTACCACTTCCCTCGTCCCTCTCCTTCCTCAACCTTCCATGACCCCGGCTTAACCACCCTCGTTCCGGAGAGCTCTCCTCCACCGACAAAGTCATAACGCTCAAAGAGGAGATGGCGAGAGGCTTCCTCAAGGAAGGCAAGGAGGGCATAATAGTTCATCAAACGATGTGGACCAAGTTCTTCTTCCCCTTGAGGAGCATTGTGGTAGGAGTATCCCGGCACAACAAGGATTCCTAAGAAAAAAAGTCCCAACCATACCCTCCCCATCCATCTTTTCCCAAGCGGCATCATAATCCCCCCTTGCATCGAGCGAAACGAAGGTATCATCATTCTACCACAAAAGGAGGGCAAAAAACCGTTTTTTCTTGAGGAAAAGAAATTCCTTGAAAACGACCACCAAGGAGCTTCCCGTTTTTGGAATGCTCTCCCTTATTTCTCTCGTTACTCGATTTTCCCTAAATAACGAACCCTCTCAAAAAATCGTTGCTCTTTCTCCACTTCTCTGCTATAATTCTCGTTGCCTCGTGTGGGCGAATAGCTCAGAGGGAGAGCACTTGCCTTACAAGCAAGGGGTCAGAGGTTCAAGTCCTCTTTCGCCCACCATTCTTTTCAATGGTTTGAGCAACTACTCCCACACTTTACCAAATAAGCAATTTCTACGAGTGTTAATTTAGACACAATTCCCTTGAGGACTCTTTCGAGTCGCTCTATCGTTTTCTCAACTTCAAGCTTCCTCCTACACAAACTCAAACGGTTTTTCTACGATACCACAAGAATCGTCATCTCTGATTCTTGCCTTGTGACACACTCCGCTTCTCTCAGTAAGCGGAGAAAAGGCCTTCTCTACAAAAACTGTCTTTTGTCACAAAGAGAGCAACGAAAGGACCTACCGTTCTTGGCTATTAGGTAATTAGGTAGATTCTCGAATGACTAACATATCTTCGAGAACTTTTTCCTGAGGCTCTTCACCCCGTATGAGGGCAACAAGGAGACTCACTGCTTCTACACCCAGCTCGTATTTTGGTTTGGCTATAGTAGTGAGCCTTGGTGTGACTAAGGAAGCATGTTCGATGTCGTCACATCCCGCTACGGCAATATCCTCAGGAATGCGAAGCCCGGCTCCTCTTATTGCCTCCATCGCACCAATGGCCATGAGGTCATTGGAAGCCCAAACAGCTTGTGGCCTTTCCCGGAGTCGGAGCAGAGCTTTCATCGCTCGGCACCCACCCTGAAAAGTGAAGTCGTCCTCTACGATCCATTCCTCTCTCAGAGGTACTTGGTGAGCCTGCAATACCTGTACAAAATTTCTGAGACGGGATTTACCTGCGACGGTCTTTTGGCTTCCAGCGATATGCGCTATTGTTTTGTATCCTTTTCCCAGAAAGTGGAGAATAAGCGCTTTAATTGCATCACTGGTATTGTGCCTGATATGCGGGAAAGAAGTTTTGGGTAAGGGATTAAAGAGGACCGAAGGTATAGGCAACTTTTCTAAAAGCTCGAGGGTTTCCTGATGGTTGAAAAAATTGAAAAGGAGCAACCCATCAACTTGTCTTTGTGCTAAAGCAAGAATTCTCTTCTTTTCTAATTCCGGCTTATCGTCAGTATTGCAGATAGCTATAGAGTAATCGTGTCTGTCTGCTTCGTCCTGACATCCTCGGGCTATGGCCACATAGTAAGGATTTTGAATATTAGGCACCACAAGACCGAGAAGCATGGATGATTTGGTACGTAATCCCCTTGCCATCTGGTTGGGAATGTAGTTGTACTTTTTAGCAAGCTCAAAGATTTTCTTCCTCAACTCCATTCTCATTCGACCAGAACTGTTGAGAGCCCGAGAAACAGTCGATGGTGAAATATTCAAAATGTTCGCTATTTTATAAATGGTGACGCCCTGCTTTTGGTTCTTCATTTCAAGCCTGTACCCGCCAATCCAGCGATAAACCTTCGATGAAGGAGCGCGAAGAGAATAATTACTGGTAGTGCTCCAAGAATCGAGCTCGCCATGATGAGTTCCCACGCTGCACTCCATTGACCCATGAGCATCCCCAACCGCACAGTCACCGGCATTAAATTTTCTTGATTCACAAAGGTTAAGGGCAAGAGGAAGTTGTTCCAGCTCCACATGGCGACTATGACCATGGTAGTAATAACTCCTGGGCGGGCTACTGGAAAAATGACTCTCCAGAAAGCCTGCGTTGCCGTGGCTCCATCGATGAGTGCGGCCTCTAAGAGCTCTTGAGGGATGTTCACGAAATAAGAACGCATTAAGAGTATAGAGAAAGGAGAGAAAAGAGCAACGTAGGCAAGAATCAAACCATACAGGGAATTGGTAAGTCCAAGGCGGGCAAATAAGAAGTAAAGAGGGATAATAAAGAGTTGAGTGGGAATGGTAGTACAAAAAAAGCAATAGCTTATTATGAAGGATCGTCCTCTAAACCCTATCTTGGCCAGAGCGTACGCTGCAGGAATAGCTACGAAAAGAATCCCTACGACCGTTCCGATGGCTAATATACCACTGTTCACGAAAGCTCTTCCCAGATGAGCGATTTGGAAAGCCTTAGCGTAACTTGCTAATTCTAACTGGCGTGGTAAACCCAAAGGATTGGTAAATAAATCTGCCCTACTTTTTAAAGAGGCACTGAAAGCCACATAGAGAGGGAGGAAAGCATAGAAAGAGAGAAAAATCAAAGCGAAAAGGTAGGGACTATCCACTAACCTCGTTTTCCGCATAGTTACACTTCAACTCCCTTACGGCTCAAGTAATAATAGAGAACGATCCCTGCCAGTCCAAACAAGGAGATCATAACTCCTATCGCTGATGCCTCGCCTATTTTGTAAGAATAAAAGGCCCTTTTGTAAAGGAGGGTAGCCAGAAGCTCTGTCGAACCGGCAGGTCCCCCTTGGGTAGTGATCCAAATCCAGTCAAATACTTGAAAAGACCAAATGATAGTCATGACCTCCATAAAAGTAATGGTAGGGATAATTTGAGGAAGAGTAATATAGCGAAATTCATGCCACTTGGTCGCTCCATCCAAAGCAATTGCTTCGTAAAGATCTTTAGAAGTGTTCTGCATAGCACTGAAAAAACCGCACAGAGAAATCCCCACCATGCCCATATGTTTGCGAAGGCTACAGCATATAGGGCGGTTGAGGTTTGACCTAATGGTGAAAATCCAATGAAAGCTCCCAAACCTCGAGTAGGATGGTATATGTAGCGCCATATTAACCCAATCGCTACGACTGGTAAGATAACTGGAAAAAAATAAATAGGTTGAAAGAATTCTTTGCGAGTTTTGCGAAGAAATTCAGCTCCAAGAAGCCCCATAACAATAGGAATGGTAACAAAAATGATAGTCCATACGATATTGTGTACCAACGATTGTACGAAGAGTGGTTCGGAAAAAATAGAAGCAAAGTTACGGATTCCTACAAATCGAGGAACTTCCAAACCACTCCATTCGAAGAAGGCCAAGGCAACGGTGGCGATGGAAGGAACTAAAATGATGGCGAAATTGATGATCAGTGCCGGACCGATGAAAATAAAAACCATAAAACCTTTTCTCTTCTTTTTTCTCATAGAGTAACGAGGGAGGAGGGAAGATTCTCCTCCCTCTCCTCCTTTTCACCTTTCAGGTATTGGTGGAACGACTCCTTCTTGGAGTTCTTTCTTGAACACTTCATCCCACTTTTTCATGTAATCTGCGGCACTCATTCTCCCTAACCATACTTCCTCTATCCCTTCGTAACACCACTGCCACGTTTCTGGCCCCAAAAATGTCCAAGTAGTATAACCGTAGTTCCCCTTTTGGATGACTTCGTTTTGTGTGCGGACATGCTCGAAAAATACCGGATCCACTTCGGGAGACACGAGCTCCTGGGGGATGTCAATAGGAACAATCCACTCACCTGGAAAGTCACGCAACATTTTCGCGATCATCTCTTTGTTGGAAAGCATCCATACCAAAAACTTCCCTACTTCCTCAGGATTTTTGGAACTCTTATTCACCGAGAGAGTAGTTCCTATACCAACGGCCACAGAGGGGGAAGCCACTCCTTCTCGTAACGAAGGAAAGGGTGCCCAACCCCATTTATCCTGAGAAACCCAATATCCAGGATCAACAAGCCACTGGAAACCCCAACTACCCACTACCATCGTAGCTGCCTTCCTTTGGGCTATCATCGGAACGAAGTCTTCAGCGGTTAGGGTAGCATAAACATTAAACTCTGGCCAGTAGGAGAGGAAATCCTGCTTGAACATTTCAACGGATTCGACGAAGAGGGCATCACTCCAACTCCTCTTCCCTGTTAAAGCTTCGTATACCACCTCTGGACCTGGATAGTGGTTAATATAGACAGTAACGAAATGTTCATTGGTCGGTCTCCAATTGGCGTTACCTGCGGCAACCGGAAGGATGTTTTGTCCTTTCGCCGTTTCACAAAGCTTCACCCAATCATCTCGGCTCACTGGTTCATTCCAGCCGTATTCTTCAAAGAGGCTCTTGTTATAAATGATTCCCATGCTTTCAAAAGTTTTGGGAATAGAGTAAATCTTCCCCTCGATCTTTCCTACGTTAAGAGCCAACTCGGGCAACATCTTATCTAAACCAGCCTCCTGAACCCACTTATCGAGGGGGATAAGAGTGCCCGCCTTGGCATAGCGATTTGCTTCAGCAGGACCCATAGTCATGACCACATCTGGCCCCTCTCCCGCGATAACTGCCGTTCGTAGCACCTCGAGGAGATTCATTTTAACCACAAATTTCTATGTCAATGTTAGGGTTGGCTTCCTCATAAGGTTTGGCAATGTTTTTCTCCATCGCTTGCAGGTTTTCAGGCGTGGTTTGTTCATACCACCACGTTATTTTAACCTTCTCTTGGGCAATACAAAAACTACCCAAACTAAGAATCATCACCACGGTCATGACCAAACCCAATAATTTCCAACTCATCACTTTTTCCTCCTTTGACGGTAGAGATTTTCATTAGCATCAAGAATTTTCACCACGCGGTTCCTCCTCTCTTACCCCCTCATTCACAGTCTTTTTCTTACGGCTCTCAGTTCTGTGCTAAGGTTTGGGAAATTGCAAGCGTTTTTTCAGCCAGTTCAGATACGACGCACAGACTGTAACCGTGAATTCCAGAAGTAACGCGGTTATTAATGGGTTTGATCCATTTTTCCGGTAAATTTTTCGCTCCAAGGATTACACCAAGGATGGATCCCACCGTCGCGCCGTTACAGTCTGTATCCAGTCCACAGCTTACAGCGTAAGTTATTCCTTTTTCATAATCATTGTTACTGTAGAGAAGAGAACTGACCACTACCAAAGCGTTAGAGATAACATGGCACCAATTGTGCCAATAGACCTCCTCTTGTTTCCCCTTCTCGTATTCTTGATAGATGTATTCACGGACTTCCTCAAACGTTCGACCTTTTTCTTTCAGTCTGAGAACGTCGGCAATTGCTTCATAGAATCGACTTCTCTGAGGAACGAAAGACAAACCGACCCTGATGATTTCCTCCACGCTTTCCGAGACAAAGGCCCATGCAAGGCAAGAGGCGACAAACATTTCCCCATATATCCCGTTTTTAACGTGAGAAACCACTGCGTCTCTCCATGCGAAATCGGCAGCTTTTTTAGGCTTTCCAGGGGATATGTATCCCCAAAAGTCAGCTCTGATCTGAGCGCCTATCCATTCCCGGTAAGGATTGCGGTACTCCCCTGATTTTGGGGGCGTTATGAGGTTGACAAGATTTTGATATGCTACTCTTTCCGCAGTATAGGTATGAAAGATGGGGATGTTGAAAAGCCATGATTCTGCAACATCCTCGGAGGTGAAATGAGGACCGTATTTCTCCAGAACATAGAGTCCCAAAATAGTATAATTGATGTCATCATCTTCTACCATGTGATCTACTCTGTTAATCCAACCTCGGGCTGTGTCGTCTTGAATTTTGTATTTCTCTTTTATCTCTGGGGGGACATCGGAAGACAAATAGTGCAAGAGTGGGAAGTTTCCCGTTTCTTGCAAGAAACCCCAGATTTTTTCTCGCGGCCATGTTTCGATCGGTTTTCCTAAAAGACACCCTCCAATTCGTCCGAGCCATGCTCCGTAGATCTTATCGTATAAGTCCGTATGGGCACTTACATCCACCGAGTAATTTTCCTTCTCTCCCGAGCTTTCCTCGAATATTTCTTTAAGATGTGAGGGCTCAACGTAAGGATAATCTTCACGGGGGGGAGGGTCTGGAACTGATCCAAGAGTGCTGCCGCGGCCATCTCTCTTTCCCGTTCATCACTAATCCGCGCAACTCTTTCCACTCTTTCCCTAAGGTCTTCGGAGGCTTTTCCCTCGTCTTCACTCTGCAGAACTTCTGTTTTGAGTCTCTGAAAGTAACTGAGAAAATGTTTTTCCATACATCCACCTCCCCTTTTGAGCAATCCATTGCTCAAAAAGATTAAAGCACCATTAATACAATTTGTCAACGGTTTGTAGGGGTTCAACGCAGCGAGACACTTGAAGAGTTTCCTCTTTTAGCTCCTTCCGGGTTGCTCTCCCCAAAGCGCAAAGAAAGGCCTTTTTATTACACACTTCCTGAGCTTGAAGACCGAAGATCGTTCTTTGTGGTTTCAAGTTTAATCTCTCTCTCGAAAAGACTCAAAAATTATCTTCCCCTGAATCACGTTTCTTTTCTTTTTTAGTCTTCTCGCTGGTGTTACATACCCCTCCCCTTGGGGGTTCACGGAGGAACTTCTTGTGAGGTAACCAAGTATTCTTTCGACAGGGAAAGGGAAGACTGAGAAACTTCGGTCTTGGAGGAAACGATGAGCCTCTCTTGAAAAAGGGAAGGGAGTAAGGATATTCTCGAGGTTTCTTGCGCTTACGGTCTTCAAGGCTTTTTGTGGATACCAAGCGGATAAAGAGGAGCCGACGACCCCAATCAGCTCGAGGCCAACCATTTTCTGTACGGCTCTCTCACAAACCGGTAAGAGCATCCAGTCCCTAAAGCCCACAAAGTAGCCGGGGATAGGCATTCCTGGATAAAAAAGTATCCAACTCGCGTTTCCGGGAGAGGCTACTCCATTACACCGCGCAAGCGAAGGTTTTTTGTTTGAGAACGTGCCCCCTTTCGAGAGCCCTCACTCCACACTCCGGAGAGGTTGCTCCAAAGACCACTCTCTATTGAATCGAATGCCTCATTATGATATCATTCTCCGCAAATTTGCACGGAGTTAGGAGAAGCCATGGTGAAAGAAGATCGAGACTTTCGCGTGATCGGGAAAAAGCTATTCTCTACATTGAAGATCGGGTGTGTGAGACTCCTCATGAACTCCTCTCGAGTAGGCCCTTCCAGGTCGTCCTCGGCAAGGCCATCGCCGAGCTTTCCCAAAAGAGGTCGCCGCTCCTCCGCCTCTTCGGAGAGAAGGGTCCTACCGAGGAAAAGGTTACCCTCCTCACCAGTGCCTTACGGTTTCTCGCCAAAATGCCGCTCGATGCTCTCCCCTCCATTCTCAAGGGAGTGAGGAATTGGTCAAACATCGGCTTGAACTCCACGAAATCGTGGAGTACCTCTACAACTTCTGGCGCCGTTTCGACCGTTTCATCGTGAGCGTTTCAGAGCGGAGAGAAATCGATAAAAGACCTTACCGAACCTTCAATGTTACTATTGAAGCCTTGGCGCATTTAGTACGTAGTACCTATCGAGATATCCAAGAGAACATCGCCAATCGTCATCCTCGGATTTACCGACAGGTTCGAGCAGGGGCCAACATCGCCGTTATCGCGGTACCGAAGAGCATTCCTCTCCCGCCTTTCTACCAAGAAAAACTCTCCCACATCCCCATCATTCCCCAAGTTCTCCTCCATCCCCCGCTCATCCTTGACCCTCCCATGAATAAGAGGACCGGTCGTTTCGAGAAAACTCCCCGTAATCCTCTCACTCTCTTGGAACTCGAGGAAAAAGAGTGGATATGTTATCCCGCTAAGGTCGGTCCGCTCCTTGTACTCATCTATATTCATGAGGAATTCTATGAACTCGGTTTTTCACTGTGTAATCTCTTTGAGCTGGCCGACGACGAGGACATGGAAAAGAAACCAGATGCCATCTATCTCTTTGGGGTCCCTGGAAAATGCTCGTTTCCGCTCGCCGCAAAATTGCCGAAGCTCTGCTCTCTGGAAAGGCCATTCGCATCGAAGGAGGGAATTTCGAACTCAAACCTCTCCGTTTCCGATGTGCTCAAAACCACCAATGGGAAGCAACCTGGGGAGATGCGAGAGCCTTTACTTGCCCCATCTGTAATGGAGAGAACGTGGAGTCGGGGTGGTCTCTGGAGCGAGGATGCCAAAGAGGGAAAGGTCCCCATCGGAGGCCTCGAGCTTCCTAAAATTTTTCAAGTTGGGAACAAGGTCGAGAGGCGATAAAGCTTTCCTCCCGAGGAGGGAATGGATGTGTCTTCGGTTACGGTCACCGTTCTCACCGAGAATGCTTCCCCCAAGAGGGGACTCTTAGCAGAACACGGTCTTGCCCTCTCTCTCCGCGTAGGGGAAACCACGCTTCTCTTCGATACCGGGGGAGGGGAAACCCTCCTTCTCAATGCCCAAGCTCTGGGGATAGACCTACGTTCGATTTTGACGATAGTGCTCAGTCACGGTCACTATGACCACACCGGGGGGCTCATGACCCTCCTTTGAGGGAGAATCCCCCAAGGAGATATACGCCCACCCCGAACTCTTCCGCAAGCGCTTTCGGGCGACCGAAGGAGAAAAAAACGCTCAATCGGCATCCCTTGGGAGAGAGGAGCGCTGGAACAACGTGGAGCTCGCTTCATCTTAAGAGAAAACGCCTCTCGCTTAGCTTTTCACCTCTACTTCACCGGTTTTATTCCCCGCTTAGAGGAGTATGAAACGGTGCTCCCTTCTTTCCAATTCCTTTCCGGCACACACTCAGAACCTGATCCCATCCCCGATGACCAGGCGCTCTTTGCAGAAACTCCAAGAGGGCTTATCGTTTTCCTCGGCTGCGCCCATGCGGGGGTAGTGAACACCTTAAGACACGTGTATCGCCTCACCGGAGAGAGGAAAATCTACGCCTTATCGGCGGTCTCCACCTCGTTTAAGCCTCAAAGGAACGAATCCTTAGGACGCTCGAAGTGCTCCGAGAGTACCAGGTTGAGTTTTTGGCGGTAGGCCACTGTACCGGACCCAAGACTTTGACCATACTCCGAGAACGATTCGGGAAAAATTTCCTCCCCTTCCACGTGGGGGCAAGCTTCTCCCTGTGAGCAAGGATGAGCTGATAACGAGAAACTGGAGATTTCTTTCTCGCTTTTTCCTCAAAGTTCTTGACAAATCCCTTCCCCCTGTGCTACATTTACTTCTGCCTTTCGGGGCACAATGGTACCTTGAAAAGTAA
>CAKZPS010000067.1 GCA_937139415.1 uncultured bacterium
GTTCTCTACGTCCCTTCCTCTCAAACTGTCCGTTTTCGCATGGATATGAAAGAATTTTCAAACATCTGGGCTTTTGATCTCGCCTGCAAACGGGTTTTTTATCCCTCGTTTGTATGGAACATGAAAAACGCTTATATAGAGCTATTGCTGTGTAATGGCGATATCCTTTTCTTGGGATTTCGAGAGGAAAAGTATTTAAAAAATTTTTCATAACTTGAAATTGTTTTTAAATTCTGCTATACTCATAAAAGGAGTGCGAAAGAGTATGTCGATGGTTGAAGAAGATCTCATGGTGCGGATTGCCTGGTTACACTACCAGGAAGGAATAACCTTAAGTGAAATTGCCGATCGTTTTGGTCTCTCTCGGCCGAAGGCAACACGGCTTCTTGATAAAGCGCGTCGAGAGGGCATTGTTCGTTTCTTCATTCAGGCCCCTCATGCCAATCTTCTCTCTATGGAGCGAGAATTGAAGGAGGTTTTTTCTCTCCAAGACGTAGTGATTGTACTTACTTCCTCTCAAGAAGAAATTACTTATGAAAATATCGGCAAGGGTGGAGCGATCCTTTTGTACCGGTTACTCCAAAAGAATGATTTGGTAGGTATAAGCTGGGGAAGGACTCTATGTCACCTGGCAAATAACCTCATTCCTAAGGACGAGGTTCAAGGAGTGAAGTTTGTGAGCTTGGCAGGCGGGCTCACCGTAGGAGCATATATGAACCCCTATAACATTGGCGAACGTTTAGCACGGGTGTACTGTGGAGAATGTTACTACCTCCATGCTCCTGAAGTAGTTGAATCTCAGGAGTTACGAGATTTCTATTTAGCCGAGGGAGTCAATCGAAAAACCTTAGAAATGGCGAAAAGGGCGCGTCTCTCTCTCGTAGGCATAGGGGTTGCACATCCTCAATATTCCACCTACATTAAAGCCGGCTTCATCGATGCTCAGGATATGGAAATCATCCGAAGCATGGGGGGAGTCGGTGATATTCTGGGACAGTTTTATACCAGTGAAGGGGAGATTTTACCGTTAGAATTACACCGACGCACTATCGCCGTTTCTTTGGAAGAGATGCGCGCAATGCCGAACGTGGTGGGTTTAGCAGGAGGAAAACAAAAAATTGAGGCCATTTTGGGTGCGTTGCGGGGACACTTCATCAAGATTTTGGTGATCGATGAAATAACCGCTTTGGAAATCCTCGAAAGGAGTGTACACGTTGGTGTTCGGAAAGGAGCGTAATTGAGTGAAGGCCCTCTTTTTCGTTGCCCCTGGGAAGCTGGAGATAAGAGAAGTACCGAGACCATCTTGTCCTGAGGGTGGTATGGTGGTCAAGGTGATGGCCTGTGGATTCTGTGGTTCGGATCTCCGTACTTTCAAAAGTGGTCATGCAAGGGTGAATCCTCCCTGGATCATCGGTCATGAGATTGCCGGTGTGGTGGAGGAAATTGACCCAAGCATTATCCATTTTCGGGTTGGCGATCGAGTGGCAGTAGCACCTCCCGTTTACTGTGGGAAGTGTTGGTATTGTAAGAGAGGAGTTTTCTATCTCTGTGTGAACCAGCGGGAGATCGCCCAGGCCTGGCCGGGGGGGTTGGCTGAATACATTGCCATTCCCCTCGAAGCGATGGTTTTTGGGAGTATTCATCATATCCCTCAAGGGCTTTCCTTTGAGGAAGCGGCTATTTCCGAGCCGGCTTCTTCTTGTGTGAATGCCCATGAGCTGGCAGGAACCTCTTTGGAAGACGTGGTAGTAGTCATCGGTGCAGGACCGATTGGGTGCTTTCATGTCGAAATCGCGAAAGCGCGTGGGGCGAGAATGGTCGTTCTCATGGATGTTTTGGAGGAACGCTTACGGTTGGCTTCAGCTTTTGCTCCTGACTTTTTGGTGAAGAGTGAAACTGATTCGAATGCCCACGTCGAGAAAGTTAAGGAACTCACTGACGGATTCGGTGCTTCGGTCATTGTGGTTGCCTGTCCTTCGGGAGAGGCGCAGAAGGACGCCATTACTATGGCAGCGAAGGGGGGACGGGTGCTTTTCTTCGGTGGTCTTCCCAAGGACCAGGGACAAGTGCTCTTAGATAGCAATGCCATTCACTATAAGGGACTATTTGTTATTGGTGCGACCACTTTCTCGCCTAAACACCATGAAATGGCTCTCCACCTCTTCGCTACTTCAAAAATTCACGCTCAAGATTACATTACCCACCTCCTTCCCTTAGAAGAGTTTGAGAAAGGGATTGAAGCTCTCTTAACCGGGAATGCGCTCAAGGTGGTTTTTCGCCCATGAACGAGGGTATCGTTATCTCTGCATCCCTGGCCTGTGCTGATTTTGGGTATTTGCGCAAGACCATTGAAGAATTAGAATTTGCCGGAGTGAACATGCTCCATTTCGACGTAGCGGATGGTTCATTTGCTCCTACTTTTATTATGGGTCCACCGATCCTTGCTTCACTCAGGAAATACACCTCTTTGCCGTTTGAAGTCCATCTTGCTTGTTGGAATCCGCAAAAGTTCGTAAAACAGTTTGTCGATGCGGGAGCGAATTATATTGCCTTTCATATCGAGACAACCCAGGAACCCCAAAGAATGATCGATTTGATTCGTAGAGAAGGTGTCGAACCGGCTATTGCCTTGCATCCTCAAAGTCCTGAAGATATCGTTTCTGATGAATGTTTACGGAGTGTGCCTTGGGTACTCGTGCTCACTGTTTTCCCTGGTTTTGCAGGACAACCATTCCTCATGGAAACCTTGGAGAAAATAGGGAAACTTTCCCACCGCATCCAAAGACTCGGCTTCTCTTGTGCCATTGAAGTCGATGGCAACGTCAACGAACACACCATTCCCAAAGTTGTCGATCGAGGAGCAAGAATGCTCATTGGAGGGAGCTCGGGACTTTTTCGTGCGGATCGTAGTCTTGCTATTTCGGTGGAAGTGATGCAAAGGTCGGCCTTGAGCGTGCTTGAAAGGAAGGGATAATCATTGGGTGAATATTTTTTAGAAATGCGTAACATTACCAAAACTTTTCCCGGTGTCAAAGCCTTAAAGGGGGTAACTTTTGCAGTCCAAAAAGGTGCAATTCATGGCTTGGTAGGCGAGAACGGTGCCGGAAAATCGACCTTAATGAACGTATTGGGGGGAGTCATTCAGCCTGACTCAGGGGAGATATATATCAATGGTCAAAGAGTTTTCATTACCAATCCCCACGAGGCACAACGTTTGGGTATTGCCTTCATTCATCAAGAGACCAGTTTATTCAACTTTTTGAGCATTGCTCGGAATATCTTCATTTCCAATCTCCCCTCCCATGGGAGAGGTCGTATCGATTTTAAGACCTTGTACGAACGTTCAGCGGCTTTACTGAAACGAGTAGGATTAGATAAGGATCCTCAAGCTCTGGTGAAAGATTTGACGGTAGCAGAAAAGCAAATGGTAGAGATCGCCAAGGCTCTCTCTTTTGAGAGTCGGATTTTCGTGCTCGATGAACCAACTTCTCCTTTAACCGATCGAGAGATAGAGAATCTCTTTCGCATCATCCGTGAACTCAAAAACCAAGGCGAGACCATCATTTATATCTCCCACCGGCTCAATGAAATTTTTGAAATTTGTGACTCGGTAACGGTGATGAGAGACGGAGAAATTGTAGACACCACACCGATTACTGAGACCAATAAGTTTGACCTCGTGCGGAAAATGGTGGGGCGAGAGTTGTCCATGATGTTTCTCCAACGTGACCATCGTGAGTTAGGAAAAGTGGTGCTCGAGGTACGGGAATTGACCAAGAAACCCTATTTCCGAGATATTCATTTTTCTCTGCGAGAGGGGGAAATTTTGGGACTCTTTGGGTTGGTGGGTGCTGGTCGTTCAGAGGTAGCCCGGACCATTGTAGGAGATTATCGACGTGACAGCGGCAAGGTGATCTTGGACGGAAACGAAGTGTTCTTTTCCCATCCAAAGGAGGCCATTGCGCGTGGGATTGGTTTCTTGACCGAGGACCGACGGGGCGAGGGGTTGGCCGTAGAAATGGAAGTGTACAAAAACATCACCATGGCCATATTTTGGTATCAACTCCGAAGAGGCGTGAATCTCGATCTAGGAAGGGAAAAAGAGGTGGCCGAAGAATATGTGAAAGAGCTTCGCATCGTCACACCCACCATTTTCCAGCAGGCCAAAAATTTGAGTGGAGGTAACCAACAGAAAGTAGTGGTTGCAAAATGGCTCTGTGCGCAACCTCGGGTACTCATCGTCGACGAGCCCACTCGAGGTATTGATGTGGGGGCGAAATCAGAAATATACCATATCGTTGCCAATTTAGCCCAAGAGGGAATGGGCATCATCTTCATTTCCTCGGAGATTGAAGAAATTCTTGGAATGTGTGACCGAGTGCTGGTTATGTATGAAGGAGAACTTATCGCCGAAGTTCCTCGTCAGGAAATGACCCAGGAAAAAATTATGTACTACGCCACAGGAGGAGAGAGAGTCCATGCCTAACGCTGGTTTCCCCGTTCGAAAAAAGGTGGCTGATTTTTTGACCAATTACGCTATTTATGTGAGCATTCTCTTTCTCTTTGTTACCTTTGGTCTTTTCTTTCCCCAAGCCTTCTTCTCCATTATGAATGTGCGTAACATTCTTATTTCTGCTTCGGTTATTGGGGTTATGGCGGTCGGGATGACCTTCGTCATTGTCACCGCTAACATTGATCTCTCGGTTGGTTCGGTGGCTTATTTCGCCGTGGCCTTGGGTGTGTTGGCCATGAAACGAGCCGGATTTCATCCTCTATGGGGCCTCTTGATCATCCTGATGGCGACCATTGGAGTAGGTGCCGTTAACGGTTTACAGATTTCCCGTTTAAAGATGGTTCCGCTCATTGCTACTTTGGCTTCTATGGGAATTTTCCGCGGCTTAGCTTTTCAATTTACTGATGCCGCCTCGATTTACGGTATGCCTCCTCTCATTTCCCGTTTAGGGATTGGTTTTCTCGGTCCTATTCCTATACCGGTCATTCTCCTCATCTTGTCGTATGTTTCAGCCTACTACATTTTGGAAAAGGCTCGCTTTGGAACTTACGTATACGCAGTGGGAGGGGACCGAGAAGCAGCCTTCAAAGCAGGTATCAATGTTCCTCATATTATTTTCTTAGTTTACCTCCTCCATGGCTTTTTTGTAGGGATTGCCAGCCTCATCCTCTGTGCGCGTATGGACGGAGTGGTGCCAGCTCTGGGTGTGGGTATGGAATTTGACGTGATCACAGCGGTGATCTTAGGTGGTACCAGTTTTTCGGGGGGTGTGGGCAATGTATGGGGATCGCTTGCCGGAGCGGTGATCATCACCCTCATTAACACTGCCTTGACTATTCTCAATGTTTCCGCCTTTTACTACGACATTTTTAAAGGCAGTGTCATTTTGCTCGCCGTGATTCTCGATACCTTCCGTCAGAGACGGTTAGGTATTGTTTCGTAGAGGAGGTGGTGGAGAAAGACGTGTGAAGTCGAAGTCTTCCATAGCGTTTCCCATCTCATGTTTCAGTTCTTGAAAGGAGGTTTGCCACATGCGAAAGGGATTGGGTTTGGTTTTGAGTGTGTTGGTACTCTTGTGTTTTGTAGGAGGCATGGCTTTTGCCCAAAAAGAGCTTCACTTTGGAGTAACGATTCCAGGACTTTTCTCTCCCGCCTTTGTGGAAATGAAACGCCAAGCAGAAATTAAAGCACAGGAATTGGGGGTAAAATTGACCGTAGTGAGCGCGGAAAACGATATCGACCGTCAATTCGAACAGGTTCGTGATTTCATCGCCGCAGGCGTAGACGGTATTATCATCACTACCATCGACTCCTTCGGTATCGTGAAAGCAGTTGAAGAGGCCAATAAGGCTGGCGTTCCTGTTATCACCGTCGACCGGAAGTCGTTCGGCGGAGAAGTTTTCTACCACGAAGAGACCGATAATTTTAACGCCGGACGCCTCTGTGCAGTATGGGTAGCACAGCACTTCAAAGATGATCCGGGACCCATCGAAATTTACATCGAAAGACTCGATCCCTCGGTTGATTCAGTTGAAGATCGTTACCAAGGTTTTATGTTTGAGGTCTCGCAATGGCCAAACCTCAAGGTCGTTGCTGCACCGAACTTAGGCATGGATGTCGGCAAAGCTTTTGATGCTACCATTAACGCTTTCCAGGCCAATCCCAACATCAAAGTCATTTTCCTTCCCGGCGAGCCATGGCTTTCCGGTACTATTTCGGCTCTCAAGCAGCTTGGAAAGTGGTTTCCCTACAACGATCCCAACCACGTGGTTATGGTCGGTGTGGACGGAGATCAATTTGCCGTAGAGAATATGATCGAGGGTTATTATGATTTCAGTGCGGTGCAGGCCATTGATAGATTTGTCGCCAATGCTATTGAAGTGTTCGTACAATACTTTAGAGAAGGGAAGACGCCCCCGGTTAAAGAGCGTTACGTTCCCGTCCTTGGTTTGAATCGCGACAATCTCGACTTTATCAAGGATCGGGTGTGGGGCTATCGCGTGTACATGGAGCAGAAAGGACAGCAGTGATTCCAAGTTCTCTCCCCCAGTTTTGGGGGAGAGAAAGATCACCTATCATTGGGAGGATGGAAAAGTGATAAGAGTAAAGTCGATTATCGGAGAGCAGTTCATCTTCTTTTTTATGCTCGCTTTTTTTATTTTCATGGTTTTTGCTTCGCCTCAATTTCGTTCTCACTACAACCTTTTTAACCTCTGGCTCGATGTAGTGATCACGAGCATTTTGGGGATCGGCATGACCATGGTGATCATTACCGCTGGTATCGATCTCTCTGTCGCTTCAAGTTTGGTCCTCTCCGCCATGATTGGTGCCATTTTAATGTCCCAGAAAGTGAATACGCTTTTCTCTTTTCTGGTTATGCTCGCGGTTGGACTGGGATTTGGTTTATTCAATGGAATCATGATTTCACGATTGAAAATGGTTCCTTTCATCGTCACTTTGGGAACGTTGAGTTTGGGTCGGGGTTTAGCTATGCTCTCAACACACGCGCGTTCGGTTTACGGTTTCCCTGATATTGTAGTACGTCTCGGCTCGGGAGAGATAGGATATTTTCCGGTGGCCGGCATTATTTTGGTGATTCTCTATTTTTTTGCCTGGTACCTCTTGAATCGAACCGTTTTTGGCCGTTCGATTTACTTAGTAGGAAGTAATCCGCGAGCTGCTCGTTTGAGTGGCATCGATGTGGATAGAATGAAAACTCTTGTTTATGTCCTCAGTGGACTGTGTGCTGCTTTTGCTGCTCTCATCCAAATGGGTCGTCTCAACGCTGCCAAACCCAACATGCTCTATGGTCTCGAGTTAGATGTCATTTCGGCCGTAGTTTTAGGTGGTGCCAGTCTCTTTGGAGGAAAAGGGAACATCCTGGGGACTCTCTGGGGTGCTTTGCTCATCGTCCTCATTCGGAATGCTATGGTCCTCTTTGGGGTCAGTGTCTACTATCACCAAGTGGTGAAGGGCTTGGTCATTTTTGCGGCGGTCTTCATTGATATCCTGCGTTCGGGAGTGTTGCGAAGAAGATAGAGAGAAAGGAGTGTGAGATAATGGCACATGTTTTCGCTCTGATCGTTGGTAACCGGGGATTTTTTCCTGATGCTTTGGCCCAGGTGGGGAGAGAACGGATGATCAAGATCCTTGAAGGAGAAGGTATCGAAGTTATCTGTCCCTCGCCTCAGGATACCAAACTGGGGACGATCGAGACATGGGAAGACGCAAAGAAATGTGCCCGTCTCTTTGCCCAGCACGCAGAACGAATTGACGGAGTAGTGGTCACTTTACCCAATTTTGGCGATGAAAAGGGGGTAGCGAATACCCTCCGTCTCAGTGGTCTTGAGGTACCCGTCTTGGTCCACGCTTTTCCTGACGACCCTCAAGCTTTAGACCTTGCCCATCGAGGAGATGCTTTTTGCGGAAAAATTTCGGTGTGTAATAACCTTCTGCAATACGGCATTCCTTTTACTCTCACTACCTTGCACACCGTGTGGCCGGAAGAAGAGAGCTTCCTCCAAGACCTCCGTTCCTTTGTACGTGTATGTCGAATCGTCAAGGGTTTGAGGAATTGCAAGCTCGGTGCCATTGGTGCACGTCCGGGAGCGTTTAATACGGTTCGTTTTTCGGAGAAAATTTTAGAAATGTACGGTATTTCGGTGGAAACGATAGACCTTTCGGAAATTTTATTTCTGATGGGGAAACTTTCCTCTACCGACCACGATGTGAAAACCAAGTTGGAAGAAATCCGTTCCTACTGTGATGTGAGTGCGATACCGGAGGAGAAGCTCCTTACCATGGCCAAGTTCGCGATCGTGGTAGAGAAGTGGATGCAGGAAAACGATTTACGTGCTACAGCCATCCAGTGTTGGACTTCTATGGAGTACAACATTGGTATTACTCCTTGTTCGGTGATGAGTATGATGGGAGAAAAACTTTTTCCCTCGGCTTGTGAGGTGGATATCGTCGGTGCCTTGAGTATGTATATTTTGCGTTTAGCTTCCGAACAGCCTTCAGCTCTGGTGGACTGGAATAATAATTTTGGTGATGACCCTGAAAAGTGTGTCCTCTTCCACTGTGGCAATTATCCAAAAGCAGTTTTCGAGCGTATGGAAATGCGTTACGCTGACGTCATCGGCACCACGGTGGGCATGGAAAACGCCTATGGGAGTTGCCGAGGAAATATTAAGTCCGGCTCCTTTACCTTCTTGCGGGTGAGTACCGATGATCTCCGCGGAACGTTACAGGCATATGTGGGGGAGGGAGAAATCACCCAAGATGTTGCCAACACTTTTGGTGCCTGGGGAGTGGCGCGAGTTTCTAACCTTCAAAGGCTTCTCCAGTTCATTTGTAAGAATGGTTTTGAACACCACGTAGCCATTAACCTTTCCAAGATAGCCTGGGCCGTCGAAGAAGCGCTGAGGAATTACCTCCACTGGGATGTATACCATCATTGTTGATTCTCCATTTTCTTTCACCATAGAGGAGGTTCAGGAGTGAAACAGTACCTTTTGGGAATCGATTACGGAACGGGGGGAGGCAAGGCATGTATTGTGGATACTGCAGGAAAGGTCCTTGCTTACGCCTTTCGTGAGTATCCGATCATCATCGAGAAACCTGGTTGGTCTGAGCACGATCCCCAGCTTTACTGGAAAGTGGCACGTGCAACGATTCGAGAGTGTATAGAAAAGTCAGGTGTTGCACCGGAAGATATTGAAGGAGTTGCGGTTTCTTCTGCCTTACCGAATTTGGTCATGGTCGATGGGGATGGTCATCCTCTTGCCCTCGCTTATAACCTCATGGACCGGCGTGCTCAAGAAGAGGTAACGTGGCTCAAGCAACATTTAGGGGCAGAACGAATGTTTGCCTTAACCGGCAACCCAGTCGATGATCATCCTATGCTCGTTAATCTCCTCTGGGAGAAGAGACATCGTCCCGAAGTTTTTCGCAAGATTCGTTACGCTCTCACCGCCGATGGTTTTATCACCATGAAACTCACCGGAAAAGCGACTGTGAATGTCGGTTCTGCTGCATTTTATGGAGTTGCTTGGGATGTACGTGAACACCGTTTTTCAGAGGAAGCACTCAAGGAAGTAGGACTTCCTCTCGACCTCTTTCCACCGGTATTCTCCTGTGAGGATATAGTGGGAGAAGTGAGCGAAGAAGCGGCGCTCGCGACTGGCTTGCGGGCAGGAGTCCCTGTTTGTGCAGGAGCAGTCGATTTCTGTGTGAGTTGTGTGGCCAGTGGCGTGATCGCCGAGGGTGATATCCAGATGAACCTGGGAACTTGTGGAAATTTTGGCATCGTCCATCGCAGTACCGACTTCCTCCCCCAAATGCTCGTCTGTCCCCATGCAGTTGATTCACGTCGGACCTATGTTACTATTCCCACCACCACTACCGGTGGACAACTCATTCGCTATGTCCGAGATATGTTGTCGCAGGTAGAGGTAGAAATGGAAAGGCTCTTAGGTGTGAGTGCCTATGAACTTTTGAACCTTGAAGCACAAAAGGTTCCTCCAGGGAGTGAAGGACTGATCGCACTCCCTTACTTCATGGGGGAGAGGACTCCTCTTTGGGATCCTCATGCCCGAGGGGTTCTTTTTGGCCTCTCTCTCTCCCACGGGAAAGGACATTATGTCCGTGCTTTCATGGAGGGGGTAGCCTACGCCCTCTATCACAACTTTGAGCTCATTCGGGAAGCTGGTTGGAAAATAAACCTTCCCATTATTTTCAACGAGGGTGGGGCTCAGAGTCGGCTGTGGAGACAAATTATCACCGATGTTTTCGCAGTCCCTACCGTCTTTTTGAAGAATCGTACCGGTGCTCCTTACGGTGATGCCATATTGGCTGGTGTGGCTTGTGGGGTTTTACCGGATTTTGGTGTGGCCAAACAATGGGCAGAATATATCGATCCTCTTGAGCCCTCTCTTGAGAATCACGAACTTTACCGCGAATACTATCTCTTGTATCGCCGACTTTACGAGCATCTCAAAGATGACTTTGTCTCTTTGGCAACTTTAAGAGACAAGCGTTCCCGATGAAGGGGTGAAGAAGGGTGTTCAAGTATTCCTACGATATTTGGTTGGTGTGAGGGGGAGTCATGCGTGCTCTTATCTTAGTCGACCGTTTCTTCACTGAGCGAGTCTTTGAAGAGGTGGTGAAAAATATCCCCTTTTGGGGGGATGTAGAACGAATCTATTATACTCTCCCCTGGCCAGATTGCCCTCTCTGTGAGGACGAAGAAGTGACCGAATTTATAGCATATCCGAGGGAAGTTATGGAGGAAATACCCTACGTGGAGATTGTGATTACCCAAATGGGTAAGATTGACGCTGCGCTTTTGCGTGCGGGAGAGAAACTCCGGGTTGTTGCTTGTTTGCGGAGTGGACCGGTGAATATCAATGTGGCTTTGGCCCAAGAAATGGGTATTCCCGTTTTCTGCGTACCGGATCGGAGTGCACAAGCGGTGGCGGAGTTTGCCTTAGGGCTCATGCTTACTTGTTGGCGGAGAGTTTTTCAAGCCGATCGCGAATTGCGAGGTGGACAATGGACTCAATGTGCTTACTTTACCTGGGAAAATGCTCCTCCTCCTTTTTCCGAATGCACGGTAGGGCTCTTTGGTTTTGGACACGTTGCTCGAGCGCTGGCCCGACTCCTCAAGGGTTTGGAATGTAGGATCATAAGTTTTGACCCCTACGTCGATGGAGAAACGATGCGCAATTTCAGTGTAGAAAAAGTATCCTCACTTGAAGATTTCCTCTCCCAGGCAGACATTGTCTCCCTCCACCTCCGCGGTAAAAAAGGAGAGATGGTGATGGGAAAAAAGGAATTTTCTTTCCTCAAAAAGGGGGCAATTTTCATTAATACTTCTCGAGGAAAACTTGTCGATGAAAAAGCATTCGTTGCTGCTCTGAGAGAAGGTCGCCTCTCCTGCGCGGCATTGGATACTTTTCCCAAAGAACCTTGGGTAGGAGACAGCCCCTTTCTTGAACTTGACAATGTCATCGTGACTCCCCATATTGCGGGGGCGAGTCGCTCTACTGCTCGGAGAGGGGCTCAGGTGGTAGCCCAGTTGGTGGCCGATTACTTCTCAGGAAAGGAGATCTCTGAGTGTTTTTGGTATTCCGATCCGAAGAAAGGAGATTCATTCCGTGTACTTTCTGGGTATCGATGTAGGGACAACGCGTTGTAAGGCGGGTATTTTTGACCCTGAAGGGAAGGCCCTCGCAGTAGCCTCTCGTGAGTACGGATATACCAGTCCTCGAGCAGGATGGGCAGAGCAAAACCCTCTTGAGGTGTGGGAAAGAGTCAAAGAAGTGATTCGAGAAGTACTTGGGCGGGGGATAAAGCCGTCTTTTCTTTCGGTTTCTGCCCAAGGGGAAGCAGTTATCTTTTTGGATGCGAAGGGAGAGATTTTGCGGCCTGCCATTTTAGGCATGGATATGAGGGCGACTCAGGAGTGTAACCTCGTCGCCGAGCATTTCACCCCTCAAGACTTACTCTGGAAAAGTGGTGTGCCGCTCCATCCCATTACCACTTTGACTAAGATTCTCTGGGTCAAGAATCATGAGCCGCACATTTTCGCCTGTACCCATAAGTTTCTCTGTTACGAGGATTTCATCTTTTGGAAGCTCTCTGGAGAGGCGGTTATCGACTACTCCATGGCGGGTAAAACCCTCATGTTCGATATCCAAAGGAGGAATTGGTCACCCGAGATTCTCCAATTTTTAGGCATTGAGGAACGCCAATTGGCCTCGTGTCTTAGTTCGGGTACCGCTTTTACGCGAATATCTGCGTACATTGCCGAGGAATTAGGTTTACCCATGGATTTGCAACTCGTGACCGGAGGACATGACCAGTGTTGTGCTGCACTGGGTTCAGGGGCTATAAGAGGAGATATTGCTTTTGACAACGTGGGAACTGCCGAGGTTTTCGGAATACCAACGCGGAATCGCACCGTTATCCTCAGTATCGAGCCGCTTACCTTCTCTTGTTATAACCACGTAGTACCTGACACTTTTCTCTTGACTACCCTCAATCAAAGCGCCGGTTTGCTCTTGCGTTGGTACCGGGATGTGTGGGGTAGGGATGCACTGGAGAAGGAAAAAAGAGAAGGAATGAGTGCGTATCAAATCCTCATTGCCAAAGCTTGGGAACAGCCAGCTAACGTTTTGGTTTTACCGCATCTCACTGGGAGTGGTACTCCGTGGATTGATCCTCTCTCCAGGGCGGCAATAGTTGGTATGACCCTCCACTCTGATGAGGGGGAGATCGTCCGCGCTCTTATGGAGAGCATCGTTTTCGAGCTTCGTATCAACATCGAGATCTTTGAGAAGAAGGGGATTCATTTCGATAAGGTACGTACTACCGGAGGGTGTGCTCGCTCAAAAAAGTGGTTACAAATTCGTGCCGATATCTTAGGAAAGCCGGTGCAAACATTGGCATTTGAGGATGCAAGTCTTTTGGGTGCAGGAATTTTGGCTGCTTACGGAGGCGGTACTTTTAGAAATTTCGAGGAGGCGGTAGCAGCCATGGTCGACGAGCAAGATTGCTTTGAGCCTCATCCCTCACGCTCTTGTCTCTATACTGAACGTTTTCAGATTTACAAAGATTTATATCCTGCTTTAGCAGGTATTCATCATCGGATAGCCGAAAAGAAGGAGTGAATGAAAATGTATACTCTACTCGCCGAATTAGAAAGGAGAGAAGGAGAAGGACAGCCCATAGCGGTAGGTTTGGTAGGGTGTGGCCAAATGGGGAGCGGCATGGTAAATTTGACCTATACCATGCCAGGATTACGTATCAAAGGTGTTGCCGATCTCGAAGTGGAAAGAGGCATTAGGGCCTTTTTAGAAGTGGGATGGAAGAGAGAAGATATCGTCGTTACTGAATGCCCTCAAGAAGCGCAACGTGCTTTAGAAAGGAAAAAAGTTTTTGTTACTCCGTGTGCTCTATGTCTTACTCAGACGCCAGGAATAGAAGCCATTGTAGAGGCAACTGGATCTCCGGAGATCGGTGCCCAGGTGGCTTTTTGTGGTATTCTCGAGGGTAAACACGTCATCATGCTCAACGTTGAAACTGATGTGACTGTAGGGCCTATTCTCAAGAAAATGGCAGATCGGGCGGGGGTGATTTATACCGTTTCTGCCGGTGACGAGCCGGGTGCGGTGATCGAATTGTACCGTTTTGCGCGAATTTTGGGGTTTCAGGTGGTATGTATTGGAAAGGGAAAGAATAACCCAGTCAACTACTTCGCTACTCCAGATGAGCTTCGTGAGGAAGCACTCCACAAAAACATGAATCCTAAAATGCTCTGTGCTTTCGTTGACGGTACAAAAACCATGGTAGAGATGGCGGAGGTTTCCAATGCCACTGGGGCACTATCTGACATTCCCGGTATGCATGGAGAACGAGTAGATGTGCTTGATTTAGCGAAAAAATATGTTCCAGCCCGGGATGGAGGAATTTTCCATCATGATTTCGTGGTCGATTACTCTACCGGTAAGGTTGCTCCTGGGGTGTTCGTGATCTTCACTACCCCCTCTTCGCATTTACGTGCCGACCTTCAGTTTTACGCCATGGGAGATGGCCCCTATTACACCTTGTACCGTCCTTATCATCTCTGTAGTTTTGAGACTCCCATTTCGGTTGCTCGTGCGTGTATTCTCAAAGAACCAACCATTAACTCCCTCTCTTTTCGTTCCGAAGTTGTTGCGGTAGCGAAACGAGA
The DNA here is from genome assembly GCA_937139415.1 of uncultured bacterium. GTDB lineage: Bacteria > Atribacterota > Atribacteria > Atribacterales > Caldatribacteriaceae > CAKZPS01. The sequence goes on from CAKZPS010000067.1 coordinate 14,250, forward strand.
TCTCGCTCCGGGTCAGAAAATCGACGGCATCGGTGGTTTTGAGGTTTTTGGGAAGATATACTCCTTTGAGGAGGCCCGTCAACTTAAGATGGTTCCCATTGGTCTCATCGCTCAGGCCAAGGTCCAAAAAGAAGTGAAGAAGGGTACTCCGCTCACCTATGATGATGTTCTTCTCGATCAGGACTCTTGGGTATTCAAGTTGCGTACCATGCAAGAAACGCTCGCATAGTGCTCCCCAACTCCTACCGAGAACTACCACTCAGGAAATGATTGTGAGGGGTAGTTCTCAATTCTCTTGACGCGTTTCTTTTAAAGAAGATTTATCGGCGAGTAATAGCCTTTTCACTCTCCCAAGAGGAATTTTCTCTCAAAAGAGTTCTTCCTTTCCTTGCTTTCAAACCGTTCTCTTTCCCTTTTCTCCAATGTGTGAGAGACATCGAGTCAGAAGGATGAGTACCCTATTTCACGTGATACTGTCTCTCAGTTTGATTACGGTAAGTTTGTCTCTTGGCTATGTCTGCTTTAATGAGAATCTCTTTTTGGGAACAGGAAAACACTATTTTTGGATCTCGTGTTGGTTTCCCAGGAATGAAGCGATGGTCTTTCCTCCCTACAAGGGATTCGAAATTACTTCAGATTGGAATTGCCATTCTTACCTCGATTTCAGATTTTCAGACTTTTCACAGGATTATTATCGTACCCTTAAGGATTTTCGCTTTGTCGTGAGCGTATTCTTCGGTTTGTGGAGTTTCGGAAGAATCATTTTATTTCCCCCCTCTTCACGCCAGTAGAGGAAGGCTGGTTCCACTGGGGCTCATCTTTCAGGTACACTTTGCGGATTAGAAGGGATCTTTCCCTACTTTGGTAATTGTTTTTGTTTTCAGTCTCCTCTATTGCTGAGTAATTGAGAGAGGCTACAGGGTTTTAATACGAGATTGATCCTCTCTCTATCTCCGAGATAACTTGCTTTTTGGGGATGAAAGTCAAGGGAGCGAAGAAGGTCGGGAAAGTTTTCGGCATCATACGTGACGATACTTTCGGGATAGAAATCGCCTCCCTCGATGGTTATTTCCTGAAAAGAGAACGAGTAATTCCACACGTAAAGAACGATCTTGGCTTCTTCTTGGAGGCAAAGGGCGTCAACCAAAAGGGGATGGGTGCTTTGGGTGGGGAGTACTTGGGCCGCTTTTCTTTCGCCCATTTCTTTCAATATGTGGAGGACGGGGAAAGCTTCTATCTCCTCTACGCCTTGCCGAGACCAGTATTCCTGGGCCTCCGGGGAGGGTAGGATGCCTCGAGGACCAAGAAGTTCGTAAAAAGTTAAGGTCTCAGCTTGAAGAGCGTATTTGATGCTTCCTATCGTCCAGAGCATACCCCATAATCCCCATTGCCTGGGATCGGGGAGAGGGGGAGTATATCGTTGTTCTCTCTGGGTAGCATTGGGGTTGAAATGAACGGTGAAGGTTATAGGACTCAGGACTACAGGGAGTCCGCTCATTTCTTGTGCTTGTTGGCAGAGGAGCGACTGAGTGGAGAGATTTTCGACGAGAGTCTCGTTATCAGAGGCGTGAACCTGAGGAGATACGGCGAAGAAGACAAGGTCGAGCTCGCTAAAAGGAGGTGGTTGGCGGTTGAATTCGGCAAACCATCCGCGTGTCCCCCCTCCGAGAAGACAACGGTAATCTCGCTTTTTTATCGCGTTTTTAGCTCGCGCAATGTACTCAGATGGTGTGTGCCAGGGTGGTTCGCCGTGAGAGATGAGGATTCGAGAGGTAAACTGCCAAGGAATGAGATCCAAGAGCTCTTCGCATTCTTTAGCGGTTGTGGCGGCGATGGAAAACCAAAGGGGTATACCTATTTTTCCAACTGTATCAAGGGCCTGGCGAACCTTTTCCTCATTGGTTCGGCGAGAGAAACGTGCGTCGAGATCGATGCGGAGGTGTGAGGGCTTGAGGCGTGAAAGTACTCTTTGCGCTCGTTCATGGAAACGATCGATTCCTTCGTTGTAATTGAAGCCAAGAGCAGGAAGCGTTTTCTGGGGAGTAAGACTGACAAAAATACGAGGGGATTGCTGGGGTGGGTGAATGACCGTAGAAGAGGGTATGGCTTTGGTTTCGAAAGTGAGGGTGACCTTTTGTTTTACCTTCTCTCCTCGACGGAGGAGAACAGGGAAAGGATACCGCAGAGGAGTAGAGTAGATCTTGAAGGACGCATCGCTCCAGTTACGTTGATCTTCCATTTCAAAGATGTCTCCCTCGAAAGTGAGAGAAAGGGTGGTTGAAGGCGCAACATCGATCTCTAAGGAGGAGAAATCGAGAAATGGCTGATGGGGGCTGATCCTTTCGGGTAACCTCCCTTTTTCGATGTACCCCCCAAACTGGGGGTGTTTCGTACACCGTACCCTTGTCCCCGCCAGGTGTGCTGGCAAGAGGACACAAATGCCGATTCTATTTTTGTAAAAATCGCTAAGTGCTTCTCCTTCCATAGTGAAAATGAGTTTCCCACGATGAGGCTCGGTGCTCTCGCCAGAAATGCTTCCCTGCCATTGAAAGTCAATTTCGTCGGCTTGGTTTCTCACCTGAAAAGTAGTGGAGAAACTGTGTGGTTGGGTGTGTAGGTGTATATGTTCTACCTGGTTGGGAACGGTACCCCAATTCTGATCACGAACCGCCACGTATATGCGACGAATGAGTTCAACTCCTTGATGCTGGAAGTAAAGGAGTTCTCCTTCGCGAAGGAACGTTTCGAACTTTCCAAAGTGTACGGGTTGTACCGTTTTGGTCGAGCCACTGGTACCTAAATAGGCAAGTTCCGGGTTCACAATTCATCCTCCTTGAAGAGTCGATACCATTCGCTAATCGATTCTTTGAGGGCGATGCGAACTTTTTCAGGGTTTTTCGAGAGCAGAGCATCGATGATTCCCTGGTGAAGACGCAGAGCGTTGGTTCCCGATTTTTCTCGATGGTAGGTTTTTTCGATGGTGGGAGCGAAGAAGTCGAGGATGAAACGGTAAATTTTTTCTAAGAGGATGTTATGAGTTATTTGTCCTAAGGTCAGGTGGAAAGTGAGGTCTAATTGGGCTAATTCTTGGGGAGGGCTGGTTTGCTGTTCTACCACCTCGCTCATCTTTTGATGAACGGCGAATAATCGTTGTAGGTCTTGGGGAGTAGCATTCGCCATAACCAGCTGTAAGACTCCGTTTTCGATCGTTTCCCGGAGTTCGATAAACTCCTTTATCGTAGCTTCGGTGAGGATCAATTCGAAAAAGAGGGGATCTGACCATGATTGCGTTGAGGGTCTCGTTATGTATGTCCCATCTCCTTGTTTTATTTCTACTACTCCAAAAGCTTTGAGAGTTTTCATCGCCTCACGTACCGAACCGCGACTCACTCCGGTCATTTCGGAGAGTTCGTACTCGCTCGGTAGGCGATCTCCGGGACGTAGTTTTTTCTCGGTGAAAAGTTTTTTAATGTATTGAATAACGAATTCGGTGGCACTTGCTCGATCACGCGGAAGAAAAACTGGTTCTCTTTCAGTCTCGACCATGGTAGAGAATAATTCCTCCCTCAGTTTTTTCTCTATTTTATCGCACCGAGAGTCAATCCGCGTACCAAAAATTTTTGAGCGAAGAGGGTTAAAGCGAAAATAGGAAGCATAGAAAGGGTTGAGAGTGCTCCGATTTCACCCCAGAAGGTCATTTGCTGTCCGAAGTAACGAGGGAGTTGTACTGACAACGGTACCACCTCAGTGCGGGAGAGGACTAAACCAAAGAGGAGTTCGCACCAACTGAAGATGAAGCAGAAAATGGCGGTAGCAACTAAACCCGGTGCAGCAAGAGGGAGGGTGATATGGATAAAGGTTTGCCAGGGAGTGCATCCATCTATTTGTGCACTTTCCTCAATGTCGAGGGGAATGTCTCTGAAAAAGCCTCGCATCATCCAAATCACGTAAGGGAGGGTAAAGGTAAGGTGCACGGTGATGAGTACCTGATAGGTATCGATCCATCCTAAGGCCCGGAAGAGGAGAAACATCGGGAAAGCGACGGTAATGGGGGGAAGCATACGGTGAGATAGGAACCAGAAGGCAAGGTTCCTGCCACCAGTATTGAAACGAGCTAAACTATAAGCGCAAGGGGTACCGAGCAAAACAGCAATAACCGTAGTCAGGGAAGAAACGATGAGCGTGTTTTTCAAAGCGTGGTACCCTCCCAGTCTCGCTACAGCAAAATAATGGGTCAAACGAGGTTCACGAGGAATCCACTTAGGAGGATGGGAGAGAAATTCCCCTGGGCTTTTGAAAGAGGTAAGAACGATCCACACAATAGGAAAGAGGAAAAAGAAGAGGAAAACAATGATGATAAAGTAGCGAATCTTTCCTTTCATATCTTCCTCCTCAAAGAGCAGCTTTTTCTAAACGATTGAAAAGAAACATCACGAGGAAGGATACGATGAAGAGCACGATGTAAGAGAGAGAGGCAGTATACCCCATGCGAAAATATTCAAAGCCGCTGCGGTAGATGTAGTAACTCAGTGTTTCAGTAGATGTTCCTGGTCCACCCTGAGTCATGGCAAAAATGATGTCGAAGAGCTTGAGTACTTCTAAACTACGCAAAATCACCGCTACTGCAGAGACAGGGAGAAGCATGGGGAAAGTGATAAAACGTATTTTCTGCCATTCCGAAGCACCATCAATTTCTGCTGCTTCTAATACTTCGTGGGGGAGGGAGACAAGACCCGCCAAGAGTACGAGGATCATGAATGGAGTCCACTGCCACACGTCAGTGACAATCAGACTCAGGTAAGCGGTGGTCGTTTGGGCAAGCCAAGTATACTGTATGTTCCTGCGTAAGAGGATGCTGAGTACGTGATTCAGTGGTCCGTATTGCGCATCGAAAATGAGCTTCCACATGAACCCCACTACTGTGGGAATGACGGTAACGGGAAGGATGAAGAGGGCGGTAACGAGTTTTTTCGTCCGGAACTCTTCAAGGAGTGCTAAAGCGATAACGAGTCCTAAGGCGAATTCAATGCTCACCGCAACAAGGAGGAAAATGCCGGTATGGAGAAACGAGAAAAGGAAACGTTGATCTTGAAATGCGCGAAGGAAATTTCCCAAACCCACAAAGCGTTGTCCGGGAACCAAGGCATCCCAATGAATGAAGCTCAAGCGCAATGAGTAGAGGAGAGGAAAAATAACGATGACTAAGATGAGGAGAAAGGAAGGAATGACCAGTGCCCACGCGGTGAAACGAAATTTCTTGCGAGTACCCATGTCTCTCCTCGTCAACTCTTTTCGATCATTTCCCGAGCTATGGCTTGTAAGACGTCTCTCTCCAGAGCTTTACGCCAATCTGGTTTCACAAGGAGTTCATACCCTCGTTTTAAGGCAACTTGACAAGCATCTGAGAATTGAATATCCGCACCACCAAGGAGTATAGCCAAGTCGATACGTACATGGCCTAAGAGAAAAGCTAAAGCCGCTTCACGTGGTACACCCTTTTTTACTACCTCTTCTAAGGCTTCTTTGAGGAGAAAGGTAACTGGTACGGCAATAACCTCCGCCATGCCCGGCTCAAGGAGCGCCATGTGCTCTAAGGTGATGCGGTACGTTCTATTCACCGGAGCAAAGAACTCTTCACAGATCTGTTGGGCTAACTTCAATTTTTCTTCTTGACCGCCGATCAGAGCAATGACGATGTCCTGTTTGGCGATACCGCCGAAGAAATCTTGGCGTGCCTCTTGTGTTTCTTCGTCGCCAAAGAGAGGAGGGTGACAAGGATGGGTAGCAACAAAAGTGCAGTCTTCACGGAAGGCGACTTTTCCAAAGTAAGGTACGGTAGCATCGAGATAGATCAAAATGCTTCCGGGCTTCATAAGGGGAACGACTTGGAAAGAGGTGGGTTCAAGGATGCGGTCGGGAATCGCCATGATGATGACGTCACTTGCCGGAACGGCCTCCTCTTGAGAGGTGGGGATGAATCCTCTCTGGCGGAGACTTTCAAGGCCTGCTCCTTTTTCACACAAGAGTAACTGATAGTTTCTCTGATATAATTTTTCAGTAATTCTCCTCCCCATTTTGCCTGCTGCACCAAGGACAGTTATCACAATGTCATTTTCCTTTTTCATGGCTCATAACCTCCTTGAGAAAGCGGACACTTTCTTGTGCCCACTCAGCTTCGGTGGTAATGCTCTTTTCCATTGAACCTTGCCAGGGAGTGAGGAGCTCGATGAGATAGGTGACCTCTTTTTGCCCGCAAAGGGTATCGAAAACCCACTGTACTCCCAAGCTTCCCTGTCCTAAGGGTCTTCCCTCGATAACAAAGCCCAATTGGTATGGTGGTCGGAAGGCTACCACATCTTTGAGATGGACATTGATCGTATAGGGTGCTAGGAGTTTGAGAACTTCATGGGGGTCTTCGAATGCACCCAAGGAATTGGCGGTGTCGAAGCAGAATCGGAAGTAAGGGTGGTCTATCTCGGTGAAGAGATGGTGCAAATCTTCTTTCTTTTTTCTCTCATAGTTTTCTAATACGAGATAAATATTTTTCTCCGCAAAGAGAGGGAGGACTGATCTGATCTCTCTCTTTGCCTCTTCTAAGGAAGGAGAGTAATGAGGTTCGTCGAGGATCGTCCGTAAGAGGCGAGCATCGAGCATCTCTGCGATGGCAAGGTACATTTCCAGGTGATCCCTGCGTGTTCCAAGAGTACCTATCTCAAGGACGAGCTCCTTTTCTCGGGCAAGTTCTCGGAGACGTTTGATCGTTCGTTCCTCGAGGAGATGGAGAGGGGTATTATGTGCGATTTGCACAACTTGTGCACCAAAACGGGCGGCACGCTCAAGGAGGTCTTCAAGGGTGAGTGAATCTTTGGTAGGGTATCCAGGTAGACCAAAAGCCCAAGGATAGGTAAAGGTAGTCAATCCCCACATAGGAATTTGTCTCCTCCTCGGCGGGTGGGGTAACCACCCGCCGTTTATTTATTTTCCTTCCCAAATATTTTTTGCAGCTCCAGATAATTTTGGTAGGCTTTCTTTTGGGTTTCTCTCCCGATACGCTCTGTGATTGCCTCCCATTCTTGGGCGGCTCGGTTCAGTGCTTCTTGTGGATCTTCACCGGCGAAGGCAGCGGTAATGGCTTGTTCTAAAGCGGCGAAATATTCTCTCGCACCGGGTAAGTTTAGTTCTAAAACACCACCCTTTGCTGCTTCATAGAGGGTATCGAGGTATTCTCCGGCGTTATCCCAGGCATTGCGGTACATTGGTGATTGGTAGTGACTCATACGGAAGGGGTCCACCAAAGTGAAGGGGAGCATGGTGAGCTCGAGGCTAACCTCGGGGCTGGTGAGCCATTGAGCGAAGAAATAAGCTAATTCTTTCTTCTTACTTTGAGAAGCTACTCCCACCGAAAAGCCTGCCGCCAAAGTCGAGCGACCGTTGGGCATAACGGCATACCCTACTTTGCCCACGACTTGACTGGGAGGGACCCAAGCAAGCTGTTTGGTGCGAGTACCATATCCCTCTGACCAACGGCCTATGGGTGGCCAGGTGATAATCATCGCTACTTTTCCGTCAAGCCATGCTGCCAAAACTTCCATGAAACCCCATTTAATGATTCCAGGTGGCATGAGGTCATTTTGCTCGATCATTTCCTGGAGAACTTGTACCCCAATTTCTTTGTTGATGAGGGGTTCCATCGTTTCAGGATCAAAGAATTGTCCTCCATGACCAACGAATTGCCCCGTGAACCAGCTATACGATTGCATTCCTCTTTGGATGGCGGCGCCATAGAGTTCCGGCGCATACTTATCGGTGAAAAACTTAGCGATTTCGTAGAATTCTTTCCAGTTTTTGGGTGGTGCTAATTCATAGCCGTATTTTGCTAGGAACTCGTTACGATTGTTCTCATCTTCAAAGAGGTCTTTCCGGTGGTAGAGGATGAATACATCTCCATCTGCGGTGAGTGCATACATTTTCCCTCCGTAGTATTGGAAAGCTTGTTTGAAAGCTGGGTGAATGTCTTCCAAATCCTTGGCAGGCATGTATTTTTCTACCCACGCATCGATGGGTTCTACCACACCAGCATTGACCAAATTTCCCATGAAGGCGTAAGAAATGGCCAGCGCATCGTATGCTCCCGTCCCAGCAAGGTGTTCCATGATCACCTTGTCATGGAGATCCCAGAAAGAGAGCTCTACGAGATTAATCTTTACCCCCGTTTTTTCCTCCCATTCGGGGAGAATGGCCCGGATGCCCTGAGCCTGCAACCCCGATTCCCAGGTAACACTCAACGTTTGCCCAGCAAATTTCTTCGCCTCTTCGATAGCAATTTCTGCTGCCGACTGCGCCCAGCTCATCCCGCTGAAGAGAACAATGGAGAACGAGAGGAGAAGAGGAACCAGGAATTTCTTGAGCATACTACTCCCTCCTTTGTCTAAACATAAGACGTTAGACGTTTTATGTTTACTCTACCAGGAGAGCTTTAAAATGTCAAGATTGGGGCATCGTTTTGATTCAACAAGTTACTAAAGGAAAGTATCAAAGAGAGAAATATCTCGAGAGAAACAAAGTGAAATTGAAACGAGAGAGATGGGGAATGAACAGTGAGAGGAGGAAACGATTTGAGTTATTCTCTTTCAAGAGAGGTCTGAAAAGCATAGAGTGTTTATTGCATAATTAAAAAGGGCAGAGTTGTAAAATAAAATCCCCACTTTTGCAACTCAAAAATCCCCAAATTT
>CAKZPS010000068.1 GCA_937139415.1 uncultured bacterium
CTTTCCTCCTCAACCCAAAACCTACCTTCCTGTTGCGCTTCATCCCCTCTACCTCTATCCCACACTTTTTATTATAGAACCTATCAGGACTTGACAGAGGTTGCATCGTATGTAAGATCTTTTCAAAACGTTTCAACGTAATAATTTATGGTTACTATAAGTGATGTCGCTAAGTTAGCTGGGGTTTCTGTTGCCACGGCCTCGATGGCTTTAAATAATAAGAAAAGGGTAAGCCCTAAGACTCGTCAAAAGGTTTTATCTGCTGCAAAAACCTTAGGGTATATTCCTAATAACCTTGCTAAGAGCTTAACTACCAAAAGGACCGGAGTCATCGGAGTATTCATGGCAGAAATTGTCAATCCTTACCATTCAATGCTTATTCATTACATCCAAAAAGGACTTTACAGAAGGGGTTATAGGATGAATTTGGGCATTACGGGGGGAAGCACCAAGTTAGAGGAAGAGGTATTGAGGGATTTTATTGCTCAGAAAGTTGATGGAGTATTAATTCATACTACCGATATCATTGATTTTAAATTTTCTACCTTTTATGAGTTGATCAGGAGGAAAATTCCAACAGTATTAGTTGGAGAGAAAATCGAGGGTATTGAGTTTTCAGCGGTGGAAGTGAACCTAGAAAAAGGCAGTTATGAATTAACTCAGTATCTCATCAACCGTGGTTACAAGCGTTTTCTTTTTCTCACCGGACAAAAAAGCGCTATTACTTTTAAGAGAAGAATCGAGGCTTTTTATAAAGCTATGGCGCAAAATGGTTATCCAGTTTGGGAAAGTGACATAATTGAAACTCATCCTAACATAGAAGGAGGCTATAAATTCGCTCTCGAGTGCATGACGAGAAATCGAAACCTTTATGATGTTATTATGTGTGTCAACGACTATATGGCTTTTGGTGTATTGGAGGCACTTCAGGAACTAGGCATCAGGGTTCCAGACGAGATTGGTGTGGTGGGCTTTGATGATATACCATTTGCCTCGTTAGCTTTTATTCCTTTAACAACAGTTCGCATTCCTATCGAGGAATTAGCCCAAAAGAGTGTTGAGATGTTCTGTTCTCAACTTGACTTCGCTGGAACTGAGGTGGGAAACATTTATTATGAACTGGTCGATACAGAAATTGTGGTTCGCCAGTCCACAAGATAAGAAGGCTCTTTCCCTAAGAAAGAGCCATTGAGAGCTTTTTGGGAGGGGATGTTTCATGACTCATAGGGAGAGGATGTTAGCAGCGTTGAAGCATCAGCCGGTTGACCATGTGCCTCATGGTGAGCAAATGTTACACGACGTCCTCATCCAGAAAATCTTGGGGGTAAAAATGCCACGCGCTGAGGAAAACGCTCTCATTAGATGGATGACTGAAGCACTCACGGACTACCAGTTTGATTGCCACAAGCGGGCTCGAGAATTTTTGGGTTTTGATTTTGTGCTTGTGTTCCCGCGGGAAACTTGGATCAAGGTAGGGGAGTCTGAAGAGGGATATCCAATTTTTCGAGACATATGGGGGATGGAAGCAATTTCTACTCCCTTTACTTATAGCGTTTTGCAAAAACCCGTTGAGAGACCAGAAGATATGAAGACCTATGAATTCCCAAAGGCCGGTGTGTTCAAGTATGATAATCTGCATAGATGGGCTTATCATTCTGATTTTTTCGTCGTTGCTCAGGTAGAAACGGGTTTCTTTAAAATCAGTCAACTTATGGGTTATGAAAAATACATGTTCTGGTTATACGAGTATCGAAAGGAACTTCTTGATTTTACGGCTAGATTCTTTGAACATGTTTCTGAGTTAGCAGAGCGGGTGATTAAAGAAGGTGCTGATTGTGTCTGGCTATCCAACGATTTTGCCTATAATGCTGGTCCATTCATCGCTCCTAAGGATCTTTAGGAATTCGACTTCTCCTTCATGAAACGAGTGGTACGAAAAATTCATGAGTTAGGAAAACCGGTTGTTCTGCATAGTTGTGGGAATCAGAACTATACTCTGGACATGTTATTAGATTGCGAGCTTGATGGGCTCCATTCTTTACGGCCAACGGCTGGTAACGATATTTATTCGATGAAAGAGAAGGTTGGAAACCAGCTTTGTCTAATCGGTAACTTGGACATTAGCAGGTTACTCCCCTTCGGATCCCCATACGAAGTTGATCAGGCGGTGAAAAATTTAATAGAAAAAGTAGGTAAAAAGAGGGGTTTAGTTATTTCTACCTGCAATCTTCTTGATATGGATGTTCCAGTAGAGATGCTATTACCATGCACTTTGCAGTAGAAAAGTATAGTGCTATGTATCTGTAGTGACGGAAAGCCTCTCATTGTGGGAGAAGCGAAACAGAGCCTCTAGATGGCTTGTTTAAAAGGAGGTGATGCAAAGATAGCTCATGAGTGAGGATTGGTGGAGAGTGCTCATTGAGAATGTTTTTAGCAGCTTGTAAAAAGGGTGAATAGGTATGAAGAAGGAAAAGATAGGTATTTTGATAGTTTTTTGCATTTTATTACTTGTGGCCCCTGTTGCCTATGGGAAAACCCAGATTACTGTTTGGTGTCTTGCCTTTGATCCTCATGTAAATGGAAGTAACGCTGTGATCAAAGCATTCATGGAAAAAAATCCAGACGTTGAGGTGATCTTAGAACCACAACCCGGTCAGGCCGATTTAGTGGCAAAGATGAGGGCGGCGTTAGCTGCGGGGGAAGGTGCAGAGCTTTTCATTACTCCAGGGACAACAATTCTTGAGTGGGCGGTCCCAGGAAGCATTCAGCCATTGACCCCTGATGTTTTTCCATCGACCAATTGGGTTAAAGAAAATGGGTTAAAGAAAATGGGTTAAAGAAAACCTTCTTCCAGAATATTATCTTCAGTGTACCTTAGACGGACAAATTTGGGCAGTTGGTATTCCAGATCCCCCCGGAGACACAGGTATTATAGTGAACGTAGATCACTTAGAAGAGGCTGGTTTATCGGTTGAAAAAGCCTTTGCCGATGTCGATCAGTTAGTGGATTACGCCAGAAAGTTATCGAAATATGATAATAGGGGTGATTTAATTCGAGCTGGTCTTAGTTTTCAGGAAAGTAATGATCCAATGTATTTTATAAGTTATATCGCTGACCAGGGTGGAAAGTTTTGGGACAATGATAAGCAAGTCTTTACTTTTCAGACCCCCGAAGCAAAGGCAGCCCTGCAGTTTTTTTATGACCTCTTCTTTACACATAAAGTAGACAGTACTGGCATGCCTAACAGCTTGGATGCACTGGTACAGGGTTTGGCATCGATGGCTTTTATGTGGCCAGAATTCTTACCATTTGTGCAAATTGCCTATCCAGAAATGAACTTTCGATTCATTATGAAACCGGGATTTGTGAAAGGAAAGGAACCGCTTTTTAGCCACTCTGATACTTGGAACTTTGTCATGCCATCCTATGTAAAGGATGAGAAGAAAACTGCTACAGTTAAGTTTTTGAGATTCTTGGCTAGCGAAGAAGGTCAATTGTTGTTCCTCGAACAAAACCCTGGTCTACCGATTCCTAGGAATCTCCTCGATCACGAATTCTTCAAAACGGGTAGGGGTGCCTATCTAGAACCGGTTATTGCTGCTATGAGAGAAGGATTTTACCGATATTGAGGTCCTTTTCCAGAGCAAGACACCTTACTTTACAACATTTGGTGGCCAAACATCGATACCATGATTCATGGACAGATGACGGTTGAAGAAACATTGAAGCGTATGGGAGAGGATTCTAACAAACAGGTTGAAACGATGAAAGCAAAGTACCCGAATGTACCTGAAGTTATTATCTACTATGAAGGTTTACCTGAAGACCTGGCGGTCGAGTAGGATTTTTGGTGAGTCTTGGGGGGAAGGTTTTCCTTCCCCCAGGAGGCGTGTAATATGAAAAGAGAGCTCGCACATCGTTATTTTCCGTGGCTTGTTCTTTTACCGGCCTTATGTTGGTTTGTGCTCTTTGTTGCTTATCCATCTTTCTATTCGTTGACAAGTAGTTTTTTTCTATGGTTCGTTCAAAACCCGTTTGCAAGTAAGTTTGTCGGTTTTAAAAACTATGTCGAATTATTCCGTGATCCTCGGTTTATTACTGCAGTTAGGAATACCTTTGTCTACGCAGTTCTTAAAACGGGTTTAGTAGCTCTTCTAGGAGTTATACTTGCAAAGACAGTCTTTGCTTTAAAACACGGTAGTCGGTTCTACATGTTTTCTATTTTTCTACCTTCCCTATGTTCTGCGACAGCCGTTGGTTTGTTTTTTACTTACCTTTATCAGCCTCAATTTGGACTTTTTAATTTTCTTCTTACTCGTCTTGGATTCCCACGTCAGGGTTTTCTCAATAATCCCCAGCAGGCTATTTATTGTGTGATTTTTACTGATATCTGGCAATCCCTCGGGTTTGCAACCTTAGTTTTTCTGGCTGGATTGCATAATATTCCTGATGTTTTTTACGAGGCTGCACAAATTGATGGAGCGCCAGATTTCGTCATATTCTGGAAGGTAATATTCCCTTTAGCTCGGAGAGTATTCTTGTTCATTACGGTTGTCACTGCTGTCACGACTTTCCAAGCTTTTGACCTAGTTTTTGTTATGACTTCATCAGGAGGTGGAACGGGAGGCGCATCTGGTGGACCTGGGTATAGCAGTTATACCTTAGCACTTCAAGTTTATAATGATGGTATGATGCGTTCTCAAATTGGAACAGCCTCAGCGGTTGCACTCGTTCTATTTTTGATTGTTGGCTTTCTCACCGTGTTGCAGTTTAAGATTCTTAAACCGGAATGGGAGTACTGAGGTGATAATATGGTTCCCAAAAGTAGAGCTGAACGGAACACTCAAGTAAGATCTCACATAGTGTGTGGTATTATCGCTTTCATTATGGCGGTCCCCTTCGTATGGATGATTTTATCTTCTTTTAAGCCAAGCGCTGAGGTTGTTCGTATGCCTCCAACCTTTTTTCCCGAAAACTTTACTACAAAGACATAACTCTATTCCAAAGGCTTCCGTTTGGTCGATATTTTGTGAATAGTGTTATTGTCTCTGGAGGAATTACTCTGATCTCGATATTTTCTAGCTCTCTTCTAGGATATGTATTTGCAAAATTTCGTTTTCCTTTGAAGGAGACCTTCTTTTTACTTTTATTGAGCGGTTTTATGATACCATTTGCAACGCTGGTCATTCCCATGTATCTCTTTATTTCGAGTATTCGCCTTGTCAACACTTATCTTGGCTTGATTCTTCCCTTTTGTGTAAACCCCTTTGGCATGTTTCTCATGAGACAATTTATCTCTGATATTCCTGATGATTACTTAGAGGCTGCACGACTTGATGGTGCGTCTGAATTTTGGATTTATAGACGAGTCGTTCTGCCCCTTACAAAAGCCGCGTTGGGAGGAGTGGCGATCTACAATTTTTTAACTACCTGGAACCAGCTTTGGTGGCCACTCATGGTAACTTCCCAACCCAACATGAGAACTCTGCCGCTGGGGGTTGCTGCACTTGCTTTCCAACACGCAAAACGGTATGACCTTTTAGTTACCGGTGCTTCGGTGTCTGTTATTCCAGTTATTGTTCTTTTCGTCGCAGCGCAGAAACAAATTGTAAAGGGGCTTTCAATATCGAGTGGTCTTAAGATGTGATACTATTCTTGGGGAGAGTGATCTCATGGGAACGGATTACGATTGGCATTGATTATGAAGAGATAGTAAAAAGGGAAGCTCGTTGGAAAAAAGTTTTAGCGATGGAGATGCCAGATCGTGTACCAGTGTTGCATTACATTGGTGCGCGTTATTGGTTACCTTTGATAGGTTTTGGAACGAGATTTAAGGATTATCTTTGGGATCCCGGTTTTATGTTGGAGGCGCAAATCCTTGGTACAAAATGGATATTAGAAAACGTAAAGTCAGACTTTTGTAAGATTGTTTTTTATCCTGATTTTATGTGGGCTGAGGACGTAGAGCCATTTGGCGCCGAGATCATTTATCCTGATGATGACTCTCCTTGGGTGGCGCGACCAAATTTACTGCAAAGAAATGATGATTTAGCCCAATTGGAAGGCGTTGATTATGTTCATGGAGGACTCCATGGAAAGACGATTACCTTCTATCGTGAGATGAAAAAAAGAGCCGAGGATTACGAAATTCAGTTTTTGGACGGCAAGGTGATCCCTGTTACGGAGTGTGTTTGTATGGGTGGTGGTGGGATTATTGGTCCAACAGTGATTGCAGGGGACTTGAGAGGAGCGGACGCCTTGGCCTTGGATTTTTACGATCGGCCAGAGTGGGTAAAAGCGCTACTCTCGATTATTACAGATAAAGCAATTGGTTGGTTAGACGCGGCTCGAGCCGTAAACGATAAGCGTGCCTTTTGTAGTTACATAATTGAGGGGGCTACGTTCATTGGTGACGATGGTACTGCTCAGTTATCTCCAAAGCAATTTGAAGAATTTGCACTTCCTGTTCTCAAGAAACTAGCTTTACACCTCCATTCTCAAGGCCTCAAGGTTATCGCACATAATTGTGGACGGGTTGATCACCTTTTAAAATACTGGATTGAAGATATAGGTATTAATATATATTATGGTTTTAGTTATTTGACCAATAAGAGTCTGATGAGAGAAACGATGGGTGGTAAAATTGTGCTCATAGGGGGCATTGATACTGTAAAACTTCACGCTGGTAAACCTGAGGATGTTGAGGAGGATGTATTGCAAACCCTTCGTGTTCTGGGAGATTGTCCGGGCTATGTTGTCATGGATGGACACAACGTAGCGCCAGGAACTCCTGTAGAAAATTTAAATGCTATGATGAATGCCGTCGAGAAATTTTGTTAAGTTTATCAAGTCTTTTAGTTTTTTATCCTCTCTTATTTCGGTTTTTAGTAGGAGTTCTTTGTTATGGTGTTTTCAGGTCAAGTCCAGTTTGCATGTAGCTTACAAGTTTCCTTAAAAAGACTAAGAAGTCTTTCTTATTCTTTTCCATTCCTTGTGAGGAAATATCATTCCATGGTTGCCCTTCCGCTCAGGGGTCTACGCATGAGCGCATGGCTCAGGAGTCCACGCTTTTAAGGGGTTAGCGTAAACTTATCGTAGGAATTCCAAAAACAGTCTTTCAAAGTGAAAAGTCAAAAAGAGACCTCACCATCGAGTTTTGGTGGTATAAAATTACAAGCACCCTGTCGTGGAGTGAGGTCTCATGGAGATGGTGCACTGCCTCCTCAAGGTGCTCCAGGGGATTGGGGAAACAAGGAAGAATATTTTGACCCCTTGAGTCACCCAAGAACTTCCCTCTCGAATCGGTCTACCCTTGAGTATACCCATGGGGTGGATGGCTATGTCGAATACATGGAGAGGCAACGTACTGACTCCCTGCGAAAGAGGAAGCCTTGTAGAGAAATCAGGAACTCTCCTCCCGAGAGAAGGGTAATCCATCCTCCCGAAGAAGAGAGTATATGTCAAAATAGTGTTCCCAATTTACTCTCAGAAACACCGGAGACCCTCTTTGAACCAAGAGACGACCTTACTTGAGGGAAAATGACTCGATGGATTCACCTCCTCTTCTCGCAATATGGAAGATAAAAAGAGAGAGAAGAATAGGACCTTTCTATGTGGTCAATTCTTTCCGTTATTTGAGTAAAGAGCGATTCATGAGTCGTCGGGCTTGGATCTTGGGTCAACCCGCAAGGGTTGTCCATCTCCCCTCGCCTCTCTTTCTCCTTGTTTCCTTTTTCCTACTGAGGCTAAACGGAATAGAAGCGGTGGTAGGAAAGCTCCCTACCACTCGGGTTGGGTGAAGAATATTTCTTTGTGAACCCCCCTCGAGTGAGTTGGGGGAGGAGATCTCTCGTTAGTCAAGAGGGGGAAAGCCGGGAAGGGTAAGGAAAAAAGAGCAATGGCCTGGAGGGAACGGTCTTGGTATTCCTGGATGATTGAAAAGAGTGTACCGTTTTGCCCACTCTCACTCAGGTCAATTCAAGATCGACTCCCCTTTCACGGCAAAGGATTCTTTTTCACAATATTTCCCCTCAGGTACCCTCTCCACCACTACCAACTTGATCCTAAGAAACACCTCTGAAGGGTATTCTTTAGTCCCTCTCTGTACAAGACACACAGAGCCAGACGTTTTCCACCCTTCGTCTTTTAAGTTCTCAAAGAGATAGGTATCCATGGGTTCGGTACCAGGCTCTCCTTTCCCTCCTCAGACCCTGAAGGATAGCCTGGCTCTACTAATGAGGTATCTTTCCCGGAGAATAATCTTCTTGAGCACATCAACCCAGGTGAAAGTACTTTTCGCAAGGAGGAGGGAACCATTCGACTCGATCATGGAGGGCTTTAGTGATTGCTGAGACTTGAAGGCAGAGAGGGATTCAATTCCTAAGCTTTGAGCAAGAACATTCATTTTCCGAGTGGAAACGTCATTGATAGGGGCTTCTTGAACCACCTCAAGGAGGGCTTGTGCAGAGCCTTCCCTTTCGGTAATCAAAAAAGGAAGGGAGCCTCTTCTAAAGAATGGTGGTTTGGGTTGGGTCATGTTCTCCCTTGTGAGCTCCAACTCTATGTTCAGCTTCCAGTTTCATGAGTTCATTGGTTAGCCATTCGAGTATGGCATAGAGAGGATCAGGTTCATTCATTTTTGAGAAATGGTGTATGATGCTTATGAGCCATCGGATACTCCTCCTCGATGAAGTTTTTGTTTCGTGCAACCTTCATTTGGCGTCTCCGGTGGCTTTTTCAAGACACGAAATTGCAAACTTTAGTATGCTTTATCCTTGAGTTTACGGAGACCACAAGAACTTCCGAGAAGACTTATTCTCTCCTCCCTCAGGAGAAGAGAAATCTTCCATGAACTCTAGAAAAGGGCAGAAAAAAAACAAGGAGGAAGACCACCGAGAGCCGAGACGAGAGACACTCCAAGACTATAGGGGAGAATTTTCTCAAAAACCCATTTCCGCCAATACCCTCGGTATTCATCCTCTCCTCAAAGAGGGCTTACTAACCGTCACGCTCTAGGTTTCTTGCTTCTCCTTTACTCAAAATTCTTTCTTCAAGTTTTCGCCAACTTGGTAAAAGGTTTTTGGGAAAGCACATCTTGAGAGAGTTCTCACCTCAAAGAGAGGAAAAAGAGTCAGAGAGGAAGATTGGTGAGAGAGGGTTCGAGAGCGTTCAAAAACTCGGTCTTAGCCTCTTTCTTCTTCTCCCGCATTGCAAACTCAAAGAGAGAGGGGGGAGACTCATACAAAGGGAGAGATGGTTCTTAGGTTCTTTCAAAAGCGAGGTCTACCTTGAAGCCACAAGAGATGATCTTCAGTACTGGGTTGAGGAAGTGGACAATAAAAGAAGCCTCCTTTTGCTTTGGAGAGGAAAAAACCTGATAATACCTAAAAGAGGACTTTTTCCCATTGTCTCACATGTATTGAGCTATACAATCTATTGACAACGTGAGAAAGGTTTTCTAAAATAGTTTCTGAAACAGTTTTAGAAGTTATTTTCGAAAGGAATCCATGAGTAGAGTAAATATTTATGCCATCGCCAAAGAGGTCGGTGTTTCTCCGGCTACCGTCTCCAAAGCGCTCAATCATCCCGAACAGGTATCATCCAAGACCAGAACCAAGGTTCTCAAGGCGATCGAGGAATTGGGTTTCATACCGAGCATGTTGAGTAAACGTAATGATACGGTCGCCGTAGTATACCATTGGTGGGAGAATGTCTTTCTCAACTACTATTTCTCTCGTCTCATTAACGGTATTGTCGGGGAACTCGAGAAATTTCACCTCAACCTCCTCTTCGTGTCCCCCGAACGGTGTTCTTCTCCTCAGGCATGGCAAACGTTTCTCCATCAGCATCACGCGATTGGTGTACTCATTATTAATCCTCCTCAAGGGAACAAGCGTTTTGAGTCTCTCTTTGCCTTAGGAGGTCGGGTCGTTGCAGTCGGTTCTCGCGTCGAAGAGTATCCGGTACATTTTGTAGATTGTGAAAATACTCACTCTACTTTGACGGCTTTACAGTATCTCTTCGATTTAGGACATCGTGCTATTGGTTTCATCGGAGGGGATCTTTCCCAGCTCGATCACTGGGAGCGTTTCTCTGCTTACCTCGATTTTATGAAAACACGAGACCTTTATCGAGAGGAATACGTAGTCATTTCCGAAGATGTTTCCTCTTTCCTCTCGGGAAGAGGTGCATGGGAGGGAATCAAGCGATTACTCAGACTTCCTTTACCTCCTACGGCGGTGTTCATTGGGAGTGGCAATTGTCTTTTAGGTGTTTTGCGGGGCATTCATGAATGTGGTAAGAGGGTTCCGGAGGATGTATCGCTGATTTGTTTTGATGATTTAGAAGAAGTGGTTCCGGGAATCACTTCAATTCGCCAACCCATTGAGATCATAGGTCGTGTGGCTGCTGAAGTGCTTTTAAGCAAGTTTTTTAATCCTTCTCATGCTACGCAGCTCGAAAAACGCATTCTCTCTTGCCAACTGATCCTCCGCGAGTCGGTAAGGAGTCTCTTTTTCGAAAGGGGGTGAAGGTAAGAAGAGAAGATACAAGCGTTTCTGGAGTCTAATCGAATCTCAGAAGAATTTGAGGAGGGATGACGATGAAAAAAGCCTTGTGGGTAGCCCTTGTAACGATGGGTATTGTATGTTTCGGTGTTTGGGGATGGACCCAAGAAAAGATCGACCTTCAATTTTGGCATACTTATAGTCTTGCTGAGATCAAAGTTCTTACCGAACAGGTAGAACGGTACATGAAAGAGAACCCCCACGTACAGATTACCCTGACCAATATTCCTTTCGATCAGCGGGCAACTATGATTATCAACGCCATTAAAGGAGGAGCACCCCCGGACCTCTACCGAGGAGATATGCCTATGCAGTTTCAAATTGCCCGTTTAGGAGCAGCTTTGCCTCTTTTAGAGTACATCCAAAAGTACGATCCCGGCATGATTGACGATGTTCCTCAGAACATTTGGGATATGTGCATTTACCAGGGGAAAATCATTGCCATCCCGGAAGATTTTTTCGTTCCGGTTATCTACTACAATAAGAGTTTGTTTGAAAAAGCCGGCTTACAGGATTTTCCCACTACTTGGGAAGCATTGGGAGAGGCGGCAAAGAAGCTCCATAAGCCCCGGGAAGGTCAGTTTGGGATAGAGTGGATGAGTTGGGGAGATGGACCCTATTGGTCAACCGGTGCCCTATTCCTCTCTAACGGTGGTGGTTTCGTCAAAGACGGAGCAGTCATTTTCGATAGCGAGAATAATGTGAACACCTTTGAATTTTTGGTCGATCTTTTCCAATATACCCCACCTGGACTCTCTACCTTTGGGTATGATGATTGGGACAAGGCGTTTTACTTGGAAAAGGTAGCCATTCAGCTGGGCAACGGTTCTTGGAGCATTGGTAATTACGCCGAACTCGCTCCCAACTTAAACTACGGTATTGCTCCCTACAACTTGGTCGGCCCGATGGGTGACAAGCCCGTGGTACCCGGACACGGAGTATGTTTTTACATGGTCATGCAAGATACTCGCTACCCCGATGAAGCTGCGAAGGTCATCACTTGGTTGGTGAATAGAGAAAACCACTTAGAGTGGTGTCAAAAGTTATGGCATACCCCCGTACGAAAATCAACCTTTGAGAATCCCTTTTTCGAAGACCCTCGTTTTGACGCCTTCAAATTCGAACTCACTCGTGCTGGAACAGAGTTTGCTGGCGATCTTGCTACCGTTTTCAGTCCCATTATCGCGGATGTCTTTAGACGAGTGTTCTGGGATATCGTAGAAGGTGGAGCAGATATCGCTTCGACGGTAAAGAGCGGGGCTTCAGACATGGCAAAGGTACTCGCTGAGCTTGGGAAGTGAAAAATACCCCTCCCCAGAGGGGGAGGGGTAGGGAGGGAAATAAAGTGCTCCACTACAGAAAAAAGGTGCTCTTTCTCCTCTTTCCCCTTCTCTTTTTCCTGATCCTAACGTTTTTGTATCCCATTCTTTATCAGGTCAACCTGAGCTTCCGAGACTATACCCTCTATACCGTAAACCCCCAGTTTGTTGGTTTACGTAATTATGTGGCTGTACTTGGCGATCCCATTTTCTTTACCGCGCTCAAAAATGCGCTTATTTGGACTATCCTTTCGGTTGTGTTTCAAATTGTATTGGGATTTTTTACCGCCTTACTCCTCAACGCATCGTCGCGAAAAGGTTACAAGGTATTTCGTAATCTTTCCTTACTCCCCTTCGTTTTGCCTCCCGTAGCGATTGCGGTAACCTGGAAATGGTTATATAACCCTCTTTATGGGCTTTTGAATTATTTCGTCATTCTCTTGGGGGGAGAACCGATCAACTTCCTCAGTCGGCAGTTGGCGCTCTACTCGGTGACCGCGGTAAATGTGTGGAAGGCGTTTCCTTTTTATGCTCTCTTCATTTTAGCAGGACTCCAATCTATTCCTCAAGAGATAGGAGAAGCAGCGCGAATCGACGGTGCAGGGTCATGGGCCCTTTTACGGTATATCACGTTTCCACTCCTTCGCCCACTTTTATTGGTACTCGCGCTCTTTGCCACCGTATGGACCTTCAACTATTTCGATTTAGTGTATTCTCTGACCCAAGGTGGTCCTGGCCAGGCTACGGAGATTTTAGCTACTTTGGCCTACAAGAATGTTTTCGTTCGTCTCCGTTTCGATTATGCGGCTACGATAGGTATGTTCATGTTTTTCATTAATTTGGGCTTGGTTATGCTCATTCGTTCGGTTTCGGTGCGAGGTGAAACATGAGAGCCAAATCCTTATCCATTCTCTCTTACTATCTTCTCATTGGTTTACTCCTCTTTTTCATTCTCATCCCCATCTACTGGCTGATTATGCCCTCTTTTCTCCCCGCAAGCGAGATGTTTACTTTTCCTCCCCGTTTCTTCCCCAGAACCTTTACTCTCCAAAACTACTCTGATGTCCTTTTCACTTATCCTGCCACGGTAACCATAGAAATGCCCCGTTACCTGTGGAACTCGTTTTTGGTGTGTGGAGTGGTGAGTGTTATTGTGATGGTGGTGAGCACCTTTGCCGGATATGCCTTAGCGCGAATGATTTCGCCAATTAAAAAGTCTTTGCGGACTGTGGTGCTCTTCACCCAGATGATGCCTGCGGTGCTCTTTTTCATTCCTATTTACCTCTTGATGCGCCGTCTCGGCTTAGTGAATAACCTTCTTTCACTCATTTTCATCTATCCTGGAATGGTGGCACCATTCAGTACCCTCATTAGCGAAGCCTACCTTCTTGGCATTCCGGAGGAAATTGAAGAGAGTGCCATGCTTGATGGAGCGGGAGTGGGAACCATCCTTGGGCGGATCGTCCTTCCACTTTCTGCACCCATGCTCATCGCGGTCTTGGTTTACTCTTTCGTTTGGACATGGAATGATTTAGTCATTGCCTTGGTTTTATGTCATGCCAACGAAGTCCGGACTGCCAGCGTAGGGTTATTTAGTTTCATCGGTGCAGCCACAGTAGAATGGGGTGGCCTTCTCGCGGGAACAGTATTCTGCATTCTCCCTCCACTTATCCTCTTTACTTTCTTTCAACGATACATGATTCAGGGAATATTAGCAGGAGGCTTAAAAACTTAATTGGTAAGGGAGGTTGGTGAGTGTGCAAAGTGTTTCTCTCAATGGTCAGTGGTTGATCGAGGCGTTTGATTATGGGAAGGGGGAAGCACAACGAGTCTTTGCCTTAGACTATGTTCCACAAAACCCTATTGAAGCCTGGGTTCCTGGTGAAATACACCTCGATCTCCTTCGCGCAAAGAAAATAGAGGAACCCCTTTGGGGGAGGAATGCACTCGAGGTGCAATGGGTAGAGGAGAAGGAATGGTGGTATCGCAAGGAATTTACGGTTGATGTTTCTCTCCTCAACCAATATGCTGAACTCGTGTTTGAAGGAATTGACACCGACTGTGACGTGTACCTCAATGGAGAAAAAATCGCAACTCACCGTAACATGTTCATTCCCCTTATCGTGAATGTGACGGGAAAACTCAAAGAGAAGAATGTCCTCGTGGTACGTGTCGATTCTGGGGTACCGCGTATCAAAGAAAAACCTTTTGTTCCTTACCCTGTGGGAAGCCCTGAACAAGACTATCGCCGAGTGTGGGTACGAAAGGCACAGTTTACCTTTGCTTGGGATTGGGCTCCCCGTCTTGTCAATGTTGGTATTTGGCGGGGAGTGTATGTACGTTTTTTTGAACTCTGCGCGTTACGGGAAGTTTTTATCCGAGGGGATGTGGACTTTTCCAATAGAAAAGCCACGATTACAGTAAGTGGATATATAGAGAATTGGGCTTGTGACTTTGTCCACCAGCCTCTGGTTCGTCTACGATGCTTTGTCTATGAAAAGGAGGGAAAATTGGTCGGTTGCAATGAGCAAGTCTTGCGAGCGTATTCGGGTTGGTCCGCCTTTGAAAGCCGGATGGTTCTTGAGGAGCCACGTCTTTGGTGGCCCAACGGTATGGGAGAACCGCATTGTTACCGAATAGTCGTTCTCCTCACTGATCGGGAAGGAAAAGAGTACGACCGTTTTGAAAAGAATTGGGGTTTACGGCGTATCGATTTGCTCCAAGAGCCCCTTGCGGGAGGGGAAGGAGAATCCTTCACTCTCTGTATTAACGGTGAAAAGGTGTTTTGCAAAGGGGCGGATTGGGTACCAGCCGATTCGATTATCGCTCGGGTGGATCGTGAAAAATATCGCCAACTCATCGATGAAGCTAAGGAGGCAAATTTCAACATGTTTCGTATCTGGGGAGGAGGAATCTACGAAGATCCCTTTTTCTATGAATACTGCGCCGAGCAAGGAATCATGATTTGGCAAGATTTCATGTTTGCTTGCGCGTATTATCCTCATGATGAGAGCTTTTTGAAGGAAGTAGAAGAAGAGGTTACCACCATAGTGAAGTTGCTTCGCAACGAAACCGCTTTAGTTCTATGGTGTGGTAACAATGAACTTGAATGGCTCAATGAACGTAATAGAGAGGTCAGTGGACAGAGAGACCTACCCTTCACCGACTACCCTATTTACCATCGCATGATGCCCCAAATTCTCAGGATCATCGATCCTACTCGACCCTTCTGGTTTTCCAGTCCTTATGGGGGTGCCGACCCTAATTGTGAAGAGGAAGGGGATCGGCATGTGTGGGAGTTGAGTATTCTCGGGCCCACTGCTCAAGAGAGGGTCAACTACGAACAGTATGCTCGTGATCGAGGAAAGTTTGTCAGTGAATTCGGAATCCTTGCTCCTCCACCACTTGCTTCTTTGCAAGAGTTCCTCCCCAAAGAAGAGTGTTATGTCGATTCTCCTTCTTGGCAATTTCACAATAATGTTTTCGAACGAGGCAATATTCGGGAAATGCTCCGTGAATTTGTGGGCAATCCCGAACTCCTCTCTTTGGAAGAGTACCTCTATTACGCGCAACTTCTCCAAGGTGAAGCATTAAAATTTGCACTCGACCATTGGCGAAGGAGAAAGTTCAATACCTCTGGTGCTCTCTTTTGGATGTATAGTGACTGTTGGGGAGCAATCGGTTGGACGATTCTCGACTACTACCTCCGTCGTAAGGCCAGTTTCTACTTTGTACGCAGGGCTTTCCAGCCTCTCGACCTATCGTTGAAATCCGAAGAGGGATATACTACTATTTATCTCCTCAACGATACTTTGAAAGCCCACTCGGTATTGGTAGAGTACGGGTTGAGTTCTTTCGATGGAACACATTACAAAAGGGAAGAGCTCGCACTCGAGATGCCATCAAACAGTGTTCTCCCTATTATCGTTCTCAGGGAACCCCAAGAAGAACGGAAGAAAAGTTTCATATGGGCAAAACTTCACTCTATGGGGCGAGTTTTGGATTGGGAAAGGAGAGTTTTTTGCCGTTTTAAAGACCTCGGCCTTCCTGCTACGGAAGTGCACTACGAGTTCATAACCACCGGTGCTCATCAGGCATTGTTGCGCATAGTGGCACCACGTTTTGCTTGGGGGGTTGAAATTCTTACTCCCCCAGGAGTGTTCCCCTCCGATAACTTTTTCGACCTTTTCCCGCAAGAAGAGCGGGTAATAGAATTATACGGTACAAGGCCTTTTGACGAGAAAGATATAGTTCTACGGTGGTCCAATCGTTAAAGAGATTTTTGCGAGGGTGCGCCTCTTTGTGGTACCATTAGCCTGAGGTGAGAGCAATGCGGAGTCTCTTGGTGGTGGTGTCGGTGCACCAGGGGAATACTCTCAAGGTAGCAGAGCGAATGGCACAAGAGCTCGAGGCGCGCCTTGTGACTCCTGAAGAGATTGTTCCTGAAGATATTGCCGAGTATGACCTTTTGGGTATCGGTTCGGGAATTTTCTTTGGAAAATTCCATCGTCGCCTCCTCCAGTTTGTGGAGCGTTTGCCCCGCCAGGAAGGGAAGAAGGTTTTTGTTTTTTCGACAAGCGGCTTGGGCCAAAAGGCATACAATGAGTTTTTGGAAGCTTCTCTGAGAAAGCGGGGTTTTCAGGTGGTGGGAAGTTTTGCTTGTCGAGGGTATGATACCTTCAGTGTACTCAAGCTTTTCGGAGGAATCAACCGTGGAAGACCCAACGAAGAGGATTTACGCACTTGCGCACTCTTTGCGGCACAACTCAAAAAGGAGTGTAAGCAGTGAAACTCGAAGCACTTCGAAAAATGGTTTGGCAGGCTCACCTCGAACTCGAAAAGCAGGGTGTAGGGTTCTCCGCTTGGGGGAGCGTGAGCGGGATTGACCGCGACCGGGGTTTAGTGGTCACCAAACCCCAAGGTATTCCTCAGGGAGAACTACGCCCCGAAAGAATGGTGGTAGTAGACCTGGAAGGGAAGATCGTGGAAGGGGAGCTCAATCCTTCTTCGGATACACCGATCCATCTTGAGCTCTATCGTCACTTCTTAAGTGTTGGAGGTATTGCTCACACTCACTCTTCCTGGGCTTGTGTATGGGCCCAGGCAGGACAGGGCATCCCCTGTTATGGGGTGGCCCATGCCGATTGTTTTCGCGGGACCATTCCCTGTACCCCGATGTTCACCGAAGAGGAAGTGCGGGGAGACTATGAACAATCCACTGCCCAGGTGATCGTGGAATGTTTCCGTTTTCTCGATTATCGGGAGATTCCCGGGGTACTTGTGGCTGGTCACGGTCCTTTTACCTGGGGAGAAAACCCTCAAGAAGCGGTGTACCATAGCGTGATCCTGGAAGAAGTGGCAAAAACCACCTTTTTCACCCTCCTCTTCCATCCCGAAAGGCCTCCCCTTCCCCATTTTCTCCTCGACCGCCATTTCTTCGGTACGCATGTCCCACGTTCTTACAGGCAAAAGGAGGACTCTTTTCTTCCCTACCTTACCGTAATTACCGTGGCCAACCGAGTGGAAGCAGAGTTGTTACGAGGACATCTGGAAGCGCAAGGAATCCAGGTAGTATTGAAACCCTCCACCTTTCCTTACGGTGGAGAGGCGTATTTTGGCGACACCGGTCCCTTTGAGGTTCAGGTGCGAGAAGACCAGGTACCCGAAGCACGACGGGTGATCGACGATTTAGGAATCCAATAGGTTTTTTAGTTTTTTCGAACACCTCTCAACTTTTTACTCCCTTCTTGAGGGAAACCACTTTCTCGTTCTCACTGAGTATGCTACAATGAAAATGTCGTTAACGTTAACGGAACGGGGGACCGTGGTGAAGGGACATCGTCCTACCCTTAAAGATATTGCCCGTCTTTCCGGTTTTTCTGTGGGTACGGTGGATAGAGCTCTCCATGGGAGGAGAGAAATTAATCCCCAAACACGGCAAAGAGTTTTAGAAGTCGCTCAAGCCTTGGGGTACCAAACGAATTGTGTAGCGAGTGTCCTCAGTCGAAAGAAACCTCTCGTTTTTGCCGCTATTTTCCCTCGAGAATTACACTATTTCTACGATGATCTTCGGCGCGGTTTTCAAGAAGCCATGTATAGATTAGCTCCTTTCAAAGTTGTGCCCCTCTCAAAAGAAGTGAAGGGCTTGGGGCAAGGGGAGGAAGAAGTTTTAGAAACGCTCTTCCGAGAAGAAGTGAGCGGGGTTGTTTTCGCTCCCGGCCATCGGAGCAGGTTGAATCAGTTCATCGACCGTTTTGCCGAAAAGAATGTCCCGGTGATTACCGTTTCTACCGATGCTCCGGAGAGTAAGCGTCTCACCGCGGTATACGTCGATCCCTATAAGAATGGGGAATTAGCCGGTGAACTCATGGGTCATTTTCTCGCCCTCGGGAGTCGGGTAGCAGTGATGGTTGGCTCTTTGGAGATAGAGGACCATTTCCAAAAGGTTCGGGGGTTTCAGAGAGGTATTCTCGCTGCCTGCAAGGACATCGAAATCGTTGGAGTATGGGAGAACGAGGAAAATGAAGAGTTAGCTCGCCACAACTTTGTCAGGATCATACAACGGTATCCCGATCTCGGTGGCATATACATTGCCACCGCCAATTCGATCGCCGTTTGTCGGGCGATAGAGGAAATGGGTCGGGAAAAGACCCTGCGAGTCATTACTACCGACCTATTTCAGGAGATAATTGCCTACATCGAGAAGGGGGTGATCCAGGCAACCATTTTTCAAAACCCGTATCGACAAGGTTTTGAAGCCACGATGTTGCTGTTCCGGTTCTTAATGGAAGGGATTGTACCACCGCCTTGCTACTATTTGGAGCCGATTGTGGTCATGAAGAGCAATATGGGATTCTATTTTTCGTAGAGGGGGGAAACCAATGAAAAAGATTATAGTGGGTATTTTTTTGGTGGGCGTGGTTCTTGGACTTGCCCAGCTTGGCTATGCAGTGCAGTTAACGGTATGGTCTTCGCCCGATAACGCAGATGCCATCCATGAATTAGCGCAGAACTTTATGAACCAGTATCCGGAGGTGAGTATTGAGGTTACTCCGCTCTCGTGGGAAGCACTCTATCCCCGTATCTTACAAGACCTTACTGCAGGAGTGGGTTCTTTCGATGTGACTACCTGGGATTTAATGACCGCCGGTGCCATTGCTCCCGGGATGCTTGATTTAGAAGTTTTCGCCCAAGAACACCCGGATTTGGTGGATCCCCATTTTGACGATGCCGATTTCATTCCCACCGCACGATACGTGTACGGTTATTGGGGAGAAAAGCGAATTGGCTATCCTTTCTATGGTGCGGCGATGTTCTTCTACCGCAAGGACCTCTTTGCCGATCCCAATCTCCAGGCTCAATTCAAAGCCAAATACGGTCGAGACCTCGCGGTGCCCAAAAACTGGCAGGAGGCAAAAGAAGTAGCCGCCTTCTTCACCAAAAAGTTCAATCCTGCTTCTCCTACCGAGTACGGCATTGCCCTCATGCTTCCTCGCACTCACACCCTTTTCTATATGTTTTTGAACTTTTTTTGTTTTTGAACTTTTTTGGACCGTACCGTCGGAGCCCTGAGAGCATAGCGAAATTCGGTGAGGTAAACCTTGACTGGGGGGATTACTTCACCGCGCAGGGCAAGCCGGCTTTCAACTCCGAAGAGGGTGTACAGGCAGTGCAAGATATGCTCGATCTCATGCAGTATGCTCCTGATCCCTTGGGTTCTGATTACGGTGAAACTTTGGAGGCATTCTCCAAAGGCATGGTGGCCATGGTTCCCCAGTGGACGGCGTGTTTAGCCAGTTGGAAAGAATCACCCCAACTCCAACCCTTTGAGGAAAAAGTAGGCGTCGCCCTCATGCCGGGTGGAGTTCCGGTGAGCGGTGGATGGGGATTAGGAATTAACGCTTCTTCTAAGAACAAAGAGTGGGCGTTCCGTTTCATTCAATACGCTACGAGTAAAGAGGGAGATACCATCCAGTGGCTCAAGTACCGCATTGGTCCTACCCGTCAATCGGTGGTCGTCGATCCCCAAGTGGTAACAGACTCACCGTGGCTCCAGGAAGTTTACGTTGCTTCGTTGAATGGTGCTTCACATCGTCCCCGGATTCCGGAGGAACCGAAGTTGGAAGATGTTTTCGTTGGTGTACTTTCCGAAATACTCCTTGGTCAACAGCCGAATACCGTTGAAACCCTCAACGCCGTGGCAGAAGAGTGGGAAAGGGCTTTGCGAAAGTAACTGAAAAAGAGGGGAGGACCTCCTCCCCTCTTCGAGGAGTGTGACCATGAAGGCAAGAACTTCACGGAAGAAAATAACCGGTTTTCTCATGATTCTCCCTTTACTCATAGTTTTCATAGGGCTCACCCTCTACCCTTTTGGGTATATGATCTTCATGTCTTTTTTCCGTTATTCCTTAGCGTCCTGGGAAAAACCGGAGTTTGTAGGTATAGACAATTATCGTGAGGTGTTCCGTGACCGAACTGCCCGTTCCAGTGTCGATTTTACCCTTCTCCTCTTAGTGACCGCGGTTCCCTTGGAGATACTCCTTGGAATCGGAATTGCCTTTCTATTCCGTGATTCCTTGGGAGAGAAAGTCTTTCGGAGTGTTCTCCTCATTCCCATGATGGTTCCCGCAGTGGTAGCGGGAATTGCCTGGAAGA
The DNA here is from genome assembly GCA_937139415.1 of uncultured bacterium. GTDB lineage: Bacteria > Atribacterota > Atribacteria > Atribacterales > Caldatribacteriaceae > CAKZPS01. The sequence continues at coordinate 20,541 of CAKZPS010000068.1, forward strand.
TGCTCTACAATTTCGAGTTTGGTCCTATCAATTACTTTCTTACCCTCCTGGGAGGGGAAAAAATTTCCTGGTTGGGGACGCAATTCTTCTCTCGCTTGGGAGTTATTTTGATCGACGTATGGCAGTGGACCCCGTTCGTTTTTCTGGTCATCTATGCGGGATTGCAATCTATCCCTCGTGATGTCGTGGAAGCGAGCTTAGTTGATGGTGCTCGTGGTTTCACCGCCTTGCGTTACGTGGAACTCCCGCTCTTGCGGCCACTCATTTGGGTAGTACTCATCATTCGGGTCATCGATGCTTTGAAACTGTTCGATATCGTCTATATGGTAACCTTTGGTGGTCCAGGATCGGCCACCCATTCTTACAGTTTTTACATCTATAAGGTGGGTGTTTCTTTTGGTTGGGATATCGGGTATGCTTCCGCGCTGAGTATCCTCCTCTTAATCGCGATTACCATTTTGACCAATCTTCTCTTCAGATTTTTACGTTTCCGGGAAACTTTGGAATTATAATTAGTGAGGAGTGGACTATGAACTGGGTGTGGAGAAGTATCAAAGGAATTTTGATTACTGCGGTACTCTTTTTCTTCCTCTTTCCGGTGTATTGGTTGGTGACTACTGCCTTTAAGAAAAGTGAGGCATGGTTCAGTTGGCCTCCTTCATTGGTTGTTTTTCAGCCTACCTGGGAAAATTTTCTCGGGTCAGAGGGGGAATTTTTCGGGAGTACTACCACTGCCATTGCTACCATAACCCCTTACCTCCGTAACAGTATCGCGGTGGCCCTATGTGTGGCACTTTTTTCCACCGTTATCGCCGCTTGTGCCTCCTATGCGATTTCGCGCTTTCGTGTGGGGGGCATGGGTTTTGTTTCCTGGATTATTTCCATCCGTATGCTCCCGCCCATTGCCTCGGCGCTTCCGCTCTACGTGGTCTTTAGTCGGTTGCGTCTTGTCAATACCTGGTGGGCGCTCATTGCGGCACACCTTGTTTTTACCATCCCCTTCAGCGTGTGGATTTTACTCACCTTTTTCAACGAAATTCCTCGTGAACTCGATGAAGCGGCGTATGTCGATGGAGCCAACACCTGGCAAACTTTTCGCAGGGTGGTTCTCCCCTTGAGTGTTCCGGGATTAGCGGCTGTGGCCACTTTGGCTTTTATCCAGAGTTGGGGAGAATTTTTGATGGCTTTGGTACTCACCACCGGCAAAGAAGCGCAAACTCTTCCCATTTACCTGGGACGTTTCATAACCGGTTGGCGTATTGCCTGGGGACCTTTAGCCGCGGCGGGTCTTGTGACCATGATTCCGGTCATCCTCTTTTCGCTCCTCATGCAACGGTACCTCTTGCGGGGCTTAACCTTTGGTGCGGTGAAGGGATAAAGGGAGGTTGCGGAGAGTATGCTCGAAGAGATAAAAATTACTACCACCCAAAAGGAACAAGTCATCGATATTACCCCTGAGGTGGAGAGAGTGGTAGAAGCCACGGATGCGCTTCAAGCGGGTGTCTTTGTGTACGTGCCCCATTCCGATGCCGCGGTGAATATCCAGGAGTTTTCGACCTCTTCTCCACCTCCGTTAAACCGTTTATTGCACAAAGTCCTTCAAGACGAGGAGTTTCATGAACCCAGAACCGGAGCAGCGTTTGTCGCTCCTACCGAAGTATTGATCGCCGCCCAAGGAAAACTCCTCCTCGGAGAGGGACAGCGGATTTGCTTCTATGAATTCAACGGACCAAAAGAGCGCTCGGTGTATGTGCTCGTGATTCCGGCAAAGTAGCATTTTCGAAAGTTGCATGACGAACGGTGTTTTTGTCAATTGGGAGAGAGTTTTTGCTTTATTTTCTCCTTCTCGTTTGGTATCTTGTTGACTGAAAAAGATGGAGATCTTGAAGGAGTAAGGGTTGGGAGGGAAAAATATGCGTATCGGTTGCTTGGGTGAGCTTCTCGTCGAAATCATGCGGGATAGAATTGATGAACCCTTAGGTGTTCCGGGAACCTTTGTAGGACCTTTTCCCAGCGGTGCTCCGGCGATCTTCGCCGATTGTTTAGCCCGTTTGGGAGAAGAGGTCTTTTTCGTGGGAGCGGTAGGGGAGGACGACTTTGGTACCCTCATTGTCGAGCGTTTGCGAGAAGACGGAGTGGATGTTTCGGGCATTAAGCGTTTGCCGGATTTTACCACCGGAGTGGCCTTTGTCACCTATTTCCGTGACGGGAGTCGGAAATTTATCTACCATATTTCCCGTGCTGCCTCAGGACAAATCTTCCCCGAAGACGTACAGGAGGAAGTTTTCACCCATCTCGATTTCCTCCATGTCATGGGTTCGAGCATGCTCATCAATGAGCAGTGCCGAGCTGCGCACCTTCGCGCCTTGGAGTACGTGAAAAAAGGCGGTGGGAAAGTGAGTTTCGATCCCAATTTCCGCCCTGAGCTCTTAGGAAAAGAGAGAGCACGGGAGCTTTTCCAACCTATTGTACGTGAAAGTACGGTTATTTTTCCTACCCAAGAGGAGTTGCGGGTCCTCTCCGATGAGGAGGATATCGACCGGGCGTGTGCGAAAGTTCTCGCGCAAGGTCCGGAAATCATCGCCCTCAAGCAGGGGAAGGAAGGTTCCACCATCTATACCCGGCAGGGGAAATGGGCGATTCCCGCCTTTCCCGTGGAAGAAGTCGACCCCACCGGTGCGGGGGATTGTTATTGCGCGGGGTTTTTGGCTGGTCTTGCCCAAGGGTTGCCCCTACCGGAAGTGGGAAAATTGGCCAATGCAGTGGGTGCTTTGGCGGTGACCAAGAAAGGTCCTATGGAGGGAGCTCCTCGGTTGAAAGAGGTGCAGGAATTTATGGGGCGCTTAGGAAGGAGAGAGTGACTTTGTTCAGGAGAGAGAGAGTTGACCAGAGTATACTCCGTGAAGAAGCCTGCAGGAGGAATATCGCGGTATGTGATTTTTTGCTCCACATGATGAAAGTCTTGAAGAAGGAAGACGGTGTTCCCCGCACCCTCTTTGCAGTGTGCCCGAATTCAGAAACGGTCATCAAAGCAGCACTGCGGAGTGCGAAGAGGAACAACGCCCCCATTAAATTTGCCGCTACCTTGAACCAGGTGGACATCGACCGGGGATACACCGGTTTTACCCCGCAAGAATTCGTGGAATTTGTAAAGAGTGAAGCCGAAGCTATTCAATATCAGGGACTCATCATTATCGCCGTCGATCACGGGGGACCCTGGGTCAAAGATATCCAGAGTTTTGAACACTGGCCGCTTGAACGGTGTATGGAATGGACCAAACGCTCTTTCGAGGCTGCGATACAGGCAGGGTATGATCTCCTCCACGTTGATCCCACCGTGGACCGCACCCTCCCCCCGGGGGCGGTGATTCCCATTGAGTGGGTGATTGAACGGACGGTGGAACTCATCCGACATGCAGAAGAGTATAGGAGAGCGCAAGGATTTCCTCCCATTGCCTACGAAGTCGGTACCGAGGAAGTCCATGGAGGACTCGCCAATCTCGAGGTTTTTGAGCGATTTTTGGAAGGGCTCAAAGAAGGATTGAAGCGGGTCGGTCTTGCGTCGGTGTGGCCCATCTTTGTGGTGGGGAAAGTAGGGACCGATCTCCACACTACTCTCTTCGATCCCCAAGTGGCGCGGGAATTGGCCGAGAGAGCCGGGCGGTACGGATCGTACCTGAAAGGACACTACACCGATTATGTGGAAAACCCAGAGGCTTACCCCCTTTCGGGCATGGGAGCAGCTAATGTGGGCCCAGAGTTTACCGAAGAGGAATACCATGCCTTGGCGGAACTCGTGGGCCTCGAGGAGCAACTGTGGCAAGAAAGGCAAATCGTTCGTCGCTCTCATCTCCTCAGGGTTCTTGAAGAAGAAGTGGATAGGAGTGGACGATGGAAGAAGTGGCTACAGGAAGGAGAGGAAGGAAAAGCGCTTCAAGAGCTTTCCCCGGAACGGAGAGCGTGGCTAGTGAAAACGGGATGCCGGTATATTTGGGCCCATCTGCGTGTTTTGGCCTCGCGCGGTCTCCTCTACCGGAACCTCGCCCAAAACGGATACGAGCCTGAAGAGATGGTACTCCTGCGGATTGAACGAGCTATGGATAAGTATTTTCGGGCCTTTCACCTCCTCGACTTAGAGGAGAAGCTCACTCGGTTACTCAAAGGATGAAAAGGAGTGAGTTTCTATGGGAGAAGGGACCCATTTTTGGGAGAAACTGAGTACGCAAAAGGTTTGTTTAGGTACTTAGGTTACTTTTACCGATCCTACGGTAACCGAGATCCTCTGTGGGGCAGGATATGATTTTTGGTGCTCCATATGGAACACGCGCCGTTACATTGAGAAACCGTGCAATTTCACCTTTTGGCATTGCCACCGGGAGCTATGGGTGTTGTGCGTGTGCCGTGGAATAATCAGGTTGTTTTGAAGCAGGTTCTTGACCTCGGTGCGGAAGCGGTGATGGTTCCCATGGTGAATACGAGAGAAGAAGCGGAGAGAGCGGTAGCTTCCTCTCTTTATCCTTCCTTGGGCGTGCGAGGATTTGGCCCGCGGCGGGCTTCGCAATATGATCGTTGAGGAGAAAGTTGTTTGACCAAAGCTCGGGATGAAACCTTTTTTATGGTCCAAATTGAGCACATCGGGGCAGTGAAAGTATTCGTGAGATTCTTGCCGCCGAGGGAATAGGGATGGTTTTTATCGGTCCGTGAGATTGAGAGCTTCCTTGGGTGTATTGGGGAACACTACCCGCCCCGGGTGTGTGACTGTATCGAGGCGGTGATTGGGGAGGCGCAATTACAGAAGATTCCCGTAGGTATTGTTGCTTCGTACTCTGAAAAAGAAATAGAACAATGGATCCAATATGGCGTAAGTTGTGTGAGATTATGGCTTCTTATCGCGGAATGGAGATATGACCGTACAGGAAATAAGAGCGAAACTCGGAAGAGAAGCATAGCCCTAAAAGGTAGATACGTGCTTGTTTTTCCCAGATACTCATGTTACCATGGGTGTAGTGGATGGCTTGAGGTGGTGTGAAGAGGGAAGACCGGTGAAAATCCGGCACGGTCCCGCCACTGTGACTGGGGAGCGAGTTGCCGTAACCACTGACTCGCGAGAGTTGGGAAGGGGTAACAAGCGGTGATCCAGAAGTCAGGAGACCTGCCTCAAGCGGATCCCGCCCTCTTCGTGGAAAGAGGAGGTGGGAAAGATGTGTTGGATTGTTCCTCAGCGTGGGTAGCCCTCCCTCTCCCTCCTCCTCTTGCGATGTGGAAAAGAAAGGAGGAATGACAATGCGAAGAGTGCTTTGGGGAGCTCTCGGATTGGTATGGTGTATTCTCGTTACCTTTGCGGGATTTACGCAAGAGATTGTACTTCAAGATGACTGGGGGAGAGAGGTCAAGCTCTCTGCGCCGCTCCGGCGCATTATCTCCCTTTCTCCTTCGAATACGGAGATAGTTTTTGCTTTGGGAATGGAGGAATTTTTGGTTGGCGTAACGAGCTACTGCAACTATCCACCGCAGACGCAAAAGATAGAGAAAGTGGGCAATGTCACCGAGGTGGATGTGGAAAGAGTAGTGGCGCTCAATCCGGAAGTGGTTTTAGCCGGTTCTCTGACTCCTCCTGAGGTGGTGGAGCGCTTAGAAAAGCTTGGTATCCCGGTTTTTGTTCTCGATCCCCATAATATCGAGGAAGTGCTTGAAGATATTGACAAAGTGGCCATTATTGGGGGAGTAGAAAAGAGAGGACAAGAGATGGTGCAAGCCATGCGGGCAAAAATCCAAGCGATCACCGACCGGATTTCTTCCCTCTCCGAAGAGGAAAAACCGCGGGTCTTGCACGTTCTCTGGCATGATCCCATTTGGACGGCGGGGAAAGGAACCTTTATCGATGAATTCATTGTCAAAGCGGGTGGAGTGAACGCGGTTTCCGATCTCACTGGTTATGTGATCTTGGATTTAGAGGAGGTGTTCCGGCGTAATCCGGAGATCATCACAGTGGTTACCTCCCATGGCGCGGAGAAGGTCTCATACGAGTTTTTCCTCACCGATGAACGCCTTAAAGTGCTTCGGGCGGTAGAGGCGGGGAAGGTGTTCATGGTGGATAGCGATCTCGTTTCGCGACCCGGTCCACGGGTGGTGGAGGCGTTGTCTCTTTTTGCCCAAATCGTGCATCCGGAGATTTTCGATGTATATGTCCCACCGCAGGAAGAATAGGCAATTCCTCCGTCTTCTTGGTCTCGTGGTGGGAGGCTTATTGGGGAGCATCGTGTTTGCCCAAGGGGTTGGTGGTGGGGGATACTCTTGGCATGACTCTTTTGCTCTCTTTTCTCCTTCTACCCTCTCCACGATTGACCGAACCATTCTCTTCCACATCCGTCTCCCACGGATCATTATTGCCGTGCTCGTGGGAGGAGGATTGGCCCTTGGTGGGGCAGCCCTCCAGGGCATGTTCCATAACCCTCTCGTCGATCCCTATGTTTTGGGAGTGAGTTCCGGAGCCGCACTCGGAGCGGTGGTGGCTATGGTGAGCGGCATTTATTTCGGACTCTTCACCATCCCTCTTTTTGCTTTTAGTGGTGCGGTTTGCACGGCTTTTGTCGTCTTTCGCTTGGGAATGGTAGCAAAACGCATCCCTCTTGAAACCCTCCTCTTGGCGGGGGTGGCTATGGGCATGTTCCTCTCTGCCTTTATCTCCTTGGGTATGTTTTTAGCCGGGGAGGATCTCCATCAGATTGTTTTTTGGACCATGGGAGGATTGTGGGGCCGGGGATGGATGGAGGTGAGGATGGTAGTTTTCCCCTTTCTCATCGGGGTTCCCCTTCTCTTTTCTTTTACTCGGGAGCTCAACGCCTTTCTCTTGGGAGAGAAGGTGGCGCAGAGTTTAGGGGTGGACGTGGAGAAGGTGAAAAAGTGGCTTCTTCTCTTCGTTTCTCTCCTTGTGGCTTCCTGTGTTGCCGTGAGTGGGGTCATCGGTTTTGTGGGTTTGGTCGTTCCTCATCTTTTGCGTCTTTTGGGCTGCGAGGACCATCGCTTTCTCTTACCCCTTTCTTTCTTGGTAGGAGGGGTAGTGCTCCTGTGGGCGGATACCTTGGCGAGAACCATTTTGAATCCGGTAGAGCTCCCGGTGGGTATTGTGACCAGTATCATTGGTGCCCCCTTTTTTATTTATCTCTTGCGGCGTAAGAAAAGAGAATGGTAAAAGAATTGCTCTCCGTCCACCATCTCACTTTCGCCTACTCCGGAGATTGTGTTCTCCAGGGAGTGGATTTTACGCTCCATCGAGGAACCTTCTTGGGGATCGTCGGCCCGAACGGTTCGGGGAAAACTACCCTCCTCCATCTTTTGGCTCGGCTCCTCCCTTTGCAGGAAGGGATAATCTGTTTTGAGGGTAAGGAGATATGGCGTTACAGTCACACCGAATGGGCAAAAAAGGTGGCCATTGTCTTTCAGGAAATTCCCACTCGAGTGAGTTTGCCCTGTCAGGAGGTGATCGCCATGGGGCGATTTCCCTACCTCCGTCGTTTTGCCCGAGAGGGGGAGGAAGACGAACGAGCCGTGCAATGGGCAATGGAAATGACGGAAACGTGGCAGTTTGCCGAGCGGGATTTTGGGGAACTCTCCGGTGGTGAGAAACAACGAGTGATGATTGCTCGAGCCTTGGCACAGAAGCCCACTCTTTTACTCCTTGACGAGCCGACCAGTCACTTGGATGTTTTGCATCAACTTGAAGTGATGCAAATCTTACGTGCTCTGCAGCGGGAAGGCATCACGATTATTGGTATTTTCCATGATCCCAACGTGGTTGCCCAGTGGTGTCAGTACGCCCTTTTCCTGAAGGGAGGGAGAGTCTTACGATTTGGTACCACCGAAGAGGTGATGCGCAAAGAGTATCTCGCCGAACTTTTGGAGGTGGAATTTATAGAACATACCCATCCCCTCTCTCTACGCCCCTTTTTCACGCCCCTTGAGCTTCGGAAGAGACCCTCACGGGGAATTACCGTTCACCTCATCTGTGGAGGAGGACGAGGCATTCCCTTCGTAAGAAAATTTTTGGAAGCCGGATTTTCCTTGAGTGTGGGCATTGTCAATCGCTTCGATTCTGACGAAGAACTGGCTATACAGCTCCGACTTCCGGTAGTCAGCGAAAAACCGTTTTCTCCCTTTAGTGAAGAGAGTTTGCACCATGCCTTACATCTTGCCCGCAAAGCACAGTGGGTCTTTATCGTACCCACCTATTGGGGAAGGGGAAACCTCCTCAACTTGGAACTTGCCCGACTCCTCCTTCTTGAGGGGAAACGAGTTTTCTTGCTTCGCGAGGGTTTCGATCCCCGTTTCGATTATACCGGTGGCGAGGCACGAAAAAAGTTAGCAGAACTGGCACACCACGGAGCCCAGGTGTTGGAACGGGTGGAAGAATTGTGGGAGAAGTAAGGGTGACACGGTATTCCCGCGATTCTCGAAGAATAAAAGCAGTGTGATATAATTGTACTAAGCGAGGTGAAAGGATATGAGAGCCCGTTTTTGGCCCTTCTTGGTGATCGTTTTGGTGATGGTGTTTTTGGGGGTTTCGCCCTTCCTTTTTGCCCAACCGCGAGTTTTTCTCCGCTTCAATCTTCGGCCGGAAATCTATATTTCCATTCCTCGGTCTCCCCAAATAACTCTTTCCATCGATCGAGGAGAGGGAGCCAATTATTTCATCGGCGATCCTTTGCGGATTACCTATCGCACCACTCGAGAAGGGTACATTAATCTCATTGACTACCTTCCCGATGGGGATGTTCGCATTTTGGTGAGAGATGAATTGGTTCGAGGGGGTGTGGGCAATGAGTATCGGACCACCGTTTCCGGTCCGGGTGGCGAAGAACGCTTAGTCATTCTCTTCACCCCCAACCCGGTGAGTGAGAGTTTGCTTGAAGAGTTCATTCGTGCTCCTCATCAGGGGAGTCGAATTTTCGGTGGGCGATACGCAGTCGATCGTATTTCCTTTCACGTGATGAGTCGTTTAGAGGCAACCACCTTGACCATCGAGCCTGCCTCGGTCACTATCGGTGCTTCGCGGTCTCTCGTTTTCACTGCCGTTTTACGGACCTCAAGTGGTCGGCCTTTGGCTGGTCGGGAGCTCTTGTGGTCGGTTGACGGAGGTTTGTTGAGTTCTTCACGGACCTTGACCGATCCTCAGGGACGTTCGCGAAATACTTTCTATGCTCCTTCTTTCGCCGGTACCGTTCACATACAGGTGAGTTTTTCGGGAGATATCCGTTTGGCGCCGTCGCAGGCGGTAGCAACAGTTGAAGTAGGTGTAAGGCCTCTTGCCACTACCCTGCGGATTGAACCCTCTTCTTTCACGATGGAGTCGGGTGGAAATATACGCCTCAACGCTTTCTTGGAAGACGAAGACGGTAACCCTCTTCCCGGGCAGAAAATCTCCTGGGAAGGAGATGCAGGGAGTTTCAGTGCCCGCTCTACCACTACCGATGCCACCGGAAAAACCTCGGTAGTTTACTCTGCACCTTCGGTGACCGAAGGTACCTCGGTAGAGATAACCGCAAGTTTCGGAGGGACGTCGCGCTTTTCTCCTTCTTCGGCCACGGTTTCGGTGGAGGTCCTGCCCCCGTTGTCCTACGCTCTCAATGCTACTCTCTTCTATGTTGACTTTGGTGGGGATACGATTCGCCACAATGGCGATAACCTCCGCTATACGGGGAGAATCGTGTCGGGATTTGGAGCGAATGAAGTTTCCTTCTTAGAGATGCGCAGTAGAGATGCGGTGGAGTTTGTTTTTTCACCGGGGGGACTGCCCACCGAGGGGAGTATTTTGCTCTGGATGCAGGGCGAGGCAGGAGCCCGTGCTCGCCTTACCCTCAACGGTAAGCGTTTGGGGGTTTTTCCCGTTGAGCGGGATGTTTTGAGCCCCACCGAAGAGTACGAAGTGGTTCTCTCTCAAAAGAACCTGGTGGGAGGAGAGAATCGCCTCCGTATTGAGGTTGATCCACAAACCGGAAAAACCATCCGTTTGCAGAAGGTGATCGTGGCCTTCTGAGTCATTGGTGAACATGGATTGGGATATATATCGAGTTTTTGACCGTATCAACGGGTACGTATATCTTATCGATGCCGAGACGTATAGAGTGCTCTATGCCAATGCCGCCCTGAAAAGACTTTACGGAGAGGCAATCGAGGGGCGCTTGTGCTTTGAAGTTTTTCAAGGGCAGAACGCCCCGTGTTCTTTCTGTCCCAACGAAAAAGTTCTTGCTTCACCTAAGAGAGTGCATTTTTTCGAGTGGTACCACGAGAAGCTCGGGCGCCATTTCTACTGCATGGATTTCGCCTTGGATAGCGTAGGGAATCGCAAGGGGAAGTTAGAAATTGCCATTGACATCACCGAAGCAGCTTCGCTGCGTTCCGCACTGGAAGAGTTCTCCCGTCTTTTTCTCTCCTTGACCCACGATTATGAAACGAACATTGAGAAAATCTTACGTTTCGTGCTCGAGAAGTGGCAGGGGAGAGAGGTTGCCTATCGCAACGCAGACGGAGAAGTGGTGGTAGTTCGAGAAGGAGAACAAATTTTTACTCCCCAAACATGGCGGGATATTCTCGCCATCAAGGAGCGAAGAACGGTTTTACGGTTGAAAAAAGATGGGAGGCGAATTTTGGTCTTTCGGGTTGGTTACGAGGCCGCGCTGGGCATCATTCGGAGTATGCAAAAAAGACCGGTATGGTTGGGGGATCTTCATCTTATTGTTGTGCAACTCTTGAGTTTAGAAGAAGGACAGAGAAGAGAAAAACGGCGTTGGTTCAATCTCTTCGATCGTAGTCCAGACCTCTTATTTTTGGTTGCTGAGGATGGAACCATCGCGGAAAGTAACACCCGAGTGAGAGAAATTTTGGGATGGGAGAAAGAATCTTTGGTGGGCCAGCATATCGAAACCTTATTTGGTGCCGGAATATGGCCTATGCTTCTTGCCCGAGTTCGCGTTGCTCCTTCTTCTTCGGTGGAAATTGATGTTCTCGATGTTCACGAAACTTGGTTCCATTTTGAGGCCCGCATTTCCCTCTTTGGAGAACATGAAGGGAAGTTTTTTTACCTTGTGGCCTTGCGGGACATTGGTGAACGGAAAAAGTACGAATCGGTTCTCCTGAAATTCGCCCTCTGTGACCAGCTGACCGGACTGTATAATCGTCATTTCTTGGAAGAGTATTTAGCCAAGGAACTGGCGCGGTGTAAGAGAGAAGGGTATCCCCTTTCCATAGCCATGGTGGACGTCGATTCGTTTAAAAAAATTAACGATTTCTACGGTCACATTTTTGGCGACGAGGTTTTGAAAATGGTGGCAAAAACTATGCAGGAGACGGTGCGGGCCAGTGATATTGTGGCTCGTTATGGAGGCGATGAATTCATACTCGTTTTACCCAGGGCGGGCGAAGATGAAGCTCTTTTGGTGATGGAACGATTGGTGAAGCGCCTCCGGAGTGGGCAAATCCAGGGCGAGCCTTTTTCCGTCGCCATCTCCTATGGGGTACATACCTGGGACGGGCAAAAGAATGTTACCGAACTCTTCCACGAAATTGATCACCGCATGTATGCAATGAAAAAGAGAGGCTCTCTATGACCTTTTTGCGAGGGAATGTTTTTCTTCCCCCCGGAACTCCATTTCGGGAGAAGAATCCTTGGGACTACGTTCCTGCCCTCAACGAAGAGAATGCTCGAGAGAACCTGGTTCCCCTCCCCGAAGCCCTGGTTCGGGTAGTCCTTCCGGAGACTCGTTCCGTGGTAACCCAAGGGTTGACCAATGACGAGGGAGAATTTTTTGTCCGAGTCCCCCCGGAAGCGCAGTATCTCGTGGAAGTTTTTTTCGGCGGGAAACTGATTGCGTTAGCTTTTATTGAGGTAAAAGAAAAGAAGGAGCTCGATGTCGGAGCTATCGATAGTCTTTCCACCGCCTATGCTTTGGGGAAAATACAGGAGAGTGTTTTCAGAGCAAGTGTTTCTCCCCGAACCTTACAGAAATTGCAACGAGAGGTAGAACGTCTGTGGAAGAAGGGGTGGGGATTAGAAAAGCTACCGGCAAAAAAAGGCTTGGTCACTCCACCTCCTTATCCCTTCGACCCCTTCGGTTTAATTCGGCGGTTTGAGTATTTCTTTGTTCCTCAAGAGAAGCATCTCGTCGTGGCTTGGGAAACGAACGAAGAAGTTGAGGCTATTTTGTATTATCGTTCTTTCCGGGCGCGTCATTATAGTAGAGAACGGAGTGTTTTCGGTCTCCAAGGACGATTTGAAATAAAGGTTTACGAGTTTGAAGGTTACCTCTTTTACTTGGAAGTGCGAACCCGTCACCATCTTTTGGGACGGACCCCCGTTTCGGTAGCTCGTGCTCCCATTCTCCCTGTTCGTTGGCATATGGAGCTTCCTGGCCGACAGGAGGGTCCTCTTACTGTGACTCGAAAGGAAGTATCCGGGAGGAAGACTCTCCCCTTCCCGAACGGTGAAGGAGAATTGCCCATTGCTCTCAGAAAAGCTTTAGAACGCCGTTTCGAAGCGGAGGTCGAATTTTCTTTTCCCCGGCGGGCCAACATTCCTCGCTATTTCATCCGTGAGGGTTTTGAAGAACTTGAGCTTACCTTCTATTTTCCTGAGGACCATTCGGTACTGTGGGGGCCGGTAGGCCAATCATCGGGGGTCATGGTCGCTCAAAATGATTGGCAACGTTTCTTGGGGCAATGGGAGAAAATAGTTCCCCAATTTTCCTTTGAGACTCATTTTCTGGAAATGGGGTATAGTACCCCTTTTGTGGAAGTCGTTGCCTATCGGAACGGGGAATACTTTCGCCTCTTCACTCATGCGGAGTTACGTGACCCGGTGGTCATCTTATCGGCGCGTTCGCTCCTCTCCTTAGATTTAGACACGGTTCTCTACTACCGGGGCAAATTACACCTCTTTGGCGAGGGTCTGTTTGAGGAGTACGTTATTGAACTCGATTTCGAAGGGGAGTTTAGAGAAGAAGTAGACGACCATCACCTCAATCGGTGTGGGGGAGAATGCGTGGGCAAGGTCACTTTTTGGGTAGACTTAACGATGAGGCATCGGGATACGGACAAAGCGATCTGACCGGACAACGGGAACACTGCGGTTTTTTGGCCTGGCAAATGAACCGTCCTAAGAAGCCTAAGAGGTGGGTGGCACGAACCCACTGCGGTTGAGGAATGAGGCGCATCAAGTCGCTTTCAATTTTTTCTGGGGAAGAAGAGGAAGAGAGACGGAGACGTTGTGCCACCCTCCCCACGTGGGTATCCACCGGTAGCGCAGGTTGTCCGAAAGCATTACCGAGCACGATATTGGCCGTTTTTCTCCCCACTCCAGGAAGCTGTACCAACTCTTCGATCGACGGGGGAACTTCTCCGTGGAACTTTTCCACTAAAATGCGGCTCGCTTCTTGAATGAAGCGCGACTTCTGACGGTAGTAACTCAAGGAACGAATCATTGCCTCGACCCCTTCTTGAGGGGCTTCGGCTAAAGCTTGAGGAGTGGGAAAACGAGCGAAGAGAACCTTAGTGACTTGATTCACTCTCTCGTCTTGTGCTTGCGCTGCTAAAATGGTGGCGATGAGGAGCTCGAAAGGGTTGCGAAATTCAAGGAGTAACCGTGCCTCCGGAAAATGTTGTTCTAAGAGACCTAAAATACGAGTTACTCGGTCTTCCATCAGCACCCCCCTTTTTAATGATATAATAAAGGAAAGCTTTTGCCTATAGTGGGGGAATGGAAATTGAAAAAATCATGGGGATGGATGGTCGTCATTCTTGCCGTTTTTTTGGGGGGGTATGGAGGGGCCGAAGAAGGACCTCTTCCCACGCCCACACCCAAGGAGGTCATTCTGGAAAAGGCGGATCGCATCAAGTATGATTCCAAAGGGGAAACGTTTCTTGCCTCAGGTAAGGTGGTAGCAATTCAAGGGGAAAATCGCATTCAGTGTGAAGAGTTATCCTTCAATTTGAAGGAAAACCGTGGAACATTTAGCGGAGGAGTCGTGGTGGTGCGAGGGAAAACCGAAATTCGCGCACAAACCATGGAGGGTGATTTCGATACCGAACTCTACCAGTTTCAGGGTCAAGTGGAGTTGAAGAAAGAGCGTAAAGAGAACGAGGGAGAAACTTCATTCATCGTTTGGAAATCAACGGTTCTCTCCTACCATGGAGGGAGCGAGGAAGCGTGGAGCGAGAACGGTGTAGAAATCGAGTGGAAGGACATTCGTCTTCGCGCGACCAAGGCTCACTATTTTCCGGAAAGAGGAGAAGAAGCGGAGAGACTCGCCCTCGAGGGAGAGGTATTGATTGTGGAGAAAGAGCGAGAGCTCGAAGTTGCCAAGGCGATTTATTACCTTGATACGGAAATTTTAGAAGCCGAAGGTATTGTCCGAGGAAAATTTTTGGTCCAGGAAAAGGAGACCGAATAGTCGGTGTTGCACATACGAACCGTCTCTCTTTGGGGTCTCGGCCTCATTTTTTTACTCTCCTTGTGCGCTTTCGGATTTGCTGAAGAAACTTTAGAGCTCACCGGAGAGCGTCTCTGGTATAGTATTGGAGAAAAAGAGGTCCTCGTGTATCGAGGGAAAATTACCTACCGAGATGTCACCTTAGAAGCGGAGAGAATTCGCCTCTTTCTCGATCGAGAGGAGCTTGAAGCCGAAGGACAGGTGATCGTACAGAGGAAAGACGAAGGATTGCTGGCGGAAGAAGTCTCCTACCATTGGGGAAAAGATTGGTGGAAATTCCGGGGAGTTCGTTCTGATATTACTGGGGCATCAATCAGGGGGAAACTCTTTTTTCGCGGAGAAACGATTGAGAGAGAAGGGGAACGTACCGATATTGAAAGTGCCCTTTTTACCGGGTGTGATTTAGAAGAGCCTCATTACTATATCGAGGCGAGGAAAATCGTCATTTTCCCCAATCGGAGGGTCGATATTTACCATTTGTCCTATTGGGATTTTGGGAAGCGTTTATTCTCGCTCCCTTATTACTCCTTTTTCCTGGATCGCGTCGATCAGCTCCCGCTTTTCCCCATTTTCGGTTATTCCCGTACCACGGGTCTCAATCTGGGTTATTTCTACAATTACCTGTTGAGCGACGTTTCGTTCGGAACGATTATCCTCAACTGGTGGCAGAAAGATGGTTGGAGCGTTGAGCTTCGGCACTACCTCGATGACCAAGAACATGGTGAGAGGGGAAAGCTTAGCCTCCTCTATCGGGATTATCCGAGCTCGCCTTCCAAACTCACCGCGGCGCTCAGCTATCAGAAAACCATTGATGAATTTACTAAACTTACGGGGAGTTTCGATTATGCGAAGACTATTGGAGAAACCGATGACCGGTATACTCTTCTTTTGAGTGTTGACCGTACCAAGAAGGACGAAGTCGGAAAGTTCAACCTGAGCTACAATGCCGATTTCGCCAATGAGAAAGATAAGTTGTCTCTCATTTTGACGTATCAGCGGGAGTTGACCGAAACGGTGTGGGGAGGTGCAGAATTTTACTATTGGGAGAACGCGAAGTGGGTCGTTTTCGTAGACCAAGATTTGCGTTATCTCCTCTTTCTCCGCAAAACCCAAGATATATGGACGTACACCCTGCGTTACACCGGTCACAGTGACCTCGAGGGCGATGCCTATACCGGAGATACCATTCGGGTGGTTCGCAAGATACCCGAACTGGAAATTGCTCGCAAAGAAGAGCGCATTGGCAGGTCAGACTTCTCCTATAGTTATGCTGTGACCGCCGGATACTACTTTGAAGAGGAAACCGGGGTCAGAGACAGTCGCTTGAATTTCTCGCTCGACCTCGTGGGGAAGAGTCAGCTGGGGGTAAACACAAGACTCCAACCCACCCTTCACTTTGAACAAAATTTTTACGGCAATGGGTTTGCTCGGTATCTGTGGTCGAGTAGCTTGGGAGTGGAACAGCAATTGAGTCCTTCCTTGGCACTCTCCCTTTCCTACGATTGGCGGGGGTATCGTGGGGCTACTCCTTTCAAGTTCGATTATATCACCAAGGAGTCAAGCTATCTTGCTGCCGGATTGACCTACGCCAGTAACCCCTGGAAGATCACCCTGGAAGGGGGCTACGATTTCCTGAGTGAGGAATTCGTCGAAGCAATCCTTTCCCTCGATTACACCGCCTCAGTGCAGAAAAAGTTCACCTTGAAAGGGAGCTATAATGTTGAAGATGGTGTGTGGGAGGGAATGAGTTTTACCGTGGCCTGGCCTCTCTCCCCACAATGGAGTATCGGGTTAGAGGGGGTATGGGATTTTGCCGAGGGGGAATTGGATGCCCTGGAAGTCAAATTGACTCATGATCTCCATTGCCGAGAAATCAGTTTACTCTACGACAAATCAGAGGGGACCGTGTGGTTAGAGTATAGCCTCAAGGTTTTCCCCAGTCAGAAATTTACCTTAGGAGGATAGAGCCATGTCCATGCGATCATCCCTACTCATTTTGGCGAGTGTCGCTCTCATTGTGGCCGGTTGTGCCCATGGTGAACAACCCTCTTGGGGGGAAGGTGCGAAGAGCGTAATCATCACCGTCACTACCCAGGGTGAGATCAGTACCAGTATGGAATATTTCATTGCTTTGGATACCGATGGAAACCTGCTCACCGGGCCCGGCGACGATCCGACTCAGTGGAATACGTTTTATCGCTTGCGCTGGGCCAACGGTAATTTCTATTTCCGAAAACCCGGAGAGAGTGAACAGTTCTTTACCAATAGTTCGGTTGCCGGGAACACCATAACCGTAGAAGTTGATATGGATGATCTCGGAGATCCTTCCCTCCTCGACATCATGGTGGTCACCACTGACCGCGGGGGGAATCTCGTCGATGCTCTCGCCAACTATTTCACCGTCCGTTTGGGGTCTCAGTCGTATGTGTCAAGGAGTGATGCCTCTTCTGAGGTGAGTAATCCTCAAGGAGACATTGTCCGGGTAGAAGTGGAGGTCAAACGATGAAGCGCGCCATGTCCATGAGTGTGGTGGGAATTCTCTTAGCTCTGTGTTTGTTTTTTGCCGGTTGCCTACCGAACAATCCTTCCTTACCCTCGAGCGCCAGTGATTGGACGGTCATGGTGTTTATGAACGGAGATAACGACCTGGCCCAGGATGCTTGGCAGGATTTTAATTCCATGGAAATGGTTGGTTCTACCGATCGGGTGAATATCGTGGTGCAGATGGATACTCCCAGATTGGGAACCTACCGTTACTTAGTAACCCAGGATACTTCAACGAACGAAATTACTTCCCCGGTTTTAGAGAGTTTGGGGAATGTAGATATGGGGAATTATAATGCTCTCATTGACTTTGTTCGCTTTTGTGTTGAACGGTATCCAGCGAAACAATATGCCCTCATTCTTTGGAATCACGGTGGCGGCTTTCGCGGGAAAGACATTTCCTTTGACTTCTCTTCGGGAAATGCCATTACCATTCCCCAACTGGGCTATGCGTTGTCGCAGATTCGGAATCTCATCGGGAAAAAGGTGGATCTTTTGGGTATGGATGCCTGTCTCATGGCCATGGTCGAAGTGGCTTATGAAGTGAGGGATTACGCCGACCTTTTGGTGGCTTCCGAGGAGTATGTGCCGGGAGAAGGATGGGATTACGTAGCCTTTCTCTCTTCGCTCGTTATGACTCCTTCGCTCCGCCCTGAGCAACTCGCCCGGGTGATCGTGGATACTTATGTCGATTCCTACACAACGATAGAGGTGACTCAGTCGGTCGTCGATTTGGAGGCTCTGACCCCATTGGTCCAAAGTATTGACGCTCTCTCCCAGGCGGTTTTAGCGGATACCCTTACTCCTCCGCGGTTGTATCTTGAGGTAGGAGATCGGGCCCTCTATTTTGGGGATTACGATTTTGTGGATTTAGGGGATTTAGCGCGCTTGTGGCAGAGCTGGCCTACCATCCGGAGTCCTTTAGTAAAAGAGCGGACGACGCAGGTTGCGAACGCTTTGGCGCAAGCGGTCGTTTACGAACGGAACAACGCGGGGAAAACGTTGGGCGGCTTGAGTATTTACTTCCCTTACCAGCATTATGATTCCCGGTATGATGCGCTTGCCTTTGCTTCTTCCACTTCCTGGGATGACATGCTAAAACATCTCTTTCGTTACCGGTAGAGTTGGCCAAGGAAAGGAGGAAGATGCATGAATCGATATGAAGCACAGATTTTGCGTTCGCTCAAAGAAGGACCGAAGAGCTTTTGGCGGTTATTGGATGAGCAGGATGAGCACATCCAGGGTTTTGTGGCCCGCGTGAAGCGTTTACTTGCCGAAGGGGTGATCCAGTATAGAGAAGGGAAGTTTTTCCTCTCGGAATCAGGGGTGGAGAGAGCTCAGTCTCTTCTTCCCTATCGGAGGGCAACCTGTGAGCGATGTCGGGGAGGATATAACCCCCTCTTTTGGGAGGAAGCTTTCTCTTTATATGCGCGTTTAGTGACCGATCGTCCTTTGCCTAATCTCGATTTTGACCAGGGGTTTATGACGAAAGAAGATATTTTCGCCCGGATCGCCTTTATGTATGAGCGGGGAGACTTAGAAGCCCAGAATATTTTGATTTTGGGCGATGACGATTTATTCAGCTTAGCCTTAGCGGCAACTGGTCTTCCTGCCTCCATCACCGTTTTAGAAATTGACCCGCGTCTTGTAGAATTCATTGGTGAACGAACCAAGGAGAACGGTTTTGCCATTGAGGTTCGCGAGTATAACGTTGCCGATTCCTACCCGTTACGCGATCACGCTTTTGATGTTCTGGTCACCGATCCGGTAGAGAGCGAGAGGGGTCTCATCGCCACCCTTTCGCGGGGGGCACAAGCCTTACGCAGGGAAGGGGTACTCTATTTCGGTTTGACTACCATTGAATCCTCTTGGCACAAATGGTACAATATTGAGAAAGTGCTCCTTGACATGAAATTCGTCATCACCGACATCCTGCGTAGGTTCAGTGCTTATCCTGACGATGACAACCAGTTTGATGAAGTGTTCTACGATCGGACCATGATGCGCCGGTTGTTGGCGGTGGAGCTTCCCTTGCCTGCTGATGCCGATTGGTTTCGATCGAGCTTTATTCGCTGCGAGGCGATAGAAGAACCTCGGCCGATCGTGGTGGGAAAGGTTCCTTTTGACCGAAGTTTTTACTTAGACGATGAGACGGTGGCCACGCCGGGTTATGGATCGGAAAAAAAATTGTAAATTTTTTGGTTTCTTGAGTAGTCAAAAGGCATATTTTGACGTATATTATTTATAGGATACGTGTGGCTATCCTGTCCCACATCCCGGGTAAGGGAGAGGAGGTGAAAAGAGGACTTGGTGACCCAGGGAGAGGGGATAAGTGATAGAAGCTGGATGTCTCAAAAAGAGAGAAAAGAGAGGAAACAGGGATACTCTCATCGTTCTCTCCTTGGCGAGACAGAAGGCGCAGAAATCAAAACGACCAAGGAGGTTCGTATGATGAAGAAGTTAGTGTTAGCGCTTATCGTAGTGTTGGCCTTTGCTCTTCCTGCTTTGGCCAATCCTTTTGTTGATGTGCCCTTGAACCACTGGGCATATGATGCTGTTCAGAGCTTGGCGGCCAAGGGAGTCATCATTGGTTATCCCGATGGCACCTTTGGTGGCAATCGAGCCCTGACTCGGTATGAATTTGCCATGGCTATTGCTCGGGCTATTGGTTACCTCGAGGCCAAGATCGACGAAGCTGGTTTTGCCACTCAAGAGGACATTGCTACTCTGGAGAAATTGGTCAAAGAATTTGCCGATGAATTGAAGGCGCTCGGTGTGACCGTTGACGATCTCAAAAAGGCTTTGGGTGAGCAGAGCGAAGCCGTCAAAGCCTTGGAAGCTCGGGTAGCAGAGCTCGAGAAATACGCTGAACCGGTAAAGGTCACCGGAGAATTCACTTCTACTTGGGAAGCTTTCTTACCTACTGCTTCGGGTAAAACCGAGGTTACCTTGAGCGATTCCACGAGCCTTTACATTGCGGCAACCATCAACGAATACACCATTGCCGGAGTTGATCTGACCATTGACGACACCTTCTCTACTCCCTCGGTCAGTGCAGATAACTTCTACATCCAATATGAAAAAGACGAGTGGTTTGTCCGTGTTGGTGACATTTGTGAAGGGAAACTTGGTCTTGGGTTAGTGCTCGGTAATTACCAGCCCAATGATGATCGTGATGACCTCGACTACGAAGGTGCTTACGTGAAGTATGCTCCAGAGGATAGCGATATTACTTGGAAAGCCTACGCAGCACCTAATGATTTCTACTCTATTCGCGCAGAGTGGGAGAAAGTCGGTGTGGGTGTTACCTGGATGCCGGAAGGCGCTTCGCTCTATAATACCGGTTCCGATCTCATCATTAGCGCCGATGCCTGGACTGACTTCGACGAGTCTGATGTCAAGTTGACTTTAGAAGGTGCATATGCGGTTCTCTCCGGAGCCTTCGGCGTGGCTGGTGAAGTAGCGATTAAGGCTACTGAGGACGTAACTATCACTCTCGATGGTCACTACGTCACCGCTGGATTCACCCCTGCAGTTTCAGCGGCGAGTCCCAGTGCTTTTGATGCTGATGAGTTAGGTTTCGGTGTTGCC
>CAKZPS010000069.1 GCA_937139415.1 uncultured bacterium
AATTACTTGTTCTTGTCTAAGACGGAGATCTTCTTTTTCTCGAAACTCCAACAGTGTCTTGACACTATCAGAAAGAGGGATTGGTTTGACAAGCATCGCTGGGGAATCTATAATGGAGTAAATCTTTAATGGAAGGAGGGGAAATATGAACCGTCGACATTTTTTCCTTATTATTTTCCTTGTCCTCGTGATCGTTGCTCTTGTAGGATGTGGAGGGACCACCACGCCACCTCCCTCAGGACCGACGCAACCGACAGTGTGTTCTCTGCGTGTCATTTCAAGTGGTACTTCTGTTTGGGGAAATGTATACCTCAATGGTTTCCCTACTGGTCAGTATCTTATGGCTAACGGATCAGTTACGATTCCCAACGTTCCCTGTGGTCAAACCGTCTCCGTGTACCTCATTGATGAATTCGGTTACATGAGTCATACCGAGTATGTTCTCGTCACCAGCCCCAACCAAATCGTAAACTTTACCTATTGGTGATGATTACATATTCTTCAGTGTACAGGGGTGACCCCGCCCGATGAGTCATGGGGTGGTGTCACCTTTTCCTTGACCATGAGTTCCTCGAAATGGGTAACAATTTCTCTCTCCCCCAGGAGGGCGTGATGATCGAGGAAAAGGCAAGGAGAGAGCGAACGTTTTTCTACGGGGAGACGGAAGAGCTCGATGAGGAGATTCCTCACCCTTTGGTCTTCTTCTCTCCTCAGGTCACCGAAAAGGAGGAAGAATGAGTATCGCTCCTTGAGTCCTTCAAGCCACATTTTCACCCGTTCGTGGGAAGGATGGCGCGGATCGAAAAAATAAATGACCACCTTATTTTCTCCCTCTCCAAGCCAGGTAAAGGTGATACGCTCTTCGCCGTTTGCGATTCTTTTCGTAACACCTAAGTGGTGAAGAAGAGAAGGAGAAGGAGAGGGTAGTGGGGGACACGCCGGACAAAAGGTGGCGCCTCCTCCTTCCGAGGTGAGTCTCAGAGTGATCGAGAGAACGAAGATGATCGGCCACCATTTCATGAGAGACTCTTCCAGGGCAAGTTTTCTCTCTATACTCTACCGCGGAGGCGGGGAAATGACAATGTATTGGTAAAAATTTTACTCAGAGAGACTTCTTGAAGGGGAGAAGGAAACGAGAGAGAATTTTTTACTCAACTCCTATCGTTGTGTATGATGCAAAGGAAGTGGTGAGAAGAGAAGAGGCGAATGAATTTGCAAGCTCATTTCTGGAGAAATGTGGGGCAGCGAGGGTGGCTTTTCCTCTTCGTGGGGGGAGTGGTGGTTCGCTTTGTTCTCCTTGGAGTCGTTCCTCCTGGTCTCAACCAAGACGAAGCCTCTATTGGCTACGATGCATGGGCGATCCTTCACTACGGTGTGGATCGGAATGGTTTCCCGTATCCGGTACACCTCGTTTCTTGGGGAAGTGGGCAAAATGCTCTCTATGCCTATCTTTCCATGCCTTTTATCGCTCTCTTTGGGCTCACACCCTTTGCAGTCCGTTTCCCTAATGCTCTCTTAGGCTGTTTTTCTCTCTTCTTTTTTGGGCGTCTTGCCCACAAAATTGGGGGAGTAAAAGTAGGGAATATCGCGCTTTTTCTTCTCACCATCAATCCATGGCATGTGATGATGAGCCGTTGGGGATTGGAGTCCAACATTTTCCCTGCCTTGGTTTTATTGGGAGTCTATTGTTTCGTTTGCGCGCTGGAAACCCCCCTTTGCTTTCCCTTAGCGCTTGGTTTTTTGGCGCTTTCTCTCTATGCCTATGGGACTGCCTACTTTTTTATCCCTCTTTTTCTCCTCATTACCCTTTTTTACCTTTGGTGGTACCGCAAACTGAAGGTGTGGACTTTTCTTTGGGGTATGGGGGTGCTGATTATCCTTGCTCTGCCCATTATCCTCTTCGTGTATATTAACCTCTATGGATTAGAGTCGCGGTACATTGGCTTTTTCTCCATCCCCAAACTTCCCGGTGCAGCACGATTCTTTGCCGTTTCCTCGCTCTTTAGCGGCCGATTGGGGATAGACCTTGGGAAAAATCTCTCTCATACCTTGCGTATTCTCTGCTTCAACCAAGGCGATGGACTCCCATGGAATGGGATTCCCCCTTATGGTTCTCTTTTCCCGGTGAGTATTCCCTTCCTACTCGGTGGGATAGGTGTTTTTATTTACCGTAAGCGGTATTTCCGAATTTTTGACCCCTCTTTTTTCCTATGGGCTTGGTTTTGGGTCGCTTTTGCTTTGGGGTGGGTTACGAACGTCAATATAAACCGCATGAATATTCTTTTCTTGCCGGCCATTTATCTTGTGGCGGTAGGGGTTACCTGGGTATCCGAGAGAGTTCCTCGGATCTTCCGGTGGCTCGTGGTCGCCTACCTCTTCTTTTTCGCCATGTTTTTATATACCTATTTTGTTTCTTATCCTCAGTTAATTGGTCCTCTCTTTTTTGAATCCTTTGGTGAAGCGATCCAGTATGCGACCGCACAGGCTCCGCCTCATACCCCCATTTATGTGACCGACAGAGTGAATATGCCTTATATTTTCGTCCTCTTTTATCAGAAAATCGATCCTCGTCTTTTTACCCAATCGGTGATTTATGTCCATCCCGGTGAGCCGTTTCAGAGGGTGAAGTCTTTTGGCCGTTATATCTTCAGCCGTCCAGAGCCTGATGGTTCGGGGAGTGTATATGTACTCCACAATTCGGAGAAAGGTCATTTCCCCGAGGAAGAGTTTTTGCTTCGAGAATTGAAGAATTATTCGGTGGCGATACCGAAAGTAAACTCTAAGACTCCATCAGCCAATGTCTTCAGGTAACCATAAGGAAAACCAAGAATCATTCTCTCCTCAAAAGCTTTCTTGGGTGCCGCTTTTTCGCTTTGGCGTCGGTTTTTCATCGCAAGAACCGCTTGGGGCCGGAAAGGGAACCTATTTTTCTAATATATCCGGTCGCTCAAAAACTCTTCCCTCTATCTCGATTTTTATCCGGGGGAGGAGCACGGGATGGGTGATAAAGCTCAAGCCATCTCGGTGGACGATAAATCCGTCTTCGGATTTCGTTCCGCTCATCGAGGTATTATAGCAGAACGCCTGGTTTTCTTGGACGATCTCTTCTGACCCGCGGTGGGCAATATAGTCACGAACATCATAGCCCATCGCCCCACCTTGATGGTGGAGTTTCCACTCCTCGTGGTACCCCACAGCTCTTCGTAGAGATGACAGGCTTTTTGGAAGACGTGAGCCACCTTGACCCCCGGGCGGGTGTGAGCAATCATAGCGCATTCGATGAAAACATTGTCTTGGTACTGTTTTCGTAATTTTTCCGGAATTTTCCCGAAATGGGCAATACGGGTAATGGTGGTGATCAAACCCCATTTTCGCGCCATCACGCAGAGCATGAGGTATTGTTTTATTTTCCTTTCCGTAGGGATAGGGTGTCGGTAGCGATAGGCTCTTTCGTCGGCGGCAGCTTGGTATCCAACCGGATCGATGCGGTCCTTCCAGAGGAGTCGGGTGAGTTCTCCGGTCACTTCGGCTTCGGTTTGACCGGGGGAAAGATGGAGTAAAACCGATTCGATGGCCCTCGAAGTTCTTTCTCCCAACCACAGGTATCTCTCGATTTCTGCAGGAGTGAGGGAGAACCTCAATTTTTTTATCTCCTCTCCCACGTTCTCAAGGCCGTATATCGATAGGTCACAACCTACTTTCCCGGGGTCGGGAATAATCTTTGTGGTGAGTTCGTATTCTTGGTGGGCAAACCAATCATACTCTAAGAGGGTGTAGGCCAAATCTTTCAGCCCTTCTTCTTCCATACAGCGCGCTGCTTCTATGCGATCGGAGAGGAGAAATTTTTCTTTCTCGGTGATAAGGATCGAGGTAAGGCCGAGTTCGGTATTGATCGGGACCTGTTCATACTACCACCGGTAATCCAGCTGAAATTGGCTTGCTTTTTGAGGAGAATTCCCTGAAGCCCTGCTTGAGCCATAAAGTTCCTTATGCGGGTTTCTTTGATTTGGGCCTCTTCCATTTTATTCATAGGCTTTTACTCCTTCCTCAGCTCTTTCAACTCATCCTTGTCAAGAGTGAAGTGACTTCACAAGGTGTTCAAGTATTTCAAACGAGTTCTCAGGAGGACCTCCATCCATGAGGTGGTCAATCTTGGGGTCCTCCATTACCCGATATCCATTCAAGATGTAATCACCATAACATGTCCTTGCAAAAATTGTCAAGGAAGCTTTTGGTCTTCTCTTTGCCCTCCTCCAGGGAAGAAAACCTTCTCTCGTTGGGAGTAATGCTCTTTGCGGAGGATTATTTTTTCAGAGCGTTCTCAATTGCTTTGAGGATGGTTTTACTCGAAGCAGTTGCACCACTCACCGTGTCAACCGCCGGAGATTGAGCATGGTAAACCTGCTCGAGGATTTGGGCAACGAGCTGAGGGGGAGTAAAAGGAGGAGTGCGAAGGACTTTTATTTCTCTCACGATGTGTTGTTCTACCGTGACTTCAACGACACAGGTGAATCGCCCGTGAGTATATTGTCCCCGATAGGTTCCATCGGCAAGAAGGGTAAGATTCACTGGCTCAATGGAGAGCTGAAGGGTGGCATGGAGACCAAAATAGAGGTACCCTATTGCCCCTCCGAAAAGGGCGAGGATTATGACCACGGTAAGGAGAATTACTTTCCACGATTTTCTCATGGACTCATGGTAATCCTTTGGTGATGGAAAGTAAAGATTTTTTTGGAGTTGACATTGCTCCTCCCTTTTAGTAAAATTTGCGCAAGTAAAGAAAAAAATAAAAAATTGCGAAAGGAAAAATTCCTGTGGCAACACTGAAAGAGATTGCCCAAAGAGCAGGTGTCTCCATCACTACCGTTTCCCATGTACTTAACGGTACTCGTGCGGTGAGTGAGGGTTTGCGAAAAAGAGTGTTGGAAGCCATGGAAGAATTGGGGATGGGCGAAAATTTCTTTCCCAAGAAAAAGATTTCTTCCCAGCTCATTGCTATGCTCATCGATGACATTTACAACCCCTTTTTCATCGAAGTATTCGCCGTGGCGGAAGCTACCGCGCGGAGTATGGATTACCATCTCCTCCTCCTCTCTTCCATTGAACACGGTGATGACGTTTTATACCTCAGGGACTTGGAGAATCGCAAGGTTGACGGACTTATTGTGGCTACACGACTGAGCCTTTCCGACTTGAAGCGGGCCTTTTCTACCCAACTGCCGATGGTTTTTTTAGGTGGGAGATTAGAAGTCCCCTTTTCGGTGAGCCTCTTTCTTCCCGATACTCAAGGTATGTATGTGGCCACCCGTCATCTCTTAGAACTGGGCCACCGGCGCATCTTGTGTGTGGGTGGCTCTTCCCGTTTTTCTATCTTTCGTGACCGTTTTCGTGGGTACTCCCAAGCCTTAGAGGAACAGGGAATCACCCCGGATCCTCGGCTGATGGTTGAGCTTCCCTTAACCTTCCAAGAAGCCTACCGTTTTGGAATGGAGTTTTTCCGGCGTTTCCCCGGGGAAGTCACTGGGGTAGTAACCCATAACGACCCTACCGCCTGTGGAATCATGAAAGCAGCACAGAGTTTACACATCAGAATACCGGAAGATTTGTCCATCGTCGGTTTTGACAACACCTTTGTCACCCAGCTTACCCATCCTCCTTTAACTTCGGTGGATTTTTCTAAAAAGATTGTTGGAAAGAGATTAGTAGAACTTTTGGTCCGCCTCATTCGGGGGAACAATGTGCCGGATTGTTTCATCGAGGGAGTGGAACTGAAAATTCGTGAATCAACCGCTCAAGCAAAATGAGAGGAGGAATGAAGTTGGAGAGAGTCAAAATTACCATCATTGGCGCAGGGAGTGCGGTTTTCGGCCTTTCCACCTTGGTGGGTATTATGCGTCACCCCGAGTTACACGGGGTGGAATTATTTTTGCACGACATTAATGAAGAGGGATTAAAAAAGATTCATCGTTTGGCGGACAAGCTTAACCTCGCTTTCCGCTCGGAAATCACGGTCAAAAGTTCCACCCGGAGAGAAGAAGCCTTAGAAGGCGCCTCTTTTGTGGTTCTTTCCATTGCCATCGACCGTGAGAGGTGTTGGAAGTTAGATCGGGAAATCGCCCTCCGGTACGGGATCAACCACTATGCCGAAAACGGAGGTCCGGGGGCTTTTGCCCATACCGCGCGCAATCTCTCGGTGATCATGCCCATGCTCTCCGATATGGAGAAGTACTGTCCCGATGCTTGGCTTTTGAATTTCACCAATCCCGTGCCCAAGATTTGTACTGCGGCAGCCCGGTACACCAAGGTGAAGACCATCGGTATTTGCCACCAAATTCAATTCGGTTATTTCCTTCTGGCCGGACTCTTTGCCGAGGAATTAGGGGTCAAGCTTCCCCACGATTTCACTTTCCGCTGGAATGACCAATCGATCGCTCTTTTTCGTGCCATGCACAAAAAAGCCGCGGAGCGTTTTCAAATCCGGGCCTGGGGATTGAACCACTTTACTTGGATGGTAGCGGTCACCGACCGCAAGACCGGAAAAGACCTGTACCCGGAAATCCGGGAAAAGGTGGCTAAGGTTACCCCCGCCTTTGAACCTCTGAGCATGGAGGTTTTTCGCGTTTTCGGGATTATGCCCGTGCCCGGTGATTGTCATCTCTGCGAATACCTCCCTTACACTCACAATGTAGCTCGCAAGAATTGGGAGCGTTATGACATTCAGATGTACGATTTCGAATGGGCCGAGCGGGGGCGAGAGAAGATGTGGAAAGAAATTGAGCGGATTTTGGAGGGGAAAGTGGCCCTTGAGAAGCTCGAAGAGCTTGAGACCGAGCGGGGAGAGTTTATCATCGCCGGAATCCTTAAAAACTTGAATTCTTATGAAGAGGCAGTGAACGTTCCCAATCGCGGATATATCACCAATCTCCCCGAAGAAGCCATTGTGGAGGCACCGGCTCTTTTGGGAAACACAGGACCTCTGGGTATAGGTGGCGGCAATCTCCCCGAACCGATTGCCGACCTCTGTCGCCGGCAGGTATTGGTTACCGAGCTCACGGTAAGGGCAATTGTAGAGCACGATCTCTCTTTGGCGCTGCAGGCCTTTGCTCTTGATCCCATGATCGATGATTTAGAGGTGGCGAAGAAACTCCTTGAAGAATACTGCAAAACCTTTCAAGACTATATCTCGTTTTCGTAAGGGGGTGATTGATGGAAGGCTAAAAAATAAAGGCGCTCTTTGAATTCTTCACGAAGGAGGATGGAGAATGAAAAAGAAACTCTTAGTTGTGATGATGTGTGGAGTGTTTTTGGTCAGCATGTTTTTGGGAAGTGTGTGGGCACAGGGACAGGTAACGGTTCGTTGGCTTTTCGAAACCGATTTTGGGGGGGGATGGAAGGCGCTCATTGAGAGATTCGAAAAGGAACACCCCAACATCAAAGTAGAAATGCAGGAGGGTCCCTCGGCTACTAACATCCGTGAGGATATGTACGCGACCTCTTTTATGGCTGGAGAATCGACCTATGATATGGCCTACGCCGACCTCATCTGGGTACCCAAATTTGCTGCTGCAGGATGGATTATCCCCATCGGAGATCGCCTCACTCCTCATGATATTGCCCAATTTCTTCCGGGCGATATTGCCGGAGGCATGTATCAGGGAAAACTCTATCGTATCCCCAGCCAGTCCGACGCTGGTATGCTCTACTACCGAAAGGATATCCTCGAGGAAGCAGGATTTGAGCCTCCTATCACTTGGGATGAACTGGTAGAGCAGGCCCAGAAACTTCAGAATCCTCCGAACCTCTGGGGTTTTGTGTGGCAGGGAAACCAATACGAAGGGCTTATCTGCGACTACCTTGAGCTTCTCTGGGGTGCCGGTGGGGAACTTCTTGATGTCGAAGGAAAGGTAGTCTTAGACCAGGGAACTGCGGCAGTTGAGGCACTGCAGTTCATGTACGATGTCATCCACACTTACAAAATTTCTCCCCCGGGTGTCACCACCTACCAGGAGGAAGAATCCCGTCACGTGTTCCACAACGGCCAAGCCGTATTCCACCGGAACTGGCCCTACGTGTGGACCTTGGCACAAAAAGAAGATTCCCCCATCAAGGGTAAGGTGGGCATTACCCCCATGGTGCACAAACAAGGCTTTCAGAGTGCTGCTACCCAGGGAGGATGGGGATGGGTTATTTCCAAGTTCAGCAAAAATCAAGAAGCAGCCTGGGAATGGATTCAATTTGCCACGAGTTATGAGTCCCAGAAGACCCTCCACTTTTACAATGGCTATATTCCCACTCGTCATGCTCTGTTTGCCGATCCGGATATCCTCAAAGAGAGTCCTCACTATCCCGACCTGTGGAGAGTGCAGATTAACGCTCGGACTCGACCACAGCATCCCCAATATGCTCAAATTTCGGACATTCTGCAGCGGAATATCCATGCGGGAATCACCGGAAGTGTGAAGCCGGAAGAGGCGATTAAACGTGCGGCTCAAGAAATCCGAGAATTGCTTGGCCAGTGAGGTAAAGGGAGCGGTGTTCGCCGCTCCCTTTGTGGCAGAGGGAGGCAGGAGGAAGAGACGTTTCCTCACCGACCAGCGCTTTGGATACCTTCTCCTTTTGCCTGCTCTATGCCTTTTCGGAGTGGTTATTTTCTACCCGGTGGCACGAAATGTCTACCTTTCCTTCCAGGAGAAGAGTATTACTACCGGAATGGAAGCTCATTTTACAGGGGTTAAACACTACCTCAAAATCATGACTGGCGATGCACGTTTTCGCCAAGCCTTGGGCAATACCGTTTACTTCACTCTGGTTTCGGTCAGTATCGAGTTTCTCTTGGGTTTAGGTTTTGCACTCATCCTCAATAGTTCTTTTCGCGGGAGAAATTTTGCCCGTGCCAGTGTGATTCTCCCCTGGGCTTTGCCCACCGCAGTGATGGCCATGGCGTGGCGTTGGATTTATCACGATATTTACGGTGTTGCTAACGATATCTTGCTCCGCTTGGGGATTCTCAAAGAGGCAGTCGCCTGGTTGGGGAAAGTTCCCTTAGCCATGCATGCAGCGATTTTCTCTGACGCCTGGAAAACCACCTCTTTTATGGCCCTTATGCTCCTTGCCGGTCTCCAATCCATCCCCCAAGAGCTGTATGCGGCAGCAAGCATTGATGGAGCTGGTTCGTGGGCAAAGTTTCGCTATGTCACCCTGCCTCTCCTCCGGCCGGTGATTATCCTTGCCCTTCTTTTTCGCAGTCTACAGGCTTTTGCCGTGTTCGATCTCATTTGGGTCCTTACTCAAGGGGGACCGGGAGGGACGACCGAGACTTTATCGGTCTATCTCTACAGCTATACCTTCCGCTATTTGAATTTGGGGTATGGTTCGGCGCTTTCGGTGACCATTTTTGCCCTATCCCTCGTTATCATTTTCGTCATCCTTCTCTTCCAAAGGGAGGAGGTGGAATTAGGATGAGAGGGAAGAAGATTCGGGTGAGTATCTTGTACGCTTTGGTGGGTGTGGTGGTCTTTTTTAGTTTGGCTCCTTTCCTCTGGCAGGTGATCACCTCCATCAAGCCCTCGGCAGAAATTTTCTCTCGACCAGTACGATATCTTCCCAGCCATATCGATTGGAGTGCCTATCTCCAGATTTTCACCCGCCATCCCTTTGGACGGCAAATCGGAAACAGTATCTTCATCGCCTGTGTGAGTACTTTCTTGTGTCTTGCAGTCGGTGCCTTAGCCTCTTACGCAGTGGCGCGGTTTCGCATTTTGGGGGGACGGAGTTTTCTCCTCTTCATTCTCCTTTTGTCTCTCTTTCCTCCGGTAGTGCTCATCGTGCCCCTCTACGAAATGGTGCGCAATTGGGGGCTGATGAATAACTGGCTTGCGCTCATTATTCCCTACGCCGCCTTAAATCTTCCCTTTACCATTTGGGTTATGAGTAGTTTCTTTAAACAGATTCCCCAGGCTTTGGAAGATGCAGCAAAGGTTGACGGGCTGAGTCGTCTCGGTATTCTCGTGCGCATCATTCTCCCCCTTTCGGCGCCGGCTTTGGCAACCACCGCTATTCTGGTGTTCATTTTCTGCTGGAACGAATTCCTCTTGGCTTTGACTTTCATGACCCGTGATACCTCGCGCACCGTCCCTGTGGGCATTGCCATGCTCTCCGGAGCTTCGCAGTACGAGATTCCCTGGGACCAAATTTCAGCGGCCACGGTGCTCACCACTTTGCCGCTTGTCGCGTTTGTCGTCCTCTTCCAGAGGAGAATCATCGAGGGTCTGACCGCTGGCGCGGTGAAAGGCTGACCGATACGGTATAATAGGAAGAAGAGGACAAAACGGGGGTAGGGGAGTGAAGGATAAGAAGCTTTTTTTCGCGGTGTTTTTTATCTTCCTTTTTCTCAACCTTTCTTTTCTCTCCGCGAAGCCCCAATCGCTACGGGATTATTTTACCGAGATCACCCTTCCCCGCCTTGATTACTCCATTGTGAAGGTGTACCCTCATGACCCTTCTTCGTTTACCCAAGGATTGGTGGTGGAAGGAAATATCCTCTACGAGAGTACCGGCCTCTATGGAGAGTCGAGCGTGCGGAGCATCGACCTTCTTACCGGAAAGGTGTTGCGCAAAGCGGCCCTTTCCGAAGAGTACTTTGCCGAGGGGATCACGATGTGGGGGAATCAATTAGTGCAATTGACCTGGAAGTCAAAGGTGATCTTTTTCTATGATAAGAGTTCCCTTGCGAAGCTCCGCACTCTTCCTTACCCCTATGAGGGATGGGGGATTACCTTCGATGGCAAACACTTCATCACGAGCGACGGTTCTTCGCTCCTCCGTTTTTTCCGTCCCCCGGACTTTACCGAAGAGCGGGTGATAGAGGTAAGGGCAGCCGGAAGGAGCATTTCCTCCCTCAACGAGTTAGAGTATGCCAAGGGGAAGATCTACGCCAATGTATGGCATGAGGACGTGATCGTGGTCATCGATCCGCAGAGCGGTGAAGTGGTGGGCTGGATCGACGGGAGTCTTCTCGGCGACCCTCATCGAAAGCGCGAGGATGTTCTAAACGGTATTGCCTATGATGCAGAGGACCAAACCTTTCTCATCACCGGAAAACGGTGGTCTTCTCTCTATCGTCTTCGGCTAAACGGTTGGTGAATTTTCCCCTTCTGTGACGCGGTACGAAACCTTTTTCATATGGCCTTCATACCGTTTTAAAGATTCCCCCCTATGATGGGAAAAAATGAGAAAGGGGGATTGGAGATCGTGTGGAGAAAGGTTCTGTGGATCGTAAGTCTTTTCATCCTCGCTTTCAGTTGGGTAGCCTATGCACAATACGCCCAAGAGGGATATGCACAAGAGGTAAGAACTTTTCAGGGCTTGGTTTTCGAGGATATCAATAGGAACGGAGTATTCGATGCCGGCGAGCGAGGCATCCCTGGAGTAGGGGTGTCAAACGGTATCGAAGTGGTGTCAACCGATAGCGAGGGGCGATACACCCTTCCCTATCGGGAAGAGATGGTGGTGTTTGTGATTAAGCCATCCCAATACGAATTACCTTTGGGAAAATACCGTGTCCCTTCCTTCTTTTACATTCATCGTCCTCACGGTTCTCCGCAGGAAATTCGTGAGTACCCCGGCATTCCTCCTACAGGAGAGCTCCCGCAATCGGTGGATTTTCCCCTCTATCCCGGAAAAGTCGAGGAGAATTTCCGGGTATTGGTGTTCGGAGATCCGCAGCCATTCTCTCACCAATCCATTGGATACCTTCGTGATAGTATCATCCGTGAGGCAAAGGATGCCGGCGCTCTTTTCGTGATCAGTCTCGGTGACAACGTCCACGATGCCCTCTGTCTCTACGACCGTTATCTTGCGGTCATGGCCGAACTGGGGATACCCACTTTTTACGTCTTGGGGAATCACGATATGAATTACGATTCGCCCAACGACACCTATAGCGCCGAAACCTACACACGCCATTGCGGTCCTCCTTACTACGCCTTTAACTACGGGAAGGTTCACTTTGTAGTTTTAGACAGTGTGGTGTGGACGGGCAGTGAATACTACGGAGCGATCAGCGATGAACAACTCACCTGGCTGAAAAACGACCTTTCCTTCGTTCCCGAAGATTACCTGATCGTGGTCTCTATGCATATTCCTCCAGTCAGTTATGTCTATCGGAAGTATGAGAAGAGTATGGTCAAGAATAGAGAGGCTCTCTTTGAAGTCCTCAAAGGGCGAAAGGCGCTCTTTTTGGGTGGTCATTTCCACACGATAGAACGTTTATTCCCCGGGGAAGTCCTCCATGGTTGGGATTCCGGTCTCCCCTTCCCGCAAATTGTGGCTGGGGCAACTTGTGGGGCCTGGTGGAGCGGACCGAAAGATGCCGACGGCATCCCCTTGTCTTACATGATGAGTCCCAAAGGGTATTTCTTCCTCGATATCCAAGGGAACGAATGGCGCGACACCTTTAAACCTTATGGGATGCCGGTTGACGCCCAAATGCGCATCACTTTTCAAGGTCGGCATGTAGATGGTGCCCTCCCTGAAGGAGTGTTCACCCAAGAAGAACTGGCTGGAGTTCGGGTAATCGTCAATTTCTTCATGGGCGATGCCTCTTCGCAAGTCGTTTGTGAGATCGACGATCGCATAACCCTACCCATGGTCCATCAACCGATTGCCGACCCCTACCCGGAACGCTTCTTAGATGCCGTTCCCGACTGGATCCTTTCCTTATGGAAAAACGCCAAGAACGATAATGCCCATATTTGGGTCGTTTCCCTTCCCGCTTCCTTAGAACGGGGCGTGCATACTCTTTTCGTCACTGCAACCGACCGCTACGGGAGAGTGTATCAAGCAAGAAAATTCTTCGAAGTATGGTGAGATTTCCCTTTTCTCCCCAAAACGACGAAAAACCCATGGTCCATTTCCCAAGGCGAGTGATGAGTGCTTGACAACTCGTGAAACAGAGTATACTTTAGGAAAACAGTTTGCAGATACCCATGGAAAGGGAAGAGGTGTGAGGTGGCAGGAGAAAGCCTGCTTACCCGAGGTAACCGATGGCTCAGTAAACACATGTTTGTGGTGGTGGTGGTCCCCGTCCTTTTGGGTTTCGTCTTCCATGGCTATCTTCCTCCTAATTGGCCGTGGGGAAACGTGGCCATTTTCCTTTTTGCCTACATGACTTTTGTTACCGCCTTAGAGGTCTATTGGCGGAAGTTTCTCCACGCCCTCACCCATCTTGGGGTTCTCTTGTGGATGTTCTGTCTCATTCACCTCATTATGCCTGGAGTTGCTTTCCTCCTCGCTCGTCTCTTCTTTGCCCGGGATTTCTTTACTCAGCTTGGGTTTTTGATCGGTGCTACCGTTCCGGTAGGAGTGACCTCGATCATTTGGACCTCGGTGACGGGTGGCAACACTGCCTTGGCTTTGGCAACGGTAACCTTAGATACCATGCTCATCCCTTTTTGGTTCCCCCTTTTTTTGCAATTGATTATCGGAGAGAATATCCCGGTAGATTATCTCAACTTGTTTCGTAACCTCCTCTTCATGGTTACTCTCCCCAGTGTGTTAGGTATGTCCTTGACCAGTTTCTGCCGAGAGAGTTGTCAGCGTTTCGCCCACTCAAGCGGGGGTTTCACCTCAAAAATAGCTTTAGCCTTGGTGGTGTTCATCAACGCGGCGAGGGTAGCGCCAGAGATGCAGTGGAATCTGGGATTAGTACGGATGTTTTTGGCTCTTTTTTTGTTAGTCATGAGTGGTTACAGCTTGGGATACCTCGGTTCCTTAGGAGTACGGGAACGCGATCGGGGTACGAGAATTGCCATGGTGTATAATGTGGGCATGCGCAATCTGAGTTTCGCGTTGGTGCTGGCTATTTCTTACCTTCCGCCTCTTGCGGCTGTACCTTTGACCTTGCTCATGTTGTATCAACAACCCTTGGCAGCTTTGGTCAATTATCTCCTCGCGAAAAATGCAGTGGATAGAGCTCGCTCGTATTCTCTGCGCGTTCTCTAATTTCTTATCGTCAAGGAATTTTTGGTGGAGATCGGGGGAAGAACGATGATTGAAGTTATGTGTTTTGCCGAAGGAGTGATCGATTTTTTCCCTCAAGAGGGGGACGCTCTCTATCCCTCTTTTTCCGCTTTTCCCGGCGGGGCGGGAATCAATGTAGCCGTGGCTTTGGCCCGTTTGGGAGTGCGGAGCGGTTTTATGGGTAAGGTGGGGCAGGATGCCTTTGGCGAGTTGGTGAAAGAAACCCTCCAACGTGAGGGGGTGGACACGCGAGGGCTCTTTCTCGACCCGGGGGAGTCAACCGCCTTAACCTTTGTGTTTCACCACCCGGTTACCCTGGAGCCCTTCTTTGTGCGTTACGGGGAAGCAGATATGAATTTTACCCTCCAGGATATCTCTTGGGAGTTGCTCGAAGAGATAGGGGTATTCCATTGTGTCTCCTTGGGTTTAGTGAGAGAATCCTTGCGGAGTGCTACCTTGGAGATCCTTGAGTTCTGCAAAGAACGAGATATTTTCGTTTCCTTCGATCTCAACCACCGACCTCGGTTATGGTCGGACCTCCAAGAAGCAAGGTACTTCCTGTGGAAAGTGGTGCGGGAAGCCGATCTCGTCAAGTTGAATAGGGAAGAACTCCGCTTCCTCACCCAACAAGATACCCTGACTGCCGGGGTAGAGGTTTTGTTAGGTGAAGGCATTCGCAACGGGGTGATCACTCTGGGTGGACGCGGAGCTTTCATGGTGAATCGCTTTGCACAGGAAACAATTCCCGCATTTACAATTTCCCCGGTCGATCTCACCGGTTGTGGCGATGCCTTTTGTGCAGGAATGATTCACCAAGTGGTCACAAATCGGTTCCCTCGGGGGATGATCTTCCCCCCGGATCAGTTTTGCCAGATGGTGACCTTTGCCAGTGCCTGTGGAGCAATTGCTGCTACCCGATGGGGAACCGTTCCTTCTTTCCCCTTTTTGCGCGAAGCAGAAGAATTTTTGGCTAAGAGTGGAGGGTTTTAAGAGCGTTCCCTCATTCAACTGTGATTACTGAATTTTCGGAACCGAATTCGTTAGGTACCCGTTCGCTCGAAGGGTCGGTAAACCACTGGTCATCGACGAAATAGCGGTATTCGTATCTCCCTTTGGGAAGGGTGATGGTGATACTCCAGTGTCCTTGTTTCGTTTTCCGTAAGGGATGTGAAGTGGGATCCCACTGGTTGAAACTTCCTGCTAAGGACACACTCTGGGCTTCGGGATAGTGCAAACGAAATGTCACTCGGGGCAAAGAAACCACCTCCTTTGGCAATTCGTTCCGGCGGGCACAGCCCGCCGGAAAAATGTTCACTCTACACCTTGTTTTCCGCGCAAGAAGCAATAATACATTCTCTGATACTCCTTTTCACCGCTTGAGCAAGTGAGGGAAGCACCTTGCTCACCATAAGCTCTTCGGGGAAACGGGTGAGCACTTCCCGCAGGGCATTGAGGTATTCTACCCTGAGGGCAGTACTGTAATTAATTTTTCTCACCCCTCTTTGGCTTGCTTCCTGCAAATCTTCGATGGGGGTACCGGTTCCCCCGTGGAGGACCAAGGGGAGATGTGTTTTTCGGTAAATGAGCTCGATGAGTTCTAATTGCAATTTGGGCACCCGGTCGCCGTAGAGACCGTGACGAGTACCCACCGCCACCGCTAACATATCCTACCGGGACCTCCTGGACGAATTGCTCCGCTTCTTCTGGGGAGGTGAAGAACTCGTCTTCGTTAGCTTCTTTTTCCCAAATTTCGTCTCCTTCTAATCCCCCTACCCGACCCAGCTCTCCTTCTACCAAAACCTGAACCGGATGAGCTAAGTCAACGATGCCCTTGGTGAGCCGGACGTTCTCGGGAAAGGGCAGGCGAGAGCCGTCGATCATCACCGAGGAAAAACCGTTTTGAATGGCCAAAAGCACTTCTTCCTCGCGATGGGCATGGTCAAGATGCAAAGAGAAGGGGACGGAGAAATGCTCGGAAAGGGAGAGGAGTGTCCCGCGGAACATGGCAATGTGTAAAGCCTTATACTCTACCGGGGCGACTTGAATGATCACCGGTGCTCGGAGCGTTTCTGCTTCTTCGAGAATCCACAAGATGAATTCTGGAATAGGAATGTTGAAAGCGGGAAGAGCAAAATTTTTCTCTTCTGCTATGTTGAGGAGAGTTTTGGTTGAGACTAAGGGCATTTTCTATGCTCCTTTCTTTGATACTCTCATTCATTATAGCAGTGTTTCACCCGTCTATATCGGTAAGTTTCGATTTTTGCCTCGGGTATTTGGGGAGAGAGGTCATTTCTCTTGAATGTGGTCGAGAGCTTGATTGAAAAGAGTAATCACGTGGTGGTCGGCAAGGTGGTAAAAGACCGAACGCCCCTTTTTGCGATAGCGGACGAGGTCGTGGTGACGTAGGATTCTCAGCTGATGGGAGATGGCAGAAGGGGTCATGTGCAAGAGTTCGGAGAGGTCACAGACGCAGAGTTCTCTCTCCTTGAGAGCGTGGAGAATGGCAATCCGGGTAGGGTCGCCCATCACTTTGAAAACTTCAGCCATTTTTTGCGTCGTGACTTCATCGAGGCTTTTTCCAACGAGGGTTTGGATAATCTCCTCGTGGGGCTCGAATTGTTCACACTGTTCGGATTGGCGTGGTTTGGTCTTTCTCATCCTTGTGCCTCAAGATACGCAGCGTATTGAAGAGCACTAAAACCATGATTCCCACATCGGCGAAAACTGCCTCCCATAAACTCATTTCTCCTTGAAAGGTGAGGAGGAGAAAAACTACCTTTGCTCCTATACTCAACCCAATATTCTGCCAGATTATTCTCCGGATGTGGCGGGCAAGGGTGATGGCTACCTTGATCTTGGCGAAGGAGGGATGGGCAAGGATAACCTTGGCACTCTCTAAGGCCGCACCGATACCTTGTTCTCCCATGGCCATCCCCACGTCGGCAAAAGCGAGTGCCGGTGCGTCGTTGATGCCGTCTCCCACAAAAGCTATTGTTCCTCCCTTCTTCTCCTTTTTGAGAGTTTCCAGGATCCCTACTTTTTCATCCGGCATCAATCGAGCGAAGAATTTTTTGATTCCTAATTCTTGCGCGACTTGTCCCACGATGTTCTCTTGGTCACCGCTCAAAAGATAGATCTCGATGCCCATGCTATGCAGGGCATTAATGGTTTCTTTCACCTCACTCTTCGGGGTGTCTTCTAAGAGGATGAATCCCCAATATGCACCATTACACCCCACATGGACTCCAGTTTCCGGGAGATCAGCGGGAGTAGGAATGCCTACTCTCTCTAAGAGTTCCTTTCGTCCGAGGACGATCTTGAGGTCGTGAATATGGGTGATAACTCCCATCCCGGGTATTTCTCCGCAGGTGACGGCGTCGGGAGAAGGCTTCATGTGGTGATGCTTGGCGATGGCCTGGGCCAAAGGATGGCGAGAACAAGAGCCAGCTATGGCCGCCAATTCAAGGATTTTCTCCCTTGGGTATCCGTTGAAAGGGAATACTTCTTTCACTCGGAATTTCCCCTCGGTAAGCGTTCCGGTTTTATCAAAGGCCACCGTACCAATCAGAGAGAGAGCTTCGAGCGGTTGACTCCCTTTGACCAAGATTCCTTCCCGGGCCATGCGACCGATACCCATGAGAAACCCAAGGGGGATAGAGATCACCAAAGCGCACGGACAGGAAATCATGAGTAAAATGAGCGCCTGGTAAAGGGCAGAAGAACTCAACCTTCCCTCACGCAAGAGAGGGAAGAGGAATACTCCGGCTGCCAAAATCAGGACCAAAGGAGTGTAGTATCGGGCAAAGGTGGTGATGAATCGCTCGGTAGGAGTTCTCTTTTGGAGCGCAGTGAACAGGAATTGGGCTATTCTTTGGGAGGTAGAGTGATGGTAGTCGGTAGTAGTTTCGATGAGAATGGTTCCTTCGCGGTTTATGGTTCCGCTCCACACGAAATCACCCTTGTGAATGGGGAGGGGTTGAGATTCTCCGGTAATACTTGAAACATCCAAGGTGGAGATTCCTCCGATAACCTTTCCATCTAAGGGGATTCTTTCCCCGGGTTTAATGAGGAGCATCTCTCCCTCTTTGACCTCCTGCGGATCGAGGTCGAGAAAGGTATTTCCTCTCTTTACATGGGCGACCTCAGGCATATTGTGAAGGAGAGAGCGTACCGAAAGATGAGACTTGGCGGTAGCTAACCCTTCCAAGTACTCTCCCAACTGGTGGAGGCTCATCACCAAGGCACTTTCTGCGAATTCTCCCAATCCCATGGCTCCCAGGGTAGCGAGGGCGATGAGCAAATTTTCGTCAAAGATTTTACCCCGGCGAATATGACTCTGCAAACGTTGGAAGAGAGAGATACCGGCAAAGAGATAGGCGGCGAAAGAACACGCCGTGGCTACTGTGTGGAGGTGGAAGAGAGAGAAAACCATTCCTCCCCCGAGGAGGAGAAAAGGAAGGAAGACACGCCATTGACTGGGTATCCTCTCGGAAGATGAAGAGACCTGAAGGATGCACGAACACCCTGATGAACATGTTTCTTCACAAGACATATCAAAGAGCCCCATTTTCTAAACTCCAAAATATGAATAATTATTCACATATTCAATTATACTCACAAAACCGGTAGGTGCAAGTTCCCCTTTCCTTTCTAAACGGGAAAACTTTTCCTCCCGCGGTTCTCTCCCGAAAAAATGCCGGGTCGCACAGTCTCCCTCCAAAGTCTCTCCTTTTTGGTATATCTTGAGGGCGTTTTTTTTGCTTCGCAGATTACTCTCTCTGTCACCGCAAGGAGCCTCATTTTTTAAGATTCGGCGGTGACCTCAACTCATCGCTGCGAGGCTTACGTTTCACGCCGTGGCGGTCTTGCTTCTCAAGCTTTCCCTGGGCATCATATGGGTGTTCAGATAGAAATGCAACACTTGGGGTAGACAAAAAGGGAGAGAAGCCTGTATCCTAACCAGTGGAAAACAACGAT
>CAKZPS010000070.1 GCA_937139415.1 uncultured bacterium
AGAAGGGATTACGCTTTGCTATCCGTGAAGGTGGAAGAACGGTGGGAGCAGGAGTGGTGTCGGACATTATTGAGTAGTTTTCGAATCTGGATTGAGGAGGCATAAAAGGTGGCTCAAAAGATTAGAATTAAACTGAAAGGATACGATCATCGCATCTTAGATCAATCGGCGACGAGAATCGTGCAGGCGGTAGAACGAACCGGTGCGACTGTGGCGGGGCCGATTCCTTTGCCGGTTGAGATTTCTCGCTATACCATTTTACGTTCTCCCCATGTGGATAAGAAGTCCCGTGATCAGTTTGAAATGAGAACCCATAAACGGTTGATCGACATCCTCGACCCAAATCCGAAGACTGTTGATGCCCTCATGCATCTCGATTTGCCCGCAGGCGTGGACATCGAGATTAAGCTTTGAGGGTCTTGAGTGGGAAGGAGCGACAAAGACATGAAAACGGTACGATACGGGATGATTGGTGAAAAAGTGGGCATGACCCGAGTCTTTGATCAGAGTGGATTAGCAGTACCGGTAACGGTAATAAAGTGTGGGCCATGTTATGTAGTACAAAAGAGATCAAAAGAGAAAGAAGGATATCAGGCCCTTCAATTGGGATATGGTGAAATTAAGGAACGAAAGATCAATAAACCTCGACTGGGTCATCTCAAAAAAGCAGGGGTTCCCGCATTGCGTTTTTTGGCTGAATTTCGTTGGGATCGTCTCGAGGAATATCAGGTTGGACAGGTTTTGAAGGTTGATGGGTTCCAAGTTGGAGATAGAGTTGATGTTACTGGGACCTCGAAAGGCAAGGGTTTTCAAGGCGTTGTCCGAAGATATGGATATGGTGGTGGTCCGAAAACTCATGGCTCTATGTTTTACCGTGAGCCCGGATCAATCGGTGCGACCGATCCCGAACGTGTTTTTAAAGGGAAAGGATTACCAGGCGGGATGGGAGGAGAAACCGTAACGGTGAAAAACTTAGAGGTTGTAGCCGTTCATCCAGAGAGGGATCTCCTTTTGGTAAAGGGTGCATTGCCTGGTCCTGCGGGAAGTAAGGTTCTGGTCAGGAAAAGAGCTTCGTAGGAGGAGAGTAAGATGGAACTTATGGTGAAGGATAAGAGTGGAAAAGTCGTAGAAACGATGGCTATTCCGGACGATGTTTTCCCAGAGTCCACCAATATTCATCTCTTATATCTTGCAGTAAAAAGTTTTTTGGATAATCAGCGATTGGGGACCGCGAAGACCAAAACTCGAGGGGAAGTGAAGGGTGGGGGTAAAAAACCATGGCGTCAAAAAGGAACCGGCCGAGCTCGTCATGGAAGTATTCGCTCTCCTATTTGGAAAGGTG
Source organism: uncultured bacterium (assembly GCA_937139415.1). Lineage (GTDB taxonomy): Bacteria > Atribacterota > Atribacteria > Atribacterales > Caldatribacteriaceae > CAKZPS01. Next base: position 1,343 of record CAKZPS010000070.1, read on the forward strand.
GTGGAGTGGTCTTTGGTCCCGTACCTCGTTCTTTTTACCATAGTCTTCCCAAGAAAGAACGACGTCAATCCATGCTCTTAGCTTTAGCTGATAAGATGGCCGATCAATCTTTGAGTGTGGTGGATACACTTGATTTGACTACTCCCAAAACAAAAGAAGCTGCCTCGGTTTTAAAAACTCTCGGGGTGGGAGAAGACCAAAAGATATTGTGCGTTACGGCGGGGAAAAAGGAGTCTATTATACGGGCATTTTCTAATCTTCCTCTCATTTCGGTAAAGCCGGTGAACGAGATTACTCCCTACCTCCTGCTCAAGAACCAGGTAGTGATTTTCGAGAAGGCAGCTCTTCTTACTTTTCTGGAGGTGTATGGTGGTGAACGGTGAGCGAGAAATTATCATTCATCCCATCGTAACGGAGAAGACGGTTGGACTCCAAAAAGGGAATAAATACGTTTTCAGGGTTGCTTCCAGAGCCACGAAACAAGAGGTAAGAAAAGCAGTACAAGATATGTTTGGCGTAACAGTACTCAAGGTACATACTATTAACGTAAGAGGAAAAAGGAAGAGACTCGGTCGCTTTGAAGGAAGAACCAACTCTTGGAAAAAAGCAATTGTTTTTGTCAAACCAGGTGAGAGAATTAAAGCCTTTGACATTTCTTAAGAGATAGAAGGAGAGAAAGAGAATGGCGAGTATTAAAGAGTATAAGCCGGTTACTCCGAGTCGACGTCACATGAGTGGATATACTTTTGAAGAGATTACTCCCGGTGGACCGGAAAAATCTTTGGTAGAGAGTTTAAAAAACAGAGCAGGACGGGATAACCGAGGTCGTGTTGCTGTTCGCCATAAAGGTGGAGGACATAAGAGTAAATACCGTATTATAGATTTTAAGAGGAATAAAATCGGTGTCCCTGCGAAAGTGGTTCGCATTGAATACGATCCTAATCGTTCATCACGGATTGCTCTTTTGCAGTATGTTGACGGAGAAAAAAGGTATATTATTGCTCCCTTGGGGGTTACAGTTGGGGATATTTTGATGAGTGGACCTGATGCCGACATCCGTCCGGGTAATGCCTTGCCCCTCCGGTCAATTCCAGTTGGAACTTTTATCCACAATATAGAATTGAAAAAAGGTAAGGGAGGGCAACTGGTTCGCTCAGCCGGTGGGTACGCACAGCTCATGGCTAAGGAAGGCGATTATGCTCAAGTGCGTCTTCCGTCAGGAGAAGTGCGTCTTGTTCATCTTGATTGTATGGCCACGGTGGGGCAAGTCGGAAATGTAGACCACGAAAATGTGACCATTGGTAAGGCAGGAAGGAGTCGTTGGTTGGGCATCCGACCCACGGTGAGGGGCGTGGCAATGAATCCTGTTGATCATCCTCACGGTGGAGGTGAAGGAAGAGCTCATGGTGGTCGACATCCGGTGAGTCCTTGGGGTGTGCTCACCAAGGGATTCAAAACCAGAAAGAGAAAAGATACTGACAAGTGGATTGTAAAACGGAGAAAGTAGGCGGAAGGAGGTATTATTTTGGGTCGTTCATCGAAAAAGGGTCCTTATGTTGATGTAAAATTACGGAAGCGAATTGAAGAAATGAATAGAAGAGGCGAGAAAAGAGTTGTTAAGACTTGGTGTCGGGCATGTGTCATTATTCCGGAAATGGTTGGACACACCATTGCGGTACACAACGGGAAGAAGCATGTTCCAGTATATATCACCGAACAAATGGTTGGGCATCGCTTGGGAGAATTTGCCCCGACCCGAACTTTTAAGGGGCATGGAAATCCAACTGAGCGTTCCACTGCCTTGAAGTAGGGAGGTGCTTTGAGTGGAAGCGAAGGCAACGGCAAAATATTTGCGAATTTCTCCTCGTAAAGCGAGGCAAGCTGTAGACCTTATTCGAGGGAAAAGAGCACAAGAAGCCCTGTTTCTTTTAAAAGTCATTCCCAAAAAATCTGCTCGTTTGGTATATAAAGTGTTACAATCTGCTATTGCCAACGCAGAAAATAACCGGGGATTAGACGTAGATAAATTGGTTGTTTCGCAAGCTTTTGCGAACCCTGGACCAACCTTAAAGAGAATACGTCCTCGAGCCATGGGAAGAGCTTATTTGATTCGTAAAAGAACCTCACACATTACGGTGGTAGTTTCCGAAGCGGGGGAGGGAAAGTAAATTGGGGCAAAAGGTCAATCCAATCGGTTTACGCTTGGGTATTATTAAAGATTGGCAATCGCGGTGGTATGTTGAGGAAAAGTTTCGCGATCACCTCTTAGAAGATGTCAAAGTGAGACAATATGTAAAGGAAAAACTCTACCGTTCTGGGGTCTCTCGAGTCGATATCGAGAGACTTGCCAATCAAGTAAAGATTATCATTAAAACCGCTCGTCCTGGAATTGTTATTGGGAGAAAAGGGAATGAAGTGGAAAAGTTAAGGCGAGATTTGCAAAGAATGATTGGTAACCAGAACGTCCAAATTTCAGTTGAAGAAGTGCAGGTTCCTGAAATCGATGCCCTGTTAGTTGCCGAAAATATTGCTTTGCAAATTGAGCGTCGCGTTTCGTACCGTAGAGCGATGAAGCAGGCTATTGTTCGTGCTTTGCGAGCTGGAGCAAAGGGCATAAAAGTAGCCTGTGCAGGGCGATTAGCAGGGGCAGAAATTGCCCGCGATGAGTGGTATCGAGAAGGTCGCCTTCCTCTTCAGACCTTGAGAGCCGACATCGATTACGGTTTTGCCGAGGCCACTACCACCTATGGGAAGATTGGTGTGAAGGTATGGATATTTAAGGGTGAGGTGATTTCTCCGGGTGAAGTATTGGAGGAAGGGATTTCGGCTGGAATTCGAGAAGAGAAATACGAGGAGGAGCTTGTAGACCATGTTGATACCCAAGAGAGTTAAATATAGAAAACAGCAGCGAGGGAGAATGACTGGTATCGCGTATCGGGGCTGCGAGGTTGATTTTGGCGATTTTGGACTGCAAGCATTAGAGCCGACATGGATTACGAACCCCCAAATCGAGGCAGCTCGAGTAGCGATTTCAAGACATATTAAAAAGGGGAGAATTTGGGTACGCGTTTTCCCGGATAAACCCTATACCAAGAAACCAGCTGAGTCACGAATGGGTAAGGGTAAGGGTCCAGTTGAAGGATGGGTAGCGGTGGTAAGACCAGGAAAAATCCTGTTTGAAATCGGAGGAGTGGATCGAGAAGTAGCGCTTGAGGCATTGCGTTTGGCCTCTCATAAGTTACCCATCAAAACGAGAATTGTCGAAAGAAGTACCGATTAGAGGTGAAAGGCATGAAGGCCTCCGAATTGCGCAATTTGACCAATACCGAGCTCTATCAAAAATTGAAGGATTTACGGACTGAATTGTTTAACCTGCGTTTTCAAACCATTACTGGTCAGTTAGCCAATCCACGAAGAATACGCATGGTCAAGCAGGATGTGGCTCGTATTAAAACCATTTTAAGGGAACGGGAGTTAGGTTTAGCAAAGCAGGGGGTAAAATAAAATGGGTAAAAGAAAGAGATTAGTTGGAGAAGTGATCAGCGACGCCATGGATAAAACTGTCGTTGTGAAAGTTACCAGAATTACGGAACACCCTCTTTACAAAAAGAAAATGAAGAGGAGCACCAATTTCAAAGTGCATGATGAACAAGAGGTATGTGAAGTAGGAGATACGGTTCTCATTGAAGAAACGAGGCCCCTCAGTAAAACCAAACGTTTTCGGGTGGTAGAGGTTTTGGAGCGGGCCAAAGTGAAGGAAGGAGGAGAGTTCCTTGATTCAACCGAGGACAATGCTTGAGGTTGCCGACAACACTGGTGCGAAAAAAATTATGTGTATTCGGGTAATGGGTAGTTCGAATCGTCGTTATGCTACCCTTGGAGACGTAATTATTGCTTCGATCAAAGAGGCTGAACCTCATTCCGGAGTGAAAAAAGGAGAGGTAGTTCGAGCAGTAGTTGTAAGGGTACGCAAGGAAGTTGGTAGAACTGACGGAACTTTCGTGAGATTTGATGATAACGCCGCAGTGTTGATCAATAACCAAGATGTACCGAGAGGGACGAGAATTTTTGGTCCGGTTGGTCGAGAGTTACGCGAGAAAAACTTCATGCGTATCATTTCTTTAGCCCCCGAAGTGGTGTAGGAGCGTGATTATTGTGGAAATAAAACCAAAATCGCCGATAAAAAAGGGTGATACTGTAGAGGTTATTCATGGGAAGGACCGAGGAAAACGAGGAAAAGTTTTAACCTTGCTCCCTCAAGATGGAAAGGTAGTCGTGGAAGGGATGAATATGGTTAAAAAACACGTGCGTCCGACGCAAAAAAATCCCCAAGGTGGAATTATCGATCAGGAGAATCCCATCCGAATTTCTAACGTGCGCTTGGTATGTAGTCGTTGCAATCAACTGACCCGAATCAAGAGAACCAAAGTGGCGGATTCGAAATTCAGGGTGCGAGTGTGCACAAAGTGTGGGGAAATTATTGATAAAGTATGACAAGGAGGATCAGGCGGTGTCGATTACACGAGAAAAATATGTGCAAGAAACCGTTCCAAAACTTTTGAAGAGTTTTGGATATAAGAACATGATGCAAGTACCGAAATTAGAGAAGATTGTAATCAATGTAGGCGTGGGGGATGCTACGCAAAATTCACATTTTTTGGATTTGGCCGTGGAAGAACTGACCATTATCACCGGCCAGAAACCCCTCGTCACTCGAGCGCGAAAATCGATTTCTAATTTTAAATTGCGCAAAGGGATGCCCATCGGTTGTAAGGTTACTCTTCGCGGAAAGAGAATGTACGAGTTTTTAGATCGTTTTCTGAACATTGCTATTGCAAGGATCCGAGATTTTCGGGGATTTCCTTCCAGTGCTTTTGATAGGAGAGGTAATTGTACCATTGGCATTGAAGAGCAGTTGGTCTTTCCTGAAATTAGCTATGATAAGGTAGAACGAGTTCGGGGAATGAATATCACTTTTGTAACCACAGCAAAGACTGATGAAGAAGCCAAGGCTTTGTTAGAAAGCTTAGGGCTTCCTTTCCGGAAATGAAGGAGGAAGAACAATGGCACGTAAAGCCAAGGTTGAAAGATTGAATAATCCTTACCGTTTTGCGGTGAGGAAGAGAAATAGGTGTAAACTTTGCGGAAGACCCCGAGGGTATTTACGAAAATTCGGTATCTGTCGGTTGTGTTTTCGAGTGTTAGCAAGTCGTGGAGAAATACCTGGTGTGGTAAAGTCCAGTTGGTAGGAAGGGGAAGTGGAGATGGCGTATACTGATCCCATTGCGGATATGTTGACGAGAATTCGAAATGCTCTTAAGGCTCGTGAAGCGGTAGTGAAAATGGCGGCGTCAAAGCTGAAAATAGAAATCGCCCGTGTTCTCAAAGAAGAGGGCTATATAAAGGATTACCAAATTATTGCTGGTGAAGGAAATAAGAAAGACCTGGTTATCGAACTGAAGTATGAAGCGAGTCGGGAGCGAGTGATTAACGGCTTGAAAAGAGTGAGTAAGCCTGGTTTACGCATTTATGCAGGCAAGCACGAAATACCGGTATTACTCGGAGGTATGGGTACGGTTATCGTTTCTACCTCTCAAGGAGTTATGACTGGGAAGGAAGCACGACGTTTGGGCATAGGCGGAGAAATTCTTTGTTTTGTATGGTGAGGGAGGATAGCCATGTCGCGGATAGGAAAAAAACCCATAACAATACCAAAGGATGTCAAGGTACTCATAGAGGGTTCGAAGATTATTGTAGAGGGCCCAAAAGGAACCTTAACCAGAGAATTTCATCCCAAGATGAAGTTCGAGAAGGAAGAGTCGGTCATTAGAGTACTGCGGGAAAACGACAGTAAAATGGATAAATCTCTCCACGGGTTGACGAGAACGTTACTCGCCAACATGGTCGAAGGAGTGACCAAGGGATTCGAAAAAGCGCTCGAGGTCAATGGTCTGGGATATCGGGTGCAAAAGAAAGGGAATAATCTACTTCTCAGCTTAGGCTTTACTCATCCGGTAGAAATCGAGCCTCCGGAGGGAATTTCTTTTGATGTCGAAGGTCAGGTTATTAAGGTGAAAGGTGCCGATAAAGAAAAAGTTGGACAGGTGGCAGCGGATATTCGCAAGATTCGCACCGTTGAACCTTACAAGGGAACTGGTATTAAGTACGTTGGCGAGGTAGTGAGAAGAAAACAGGGTAAAGCTACTGCGAAGTGAAGGGAGAGAGTTTTGGTATGTTGGTGAAAAATAAAGTAGAATTACGGGAAAGAAGGCATCGAAGAATTCGGAAAAAGATAAAGGGAACCCCAGAACGTCCTCGATTACTCGTCTTTCGAAGTGCCCGTCATATTTATGCTCAGTTGATTGATGATGAAAGCGGAAAAACCTTAATAGGTGTTTCTTCTCTCAGTATGGAACTCCGAAATGCAAAAGGTACGAAGACAGAGGTTGCCAAAATGGTGGGAATATTGCTGGGGAAGAAAGCCTTAGAAAAGGGCATAAAGACGGTGGTTTTTGATCGGGGAGGTTATAAGTATCATGGTCGAGTACGAGCGCTGGCGGATGGAGCAAGAGAGGCGGGTCTCATATTTTAGGATGGAGGGACAAACATGGGTCGAATAAATCCTGAAGGGTTAGAGCTAAAAGAACGCTTGATTGCAGTGAGTCGGGTCAGCAAGGTAGTAAAAGGCGGGAAGCGCTTTCGTTTTAGAGCTTTGGTAGCGGTAGGAAGTGGTGATGGGATCGTTGGTATCGGCATTGGGAAAGCGAAAGAGGTTCCTGATGCAGTGCGAAAAGCGGTTGAAAGGGCGAAAAAATCACTGGTTCGTTTTCCTATGAGAAAGTCAACTATTACTCATGAGGTAAAAGGAAAATTTGGTGCGAGTTGTGTACTTCTCAAGCCTGCGGCGCCAGGTACGGGCGTCATTGCCGGAGGAGCGGTACGAGCAGTTTTAGAAGTTGCCGGAGTGAAAGACATTTTGACCAAATCCCTGGGGAGCAATAATGCGGTCAATCTCGCGCAAGCCACGATGATGGGACTGTTGTCTTTGAAGGATCCCAAAGATGTTGCTCGTCTCAGGGGGAGGAATCGCAAAGAAATGCTTGCCAAGGATAAGGAGGGAGTCATCAGTGAGTGAAAAGTATCTCAAGATCACTCTCCTCAAAAGTCCCATTGGAAGACCTGAATCTCATAAACGGACTGTTCAGGCCTTGGGTCTTAAGAAGCTATATCAGACTTTGGTGAAAGAAGACTCTCCTACGGTGAGGGGAATGATTCATAAGGTTGATTACCTTTTGAAGGTTGAAGAAATCGTGGAAGGGGTATGATCGATATGCAGATAAACGATCTCAAACCGAATTGCGGTGCCTTTCGCTCTCCAAAAAGAGTCGGTAGAGGTATGGGTTCTGGTCATGGAAAGACATCGTGTCGAGGTCATAAAGGGCAAAAGGCACGATCTGGGGGTCAGATTCATCCCCGCTTTGAGGGTGGACAGATGCCCCTGGTGAGGAGAATACCCAAAAGAGGATTCCGAAGTATGAGAGAAGAAACGTGGGAGATCGTCAACGTGCAATCTCTGAATCGCTTTGATGATGGGAGCGAGATTGATAAGCAGGTATTGAAAGATGTTGGCATCATTAAAGATGAGCACGCCAAACTGAAGATTTTAGCTAAGGGGGTATTGGAGAAACGCCTCTTGGTTCGGGCAGACGCTTTTTCGCAAGCGGCAAAAGCAATGATTGAAGAAAAAGGCGGAAAGGCTGAGGTGCTATGACATGTGGGAATCGCTACTGAAATTGTTCAGAGTACCAGATTTAAAGAGACGGATTATTTTTACCATTTCCATGTTAGTAGTGTTTCGGGTCGGTGCCCATATCCCCGTTCCTGGCATTGACCCCAAAGCCTTGGCCAATGTTTTCTCCCAAGGAGGAATCTTGGGCTTTTTGGATATGTTTGCGGGAGGCGCTTTGAGTAATTTTTCTGTCCTTGCTCTGGGAGTAATGCCTTACATTAATGCTTCTATTATCATTCAGCTTTTGACTTCCGTTATTCCTCAGCTTGAAGAACTGGCTCGGAGTGGCGAAGAAGGAAGAAACAAAATTGCTCAGTACACCAGATGGGGCGCTATTCTTTTGGCTATCGTTCAGGCTTTTGGTATTACCGTTTGGATGGAAAACCTGGGAGTGGTGGCCGTAACAGGATGGGGGTATCGGATAACGGTTATTCTGACCCTGGCCGCAGGGAGTATGTTTTTGATGTGGTTGGGCGAACTGGTTTCCGATTTTGGTATTGGAAACGGTATATCGCTCATCATTTTTGGAGGAATTGTAGCTCGCTTGGTACCGCAGTTTGTACGTACTGCTTCCCTGATTCGAGTGGGAGAAATTAACCCCTTCCTCTTTGCCATTACCCTCATTGTGGCGGTATTCATTATCGCTTTTGTGGTTGAATTTCAGGAGGCACAACGAAAAATCCCGGTGCAATATGCGAAAAGAGTGGTCGGGAGAAGAGTATATGGAGGGCAAAGTACTCACATTCCCATTCGCATCATTCAAGGAGGAGTTATTCCTATTATTTTTGCTTCGTCGATTCTCCTTTTCCCCGCTACATTAGCGCAGTTTTTCCAAGGATCCGGATTCATGAAGTCGATTGCCGATGCTCTTTCTCCAGATTCTGCCTTATATATTTTTCTCTACGGCGCTCTTATTATCTTTTTCACCTACTTTTACACCGCAGTGACCTTTAACCCCATGGAATTGGCCGAAAACATGAAAAAGTATGGTGGATTTGTTCCGGGAATACGTCCTGGAAAACCTACCGTAGAGTACATCGATCGATGTCTTTCGCGGATTACTCTGTGGGGCTCCTTGGTTTTAGTGTTTATTGCTGTTGTGCCTAATGCTTTGGAAAGACTGACCAAGGTAACTACTTTTTACTTTGGGGGTACAGCGATCCTCATTATGGTGGGTGTGGCTATAGAAACAGTGAGTCAGTTAGAAGCCCAGCTGCTTATGAGGCACTATGAGGGCTTTTTGAAAAAATAACCGAAATGGGAGCGTGAGGAGATGCGTATTATTCTCTTAGGCCCACCGGGGGCAGGAAAGGGTACTCAGGCAAAAATGATTGAGAGAGATTTTGGTATTCCCCAATTATCAACGGGGGATATTATTCGTTTGGCGATACAGAATCAGACCGAATGGGGTAAGAAGGCTGAGGCATTTGTGAAGGAAGGCAAGTTGGTTCCTGACGATGTAGTGATTGGGATTGTGAAGGAGAAACTTACCCAGGGAGACCTTGCTTCTCGTTTCATCCTTGATGGGTTTCCACGAACCCTTGCTCAGGCTGAAGCGTTGGAGAAGATGTTGGAAGAGCTTCATGTGAATATTGACATGGTGCTCTATTTCCACATGGATGCTGAGGAAATTGTAAATCGTCTCTCTGCTCGTCGAATTTGCGAACAGTGCCAAACTCCTTACAATCTTCTCTCTAAACCTCCAGCCCGTGACGAGATATGTGATGTGTGTGGTGGGAAAGTAATTCAAAGAGCTGATGATCGTCCTGAAGTTATCCGACAGAGATTGAAGGTATATCAGGAACAAACCGAGCCCTTGATAGAATTCTATAAGCGCAAACAACTTTTGCGAGTTGTTCCTTCTTCTGGAACCATCGAAGAGGTTTACGCGCAAGTGAAGGAGTTATTGAAAGGATAAAATACTCTATGGGTAAGTTTTTGGAGGAAACAGAACTTGCAGCTCTTCGACATAGTGGTAAAATCTTGGGAGAAGTTTTGCAGAAACTTCGTGACTGGATAGCACCGGGGATGAAGACTTCTCTCATTAATCGAATGGCGGAAGAGATGATTTACGAACGCGGTGCCCGTCCTGCTTTTAAAGGTTATCGAGGGTTTCCGGCCTCGGTTTGCGTTTCGGTGAATGATGAAATTGTCCATGGCATTCCGGGAGACCGAGTCTTAAAAGAGGGAGACCTGGTGAGTATTGACTTAGGGGTAGAGCTTGAGGGTTTTTATACCGATGCTGCGTTGAGTGTGGTTATTGGGGATGGAAATCCTTTGGCTCGTCGCCTCATTGAGATTACCGAGAGAGCTCTCTATGAAGGTATTAAAATGGTAAGAGCAGGAAACAGGATTGGGGATATTTCCCATGCCATTCAAACGGTTGTTGAGGGAGAGGGATTTTCGGTGGTAAGAGATTTAGTAGGACATGGTGTTGGTAGGGCTTTACATGAAGAACCGCAAATACCCAATTTTGGAAAGAAGGGTCAAGGTGTTCTCATTGAGAAAGGAATGGTATTGGCGATAGAGCCGATGGTCAATGAGAAAGGATACCGGGTACGAGTTTTAGAGGATGGTTGGACCATTGTTACCGAAGACGGGGGTTTGTCGGCTCATTTTGAGCATACGGTACTCGTTACCGATGGAGTGCCGGAAATTTTGACTCCGTGGGGAGAGGGGATGGTTTGCTCGGATGCCTAAGGAAGATGTTATTGAAACAAAAGGAACGGTTATCGAGCCGCTACCTAATGCAATGTTTAAGGTTGAATTGGAGACGGGGAAGGTTATTTTAGCTCATATTTCTGGGAAAATGCGCATGCACTATATTCGGATTCTTCCTGGTGATAAAGTGGTAGTGGAGATTTCTAAATACGATCCTACCAAGGGTCGAATTGTCTATCGACATAAATCATAAAGAGTAAAGGGTTGCACTTGTTACGAGGAGGTATTACAATGAAGGTTCGTGCATCGGTGAAACCGAGATGCGAAAAATGTAAGGTTATCCGTCGCAAGGGGCGAGTGGTAGTGGTATGCTCCGATCCAAGACATAAGCAAAGGCAAGGTTAGGAGGTTTGAGCATGGCGCGAATTGCAGGCGTTGATCTGCCAGCGAATAAACGGATTGATATTGCTTTAACTTATATCCATGGTATAGGTAAAACATTGGCCAAGGCGGTGCTGGATGAAACAAAAGTGGATCCAGCAATTAAAGTGAAAGATTTGACCGATGAGGAAATTAGCCGTATTCAAAAAGCGGTGGAAAAGTATCCGGTTGAGGGTGAGCTGCGGGCACAAGTGTCCCAGAATATTAAACGTTTGATTGCGATTGGTTGTTATCGTGGTTTGCGACATAGAAGAGGATTACCGGTAAGAGGTCAGAGAACGCGTACAAATGCTCGGACTCGGAAAGGACCACGGAGGACCGTAGGTGTTCGAAGAAAGAAGTAATAGAGCAGTGAATGGTTTGGAAAAGAATCGGGAGATAAGGGGGTTTTGATTCCTTTGGCGAAACCAGGGAAAAAGAAAAAGAGAGAAAAAAGAATAGTACGAGAAGGGATTGCTCATATAAAGTCGACGTTCAATAATACCTTGGTTGCGATTACCGATCGTCAAGGTAATGTGTTATCGTGGGCAAGTGCAGGAACCTCTGGATTTAAGGGGACAAAAAAGGGTACGCCCTTTGCTGCGCAATTGGCTGCCGAGCAAGCAGCAAAGAAAGCTATGGATCAAGGAGTACGAGAAGTAGAAGTTTTGGTGAAGGGTCCTGGTCCGGGAAGGGAAACCGCCATTCGTGCCTTGCAGGCAGCGGGACTGGTCATCAACGCTATTAAAGATGTGACTCCCATTCCTCATAATGGTTGTAGACCACCGAAACAAAGAAGAGTTTGAGGAGGAATAAAGAATGTCAAAATATACTGAAGCACGATGTCGTTTGTGTCGGCGGCAAGGAGTAAAACTGTTTTTGAAAGGACCTCGTTGTTATACCGATAAGTGTGCTTTTGAGAGAAGACCGGTAGCACCGGGAATTCACCGCGGAATGCGACGAAAACTTTCCGGATATGGGTTGCAGTTAAGGGAAAAACAGAGAGTCCGTTTCATTTATGGTATTACTGAGCGGCAATTTGGAAATTATTTTGAGAAAGCTACTCGTATGCCCGGGGTTACAGGAGAAAATCTGCTTTCTCTCTTGGAGCGGAGATTAGATAACGTTATCTTCCGATTGGGCTTGAGTGATTCAAGAATAGAAGCGCGACAAATGGTTGTCCACGGGCATTTTATGGTTAACGGTAGAAGAGTGAATATTCCCTCTTACCTTGTGAATGGAGCCGATGTGATTGAGCTTTCTGAGAGCGGTAAAGAGAATCAAAAGATCAAAGAGATTCTGGAGGAAAGAGAAATTACTTCTCTCCCCGCGTGGTTGGAGTTTGACAAAACTCTTGCGAAGGGTAGAGTGGTTCGAAATCCTCGTCGAGAAGATATTGACTACCCGGTACAAGAACAATTAATCGTAGAGTTCTACTCTAAGTAATGATATTTGAGGTGTTTCGTGATGCAAGATGATCGAAAGGGTTCAGTGAAACTCGAGATTGTGGAAGTACGTGAGGACCCCTTGACCAAAGAACAGTATGGAAGGTTTTCCATTGAACCCCTCGAGTCGGGGTGGGGTATTACCATTGGCAATACTCTGAGAAGAGTGCTCTTATCCTCTATAGAGGGTGCTGCTGTGACGGCGGTACGAATCGAGGGTGTAATTCATGAATTCTCCGCTTTACCAGGGGTGCGAGAAGACGTTACTGATATCATATTGAATATCAAGGGTTTAGTATTGCGTTGCCACTCGCAAGAAGAACAACTTTTACGTCTTGAAGTTGAAGGCGTTCCTGGGATGTTGCGAAAAGTTACTGCTCGCGACATCATTCCCACGAGCGAGGTTGAAATTGTTAATCTCGATCACTATATTACCGAAATTGACGAAGACGCTCGTTTGTCGATGCAGCTTTTTGTTTCTCGGGGAAAAGGTTATCAGGAAGCTTCCGAGAGGACAACCTACGAATATGACCTCATTCCCGTTGATGCCATCTTCACGCCGGTGAGAAAGGTCAATTTTCAAGTCGTAGATACTCGAGTGGGACAATTTACCAATTATGACAAGTTGATTTTAGATATTTGGACGAACGGAGCTATTACCCCCCAGCAGTCACTGAAGAAAGCTTTGGATCTCCTTACCGAGGAGTTTGACTATCTATCGAAACTTTTAAAGTCCAAAGTTGAGGAAGGTATCTCAGGAGAGGAAGTAGCTTGGGAAACCGTCCCTGAAGGAGAGAAAGAGATAAGCGTTGAAGATTTAGAGCTTTCGGTCAGAGCATTGAATTGCTTGAAGAGAGCACGTATCACTACGGTGCGAGAATTGGTAGAAATTATCCGCAAACGTCCTGAGGATTTGAAGAAGATTAAAAATCTTGGGCAAAAAACTTACGAGGAAATCTTGGAAAAAGTGAGCCGCTTTGGATATGATTTAAGAGACTCAAAGGGAGAAGGGATAAGCTCACCAACGATGCCTATGGACTCGAGAGTAGAGGTGATTGAACATGAGACATCGCCAGAGAACTGAGAAATTAGGGAGAAAAACCTCTCACAAGGAGAGTATGATTGCCAATATGCTAGTTTCACTCATCAGAAGTGGGAGAATAGAAACGACCGAGACCAAAGGAAAAGTCCTCAAGAGATACTTTGAGAAAATAGTTTCTTTGGCCATAAAGGGTGATAATGCTTCGTTTCGACAAGTGGTTGCTTGGATACGCGATAAAGAGGCTTTTAAAACCCTTTTGCGAAGTATTGCTCCTCGTTTCAAAGAACGAAAGGGAGGGTATTGTCGCTTAATCAAGTCTGGGTATCGTATTGGGGATGGTGCTCCGGTAGTAATTGTTGAAATTGTCGAATAGGAGTCTCTCCCCATTGGGGAGTATAGCTCTCATTTTTGCTCAATGGGGAGAGAAATGACGATGATTGAATTCAGGAATGTTCACTTTTGGTATGCCGAAGAAAATGTTGCTTCGGACAAGACTCAAGAAGTGCTCCGCGATATCAATTTCTCGATTCGAAAGGGCGAATTTGTAGTTTTGTTGGGGAGAAATGGTTCGGGCAAGTCGACTTTGGCCAAGCATTGCAATGGTCTCCTCATTCCCAAAAAGGGAGAAGTTTTGGTTGATGGAATGAGCACCAAGGAAGAACAATGGATTTGGGAGATCCGTCGCCGTGTTGGCTTAGTTTTACAAAATCCCGATAACCAACTTATTGCCACTACCGTAGAAGAGGATGTGGCTTTTGGACCTGAGAATTTGGGACTCCCCCCGGGAGAAATTCGTCAACGGGTTGAAGAAGCACTGGCACTGGTAGACATGAGTAGGTATCGGAAGAAAGAGCCGCACATGCTTTCGGGAGGCCAAAAGCAAAAAGTAGCCGTTGCCGGTGTTTTAGCTATGCGTCCGGAATATCTCGTATTGGATGAAGCCACTTCCATGCTCGATCCAGAGGGAAGACAAGAGCTTATGGAAGTTATCCTGAACTTAAAAGACGGTATCACCATTTTTCACATCACTCATCAGGTTGAGGAAGCGATATACGCCGACCAGGTTGTCATTATGGACCAAGGGGGCGTTGTTGCTCAAGGAACTCCACGAGAAATTTTTGCCTTGGGAGAAGAGATTTTGCGTTGGGGGTTGGAGTTACCCCAAGTGGTGGAAACAGCTCTCCTTCTCAAAAGAAATTATCCTTCCCTTTTCGATACCCTACCTCTTAAGGCCGAAGAATTGGTTAATGAATTATGTTGATTACCGTCGAAAACGTCTCTTTTTCATATCTTCCCGGTACCCCTTTCGAGGTGCAGGCGCTTAGGGATATTTCTTTGGTTATTGGCCGTGGAGAGAGTATCGGAATCGTTGGGAGGACTGGCTGTGGGAAGTCTACTTTGGTGCAACATTTCAATGGTTTGCTCCTTCCCGAAAAAGGGAGAGTTCTAGTTAGCGGTGTCGATACCAGAGTTAAGGGGATAGCCTTACAAGAAATTCGTCGAAAGGTTGGGTTGGTTTTTCAGTATCCTGAAGACCAGTTTTTTGAGGAACGGGTATTCGATGAAATTGCCTTTGCCCCCCGAAATATGGGTGTAGGAGGCAATGAACTTGTAAAACGCGTTCAACGGGCTATGGAAATGGTAGGATTGAGTTATGAAGACCTAAAAGATAAGAGTCCTTTTGAGTTGAGTGGGGGTCAGATGAGAAGGGTAGCCATAGCCAGCATTCTCTCCATGTCTCCCGAAGTTTTGGTGTTGGACGAACCGACCGCCGGACTCGATCCTCAGGGAAAACGCCTCATTTTGGAAAAACTCAATGAATTGCGTATGCAACATGCAGTCACCTTGATCATCGTCTCACATAGTATGGAGGACCTTGCTAAGGTGGCAGAAAGGATTATCATCATGGATCAGGGTCGCATTGCCTTTGATGGTCCGATACGAAAGGCTTTTTCGCAAGGGGAGTTCATCAAGCAGTTTGGTATCCTGCCGCCTGCTGTTTCACAAGTTGCTTCTCTGTTGAGAGAACGTGGTTTTGCCGTGAGCACCGAGGTGCTCACTCCTTGGGAATTAGCTGAAGAAATTCGTAGGAAAGTTTTAGAGAAAAGGGAAAAAGGACCGTGCTGGGTCGAAGCGTAGTTATCGGTCAATATGTACCTATCGATTCTCCTTTACATCGTTTGGATCCTCGAGGGAAAATTGTCTTTGCAGGATTGTCGATTATCGGTCTTTTTTTCATTCAAACCTGGTTTCCTTTTTTACTCTTCGGACTCTTCCTTCTCACTTTGACTTTTGTTGCCCACCTTCCCCCCAGTTATATTCTCCGGAGTCTCAAGCCCATTCTCTTCCTCCTCCTCTTCACCTTGGTTTTACACCTTTTTTTTACTCCCGGTCGTTACCTCTTTGAATACGGACCGCTCCACATCTCCTTGGATGGCTTAGTGAAAGGTCTCTTTATTATCGTCCGGTTATGCCTCCTCATCGTGGTCACAGCCCTTTTGACCTTGACTACTTCTCCGGTAGAATTAACCGATGGTATGGAATATCTCCTCAGTCCCTTTAAGAAGTGGGGCTTCCCGGCTCACGAATTGGCGATGATGATGACCATCGCCATTCGATTTATTCCCACCCTTCTTGACGAAGCGGATCGGATTGTGAAAGCCCAGAAGGCACGAGGGATGGATTTCGAAGTGGGTGGATTGATTCAACGAGCGAAAAATCTCATCCCTCTCTTGGTTCCACTCTTTGTCAACTCTTTTAAGCGGGCTGAAGACTTGGCCATTGCCATGGAGTCTCGTTGTTACCGGGGAGGCATCGGTCGAACGAGGCTGCGGGTTTTACAGATGAGACGCGAGGATTACCTCTTCCTCTCTCTTTCTCTTGTCTTATTAGCCGTCGTGCTCCTTGTTCCTTTTCCGTGGTGAGGAATCTTGCGCAATCTCCTTTTGGTGCTTGAGTACGATGGTTTGAAATTTGCCGGATGGCAGAGACAAAAAGGTCTCAAAACGGTTCAGGGAACCTTGGAAAAGCTCCTTGGTGAAATTCTTGGAGAGGAAATCCAGTGCATCGGTTCGGGTCGAACCGATGCACTGGTCCACGCGGTCGGGCAGGTAGTTAATTTTTACACCAATTCTTCTCTTCCCGAAAAGGTTATTGCGCATATTCTCAACATGCGTGGTGATAGTGATTTCAGAGTGGTTAACGTTTTAGAGGTGCCTCTCCATTTTCATGCCCGAAAACATGCCCTTCAAAAATGGTATAGGTATGTTTTGAGCTGGGGTTCTCATCTTCCCGTATTTTGGCGAGGCCGAGTGGCTTTTTTGGGGAATATCACCCTTGATATGCAGCGGATGATGGAGGGGAGCAGGATATTTTTAGGTACCCATGATTTTACTTCTTTTAGTTCGCCTGGGAGTACGGTCGGGTCGAAAGTACGAACTATTTTTTCTTTTGATTTCCGTGAAAAATCCCCCTTTTTCATTTCTTTGGATATCCGAGCGGATGGATTTCTCTACCATATGGTTCGTTTCTTGGTCGGCGAACTGATCATGTTAGGCATGGGAAAGAGAACCATCCACGAGCTTACTACTATGCTTACCCATCCTTCTCATTGCTATCCCCGTTTTAACGCTCCGCCGGAGGGATTATATCTCGTACAGGTTGCTTATCGAGAGGTAGACCCCTATCAGGGTTTAACCCTTGAGGAAGATGGTTTTGTGGTTCCTCTTTGGAGAACGAGACCGCATGCCTCAGCGAATGACCTCAATCAGTAGTTTCTCTTTCGAGGAAACTCTAGCTCTGAGAAGTATGGAGAGGATGATACGGGAAGAAGGAATTGAGGGATGCGGTGTACGACTATAAAATAAAATAAGGGGGATATCCCCCTTATTTTATAGCTTCCGATAGCAGAACCACCAGTCGAAGCACTCGAGCTCTCCCTTTTTGGCTTTTTCCATTCTCTCTGCTGCCAGTGCCTCACTCCCTGCAGGGGGAACGATCACCTTGTCACCCAAAAGCGGGTTGTTGGGCCAGTTTTCCGGCATGGCAACACCATTTTTGTCGCTAACCTGTAAAGCTCGCACTGCTCGCAGAATTTCATCAACGTTCCTTCCTACTTCTTGGGGGTAATACATAATGAGCCGAATGATTCCCTTGTCATCCACCACAAAAACGGCTCTTACGGTGTTACTTCCCTTCTGGGGATGAATCATTCCTAAAAGGTGAGAGAGCTTCCCTAAATCATCGGCAATAACTGGGAAGGGTATAGTTACTCCCAACTTTTCCCGAATCCATTCGGTCCATTTAATGTGGGCAAAAACTTGGTCGATGGAGAGACCAATGAGTTCGGTATTTAGAGCCCTAAAATCCTCTGCCTTTTTCGCGAAGCTCACAAATTCGGTAGTACATACCGGTGTGAAATCTCCCGGGTGACTGAAGAGGACAAACCACTTGCCTGTGTAATCTTCAGGAAGATTTTTCATCCCGTGAGTTGTTTTCACCGTTACCGAGGGAAACCGTTCCCCGATCACCGTTAATCCTTGAGTTTGTTCCATGATCACACGCCTCCTTTATCATGGTTTTTTATGAAGACATGGAGCGCAAATACCTCGATAGTACATTTCCTTAGAGTGGATTACAAAGCCCTGTAACTCTTGAGGGGAGTGTTCAAAAGCAGGGGGAGAAAAATCGTAAATCTTTCCACACTTTTCGCACTCAAAGTGGCCATGAAAATCGAGGTTCATGTCGTAGTGTGTCTCTCGATCTTCGGTAGGGAGTGTTTTGAGAAGTCCCCGAGAGAGAAAGAGATCGAGTGTGTTGTAAATGCTCGCCCGTGATAGAGTAGGGAGCTCGGCGAGCAGGGCTTGGTAAATCTCTTCTGCGGTCGGGTGAGTGCGATGATGGTAGAAATAGTCGAGAATTTTGATTCGTATAGTTGATGGTTTAATGCCATATTTTTGTAGGTACTCTTTGAACTGATTAGCCATGTTGAATTCACTCCAAAATTAGAAAAATTACATTTTAATTGTAGATATAATTATATATTTTGTCAAGTATGAGAATATTTTTATTTAATAAAATTTTTGTGAGAGAGGCGAGAAGAAGACAGAGGATAGAACCCGTGGATTCGAAGGTTCTCTTATTTCTATCGAACCAATAGAGAGGAATACCGTTTCGGAACCTCGATGAGTTATACCTTTGGTTGGAGAAAAGAGAGGTTTGAGTAAGGCGTGGTTTTCTCAGACCTGATGTGTGTGGGAAAAAATGGCGCCCCCAAGCGGATTTGAACCGCTGCCGCCGCCTTGAAAGGGCGATGTCCTTACCGGGCTAGACGATGGGGGCGCTTCCTTTTACCACCCACAACAGCACAAGTTATTGTATATAAACTTGCTTTCCAAGACAAGTGGTTCAAGGAAAAATTTCTTTTTTTGTCTTACTCTTTTATAATGGCACTCGTTGGACAAGAATCAATTGCTTCTTCCACACAGTCTGTGTTTACATCTACACCTGCTTTCACAATGCTTTTCCCGTCAGTGTTCATTTCAAAAACTTCGGGACAAATTTGTACACAGAGCTCGCACCCAATGCACAGTTCTTCGTCCACTTTAATTGCCATTTCGTATCTCCTCCCTCAAAGGGTAAAGTTGAGAAAAATAGAACCGGAAAGATTATAACACAATACGAAGGAAGGATTATGGTTCTATCCGAGAAGTTCTTGGAGTTCTTCCTCTCCGAAACCAAAATAGTGACCGATTTCATGCAGAACAACTTTGCGAACGGTTTCTTTCCAGGTACGGGGATCGGTTAAGACTCGTTCAATATTTCCTGCGTAAATAATGATTTGGTCGGGGAGAACCAAGTTGTAATTCGCGTTTCTCCTATTGAGGGGAATACCTCGATAGAGTCCGAGAATCGTTTTCTTGCCCACCTTTCGTTTTACTTCTGCAGAGGGAAAGTTCTCTACCACGAATTCAACATTGTCTAATTTTCCCCGCAGTTCTCGAGGTAATTCATCAAGAACCTCGTAGATAAAAAGGACTAACTCTTCCGGGTCCATACCCTTATTATGCCAAAAAGGGTGGCGGATGAGAATATCATTCGAGGGTTCTTCGGAGAGTTTCTTCATGATTGTCAAAGTGGTCTCTTCGTGTACAAAAATTACGGAGGCGAGAGCAGATCAAGCGAAAGTCAACTATTCCCTGGAACTTTCCATCTTCGTTGACGATGGCCACCCAACTTTGGGCAGAGGCGAACATGGCGTACAATACTTCTTCGAGTGAACTCGCAGGAGCGATAGTGGGGCAGGGAATGCTTTCACCATGTACAGTTTTGGCTCCTAAAAGTCTTCGATTTTGGTCGACGAGAAAAACGAAGTTCCAGCCGAGATTATAAGGATCAAGGGGTATCGAAGGGGGTAAATGGGAGTTACCCTCTTCGACGATGGGGAGAGTAGTTTCCATCACCTCTTTGGCGGTGAGCATCTGCAAAGCATGAAAGAAACCCCTCTTCCCCAAGAAATCCCTAACGAATGGGTCTTGGGGGTTGAAGAGGAGTTCCCCCGCCGTACCTACCTGGAGAAGTTGGCCTTTACGCATGACACCAATACGGGTAGCGAGTTTCATGGCTTCGAAGAGGTCGTGGGTCACGAATAAAGTGGTCTTTTTGAGAAGACCGTGCCAACGCAAGAGCTCGTTTTGGAGCTGTTCCCGATTAATTTGGTCCAAAGCACCGAAAGGTTCGTCCATCAAAATAATTTTGGGATCGGAAGCTAACGCCCTGGCCACTCCTACTCTCTGTCGTTCTCCTCCGCTCAGCTCTCGCGGGAAGCGGTAGAGGTAAGACTCTTCAAGACCGATGATGTGGAGTAACTCCCGTGCCCGGTTTTTACGGATCGAGGCCGTCACCCCCATGATGGAGAGAACATAGGTGATGTTCTCCTCTACGGTGAGATGAGGGAAGAGACCGATTTGTTGAATAACGTACCCAATGTGGCGACGCAAACGGATAGGATCCCATTCCATAATATTTTTCCCTTCCACCCATACTGAACCAGAGGAGGGTTCGACAAGACGGTTGACCATTTTGAGAAGCGTGGTTTTGCCGCATCCCGAAGGACCAATGAGACAGAAAAACTCTCCCTCCTCTAGTGCGAAAGAAACCTCATCCACCGCGCGAATATTTCCGGGATAGATTTTGACCACCTTTTGAAAGGTGACGATAGGCGGCATGAGCTACTCGATGAGTCCGTGTTTTTTGAGGAAGTCTCTCGCCACCTCTTTGGGGTCGAGAAGTTTTTCGTCGACCAGGTAATTCATTTCGGTCATGGCGTTATCGTCGATCTTTCCTGCTAATTTCCCCAAAACTTCAGCAATTATTGGATACTTTTCCAAGGTTTCTTTACGCACTACCGGTGCACAGAAGTAAGAGGGGAAATACCGCTTATCGTCCTCTAAGACTACAAGATCAAATTTTTTCAAGAGTCCATCGGTAGAAAAGGCGTCGATGACATCGACTTCTTTGGAGATTATCGCCGGATATTTTAAAGCGATGGCCATTTGTTTGGTAGCCTTGAAACGGAAGCCGTAAGTTTTGACCAAATTGTCATAACCATCTTTTCTCTCAAAGAAGTCTGGTTCGGCACCGAAAACATACCGTTCTGATATCTTAGCTAAGTCGGAGAAGGTTTTGAGATTATCTCTCTCTGCCGATTCTCGACGAACTGCCAATGTGAAGGTGTTATTGAAACCGAAAAGGGGGAGGAAAACCAGAGCGAAACGTTGTTCATATTCCTCTTTCACCTTTTCATAGAGCTCTACGGGATCAGAGATAACGGTGTCTTGTCGCAGTACTTCTTGCCAAGCGGTTCCGGTGTATTCAGGATAGATGTCGATTTCCCCCTTCACGATCGCGGGGTGGAGGATGGAGGTAGTCCCTCCCTCGATAGGCAAGTGTTCCGCTTGAAGAGGGGTATGTGCTCTCAGCATTTCCACGATGATTTCCGCCAAGACATACGACTCGGTGAAGGGTTTATTGCTCACGATCACCGTGTTGCGATTCTGAGCAAGAAGGATACTGCTCATGGAAAAGAACAGGAGGAGAGAAACAGTAAGGATCCAAAAAGTTCTCATTGGCATCACTCCTTTACATTTGGATACGACGCAAAAGTTTCCGTTCTAAGAAACCTAATACTGAATCGGCGATGATGGCAAGAAGCGCTACTAACATGCTTCCTGCAACGATGAGTTCCGTATAATAGGAGGTAATTCCCCGAAAGATGAGTACTCCTAAGCCCCCTGCACCGATGAAGGCAGCGATGGTAGAAACCGATATCGTCATGACGACCACGGTCCGAAATCCGGCGACAATGAAAGGAAGAGCGAGAGGGAGTTGGACCCTGGCGAGAAGTTGCCAATCGGTACTCCCCATGCCTTTCGCTGCTTCCACAATTCCCGGGTCAACAGTGGTGATACCGACGTAAGTGTTCCGCACCAAGGGAAGTAAACCATAGATGAAGAGGGCAAAGAGCGTAGGTTTGAGACCAATTCCAAGGAGTGGGATCATAAACCCAAAGAGAGCTAACGAGGGAATGGTGTACAGGACACCGGTGAGAGAGATAACGAATGGAGCAACCGAACGGAAGCGGGAGATGAGGATACCGAGAGGAATGCCACATACACCAATGAAGAAGCAAGCCACGACGGAGATGTAAATGTGTTGGTAAAAACTTGTGAACACGAGATCCTTTCGCTCAAAGAGTAAAAGGAAAACTCTCCCAAGAAAAGCCATTTTTATCCCTCAGAAGGTGATAACCGTGAACCCCTGCTCCACGAAGCGGCGAACGGAGGGATGACCGTTCATATCATCGAGGAGAGAGAGTGCCTCTTTTTCTACGGCCTCGATAACCTTCATTTTTGCCGAACACGCCCGACACGCTCCGGCAATGAGACCTTGCGATTTTGCTTGAGCGTACAGGTGATGTAAGGGGTGTTCCGACTGAGCAAGGAGAGGGATGAGGCGCGTAGCACTTCCTTCGAAGACGATTTGGGCATGATATCCTGAGGAGAAGAGGTCCAGAGCGTTGAGCAAGACGTGAATGAAACACATTTCCTCGTCTCGAAAAACGAAGAATACCACCTTGTGCATTGGGATCCCCCTTTTTATTTTTGGCAACATTTTGAGAAGACAATTTATTCCTGAGAGAGCAAGAAGAGCCTGGAGCGGCACTCACAACCATGAAAGGGGAGAGTAGCAAGAGTCTCTCATAGTGGGAAGCAAGGTTCTTTTCTTGAGAAAGATAGGTTTTCTGAGGCGTTATTCACAGTTTTACCATCTGGACCTCTTTTGTGAACACTGAGAGGTGGCGAAATCAAAGTACCCAGAATGGAAGAATAATAGAAGAAACAAAAAACCATTACAATAAAAATGGAGCGGAAAACGGGATTTGAACCCGCGACCCTCGGCTTGGGAAGCCGATGCTCTACCCCTGAGCTATTTCCGCTCTCTGTATCATTATTATACTTATTCTCCCTCTTTTTGCAAGGGGAGGGAAGAGAGATAGTGTCAAGACACTGTTGGAGTTTCGAGAAAAAGAAGATCTCCGTCTTAGACAAGAACAAGTAATTCCCTATGA
>CAKZPS010000071.1 GCA_937139415.1 uncultured bacterium
TGCCTACCATAACCTCTGGAAGATCGAAAAGTCCTTTCGAATCATGAAATCCACCCTGGAGGTGCAGCCGGTCTTCCACTGGACGGAGGCGCGGATCAAAGGGCACTTCGTAGTTTGTTTCTTGGCTTTCCTCCTTGCCCGCACCCTGGAGTTCAGGCTGCAAGATGCCGGAATCAAGGCTTCTCCGGAAAAGATCCGGGAGGCAATCAACTCCCTGAACTTTGCCAAAGTCGAGATTGACGGCAGGGCTTACTACATCAAAACCAAAGGAACTGATTTGAGCACCAAGATACTGCGCCTGCTGCGGATGAAACAACCAAACAATGTGGTAGCTGCCGATGACTTCCATAAACAGGTAATGTAGTGGCAAAATGCGCGCTTTTTAAAAAACTTTTCAGGTTTCATGCGGGTTTGAGCAGGGTCATCTGATAAACTCAGGAATTTCTTTTTCTTTTCCTACCGTAGACATGTGTCGTTTGTCCCATTGAAGAGAGCTTCGGGAAGGAAAACTGGCTGAGTTACACTTGGGGTCGAGATAATAAATCAATTTTTATTCTTGGGAGTCTTTCGATCTACGAAGTGGAAACTTTGATAGGGAGAAACTAGAAAAGCAAAAAATGGTCAAGTCCAATTTTCTGTGTAAAATCTCTCTGGTAGCTTTTGAGGCTCATTAGAGCCTCATTAGGCTACCTCTTTCTCCGTTCTATTAGGTTCTCCTGCTCTAACCCGTTCTTGCTCATCTCTCCATATCAGTACTCCCTCATGTCCAAGTACCGGTTGCCAGCCACCCCAAGCCTCTCCATTTCCATGAGCACTGCACCAATCAGTCTCTACACTACCTCTCCCTCGGGGAAAATGCCTACACCCTCTCCACCACCGAAGCTTCCGGTTCACACGTTCTATGACATTGGTCGCAGGCAACCACCTGGCCGGTTCAGTGCCACTACCACCATGGCATCCTCAAAACCAGCTTCAAGCCTCTCCACCACCTGAGGCGCCACGGCCTCCGACTCCTCACCACCCTCCACGAAGCCGCCTGACCGTATCGAAATCAGGTGGGCCGAAAGTGTACCTTAGGAGTAGGGAGCTCCTTCGGTAATGACATGGGACACACATCCCAAAGGTCACGGATAGAATTTGTCTGGCACCACTGCCAGCTCACTCCCTGAGAGTGGGTTGTAGCGGCTTAAGCCCTTGTGGTCATCCAAAACCACAAGGTCAACACCCTTTACCTCAAGCCTCTTGAGACAGGTGAACACCGAAAGAAAGGGATATTCCTCCTCGCTTAAGTCCCTCTCTTTTCCCAGGGGAGATACGGTCGCTTTGGAAAACTCCCAGCCGCCCAACTCCCCAACCCCGGTTTAGCCTTTCGCCTCGCACCCCCTCAATGACCATCTCCATGAGGGCGAAAAGCAGTACCCGTTCACTCCCTTGGTAACGCCCAAACATTTCCGTAGAGAACTCAGCCAGCCTAACCCTGGGTACTTGGAGAACGAGCAGCCAATTCGAGTTACCATGGGTCTCTTGTGGTAACCATTACGGTACCCTTGCCTCTCCTCTGTGCCCTCGTATGGTTTAGGGTTCTTGCTCATCCTTTTATTACCAGAGTGGGTGGCCTTTCCTGCTTCTAACCCACCCTTTTTTACACACTATACCGGACATTGCTCAAAAAAATCCTTTTCAATCCAAACTATGCTTGATTTCTTAAAAGGTCTTAAATTATAACTTTGCTTTAAATCTCCTGTCTACTAAAATAACCCCTCATAACTATTGCCCCTAACAAGATTAGAGCATTGAAAATCATTTGAGGATAAGGATGAATTCCTAAGAGATTTAAAATGTTGGATATTACACCGAGTACAAGCACGCCAATAAAGGTGCCAATGGCACTACCTTTACCTCCAGAAAGAGGCGTTCCTCCAATTACTACTGCTGCAATGGCAAGCAATTCGTACCCATCTCCAACCCTTGGTTCACCACTATCTAATCTTCCTTCCACAAATTTTTGCTGCTTCCCTGCTTTGTCCGGTAGCAGCTAGTTCATAACCAAAAGACGTGTTTTTTAGAACTATATGTGCTAAAACTATCAATAGGAACCATGCAAAAACTGGAAATGGTACCCCCCATATGGATCCCGAGCCCAAAAACTTAGTTTCTTCCGAAACCCCGAAAACGGTTTGTCCTCCAGTGGAGGAGAAGGCTAAGGATCTTAAGGTGATCATTGTTCCCAAGGTGACTATAAAATCTGGTACGTTAGCTTTCGTTATCACAAGACTTTGTAGTAAACCTATTCCTGACCCTATCAATGTGCAGATCAAAAATATTAGGTATGGAGGAAACAAGAAAGATAAGTTATCTACGTATCCCAAATATATTCCATGATGTTGCCAAAGGGCGCATAAGGTAGAAGACAGAGCGAAAACACCAGAAATAGATAAATCAATTCCTCCACACATGACTACAAAAGACAAGCCTAAAGATAGTATGCCTATAAAACTACTCTGTCGTAACAGATTTTCTAAATTTTTCAAAGAAGCAAAAGCTGGCGAGAGAAAGGAAAACAAAACCGCCAGCGAAAATGGCATTACATGAGCTCCATACTTATCTAGGAAGACAGATATAACTACTTTGAATTCCTTCGTAAATTTTAATTTGGTTGTTTCTGTTCTCAAAATCGCTCCTCCTGCTCTTGAGAAGTTTTTGCTTTTACATACTAATGTCTTTCGAAGTTGTCTGGATTCCGCTGGCTAGTCTTAAAAGTCTTTCAATATTGCACTCAGCTGTGTCTAGGCTTCCCATTACCTCTCCTCGTGATAACACAATTAGCCTGTCACAGATTTCCAAGAGCTCTTCAGCTTCTGAGGAAATGATAACGAAACTCACACCTTCTTCTGCTTTTTTTGTGATAAGTTTCATGATTTCCCGTTTTCCTCCGACGTCAACGCCACGAGTAGGCTCATCCAGGAGTAACACCTTGCATTCTTTGGCTAACCACCTTGCTAAAATCAACTTTTGTTGGTTTCCGCCACTGAGATAACGTACCTGTTGCCACAGTGTGGGAGTTTTTATTTCGAGCTCCTCTACAAAGGAGGCGGAAATGTTAGTAACGGAGGTCCAATCCAAGAAGTTAAAAACTCTCGTTAGTTGCCTTAGGCAAGGCAATAGAATATTTAAAGCAACACTTAAGTCTAAAAAAAGTCCCTGAGTTTTTCTCTCCTCAGGCGCAAGAGCCATACCCGCTCTTACGGCTGCCCAAGGAGAAACTTGTGTAAAGGGTTTTCCATTGAACCAAATCTCTCCAGAGGTTACCGGAAAATGGCCTGTTAGACATTTTGCAAGTTCCGTTCTGCCAGATCCCACAAAACCAAAGATCCCAAGTATTTCTCCCTTTTTGAGTTCGAAGGATATATTTTTTAACTTTGGTTTAGTAACGTTACTGCAAAGATTTACAACCGAAAGCACTATATCCTTCGATTCATGTTTAATCTTTTTCAAGTCTCCTTTTTCGGAAAGTTGCGGCATTTTTACCTTGCCCATCATTTCTCCGACAAATTGATCCAAGTTTGTTTCCTTAACAATTCGCGTTGATACCCTCATTCCGTCCCGAAATACTGTGACTCTATCGCCGAGCTCGATTATTTCTTCTAACCTATGAGAAATATAGATGATAGCTGCTCCTTTGTCACGTAATTCTCTAATGATGCGAAACAAGCGGCCCTGTTCTTCAACAGTTAGAACAGCGGTAGGTTCATCAAAAATCACAACTTCTGCTTTAAGAACTAGAGCTCTTGCAATGATTATCATTTGACGTATAGCTACACTAACTTCTGTAGCCAATAAGGACGGATTCACTTCTCTTTCCCCAAGGTAATCTAAAAGACTCCTCGCTTTTGAGAAGAGTTCTTTATAATCGATCGTTCTTAGGAAGGTTTTTTTGGGGTAGTTTTCTAGGAAGATATTTTCAGCAAGTGTTAAATAGGGAACTATATCTAACTCCTGAAAAACCGTAGCTATGCCGAGGTTCCTTGCATCCTTAGGGGAAAGGATTTCTATCTTTTTGTCTTTGTAATATATATCACCCTGATCCTTGTGGTATATACCACTTAAAATCTTTACTAAGGTAGACTTGCCAGCTCCGTTTGCTCCCACCAAGCAGTGGATTTCTCCACGATAAAGGTCAAAATCAACCTCCTTTAGTGCTTGTACTCCCGGAAATCGCTTGGATAAAGAATGAACTTGTAGGATTGGTTTAGGCGTTATGACCATTTTTATTACTCTCCACGACATATTAATTTTTTGGAAATTTGATATAGTTTACAATAATGTTCATAATTTTTCTGGTATTCAGAAAAGGGGTATTGAGGACTTATCACTTCAAACTCTGGTTGCATGGCTAAAAATCCCTCTTCGAAAGAATGAAAAGCATCAACACTACAAGCAGCCACTATAGCACTTCCTAGAAGCGTCATGTTTTCCAGGGTAACTTTTAAAGGTTGTTCACAAACATCAGCTAAAATACGTGTCCATAGATGGCTTCTTGTGCCCCCTCCGCATACTTTTATTTTTCGAACAAGTATATTCTTTTCTTTGAGATAGTCGAGGAACAATCGAATTCCGAAACTAGTTCCTTCATATATAGCTCTTGCAATATGTGGGACCTCATGGTTCATAGTTAATCCCCAAATTATTCCTCTTGAATATGGATCCTTGTAAGGTGTTCTATTACCCTGCCAATGATCCAAAACGATTAGTCCATTTGCTCCAGGTGGGATTTTTGATGCTTCAGTATCTAGGAGATCAAAAGGAGTTACTCTATGCTTTTGCGCTTCAGAGATGTATTGTTTTGCTATCTTTTCTACAAGCCAGTTTAATATTGAACCACTTGATACTTGGCCTCCTTCTAAAAGTAAGACACCTTGGTAGAGTGGATCTTTATAGGGTCCCCAAAATCCAGGTATGACACTGGAAAAATTGACATTCATTAGGAAGACCGAAGAGGAGTCTAAAACTAAGGACACTTCTCCTTCCTCGAAGTTACCTAAACCTATCATAGAGGTATGAGCGTCAATACCCCCTTGAGCCACAGGAATGCCTGGATCACAACCAATTTCACGGGCAACATCTTTTTCAAGAAATCCTATAACAGTACCCACGGGCAAAATTTCGGAGGGAACTTTTTGTCCGAGTTCTGCCAAACCGATCGCTTCCAAAAAATCCTTGGACCAACCCTCACCAGGTAGATAGTTCCATTTACAAGAAGCATTGCATTGAGACCCCACCCATCTACCTGTAAGTTTGTAATTGAACCAATCTATTGCTTCCACGATAAGACATGCTTTTTCGTAAATTTCTGGACGTTTTTCCTTGAACCAAAGTACCTTGGGAAGAAGCCATTCTGCAGAAACCTCTCCACCGCACCATTTCAAAATGGGATGTCTTGCTTTATTTATACGCTCTGTTTGTTCGGTTGCTCTTACATCCATCCAGATAATAGCCTTGTTCAAAGGATTGCCTTCATGATCAACGGGGAGAACAGTACTAGAAGTAGCAGACACTGCTATAGCTAAAATCGCAACATTAGGGAACCTACTCATAGTTTCTCGGGCACCACCAATGAATGCCTTCCACCAATCTCTAGGATCCTGTTCCGCCCATCCTGGTAAAGGATAATAAGTTTTATACTTTCTACCAACTTCGCTCAGCATTCTACCTTTAAGATCGTAAAGACCAATCCTGATACTTTGGGTACCTAAGTCTACAGCCATTACACATCTCATGCTTATTCCCCCGAAATGGCTTGTTAAAAAGGTTAATAGTTACTTTTTTTCTCACTCATTGAGCGGATTGCTACTATTAAGATAATCGTTAACCCTTTAATGGCCTGTTGGGTGTAAAATTCTACCCTTAAGATGCTTAAAATATTTGTTAGGAGTCCGATTAAGAGCACACCACCAACTGTGTTTATAAGATTTCCTCTCCCTCCACTCAAACTGAAGCCACCTATGACACTTGCCGCAATTGCATCAAGCGCTGTTACAGAACCTACTCGTGGATCGGCTGAAGCCATCCGACCAACTAAAAGGATTCCCGCAAAAGCAGATAAAAAACTAGAAAGCCAATAAGAAAATATTATAGTTCTGGTAATATTTATTCCTACAAATCTTGCAGCCTCAAAATTACCACCTACAACGTAGAGATCTCGACCTAGAGGGAAATATTTAAGGAAAAGCCAGAAAAGAATAACTAATAGGAACCAGATTGTTGTTAATACTGGTATTCCGAGAATGTTTGTGAAACCAGCCTTCACAATATAGTCTGGTACAGAGAAGATTGGTTGCCCAGACGTCATGGAATAAGCGATGCCTCGTGCAAGAATCATGGTACCCACTGTTACTACAAACGGAGGAGCTTGAAGTTTAGCGACTACGGTGCCAGTTACAACTCCTAGTAAACTTACTGTTCCCACTACGAAACACAGAGATAATGGTTCGGGAAAAACTGGAGCGACTTTACCCGCTTCTTCATACACTTTCATAAAGTCAGGCATGTATGTAAATAAATTTCCTCTGATGAGATTTGAATAATAAACTCCTGCCAAAGCCATGACAGAACCAACAGAAAGATCAATACCTCCTGAGAGTATAACGACAGCCATGCCAATCGTGGCTATGCCTAGTGTGCTCTGTTGGTTTAAAAGGTTTCTGAAATTTTCTAGGTCCCTAAAAACTGGTGATATAATTGAGAAGCCTAAAAAGAGGACTAGCAGCACAAAGAACATGTTATATTCTTGTAATACTTTCGTTTTCATCAAGAATTCTCTCCACTATTTTCTAGCCCTGAAAAACGTGGAGGAACGAATCACCCCATGTTCTTCAGGGCTAGAGATATGTTCTAGCTTCTAAAAAATAGAGTTAGGATCGTAGTATTTCTCCACATTTTCCTTTGCCACCAGGATAGTCCCTGTAATAACTTTACCGCCTTCAGAAACCCCCTCTGGCAGATTGCCTGTATTTAGATATTGCATTAATACATCAAAGGCTACCGCAGTGATCTCGGCCGAATTATTTATTACTGTTGATTTATACTGCTCACCTTTCATTATTTCCAAATAAGCTTCTTTTTGACCGTCCACCCCGCAAACAGGGATATCTGTCATACCGGCTGCTTTCAAAGCATCTAGGGCTCCTAAAGCCATAGCATCGTTATGGCCATACACTAAATTTATTTCGTTACCATAAGCCGCTATTGCATCCTCCATTGCTTTCATTCCCTCGGCTTTGTTATAATGTGCCATATAAGTAGCTAGTATTTTAATATCAGGGTACTTTTCGCTGAAAACCTCCCTAAGTCCGCCGCCACGGCCTTTACCAGCTGGACAACCTGGATCGCCGGCTATTTCTACAATATTTCCTTTGCCTCCAAGTAGCTGGCCGATGAATTCTCCCTGCAATCTCCCCGCTTTCCACTGATCTATTCCAACGTAGACAAGATAATCTCCATACATTGTCGTGGAATTCCCCCAGTTTAGGTTGTGTCAACCATTCTGTGTAACCCATATTAATTCCTCTCCCTTCCCGTATTTTTCTCTTCGCAAAGCGAAAAGCTCTTACAAGATCAAAGCGATAGAGCACTCTCTCGGTACATTTCTCCTTCTCTTCTATGGAGATGAGGAGAGCACGCTCTCAAGATGAAAGATCGGGAAAAACCTCCATGACCTTGATGCTCCTTTTCACTTCCTTGATGTACCTTCTTGGGTGTTGATAGTGCAATGTACTTCTTGAACATGGGTGGATAACGAAAAGAGAGAGGAGAGGTCCCGCGTGAGGTAACTCCTCTCTCCAGGTATATCCTCTCCTCTCTTGAAGGGAGTAGAGTTTGGGTGAACTCTTCAAGGGTAGAAAGAGCATACCTCTTTTCACCTCTTTGGGCATGCGCTACTTCCTCTCCTCACCTCACGCAGGGTGCGAGCAGAATCTTGGGTAGGAGAGAGCTTTGCATCACCAGGGGGATAGACCTCTCTCCTTCCTTGAGACAACCAATCCATCCCCAACGGAAAGAAGGGGTGCACGGAGACCTCCTTCTTTGAGTTCCCCAAGGACCTCTCTCCAGTTCTTGGCCCTCTCTCCCTCACTCCCTCGCCCCCCAAAACCCCAGGACCTCTCGATATCCTTGCCTTGCTCTGGGCCAGATAGACTACCTCATGATCTGCGGGTCTTCCCCTCGAGGGACCACTCCCCTACCTTTTTCGACCATACCGGTAACACAAAAACCCATCCTGGAGAGTACTTCTCTCAAAGAGGGCTTCCAGGGTACAAGCGCAATCTCAGGTTGAGCATCCTCCCTGGTACGAAACTCTCACCAATTCCTCTGCGGTATAGAGGGTTCTCGGGTAGGGTTCTCAAAAGAAGGGAGGAAATCCCTCCTTCCTCCCTCTTCGTATGGCAAGTCTTGAGGTTTCTCGAGGGAGCCATGCTTTTCTCTCTCCAAGGAGGCCAGGGTCTCCAGGTTTTCCTTCACCCTCCTCCTTTCTTCTCTCTGGGAGCGCTCGGAGTTCCTTTTCTCTTTCTCCCTTCAGGGAGAGAATCTCAAGGTACTCTTTGAGCTTTGAGGCTCATGAGAGCTCCTCAGGGACAGTTGGGTTTTGGGGTTTGCCTTCTATTTTACCTGTGAGGAGGTCTACACGTCTCTGAAAGCGTGCGCCAAGTCAACCCCCTCCCACACTCAGTCCTTCCACCTCCTTCCTTTCCCTTTTCCTTGAAGCGAGCTTAAACTCATGCGTAGGTCACGCTTACGCCCCTTCTCTTTTTTCGATTCTTTGTAGGGTTTTTGGGTTTTCAACATCCACCAGGTGGCCTCGGCCGATGTCTTCCTACTGCTCCCACTACCCTCTTTTGACCCCTTCGGGCTTTCAGGGGGAGGTAGAGCGGTGCTACATGGCAGAAGGGCCTTTTCCTGGCTGATGGCATTCCCTGCCTCGATGTACGCCCACTCTAAGTAGCGGTTTACCCACTGGGCGAGTTCTCCCATGCCACACCCTCTCCCCTAGCTCTCAGCCGGGGTACTAACCCGGCACAGGAAGCGAGACTCTCCGGTCTTTCGAACCGCTCTCTATCCCCTATCTCTCAAGGGCATCACGGTGGCCAAGAGGAATCCTCCAGGGGGGATACTAAAAGCTCCCTCTCTCATTTCCTCTTCGAGGGCCTCGATCTCCTCATCTAAAACCCCGATGGGGGAGAGAATGCGCTCGGTAACGGAGGAGTCTCCGAAGGGAGAGTTTTTCTCTGAGGATTCCCCGTCCTTTCACTCCCAAGAGATTACTCGCCCCATCGACCACAACCCCATACTTGGCCAAAGGAGAATGAACCTTTGGTTTGAGACAAGACCTCTGCTTCGGAAGAACATCCGGGTACGGGGGAACTCTCGCCCATCCCCCATTTCTCCTTGGGGGATCCCTACCTCAGGAAGTGTCGAAGTCCATTGGAGTTTGCTGAGTCCCTGCATCGAATTTCGCGGTCTTGTTGATCATCCCCAACATGAGTTTTGCCTTCAGGGCACAGAGGAAGCGAGGTAAAAACCTACCTTTTCAATCTCATCCCCAATCCACGACCAGTTGCCCACCGTTTCCGAGGCTCGAGGAGAGCCAGGTTCAAAGTGAGACCCTTGGATTTCCCTTTCCTCTTCCGCCACGATAGGTGTACCGCTTTACTCCCGGGATGCGCCTCTTCAGCTTTTTCTCCAGGATATCGTATCCTTATCTCCTTTTAGGAGGCACACGCTTTCATAATATCAAAATGCAATACACTACCCGATGTATCGTAAAGAAATAGTTATTCTTCTGGCTTGCCACAAAATGGTCGAACACTCAAGGGATATTTTCCTAAGGAGGGTTAAGCCTGGTTTCATTAACGTTCATAAGACATGTCGGAATCAAGATATTTTTGGTATATTCCGTTAATAGCTTCATGTTGTGGCCTTGGGTATTTTCCCGTTTGTGATTCTATACCTGTATTTTTTTGGTGATCAGAATAGCTTAACATTGTTCTATGTAATATAGGTTATTTTCTAATAATATTTATTTATAAACAATATTATTTTTAAAGATATGTTGACAAAACAATTATTATGTTTTGCTCTTAATCAAAGATACTTTTATCATGATTTATTGTTAGCATGGAGGTGTAACAATGGGCTTAGGGCGGAAACTGAGGTATGGTATGGTTGGTGGAGGACCGGGGTCTTTCATTGGAGCAGTGCATCGTATGGCCATCGCATTGGATGGAACAGCAGAACTCGTGGCTGGTGCGTTTTCAAGAAATCCCGCGCTTTCTAAACAACAGGGTGATTATTTAGGCCTCAATGCTGACAGGGTTTATGTTTCGTACCAAGAGATGGCCGAAAAGGAGAGTCAATTGCCGGAGGGGGAAAAAATTGATTTCGTAGTTATTGTGACCCCTAATGCGGTTCACTATCCGGTTGCTAAGGCTTTTATTGAGGCTGGTTTCAACGTAGTCTGTGATAAGCCTATGACTACCACCCTTGAAGAGGCAGAGGATTTGTGTCGTTTGGTAAAAAACACGGCGTTACTTTTGGGTTAACTCACAACTATACGGGGTATCCTTTAGTAAAACAAGCAAGAGCTTTGGTTTCCCAAGGAAAATTAGGGACTATTCGTAAAGTTGTCGTGGAATACCCTCAAGGTTGGTTGGCGACCCCCATCGACCTCGAAGGCCAAAAGCAGGCTGCATGGAGAACCGATCCCACGATGGCTGGGATTTCTTCGTGTATGGGTGATCTCGGATCCCATGCCGAAAATTTAGCGCGATACATAACTGGTCTCGAAATGGAAGCCCTGTGTGCAGACTTGACCACTTTTGTTCGTGGACGGAAGCTCGATGACGATGGAAACGTATTAGTGCAATATAAAGGAGGAGCTCGAGGAATTTTGTATGCTTCTCAAATTTCTGTAGGAGAAGAAAATAATCTTCGCATTCGAGTTTATGGAGAACGTGGTTCCTTAGAATGGCATCAGGAGAACCCTAATTATTTGTACGTTCGTTACTTGGACAAACCGGGCGAAGTATACACTCGGGGAAGTGGTTATCTTGACCCAGTAGCGGCTCAAAATCAGCGTTTACCTTATGGACACCCTGAGGGATTTATTGAAGCGTTTGCCAATATTTATGTGCGTGTTGGTAACACGATTAAGGCGCGCCTTGCGGGTATGGTACCTGAGGCGATCGATCTCGACTTTCCAACGGTTCAGGACGGAGCAATTGGGGTGCACTTCATCGCTGCCTGTGTGGAAAGTAGCCGAAAACGAGGATGGATTCAAGCATCGTATACGTCTCCGGCATAAGAGGGTGATAGAAAGGAGAAAAAGAATTAGTACGTTTGATAGTAATGACAAACAATTTTATAAGGAGGTTAGGGGTATGGCAACACGTATTAAAGGACCGGCAATTTTTCTGGCGCAGTTTACCACTCCAAATCCGCCGCGAAATAACATTGAGAATTTTTCTACCTGGGCTGCCCATTTAGGTTTCAAGGGCCTACAGATTCCTTCTTGGGATCCCAACATGATTGATTTAGACAGGGCTGCACAATCAAAGGATTATTGTGACGAATATGCGGGAAAGCTCAGGGAAAAAGGCCTCGAGGTTACTGACTTATATGGACTACAGGGACAAATGATTGCTATCCATCCAGCAATGGAGGAATTGTTCGAGTCTTTTCACCCCCGTGGCCTCAAAGGAAAGGCCTTGGTAGAATGGGCACAAGGAGAACTCAAGAAAATTGTTGACGCCTCGGTCAATTTAGGATGTAGGGGTGTTCCGGTGCTCTCGGGTGGTATGGCTTGGAATTTTGTATATCCGTGGCCTCAAAGACCGGCAGGACTTATTGAAATGGCCTATCAGGAGTTGGCGAGACGTTGGTTGCCAGTATTGGACTACGCTCATAGTAAAGGTATAACCGTTAACTTTGAGCTCCATCCGGGTTGTGATTTATTTGACGGAGCTACTTTTGATATGTTTTTAGAGTACACCAACCATCATCCTGCTGCTTGTATCAATTATGATCCCAGTCATTTTGTTCTCCAACAACTCGATTACGTTGAGTTTATTAGAGTATATGCGGATCGCATAAAAGGTTTTCACGTGAAAGACGGCGAGTTTATCTCTAGCGCTAAGCAGGGAGTATATTCGGGGATGCAGCCATGGCCAAAGCGTGCTGGAAGATTTCGAACCGTTGGAGACGGACAAGTGAACTTTAAAAAAGTTTTCAGCCTCTTGACCGAAGTTGGCTTTGATGGATGGGCGGTGTTAGAGTGGGAGGATCCGGTGAGAAGCCCCGATCAAGCTGCCAAAATCGCGGTTAAATTTATTGAAGACCACTTAATTGAGGTAGCGGAGTATGCCTTTGATAATTTCTTGGCAACCGGGGTTGATGAAGAAGCGAACAAGAGAGTTTTGGGTATCGTTGATTGAAAATGACATATGAAAAAAGGAGGACTAAAAGCATGAAAAGGTTGTCGATTGGTTTATGTTTGGTGATGTGTCTATTGTTTGTTGGACTTGGATCGTTAATTTTAGCTGCTGAACGTACTCTGCCACCAGATGCGGTTATTGCCGGTGTGGTAGAAGCTGACGAACGTTTAGAGGATGGCACTGTAGGTGTGGATGCGAGTGTTCTCACTCTCACCCCGGAGGACGAAGAAAAATTGAAAAGCGGTAACTATACTGCTGCCATTGTGATGCACGTTCTCGACTCTTCGTGGTCGCAGCAGCAAATTGCAGGGATGAAGTCCGTATTCGATCGCTACAACATCAAAGTAATTTCTATTACTGGAGCTAATGCACAACCAGAAGTACAGATGGAAAACATCGAAAGTGTTATCGCTATGAAACCCGATGTTATTCTGAGTATACCTGTGGACCAAACTGCCGAAACCCCTGCTTATCTCAAGATTGCCGAAGCAGGTATTAAACTCGTTCTCCTTGATATGATCCCCCTTGGGTTAGAACATGGTAAGCATTATTCTACGGTTGTTTCCTCGTCAAGCTATGGTAACGGGGTAGCAGCTGCTGATATCATGGCTTATGAATTCATTCGTCGTGGAGTGGAGAACCCTAAGGTTGCCGCAATGAAATTAAACTTTAAACATTTCGTCACCGAAGAAAGACTTCGTGGTTTTAAGGAACGTGTTGCCTCGGCGTATCCTTGGATTAATATCGCAGTTGAGTATGATTTTCCTTTCGATATGCCTAAGACGACAGAAATTTCTGCAGGCATGCTCACTGCTCATCCTGATCTCGATGGCGCTTTCGTGATATGGATGACCCCAGCCATGGCTCTCGTGGCGGCAGCAAGAGAATTGGGAAAAGATCCCCAGAAATTCGTTATTACTACTGTTGATCTTGAAGAAGACGGAGCTTATGAAATTGCAGCCGATGGATACATTAAAGGTACAGGTGCCCAAGATCCCTATTCGAACGGTCAGGCAGAAGCTTTGGCAGCTTGTCGAGCAATTTTGGGATACGAAAATCCACCTTATATAGCAGTTCCGGGATATGCAGTATCACGACAGAACATTCTTGAGGGATACAAGAAGATACTCGGAGTTGAAGCTCCAGAAAAAATCAAGCAAGCTGTGGCACAATAAAATGATTTCCTGCCCTCCCCGAGGGGAGGGCAGAATGAATGCGTGAGGCGAAAAGGATGTCTGAATTCATCATGGAATTAAGGAATATCAAGAAAAGCTTTCCCGGCGTCCAAGCACTCAGGGGGGTTGATTTCACACTCAAAGCGGGTGAGGTACACGCCTTGCTCGGGGAAAATGGTGCGGGTAAATCGACTCTGGTTAAAATTATCATGGGCGTCTATCGGAAAGACGAAGGCAATATGTTTCTAAACGGTCGGGAAGTAGATTTTTTGACTCCGGAACAAGCACAGTCTCATGGCATAAGCATGGTTTTTCAAGAGCTGAGCCTCATACCCTATCTCGATGTAGCGCAGAATATCTTATTAGGCAGAGAACCAAAAGGGAGAGGGGGGTTGATCCGTTACAAAGATTTATATTTTCAGGCTCAAGCGTTGGTAAAAAAATATCATATCGATATTCCTTTCGACTTGCGCGACAAAGTCATCTCGCTGAGTCGGGGACAGTGTCAGATTGTGGAGATTTTAAAAGCCTTATCGAGAGAGGCAAAAATCCTGATCTTGGATGAGCCAACCGCTTCGCTGACCAAAGAAGAACACACTTTGTATCAGATTATTAATACCCTAAAAGAACGTGGAGTGAGTATCATTTACATCTCTCATCGTCTTGAAGAAGTTCTTCGCATTTGTGATCGGATCACCGTTTTACGAGATGGCGTGAAAGTGGCTACCGAAAATGTTGATGTTCTTAACATGGATAAAGTGATTGAAATGATGACCGGGAAAAAGATGGAGAGTATTTCCTATATCAGGAATGTTCAGAAGGCATCGGAAAAAGTGCAGAGAGTACTTTTGGAGGTCAAAAACCTCTCGATTTCTCGTCGGGTTTTCGAAGTATCCTTTCAGGTAAACTACGGAGAAGTGGTTGGTGTTACCGGTCTTATTGGAAGTGGTAAGAGCGAAATCGCCTTGGCCCTCTTTGGCATTAATCCCATACAGGGAGGAGAAATATGGGTTGACGGTCAAAAGCTTGTCATTCGTTCCCCCATGGATACCATAAAAGCGGGAATTGCTCTTGTTCCTGAGGATCGAAAAAGGCAAGGATTAGTTCTTATGCATTCGGTAGAGAGTAACATTGCTCTTTCTGTGGTCAGAGATTATGTAAAGTTCGGTTGGGTTCAGCAAGGCATAATTAGGAAAAAGGTCTTAGAACAAGTGAGTCGACTCATGATTAAAACTCCTAACCTGCAACAGAAGGCGCAATATTTGAGCGGAGGAAACCAGCAAAAGGTTGTGTTGGGAAAATGGTTAGTGCGTAAACCAAAACTACTCATCCTCGACGAACCAACGGTTGGTATAGATGTCAAAGCCAAGGCCGAGTTGCGACGGTATGTGCGCGAGATGGTTGCCGATGGAGAGTGTGGAGTTCTCTTTTTCTCTTCCGATCTCAACGATATCATTCAAACTTGTGATCGAGCTTTAGTGCTCTATAGAGGACGAGTGATTCAGGAATATACCGATGTTATGTCCATGGGGGAAGAATTTTTATATCGGGCAATCCAAGGAGTTGTTGCCTAACTTTGAGCATAGGGAGGCTAATGGTTCAGTGAAAGAGTTAGAGGCTGGTTTGAGGACAGAGAAGGACGAGGAGAGAAGTGTTCGGAAATTGGCCAAGAAACCGTTGCTGCAACATCTTCAGGCGAATGTCGCTTTAGTAGTCTTTGGTGTCGTTATTGTTACTTTTAGCCTCTTTAACCCCAGATTTTTAACTTTTGATAATTTCGCCAATATTGGTCGACAGGCAGCGATGATTATTACTATGGCATGCGGGATGACCATGGTAATTGTTGCAGGTAATATCGATCTCTCTGTTGCTTCAACTCTCTCGCTCGCGGGGATGTTGTCGGGTCTGGTGGTTGAAGCTACGGGATCAACGTTATTTGCTCTCGCGATAGCACTTGGCTTGGGAATTTTTGCTGGTATGACCAATGGTTTATTGGTAACTCGAGGGAGGATACCGTCCTTTTTAGTGACTCTTGGCATGATGGGTATTTTACGAGGCATGGCGATGCTTGTGACAGGAACGAAACCGGTAGTCATATACAACGAAACCTTTTGGCGTAGTTTTGGCGATTTTGATATTCTGGGATTTTTCCCCATCTCTATCCTGTGGACGATTGGTATCGTCATTCTATCGCATGTATTGTTGACCTACGCCTCGCTCGGGAGATATATTTATGCTACTGGAGGAAATATCGAAGCTGCTTATTTCACGGGAGTGAACACCAAACGAACTATCGTTGTCACTTTTGTCATTATGGGCTTGCTCGCTGCTCTGTCAGGAGTCATGTTTGCCTCTCGCATGCATGCTGCACGTCCGGGAACTGGTGAAGGTATGGAGCTCAATGTTATTGCCGCTGTCATCCTTGGCGGAACAAGCCTTGCCGGTGGTAAGGGGACGATTATTGGTTCAATTATTGGGGCGTTAACCATTGGTACGCTCAATAACGGTCTCATTATCCTCGGTTTTAACACTCACGTGCAGATGTTAGTAAGAGGGTTGGTAATTATTTTAGCAGTGCTTATTGCCAGGGAAAAGTGAAAATTGGGGGGTGTGACAGGTGCACAAAGTCAACGTGGCACTCATTGGTTCGGGCTTTATGGGGAAGGCGCATAGCTTGGCTCTCTCGGAGCTCTCGGTTTTGTTTCCCGACTGCCCTCTTCAACCTCATAAGTACGTGGTGGTAGACGTCAATGAAGAATTAGCAAAGACTGCAGCACAAAACTTAGGATATGAAAAGTGGAGTACTGACTGGGAAAGCGTCGTCTCTGACCCTCAGGTTACTTTAGTAGATATTGTAACTCCCAACGATTTGCATAAACCAATTGCTATAGCTGCAGCACGTACGGGAAAACATATTTTTTGCGAGAAGCCTCTCTCCTTGAACGCACAGGATTCATATCAAATCTACCAAGAAGTGGAAAAGGCGGGCGTGAAGCATGGTATGGGTTTCCATTACCGTAAGATTCCTGCCATTGCATATGCCAAAGAACTTATTCGGCAGGGGAAAGTCGGAGAAGTATTCGCCTTTCGTGGTTTCTATTTGAACGATTGGGCAAAAGATCCAAATGGTCCCTTATCTTGGCGTTTTCAAAAAGCAAAAGCAGGATCTGGAGTGATAGGAGACCAATGTACCCATGCTATTGATATCGCCCGTTACCTCCTTGGGGAACTGGAGCAGGTTTGTGCTTGGGTCAAGACTTTGATCCCCGAGAGACCTTTACCGACCTCGGTATTTGATGCTTTAGGACGGAAAACCGAGGGGAGAGGAAAAGAAATGGGTAAAGTAGATGTTGATGACGCCTGTGCAATCCTTTTTGAAGCTCAAGGGGGGATATTGGGAATCCTGGAAGCCAATCGTTGTGCCAGTGGAAGAAAGAATTACCTGTCCTTTGAAATTAATGGTAGTCGTGGGTCTATTTACTTCGATTGGGAACGCAATAACGAACTTTGGTATTGTTCGAACGACGACCGCTTCGAAGAACATGGTTACAGGCGTTTGCTGATGGGTCCAGGTCATCCATATGGACAGTATTTCTGGCCTATTGCGGGAATTAACATAGGCTATACGGAGGCAGTGGCCATCAATTTCTATCAGATGCTGCAGGCTATTGTCAACGACACCGATTGCGATCCCGATTTTGAAGATGGTTGGCGAATTGAAGAAATCGTTGAAGCAGCCTTACGTTCTCATGAAGAAAAAAGATGGGTACTATGCCATGCGGTGTAGGTACTAAAAAGAGGTGAATTTTGTGCGAACACTTTCTATGCCTTACTGGTGTGTGGCTAATCCGGTGGGTGATCCTTTTGGGGGTGGAGTGCTCCCCAAGGTGAGCGTGTTTGAGGTGACCGAATGTTTACTCTGGGCAAAAAAGGAAGGTCTCATTGTTTACACTTCGGCGCATGACGATGACTTGGTCCCCTGGCACCCTGAAGAACCCGAAGATGATCTCGATCCCTCTAGCGAAACTTACCAAGTTCTCCAAGAAGTGAAGCATCAATTACAAGAAGCGGGCATCTCGGTGAATACGGTAGGCTGCAATCTCCACAGTCATCCTTTGTTCCGTAACGGGGGTCTGGCCAATCCCAACCCGGCTATTCGCCTTGTGGCTATCCAGAAAGCTATGCGTACGCTCCGCATCGGACATTTTTTGGGAGCTCGTTATTTCACCTATTGGGTGGCACGAGATGGTTTTGAGTGTCAGTTTGCCGTTCCCTGGGAGAGCGTGTTTTCCTATTTGCGGGAGGGACTTGACATTTTGGCCCGGTATGTCAAGGAACACGAGCTTTCCCTGCAGGGAGGAACGATTGAATACAAACCAAATGAACCTCGAGGAGAGATGTTCCTTCCCACGGTCGGCCATGCTCTCGGGTTCATCGCTCAACTTGAGGAACCTGATTTTTGGGGTGTTAACCCGGAGGTACTCCAACATGACCAAATGGCCAGTCTCACTTCGATTCTGGCTATCGCCTATGCGCTCAGCGCCGGAAAACTTTGTTTTCTCCACGTGGGAAACCAAAAGCCTAATCAATTCGATAACGACAATCCGCCACTCATCGGCATGGACGGAGTCAAAGAGTTCGTGAGTATTCTCTATCTCCTCGAGCGGGCTCGCTGGGAGGGGATTGTGGAATTCGATAACCATATGTTGCGAACCGATGCCGTGCCGCAGGAAGAAGCGAAAATCGAGGTGAGGAAGGAGTATATTCGTCTCGCGGTGGAGTCGTATCGTCTTGCTGAAGCCAAGGCCGAACAGCTCTTGCAAGACGGAGAAATTTGCAGACTGCAGGAGATGCTCTGGAGGGGTGATGAGCGTATTGAGAGAGTTCTTACCTCTCGGGACGTGCGCGCCATCGCCTCTTTGAGGGTAGACGTTGCCGAGCTCAATGAAAAGCGATTGAGCATTGGGTATCTGGATTTTCTCGTTAACAAAAAAGTTTTCGGTTTGTAAATAATGAGCAGGCTGAGAAATGGGTGATGAAAATGAAAATTACGAAGATGAGTGAAGAAGTGATGTGTCAAACACGTTCGGGGAACAAGATTTACTGGCTTGTGACGGCAGAAATGGGAGCATCCAACTTTGAGTTACGATACATCGAAATTCCGCCTGGGGGGAAGAGTAGCTACGGATCACACCCTCATGAACACGCGGTGTTCGTGGTACGAGGAAAAGGGAGGATTAGGGGTATCGGAGGTGAGCTAGATCTCTACCCTGGCTTAGGAGTATTTGTGGCTGGTTATGAGGAGCACCAGTGGGTGAATGAGAGTAACGAGGAGTCCTTGGGTTTTGTGTGCGTAGTGCCTAAGGGGGCAGAAAAAGAAGCGAAGCCTCCTTGCTGGTGAAGAAGATGTTACTTCTCCAATTCGGGGCAGGAAATATCGGCCGAGGTTTCATGGGGCATCTCTTCTCGGAAGCAGGGTATACGGTGGTTTTTGTTGAAGCCAATCCAGAACTCGTTACCCTCTTGAACCAAGAAGGAAGTTATCCTTTACGTCTCTTTGATGCCTATGCGAGAAGAGAAATTGATGTACGTATCAGAGGGGTACACGCGCTCTTACCCACGCAAGAAGAGGAAGTCATGTCGTTCTTTGTGGAAAGCGATGTTTTGGGAACTGCGGTGGGTATTCAAAATTACCCCCATATTGCGCCTTACATCGCTCGGGGTATTCACAGGCGGAGAGAACAGGGTAAGCCGGTGGACATTTACCTCTGCGAAAACGACTTAGAGGCCCATACGAGATTAAAATCGCTTGTCGCATCTTATCTTGATGAATCAACAAGGGCATGGATGGAGGATCACATTGGTTTTGTCCGGGTGAGTGTTGCCCGTATGGTTGCAGGGAGGAAAGCCGAGGTTCCACCGCTCCTTGTACTTGCCGATGCCTACCGCGAATTTCCCTATGATGAGCGTGCTCGTCGGAGTGAGCGTGTGTACCTTGCTACTTTAAAACCAATCTACAATTTTGAGGTTGAGCTTCAAAGGAAAATCTACACCTATAATCTGGCTCATGCGGCTTTGGCCTATTTGGGCTATGTGCAAGGGTATCGGTACGTTCATGAGGGGTTTCACGATCCCTGGGT
Source organism: uncultured bacterium (assembly GCA_937139415.1). Classification (GTDB taxonomy): domain Bacteria; phylum Atribacterota; class Atribacteria; order Atribacterales; family Caldatribacteriaceae; genus CAKZPS01. The sequence continues at coordinate 19,801 of CAKZPS010000071.1, forward strand.
TATGCAAATTTTCCATGGGGCGCTTGAAGAAACCGCACAAGCACTCTACAGGGCCTATCCCCTGGATATAAACCCCCGAGAGCACCAAAAAGTCCTTGAAGATGTGCGGATTCGTTTCGGTAACCCCCTCTTGCAGGACCCTATTCATCGAGTTGCTCGGGATCCGATACGAAAGCTCGGTCCTCACGATCGCTTGGTAGGAAGTGCTCTTTTGTGTCTTGCTCAAGATATTTTCCCCGCTCATATTGCCATTATTTGTGCTGCATCCTTACTCTACGATTGGGAGGGAGACCCCGAGGCGTTGCGCCTTCAAGAGAAAATTCGCCGGGAAGGCGTTGAGAGGACTTTGGAGGAGATCACTACGCTCACTTCTCAAGATCCTTTGGGGCAGAGAATACTTGAAGAATATGATCGCTTAAAATCTTTACGAGGGAGGGCGAGAACTTGAAAGCTGCGGTTTTTTACGGACCGAAAGATTTGCGCGTTGAAGATGTTCCGATACCGTCTTGTAGTGATAACGAAGTGCTCATTCAGGTAGCCTTTTGTGCTATTTGCGGCACGGATGTGCGAATTTTTCATCACGGTCACAAGGCGATCACTCAACCCCAGATTATTGGTCACGAATTCTCCGGAATTATTGTGGAGAAAGGGAAGGACGTGGTGGGGTATGCTGTGGGTGACAGGGTGGTAGTGGATCCTATTGTTTCCTGTGGTCACTGCTACTACTGCGAGAGGGGTGCAACCAACCTGTGTCTTGAGTTTAAAAAGACGACCGAAGCCTTTGGGTATTACTATCCGGGGGGATTTGCCGAGTATGTGTTGATTCCGGAAAAAGCGATCCGCCGAGGAAACTTAGTGAGAGTTCCAGAAGGTTTAAGTATGGAAGAAGCCGCGATTGCCGAACCCTTGGCCTGCGCGCTCAACGGACAGATGCTCTCACGGGTGGATTTAGGCGATACGGTATTAATTATCGGTGCAGGACCGATTGGGTGTATGCACATCGGGATTGCTAAAAGCCTCGGGGCAACCAAAATCATGGTAGCGGAAATTAAAGACACTCGTTTGGAAATGGCCAAAAAATTTGGCGCCGATATGTACATCAACCCTGCGGTGGAGAGCTTAGAAGAAGTGGTGATGCGGGAAACGCGAGGGATCGGTGCGAACGTGATCATCATTGCCGTTTCTTCTAAAGTCATGCAAGAACAGGCTCTCTCCTTAGCCTCATGTCATGCGCGGATTAACTTTTTCGGGGGATTGCCCAAAGATGATAATATGGTGTCCTTAGATAGCAACACCATTCACTATAAGGAGATCTTTGTCCACGGAACCTCTGGTACAACCACAAATCACATTCGTACCTGTCTTGAGCTCTTAGTGGGAAAGCGGGTACAAGGGAAAGATTATGTGAGCCGGGTCATCTCCTTAGAAGAATTACCCCACTTCCTGCAAGGAGAAGTCCAAGAAGGAAAATATTTGAAGGTCCTCGTGAAACCGGCTTAGTATATGAAATATCTTTTGAGTGGCGATTTAGGTACAAGTGGGATTAAGATTGGTTTAGTAAGTGAGGCGGGCGAGCTGGTAGAGAGTACCTACCAGTCCGTTCGCTATCACACCCAAGGCTCGGGGCGAGTTATACAGAGGGTGGAAACCTTTTTGGATGAAACCCTGAGGCTCATTCGGCTTATTATCGAGAAGAGTCAGGTTGACCCTCGAGATATCGTGGCTTTGAGCTTGAGCAGTCAAATGGGGGGTATTATCGGTGTTGATAAGACATTTGTGGCCATTACCGGACTTGATATGGGGTTAGATCTCCTCTCCGAGAGATACAATCGTTGGTTTCAAGACCGATATGCGGATTTTGTCAACTTAAAGAGTTGTGGTTCACCACGTAACTTTCCCAAAATTTTGTGGTGGAAAAGAGAACGTCCTGAAATCTATGAGCAAGTGGTTAAGTTTGTTACCCTTAATACTTATGTGGTCGGTCGTATGGCTGGATACAAAAACCAAGACGTCTTTATTGATTATACTTTGCTCTCTTTTTTCGGCAACGAAGACATGGTGAAACGTGCATGGTCGGAGGAACTTTCCCAAGAATTGGGTGTATCCGTAGATAAGTTACCCCGAATAGTTCCTCCTTGGACAATTGTAGGGAAGGTATCGTCTGAAATTGCGGAGAAGTGCGGTCTGTTGGGTGGTACTCCTATCGTAGCAGGAGCAGGGGATCAGCCTGCAGGATTCTTGGGGGGCGGATTTTGCGAGTTTGGAACCTTAGTCGATGTTTCCGGGAGCTCTACCCTTCTATCACTGTATGTGCCGTTTCCGGTGAGAGAGCGAGACAATCCCGTAGTAATGTACATGCCCTCAGTCATCCCCGGAGAATATCACGCGTTCACATACATTAATGGAGGTGGAACAACGCTCAATTGGTTTGTTGAAGAGTTCGCTTCGGGCGATGATCGCGAAGAAATGTACCGAGAACTGACTGAAAGAAGTGAAGTGTTGCCCCTTGGAAGTGAGGGGCTTATCTTTCTACCCTATTTTGGGGGTCGGCAGTGTTCCTATGATGACACCATAAGAGGAGGTTTTATTGGGTTAAGCTGGTGGCACAAAAGAGAACACCTCTTTCGATCAATTTTGGAATCCTTGGCTTACAATCAAGCACTTGGTTTCTCAGCCTTGCATCGGCTTTTTCCGTGGTTTAGCTCCTGGAAGGTTTTCGCTATGGGCGGTGGGACCAGAAATCGCCTGTGGAATCAAATCAAGGCTGATGTTCTCAATATCCAATATATTCCTGTTGATGATTACAAATTTCCGCTCTTGGGTAACGCCATTATTGCCGGATATGGAATAGGCCTATGGGACAATCTTGTACCCTTCTCTCTGAGGAGAGAGGAGGTATATCCCACAACATTTTACCCCAATCGAGACAATAACCGTGTTTATCGGGAATTTCTCTCGATTTACGAAAGACTGATCACTTCTCCCTTAAGCAAAACCTTTCTTTTGCTCCGTGAACTTTCTGAGAGAGGGTAATGGAAATGGAAGAGTTACAGATGGGCATCTGGAGTATACTTTATTACGAAAAAGGGCTTTCTCAGCAAGAGATTGCTAATCGTTTTGGAATTTCTAAGATGACCGTTTCAAGAATGTTACAAAAAGCGAAAGATGTCGGTATCGTAGAAATTCGCATTCACAAACCATTCGCCAGCAATATCTCTTTGGAGGGGGTTTTGGAGAAAAGGTTTCGTCTCCGTAGAGCTCATGTGGTGGTCAAGGGTAGGGAGGAGGAGGATGTTGTATCGCTCTTGGGAAAATTTTGGGCTTTTCAAATGAATTTGAACATAAAGAAAAGTTTTGTTTTAGGTGTTGGGGTAGGGAAAACCATTGCTGAAGTAGTGCGGTATCTTTTCCCAATGAAGGTGGAAAATGTCGAAATCGTTCAACTATTAGGGGGATTAGCAGACGTCACCCGGGAAAACCCTTTCTCGATCGTCCAGGAGTTGTGCGAAAAGCTTGGGGCCCGGGGTACGTATTTGGCCTCTCTGGCCACGGTAGAGAATAAAGAATGGCGAGACCATCTCCTTTACGAAACCATGAATGGGAAAGCTCTTTACAGCCAATGGAGCCGATGCCACCAAGCTCTCTTCGGGGTTGGTTCTATCGAGGGTGGAACATTACTCGGTTCCCATTTAGTGAGAGAAGAAGAGCTCAAGGAAATAGGGGAAAAAGGGGGAGTAGGGGATATTTTAGGTCATGTTTTCGATGAGGCAGGTCATTTTATTCACACTTCTCTTGAGGAACGATTAGTGAGTATCCCTATTGAAATGCTTTTCACCGTCCAAGAACGTGTGGCCATAGGGGGAGGAACTTTTAAAGTGCGAGCTCTCAAAGGATTGCTTCGCACCGGTATAGTGACTACTCTCGTTACCGATGAGATAACGGCGCGGCAAATTTTGGAAGAATAACATCCTCCTGATTTTTAAAGATTTTCCTTTCTGGAGGAGGGAGTCTCTCTTGTGTTTTCCTCAAGATATGTGTATTTTAGGCGATAGAGTATACTAAAGTTCGCAATTTTGCGCCTTGAAAAAAGCCACCGGAGACTCCAAATGAAGGTTGCATGTAACACAAAACTTCATCGAGGAGGAATATCCGATAGCTCATGAGAAATACACCATTTCTCAAAAATGACTGAACCTGATCCGCTCTAGTTGTGTCAACCAAAAATAGCGATTGCCCCTTCCAGGGCTGCCAATATGGCAAGTATCATAAATCCTAAGCTCATTTTGGTCTTGATGGACATATCGACACCCCCTTACCATTTTTTCTCTATTTTTATTATCGGCAAGCAGTTCTTTGAAGAAAAGGTTGACTCGAAGGAAAATTATTTTTTTATCCCTCTTGTCATTCGTCACGTTTTCTTTTACACTTCTCTTAATCGGTTTACTAAACCGATTAAGAGAAGTGTATTATGGTAACCATTGCTGAAATTGCTCGATTGGCTGGGGTTTCCAAGGCCACTGTTTCCAATGTTCTCAACGGGAAGATCGAGCAGGTTGGAGAGGAAACCCGCCAAAGGATTTTACGTATCATGGAGGAGGTGGGATACTTTCCTCACCAAGCAGCTCGGGCTTTGAAATCGAAGCGAACCCGAACCATTGCCCTCCTTTTCCCTCATATGCCGCTCCGTTTGGTTTCCAGTTCTTTCTTTTTTCCCGGCTTTCTGACCGGGGTTGCCGAGGCGTGTGAAGATTTCAATTATCAACTCTTGGTGACTACGAGTTGGAAGGACTGTGATACCGATTTCCATTACGAGAGTCTTCTGCGGAGTCGGAGTATCGACGGACTCATCGTGAGTGACGTCTTTTACGATGACCCACGTTTTGCTCTCCTCAAAAGGGCGGATATTCCCTTCATCAGTATCGGAAAACCGGAAGGGGAAACGGGGAAAGACATTTGCTGGGTGGATCACAATCAGGAGGAAATCGCCGAGAAAGCGGTAGAATACCTCATTACCCTGCATCATCGAGATATCGTCTTCATCGGTCTTTCCCAAAAACGCGTTTATACTCTGCAAAGGTTACGAGGTTATCGCCGGGCTCTGGAGAGGACTTCCCTCCCTTACCGGGAAAATCTCGTTCTCTGTGAGGAGATGTGGGGAGAAGAGGCGGAAAAGAGGATCGCCCTTTTCCTGCAAAGCCTTCCTCGATTTACCGCGTTATTCACCATCGGACAGAACTTAACCTTGAATGCGGTAAAAGTGGTGGAAAAACTCGGCTTACGCATTCCCCAGGAAGTATCGATTTTAGGGAATATGGAAACCGACCTGGAAAAATTTTTGGGTTTCCGTCTCTCAGGGGTGGGAGTTAAACCTCAAGTTTTGGGTTATGAAACGGCGAAGCGCTTGATCGATCTCATCGAGGGAAAGGCGATCGAACGGGAAAAAATAATTGAGGCGGAACTCGTGATCGGAGAATCGTGTCGATTGATTTCCGATAATGAATGCTATTTGTAGGTAGGGAGGTGAGAAGAGGGAGAATCTTTCATCGGTGAATATCATTTTTCGACTCTTTTTGTGAAAGGAGGCAAATACGTGAAGCGATTCATTTTGACATTTTTGGTTCTGAGTTTGGGAGTGGCGGTGAGCATCGGTACGGTGGCTGTGGCGCAGGAAAAAGTGACCATCACCGTTCAAGATTACTTTGATCCGGCGGGAGGAATGGCCAAGTTCATTGACGAAATGGCGGTAGAATTTGAGCGAAACCACCCGGAAGTGAAGATCAATCATGTCTATATTCCCTTTGCTCAACTCCTTCCCACCATTCTCCAGCAATCGCTCACCAGAACAGTTCCGGAACTCACCATGGCTGACAATCCTTGGGTTCCTCAGCTCATTAAGGCAGGTACCTACAAAGACATCACCGATCAGGTGAAGGAATGGGGATGGGAGAATTGGGAAGATTTCTTCAAAGGTCACCGCGAATTGACGAGCGCCAATGATCGGATTTACGCCTTTCAAATTACCACCAACAACTTGGCCCTCTTTTACCGGAAAGGGCTTTTAGAGAAGGCTGGAATTGCCAATCCTCCCGAGACATGGCAAGAGCTCAAGGAACAGAGTCAGAAGATCAAAGAAGCCTTAGATATTTATGGTTTTGCCTTTTGTGCTACCGCTTCCGAGGAGGGGACTTGGCAATTCGAACCGTTCTTGTGGAGTAATGGAGGAAGCCTTTTGGAGTTAGATCAGCCGGAAGCCATTGAAGCGTTGCAGTTTTTGACGGAAATGGTGGTAGCAGGCTACACTCCTCGGGATATCGTCAATGTTTCCGGTCAAGGCGACGTTACGCAATGGTTTATGAATGCCGAAGTGGCCATGATGGTGAACGGAAACTGGGAGTTTGGTTGGCATCTCACCGAAGATGTCATGCAGCAGTTAGGAGATGTTGCGGTAGCTACCCTTCCCGTCCCTCAAAAAGGGATGCGACCTGTGGTTCCCTTCGGCGGAGAGTGTTTCGGTATTAGTGGGAATATTGATCCTGCGAAATTTGACCTTGCGTGGGAATTCTTAAAGATTCTGGGCTCTTCGGATACTATGTTACGAGCAAACATTAAACACGGAGGACTCCCCACCCGGGCCTCAGCAGCGGGGAAAATTTTGGCCGAAAAGCCGATTTTGAAACCTTTCCTGGATCAGGCTCAATACGCTCTTCCGCGTCCTTTGGTAGGTGGAATTGATAAGTATCCTGATATCTCTTCCACGGTATGGGTAGCAGTGCAGAAGGCTTTAACTGAAATGGCCACTCCCGAAGAGGCCTTGAAGAATGCCGCTTCGGCCATCCGGGAGATTTTCTCTGCCGAGGAGTATGAAATGTACAAGAACATGGCTCGTGAACTTCTTGCCGAAGCCCGAGGAAAATAACCATTTATGTTCTTCCCCCTGGGGATCACTTCCCCAGGGGGAAGGGAAAGGAGCTCATCTTTTTCTATGAAAACGACCTCTCATGTAGGTTACTTTTTCATCGTTCCTGCCCTCGTCTACGTCCTCTTCTTTGGGGTTTATCCCCTCATCTATAATTTCATCTTGAGCCTCAAGGAGGTAACCCTCATTACCTACATGTCGGGGACGTCACCGTGGGTGGGTTTAGCCAATTATTGGCAAACCATAAAAGATGTTGTATTTCAGCGAACCTTTACCAATACCCTGCTTTTTACCTCTCTCTCCTTAGCCTTTCAGTTTCTCATCGGATTTTTTTTGGCCATTCTCTTCAACCGTTCTTTCCCCTTGAAAGGGCTTTTGCAGAGTCTCATCATGATTCCTTGGGTATTGCCGATCATCGTCAGTGGTTCTTTCTTTCGCTGGTTTTTTAGCGATCGGGGAATGGTGAACGGATTCCTCTTGGCTTGGGATTTCATCGACAAGCCTATTCCCTGGATTACCAGTCAGAAGCTCCCTATTTTTGCAGTGACGTTGGCGAATATTTGGCTGGGTATTCCCTTCAACTTTGTGTTGCTCTATACCGGATTACGGGCCATACCCATTGAGCTTTTCGAGAGCGCCGATATCGATGGAGCGAACTGGTGGCAAAGAATCGCGTTCATTACTTTTCCCGTGCTTCGACCGGTTATTATTACCACCCTCACCTTGGGGTGTATTTTTACCGTGAAGGTGTTCGATTTGGTGTGGATCATCACCCAGGGAGGACCGGGAGATGTTTCTCACCTCTTGAGCACCCTCTCCTACTCCTGGGCTTTCAATAAGTTCCACTTTGGTCGGGCTTCGTCTGTTCTCGTGATCATGCTTAGTTTGGTGGTCAGCCTCACGGTGCTTTTGAATTCTATCCGTTCCGAGGGAGAATGAGCATGATGAAAGGGCGAATGAAACAGTGGAAATGGACCCTCGTTGCTCTCATTCCTACGGTGATCATCGTTTTCCCGCTCTACTTTATTGCCATCGGTGGCTTTCAAACGGTGGCAGAAATCTTCCACCGTCCCCCTTACTGGTTTCCTCCCCGTCCATCCTGGCAGTTCTATGGGGATGCTTTGGTGACTCTCTTGCCGTATTTGAAGAATAGCCTCATCATGGCTTTAGGAAATCTGGCCTTAACTCTCCTTGTCGCTCTTCCTTCTGCCTTTGCTTTGGCCAAGTTTCGTCTCAAAATCGGAAAATCCACCTTTTTCTTGCTCGCTTTTACCCAAATGCTTCCCGCAACGGCAGTGATTATCCCCCTCTTTTTGATTTTTAACCGTTTTCGCCTCATCAATAATTACCTGAGTGCCATTCTCGGCATTGCCGTGTTCACTATTCCCTTTGCCACCATTATCCTTCGCGCTTACATGCAGGCTATCCCCACCGGACTCTTGGAAGCGGCTTTTATCGATGGCGCGAGTCTCTTTCGGGTATTTCGCAGCATTGTGATTCCCCTCGCGAGTCCTGCCATTGCTACCGCGGGCATTCTCACCCTGATCATGGCCTGGGGTGATTTCATCGTCTCCTTGTCTTTTCTCAAAGACCGTACTCTCCAGCCTATGAGTATCGGTCTCTATAATTTTATCGGTCAGTATGGAGTGCAGTGGAATAAGCTTATGGCGGGAAGCATGATTTTTGCCGTGCCTCCTTTGATTGTGGCTCTCTTAGCAGGAAAGTCGATCGTGGCGGGCTTGACCGCCGGAGCTTTTAAAGAATGAATGGGGGTGAAAAGAGTGATTTTTGCCAAGCAAGGAAATAAACTCATCGGCAAAGAAGGGAGAGAAACGATTTGTCTTGAGCCTTTCGGGAAAGATGTATTACGATTTCGGGGAACCATAGGGAAGGAAATAGGCGAGGAGAATTGGACCCTACTCCCCCAAGAAGAGGTACCGGTAGAAATTGTCATTGAGGAGGAACGCGCCTTTCTTTGCAACGGAAAGATCCAGGCGGAGGTCCGAAGCGATGGGAGTATTCGTTACATGGATAGCCGGGGGAAAGTCCTCTGTGAAGAACTTTGGATTGATTACCGGGTGAATAATGCCGACCTCTTGAAAGCTCGCCACTATAAAGCGGTGAGTAGTGACCTCTACCGCCTCGACCTCTATTTCCGTGCTTATGAAGACGAGCGTTTCTACGGAATGGGACAGTACGCTAATGGCTATCTCAATTTAAAGGGGTGCGTCCTGGAGCTGGCCCAGCGGAATACCCAAATAAGCGTTCCCTTTTTCCTCTCTACCCGGGGATATGGATTCATTTGGAACAATCCGGCCATAGGTCGGGCAGAGCTCGCTCGAAATCACACCCGGTGGCATGCCGAAGCAGGGAGGCAAATTGACTATCTCGTCATTGCCGGTGACACCCCTCGGGAAATCCTCGTCAAGTACACCGACCTCACCGGAAAATCGCCTCTTCTCCCCGAGTGGGCCTTGGGTTTTTGGCAGTGCAAATTGCGTTATCGGACGCAAGAAGAAATCCTTGAAGTGGCAAAAGAATACAAAAGGAGAGGGCTTCCTCTCTCGGTCATCGTGGTGGACTTTTTCCACTGGCCTAACCAAGGAGATTGGAGGTTTGATCCTCGTTTCTTCCCCGATCCCCAGGCCATGGTGCGAGAATTGGAAGAAATGGGGGTTAAGGTCATGGTCTCCATTTGGCCTACGGTGGATATCCACAGCGAGAATTATCGCGAAATGGCGCGCCGTGGTTTATTGGTAGGGACGGAGAGAGGAGTTCCCACCATCTATACTTTCCGGGGGATTACCACCTATTTCGATGCCACCCATCCTGAGGCACGTCGTTTCATCTGGGAAAAAGTGAAGGAAAACTACTACCGTTACGGAATCTGCATGTTTTGGCTCGATGAGGCAGAACCGGAATTGGGAATCCAAGGTTTTGAATATCCTAACCTTCTCCCTTATGACTATGAGAATCTCCGCTACCACCTGGGGAATGGTTTAGAGGTGAGTAATATCTATCCCTTCTATTATGCCCAAGCTTTCGAGGAAGGTTTGCAGTCGGTCGGGGAAAAGGAAGCGGTCAACCTCATTCGTTGTGCTTGGCTTGGGAGTCAGCGTTTTCGCGCCGTGGTGTGGTCAGGCGATATTCCTTCCACCTTTGAATCTCTCCGTCGGCAAATAAAGGCAGGTTTAAACATGGCGTTATGTGGCTTTTCCTGGTGGACTACCGACATCGGTGGTTTCTGGGGAGGAGACCTCCAAGACCCCTCTTTTCAAGAGCTCATCGTCCGATGGTTCCAATTTGGGGTTTTCTGTCCCGTCTTCCGTTTGCACGGGTTCCGTTTACCCTATCCCTCCGATCCGGCCAGTTGCACGGCCGAAGAATTGACCGGTGGCCCGAACGAAGTGTGGTCTTTCGGAGAACGCGCCTACCAAATCATTGGTGAGCTTCTCTTTTTACGGGAGCGCTTGAAACCCTACATCGCGGAAGAGGCAAAGAAAGCTCATGAAGAGGGCGCTCCTCTCATGCGACCGCTTTTCCTCGATTTTCCCGAAGACCCAAGAGTTTATGAAATTGAGGATCAATACCTCTTCGGTACTGACCTCTTGGTCGCACCGGTAGTGTACGAGGGAGAAAGAAAGCGGAAAGTCTATCTCCCCCAAGGCGTCGATTGGACGGATGCCTGGAGTGAAAAGGTGTACTTAGGTGGGCAGTGGATCGAGGTTGAAGCACCCTTAGAGAGGGTACCGGTTTTCTTGCGGGGAGGAAGAAGACTTCCCTTGAAAGGGTGAGTACCGGGAAGTGAGCCGAACTTCCTGAGGAATGCTAAGAAAGAGTATTTCAAAGCAAAAAAACGAAAAAAGAGGCCTCGCTATCCGTATTTGGAGCATGAAACTACCAACCCTCTATCAGGAAGGCGAGGTCTCAGGGAGAATTTACCCCATCCTCAAAGGATTCCGCAGGGTCAGGGAGGCTGAGGCAAGGTAGCGATTTCCTCGTTTTTGAGAAGCTTTGGAATGTTTCTCTCTGGGTAAGCTAAAGACGGTAGGTTCTCGATAGAGAGAAATATTCCCACCGGAGGTTAACCCTGTCCAAGAGGTTTTGAGCTTTCTTTTTAGCCGTTTCTTGGTATAATAGAAAAAAATGCGGGGAGGGGTAGTCATGCGTACCTTGCGGAGTAGGGTTTTTCTCTTTCTCCTTGTGGTTACTACGTTCTTATTCACCTCTTGTTTCAACCTTGAGAAGGTAAAGCACTTTCGCTATGCCGTTACCTTTGAAACCGAAAAAGGTACCCAAAGTGGGTTTTTCGGCTTAGAGCTCTTCACCGAAGGAGAAAAAAATAAAGCCAAAGTTGATTTCTCCTTAGATGGAGACGAGCTCTCTACCACCGTTGAATTAGAAGGGGATGAGTTGGAGAGTGCTTTTATGCCCCTCCTTTTCACTCACCCTACCCTTGCTTCGGTTATGGCTCCACTTGGGGTAGTGCAGGGGTTGGTTATGGCGTTTTCCTTGGGAACTCCCCTTCAAGTGGGTTTTGAAATGAAACAAAAAGACGACGAGGGACGCACCATGGAAATAACCGTACCTTCTATGGAAGTGCGTTTCGGGAAAGAAGCACTGTGGGTGGAATCCAAGGTAAACGGCACCTTGGCTTTCCGTGCTCTTTTAGAAAAGGAGAGTTACTTTCCTTTGGTCGTTGACATCCAAGATCCCGAAACTCTTGAAGAAGGTCAGAAGAGGGTTTACTTCGAAATTCAAGAAATAGAATGGAGAGAGTAAATCGAAATCGGGAAAATTGAACGCCACCCTTTCTCGAGAAGAATACTACGAACGCTCGTAACGGGATAGTTATGCGGCAAAAACGGAAAACCACGGGTTCCAACGAATCCGCAAACCTCCATCTCGTTGGAGATGTCTATTGGCCACTAAACATCTCCAACGCTTCAGGCTTGGACCTTTCTCCTTTGCAGAAGACTCCGAGTCCTTCCTTCGCAAGAAGGAACTCTTTTCTCAAGCCTTCGGTTTTTTGATTCCTCGAAACCCGTGGCTTCTTGCAGTATAGCTCTCGCGAAGGAGTTTGTCAAGGAAACGTAATGGCTCTTTTCTTGGGATCCG
>CAKZPS010000072.1 GCA_937139415.1 uncultured bacterium
GACATTTGAATACCGTTTTCTCCTTTGCTTATTTTAAGCACATCGAATGGGTTTGTAGCGTACCTATGAGGGATTGACATCGGGGGTGGATAATTCGGTCCCTTTTTTGTCTTTTCAGCCTGTCGCAGGAAATTTCCCGTATTCCCTCCATGTTTTCAGGAATCTTTTTACCTGTGAGGACAATAGTCACAGAATCTTTTTTTGAAAGACTCCGGATGGACTTTCCCATTTCTCTTTGAATCTTCCTATACCGAATTTTATTTTTCGGTAATTGTTGTTGGGGAGGTTCTGAGAGGGAGACGTGCCGTCTGGAGAGAAAGAATTTTCCCACCATGACAGAAAATGACGCTATAAAAAGTTACGATGTTTGTGAAGGATAGTTCTCTCTCCCTTGTCCAATAAATCGAAAATGGGTTTGATAAGAATTACACGGAGAGATGGCGTAGAAGTTCTTGTCGATAAAAAAACACATTTGTTACAATAAAAAAAGCATGTCGTCCCATCCATGGAGGGGTAAGGCGTGAGGCATCTCATTATTTGTGTCGGTAAAGAAGAAAGAACGGCAAGTGGTATCCACCATTGTATCGTGCGGGAGTCGCCTCATTACGTCCACTATGTTCTCACTCGCGAGAGTAAGCAAACTCTCTCCAAAGTCCAAGAATTGAACCGAAGAGAGAAAGATTTGGAGGCTCTCCAAGAGGAATTTGTCGATGTAGACCGGGAAATGTACGAAGTCAGCGATGTTCTGGAGCGGATGGAGAACCATATTCGCGATATTTATCAAAAAGACCCCCAGGCGAGGATTACGGTAGATATTACCTTTGGAACGAAGACGATGAGTTGTGGAATGCTCTTAGCTGCGGTTTTATTGTCGGGCAGCGAGACGAACACGGAAGTGTTATCCCCGGGACGGAAAGAATCGTCGAGCAGAGTCTTTTCGGTTACTATTTTGAGAAACTCAAGGAACGTTTTGAGTCTGCTTTTGATCGTTGGGATTACGAAGCTGCTAAAGATATCTTGCAGGAGATGGAAATGAGGGGAAAAACCAGGGAAGTTCAACAATTTATCAGTTTCTGGAAACCAATCGTCGAGTTCTATGCCTCTTGGGACCTTTTCAATCATGCTCTCAATCCTAAGGGCATAAAAGGAATTAGCCCAGAACATAAAGCCTTTGTGGGTAAACTCCAAAACGAGAATCGTTCGGAGCAAAGTGTATATTTACTTGCTGACCTCCTCAATAATGCCGATCGGAGGATGAAAGAAGGTCGTTTTGACGATGCCGTGGCTCGTTTTTACCGAATTATCGAGTGTGTTGCTCAAATGCGCCTCGGAGAGAAACATGGACTCGATACGAGCGCCCTCGATTTAGAGAAGATTCATCCTCACCTCCAAGAAAAGTATGCGGCTTTTCGCAATGAAAGAAGTGTTGTGCAATTGGCTATGATGAGGAGTTTCGAGCTTTTGCGAGACTTGGGAGACCCGTTGGGCGAGGATTTTTTTGCCGATGAAGAACTGCGGGACCTTTTACAGAAACGAAATCGTTCTATTCTTGCGCATGGTTTTACCTCGGTGGATCGAGAAATGTGTGAACGTTTATATCGAAAAACCTTGGAATTTTGCAAGAAGTTTGATTCACGAATTGAAAAGATTCGCGAGAAAGGGAAATTCCCTTCCTACCGAGACATTGAGGTATATCTTGAGGAGGAATCGTTATGCGAACCATCATAAGTACAGTGGGTACCTCGCTCTTGCGAGCAACGCAGAATTTTTTCTCTCGCTCTACGGTGAATTTGGGCGAGCTTATCTCCTTTTTGAGTTCCACAGATTTGGCCAAAGCCTCGGCAGAGACGAACGCCTTACGTCAGTTGATCCACGAAGGAGACACACTCTTTTTTCCGAGACTGAGGAGAGTGAGCTCTGTGCCCAAGCACTGGTCAATTACTATCAAAATAGGGGTTTTCCGAGTGAGGCAGAAAAAATTGAGGGGCTCAATTATCGAGAGGGTATTTTTTGTTCGCGAGGGTTGCGGGCTTTGGTGAGTAAGCTGGTGGAAGTCATCGAGGAGAAGAGGAAAAAAGGCTATGAAGTGCTCATCAATGCTACCGGCGGCTTCAAAGCTGAGAGTGCTTACGCACTTTTAGTGGGGATGCTCTTCCGAGTTCCGGTGTATTACATTCATGAAGTTTTCCAAAACGTAGTGGAAATGCCGGTTGTTCCCGTGAGTTGGGATTACTCTTTTTTAGCCGAATACGAAGAATTTTTTCACTTTCTGCATGCTGATTTACGGACCAAAGACGAGGTTCGCGAAGTTCTCCCCACGATCCCCACTGAAGTTCGTTCCTTACTTACCGAAGAAGAACGCTATATTTTTCTTTCCCCGGCAGGTGAAGCATTTTTTCAGGCCTACCTCAATAGAATTGAAGAGGAGAAAATACCGATATTCTTTTCCCGAACGGCATGGGAGGCGTTCCGGAGTTTTGATTCCACTGTGCAGGAAAATTTCCGGCGTATTTTGCGGAAATTACGCCTTCCCGAAGTGCGTCGCAATCGAGCTCGGAGCATTCGGATAGAGGACGTTTCTTGTTTCGTTTATCCTGATAAGAAACGTGATGAGAGAGTGTTCTTCTGTGAAAGGGAAGGCAATCTCTACGTTTGTGCTTTGGGTCGTCATAGCGATCAAAGTTATGAGCGATTAATCACCAAGGGAGTACGCTGCTGGAAACAAAAGGATTTCACTCCTTTTGAGAGTTGATGAAAAGGTAGGGGGGATGGTATGACTGAGGAACAGCTTGCTATCAGCGCTTTTTTCCACGATTGGGGGAAGTTTTTGGAGCGTGCCAAAGAACTTTCTGTTGCCGAGGATATCGCTCGGCAGAATGTCTATGCTCATGTCAAATATTCCGCGCAGTTTGTCCGAGCAGTGCGGGAGAGTGCTCATTTTGATGGTTTTAACCTTCGAGGAACCTACCTTGGGAAAATGTGCACTTCTCAGGTTGAAGAGTTGGTCCTCTTTCATCATGTTCCGCAAAGTGTAGAGGGAAAGATTTTACAACTTGCCGATTGGCTCCAAGCAGCAGAACGTGAGGAACGAGAAACCCCTGAAAAGCGTCCCTATTACCAAGAGAATCTTCGTTCTCCGGTTTTGTTAGTCGATAGGCAGGCGGATTCTTTGATTTTTTTCTCTGGAGCCCTTGACGCAGGAAACCCTTTACCCTCTTGAGCAGGGGCGTGCCAAAAAGGGGAAAGAGGCTTATCAAAAGTTGTATCAGGAGTTTTTGCGTCGTCTTCCTTTGGTTGGTGACTTTGAGCAACTTTTGGCTTTGGCGGAAGTATATCTCTTTGCTGTTCCGGCACAAACGGGGGTGTACGAAAGCGATATCTCCCCTTTTGACCATTTACGTTTGGTAGCCGGACTCACCCAAATTCTCTACCGGGACTACCAAGGAGGAATACTGACTCAAGAAATACTGGAGCGTAGCCTCGCTGCCCTGAGAAATGGTAATGAAGAAAAAATACCTGATAAACCTCTTTTCCTCCTTTTGCGGTGCGATTTGTCCGGTATTCAGAACTTTATTTTTAATGTGACGGCTCGAGCGGCACGGAGCGTTAAGGCTCGTTCGGTGTATCTTGAACTTTTCATGCGCTATGTGGTGAAGTACGTCTTGCGGGAACTCCGCCTCTTTTCGACGGTAATCGTGTATCTCGGAGGAGGAAATGCAGAGCTTTTACTCCCACAAAATGCTGAAGATGTATTACAGAAGGTGCGTAAGAGAGTGAGCGATCTCCTCTTACATTTGCACCAAGGAGAACTCTACCTCTCTATGGAATGGGTTCCTTTGTCTCTACGCGGGTTTTTCCACTTCATGGAGGAACGAGAAAAGCTTGCCCAACGAATTGACCTTCGTAAGAGAGGGAAATTTTCGGAGCTCGATGAAGAAGTCTTTTTTGAGCGATTTTTTGTTCCCCGAAGCGAGGTTGTAGAAGAAGGGAAGCAGTGTCGTAATTGTTCTCGCAAGGCAGAGGGACAGTTTGAAGATCCGGAGGATCAACTCTGCCCGGTGTGCCAGTCTTTTATCGATTTCGTCGACGATTTGAAAAGAGAAAAGATGAAATATTTGGTAGAAGAAATTCCACCTCTCACTCGTCAGCCCCGCAAGGTACAGGAAATGTTCGAAGCTTTGGGTTACCGTATTCGCTTTACCGATTCATCTCCTTTCCACGGGCGAATATACCGATTGGAAGAGGTATCCTTAGAACAGGGTAACGGAGGCTTGTGTCATGGGTTTATCTTAGGGAGTTTCCATTTACCGGATAAGACTTTTAGCGAAATTGCGAGGGCCGCTCAGGAAGAAGAAAATGGGAAGAGAATCGGAGCAGTCCGCTTAGGGTATCTCAAGATGGATGTGGATAATTTAGGAGCAATCTTCAAAGAGCTTGCCGAAGTCGGAAAGGAACGTGCTACTGCCTTATCTCTGTACCGGGCTTTCAGCCGGTATTTGGAGCTTTTCTTTGGGGGATATTTGGTTCACTTTATCCGGCAAAAGGACCCTGGTAATCGTTTCTTTTACCCGGTCTTTGTAGGAGGGGACGATCTTTTCCTGGTGGGGAGTTTTCCCCAGATGGTGGAACTTGCCTAGGATATTCGTGAAGCGTTTGCTCGGTATACGGGTCGGTCGAGACGCGTTACTCTTTCGGGTGGCGTGGCTATTCTTCCTCCTGATTTCCCGGTGAAGCGGGGAACGGAATTTCTTGAGCGGGAATTAGAGCGCGCCAAGGAATTGAGCTATCCCGAAGACCGAGAGGAACATTGGATTCGTAAAGATAAGGTGGGTATTTTTGAGGAGGTTTTAACTTGGGCAGAGTATGCCAAAATGGTAGAGATTTACCAGGATTTAAAAGGAGCAGTGCTTCAAGAGGGAGATGGGAAAGTGCCAAGAGCTATTTTTCAGAAAATCTACCGTTCTTTGGCTGGTTTCCAGGTGCTCCTCAAAGAATCTACCCAAGGAGTGCTTCACCCCCGCAATTGTGGAAGTTTATGTACTTTTTACGTGATCACCGATCCATTGCGGAAAAGTTAGAGGCGGTCCTTTTAGACAATTTATTGGGGAGGGAGAGGATTCGTAATCCTCGTTTGGTATTGGTCGCGAATCGTTTGGCAGAAATGAGTACGCGAAAAGAGGAGAAAAAAAGCCGTGATGCATCCAGGTAGTGCACGGGGCAGTAACCCGAGAGGAACGTCGCCGGAACAAGATTGGCTCAGCGAAGCTCAGAAGAAGTTGGGTGAAAATTTTGCAGAAAAAATTTTACGTTTTGGTTGGATGAGTCTTGAGGAATTCAAGGATTTTAATCGACAAATCAAAGAGCAATTTGTTCAGGGAGGGTTGCAAGAAGTAGGGTCTTCACGTCTCAGAAAGGTTTATGAAATTATTCAGGGAGCCCAGGACTTAAACGACCTCATTTTAGCTTTGCCACGTCTTGCGTATATGGTAGGGAAGGAGGACAAAGAGAGAGTAAAAAACCAGTTGGGAATTCTCTACAAGGTGTTTGAAGAGAGTATCAAGGGGGCTCGTACCAGGGAAAATCTGCAGGGTATTCGTAAATTCGCCGAAGCCTTGGTTGCTTACCATAAGTTTTATGCCAAAGACAGCAATAGATAAAGAGGGGGTGGAAAACGGTGCAACGTTTTTTGGGGAAAGTATTTTTGCAGGGAAAAATTGAACTCTTGACCGGGATGCACATCGGTGGGTCACGTGATGCTTTAGAGATTGGAGGCATGGATAATCCAGTCATCAAGACTTTGAATGGAGTGCTATATCTTCCCGCCTCTTCGATAAAGGGAAAAATGCGCTGTCTTTTGGAACGAAAATATGGAGTAAAAAAGCTCGGAGTGAGGGCGATCCATGTGGATGTGCGGAATGCAGGATTTGTCTTTTCTTTGGGAGTCACTCTTCAGAGGCAAAAACCCTCACTCGTCTCTGCCTCCGCGGTGCCTTTTTAGATGAAGAACATTACCGTAAAAATTTTCATTTCCCCTTTGAAGAAGATTTCACCTACACTGAGGAGAAAATGGAGGATATTATCGACCGCTTGCAAGGAACGGCAAAACATCCTCGGACGGTGGAACGGGTGCCTACAGGAGCACAATTCTATTTGGAAATAGTGGTCAATTTCTACGAGGGAGACAAACGAACAGAGCTCCTCCAGACCCTTTTTGAAGGTTTGCGGTTACTCGAGGATGATTACATAGGAGGGAGCGGAAGTCGGGGATATGGGAAAGTACTCTTTCGGGACCTCATCGTTACCTACAAGCGCCGTGATGATTATGAAACTGAAAACGAAAGGCACGAGCTTATCCAGAAAGATATTCTCCAGAATATCAATTTGGAAGAACTCCTTGAGAAAACCAAAGCGGCTTTTGAGCAAAAAGTGGGGTGAGGGGAATGGGCTACCAATTGGTCAAGCTCTTTTTCTCGTTTTCCCTTGTCACTTCACTTAGGACAGGGCTCGACCATGGAACGAAGCGACACGATGGTTCATTCCGATACTCTGTTTTCTGCTCTTTGTAACGCTTTTGTGCGCTTATATGGAGAAGGAGACTTGCCTACCTGGATGGAAAATGTACTGGTCTCTTCGGTGTTTCCGGGAGTACGATGGGGCGAAAAAGATATCCTCTTTTTTCCAGTTCCCTTATCAATCGTTCCTCCGGTAACCGATCTCGTCAGACGGAAAAAGGCAAAGAGTGTGCGGTGGTTTTCTCAAGAGGCACTCGGTGAGGTTATATCTACCTTCGATCCTGAATGGAGTGCTTTTCGCGTCGATGTTCTTGATGAACGTCGCTTTGTCTTGGTGGATGGTCAATATGCTCTCACCGCTTCTCAAGGAAAAGAGTTGCAGGAAAGAAGTTTTATCAAGCTTGCCCCCCCTTCTCAGTCCTCATGTGGCCATTCATCGCGAGAACAACCAGTCGAGCTCTTTATACTTTGAAGAAGACCTTCGGATTGCCCAAGCTTCAGGAATGACCCCGTTTCTCTTTTTTGTGGTTAAGGAAGTCGCGCGGCTTAAGTCGGTGCTCAACCTTCCCGTTGAGGAAGGTTTAGGAGGCGAGCGACATCAAGGGAAAGGGCGCTTTGACCGGTGGGAAGAGAGGTCGATTGTTCTCCCCGAAGAGGGAGAGTATCTTTTGCTTTGGTCTTTGGCAAAGCCCAAAAAGGAAGAATTATCGTCACTCCTTATGTATGAGTTAGTGCTCCGCGACGGTTTTATCTTTAGAGGGGAACCGGTGGGATGGCGTAAGAAGGCCCATTGGAAGTTACGCGAAGGTTCGATCACCAAGTTGCCATTTCAAGGTGAAAATGTTGAAGTATCGCCTCGGGAAGATTGGTCGGTCATCTCCTACGGCAGAGCAATAGGGTGGGCTTTTCGCGCAAAGGAGGGAGCACCATGAAGGTAGCGGTACAGACGATCACCCCGGTATGTGTGAGTAGTGGCGAGAAACTGAATACCATCGGGGATTACATAATCGAGGAGAAAGGGGTAGCACTGATTGACCAAAAGAAGCTGGGGAACATTTTTCTTGAAGCCCAAGCCCCCTTATCTTTCGCGCGTGATTTCGCGCGTTTGGCTTTTCGGAGAGAAGGGAAACTCGTCGACTTTTTACGTGAGCATGGAATAGATTATAATGCCTTGGTCCGTTGCCGATGGTCTCTCAATGCCTCTTCTCTTTCAGGTCAACATTCGCGCCTCCTGACGGTAACCTTGACCTCCGCTCAAGGAGCTTATCTCCCCGGAAGCTCGCTCAAAGGAATGCGCCGCTCGGCACTCCTTTTTCACTTTTTTCAACAAGGAGGAATGACCTCTCTTCGGTGGTAGAACGTCGACCGAGACTCTATTTGGGAGAAGGAGTGTTCCGTAAAGTTTCCAACGATCCGGGAAGTGACGCCCTCCGCTTTGTGCGTCTCTCTGATTCCACTTTCATACCCATAGAAGAACTCGTGGTCTATGAAGGAAAACGTCTTACCAAAAATACCCCAAGCCATTCCCATGCTCATCGCCGCTATTCCCCCTAAGAAGGAGTTTACCTTTGAACTCCGTATTGACCCTCACTTTCGCAATGCCCCAATCCCCTCTTTCTGGAAGGAAGTTTTTGCAGAGGGAGAACAACATCTTCTCGGGATAGTAAGAAATTACACTTTGCGCCTGCTCGAAAAAGAACTGGAGGTGCTCAGATATCTTCGACCGGAGTGGACCGGAGAGCTCATTCGCTTATATGAGGAAATGAGAAAAGTGGCTTTTCGGCATATTTTTTTCCGACTTGGCTTTGGAAAAACCTACTTCTTTAATTCCATTGGTTGCCTTTTGTCGCCTGAGGAACTGCGGAAAGTCATTTCCGGGAGGAGGGTCGGCGACATCAACGCTTTTCCTGCTACCCGTTGGGTGGTCAAAGGAAAAGAACCCTTAGGATGGTTAATGGTTAAAAAGACGGGAACTCCCTAAAAGGGTTCCTGTCTTTTTAACTCGTCAATGGTATGAGGAACTATCTTCTCCTTGAACTTGCGCGACGCCAATCCTTCCCTTTTTTGAGGTAGAGACTCTCTTAAGGATAAGCTCTTCCCACAATCCCTGAGTCAGGTTGGGACAGTTTGAAGAAGGCTACTTTTCACCACGTATGGGCATTGTAACTAAGCAAGGCAGAGAGAAATTTGCGGAGTGGAAAATATGAGCTGCAATTCTTTTCCGAGAGAAAACATGTTATACTTTCTTTTGAGAATATTTTAATGGAGGAAAATGCGTTATGGAATTTAAAGAGTGGTTAGCGGAGAAGTTACGGGAAAAAAACCTCACCCAGGCACAACTTGCTTCCCTCTCAGGAATTAACCAATCCACCATTTCTCGCTATTTGAATGGAGAAATTGAACCCCCTCTTGAAACCTGGTTACGTATTGGTCGATCCTTGGACATAGAGGAGAAAGAAATCCTCTTGGCCGCTCGAGTGATCAAACAAGATGCCTTTGTCGTTGATAGTAGTTTGGTACAGATTCCTCTTCTGCCTCATGCCATTCCCTGTGGAACACCGGTTGAGTACTTTGATGATTTCAGTGAGGGGATCATTTTCATTCCTGAGGATATCTTGCAACTCCGGGTGGGGAAGTCTTACCGGATGGGTAGGCGTCTCTATGCCGTTCGTGCCAGAGGCGATAGCATGATCGGCGAAGGAATCCGCGATGGAGATTACGTGATCTTTTGCCCGGATATGGAAGTGGAACAAGGAGATGTAGCCGCGGTAGAGGTGAGCTGTCAAGGGATTACCATTAAAAAGGTCCGCTTTCGGGGGGATGAGTTTGTGGAGCTCCATCCTGCCAACGAGAAATACGAAGTCCGCGTAGTGCGAAAGGAAGAACTCCGGGTCTTAGGTAAAGTGATCATGGATTTCGGTTTTCATCGTTAAGGATGTAAGCTCATCTTTTCCACTTCTTGAGAGTAAGGTATAATATCGAAAATTTGTCTGGAGGGGATAGGAACGCGGATCCTCGTTCTCATGATGGAAATAGGAGGGAGCCACAAACGCTTCGCCCTCACGGTGGCTCAAACAATTGAGTGCATGGCTCCCAAAGAGCACGTTATCGAGGTGCTCGATTTTGCTCGGGCAGTAGGTGCTGAGAGAACGGATCAGTGGCTCAAGAATACATGGAATCTCGCCCTCGCTCATCCTACCCTTACCGCCTGGTGTAACCGAGCTTTGGAGCTTGGTGCCCCTTTTTTACGGAGTTCTACGCTTCTGCGGGTATTTTTCCCCGATTTTCTCCACCGAGGCATGGAATACCTGAGAGAGAGGAGCCCCGATGGCGTCTTTGCCACCCACTTTTTCTGTGCTACCATCGCAGCTTTGGCCAGAATCCGTTACCAACTCTCCTATAAAGTGATCGTTACCATGACCGATCCCCTGGTGGGTCATCCCCTATGGATTGAACCTTGGATCGACTATCTTTTGGTAGCGACTCCCTTTGCTGCGGAAGAGGTGATCAAAAGGGGAATGCCCCGCGAGAAGGTGGTGGTTATTTCCCTCCCCTTAAGAGAGGAATTTTTTGCCCCTCTCTCTCAAGAAGAAAAAGGAAATTTTTTTCTCTCCCATGGATTGTCAAAAGAGCGTCTCACCCTTCTTTTTGTGGCGGGGGGACAGGGAATTGGCAAAATTGCCTCGTACGTCAAAGGGGTATGGGATGAGTCTTGGCCGGTGAATCTCATCGTCGTGTGTGGGAAAAACGAAAAGCTCTACCGGGATCTCTCTGCTCTCACCCGGACTCCTCGTCCTCCGAGCTCTCTCCTTGTGTTCGGATACGTGGAACATATGTCGCTCCTTTTGGCGGTGAGCGATCTTGTCATCACCAAGGCCGGTCCGGCGACGGTGTTTGAGGCTTTAGCACGAGGGTGTCCCCTCATTTTCACCCATTGGGTAGGATACAACGAGAAAGGAAATCTCGATTTCTGCTTGCGGGAAGGGGTGGGATGGTACGTTCCCACCGTGAAGAGTTTTCTCCGGCTCCTCAAGGGTTTCCTGGACAATCCTTCCCTCCTTCGGGAAGGTCGCGAAAATCTCCTTCGGTTACAAACTTCTTCTCTTTTCCAACCTTTTTCTCGTGGTGCCCAAAGTACCGCTTCTTTTCTCCTTGGAAAACTCGCTCCTTCTTCACATCGTGACCAAAGAGAAGAAGGGAACCGCCATGTCTTACCTTAAGTGTTTCTTGACCCGCCTGATCTCTCCTCACTCACGCCGGGATGGAATCCTCTTACGTCGTCTCGATCCTCTCCACCGGTTAGAACCGTTCCTCTTTCCCACCCGTAACCAATCGGTCATTTACTTTCGTGAGAAGTTCGACGTGACCCATACCGTAAAGTACATCCAAGAAGTGAGGGTAGAAGATCCCTCCCTCAAGATGACCATCTTTCATATCCTCTTGGCAGCCATGGTTCGTACCGCTGCCTTAAAACCCGTGCTCAACCGTTTTGTAGCGGGCAAGCGCCTGTATCAGCATAAGAATCACTTTATCTCCTTTATGGTGAAGTTAGAAAAAACGGAATCTGCCCGCATGATGGCCCTCAAAGTCCCTTTTTGTCCTACCGATACCCTGAGAGAGGTTACGCGTAAGGTACAGGAAGCGGTGGAGAGAGCACGGGGAGAGAATCGAGTAGAGAGTGACCGTTTGGTAGAGAAATTCTCCCGCTTGCCCGGTTTCGTCATTTCTTTGGCAGTGATTTTTTTGCGCTTTCTCGATCGTTTCGACCTTCTCCCCGAAGCGATGGTCCGTTCTGATCCCTTTTACGCTACCGCTTTTGTCTCTAATTTAGGGAGTATCGGAGTCAACGCTCCCTATCATCACCTCTACGAGTGGGGCACCGTTTCAATTTTCGTTGCTTTGGGAAAGTATTACCAAGAATGGGTACTCGACGAAGAGGGGAAGCCTACCCCTAAAAACTTTGTGGAAGTAACCTTCTCCATAGACGAGCGTATTGCCGATGGCTTTTCTTTGGCCCAGGCTTTTCAACTCTTTAAGTACTTTATGGAACACCCTGAGGAATTGGAAAACCCACCGAAGGAGCGATGAAGAAATGGCTGAACATTATCCCTCGATGGTAGAGCGTCTTCTTGTTACCGCCGAACGCTACCCTGCGTATGGAGCTTTGGACTACTTCGGTCATGTCATTACCTATGGTGAGCTTGTAACCGCGATCAAGCGCTGTGCTTCCGCCTGGCAAAAACGAGGAGTCCAACCGGGGGAACGAGTACTCTTGTGCCTTCCCAATCTCCCCGCTATGGTGTTAGCCATTTATTCCCTTAACTATATCGGCGCGGTGAGTTGCCTCGTTCATCCTCTCTCTACACCCCAAGAACTCTCCTTTTACCTTGAGTATACCGAAAGTCGATGGATAGTTACCTTGGATCTCTTCTATCCTTCCTTTCGTGAAGTAATAGCATCAAATCCACAGGTGAAGGCTATCGTGGTCCCCTTTACCCTTGATCTTCCTCCTTTACCTCGTTTTCTCTCCTTAGCGAGAAAAGGTTCTTTTGTTCTTTTCCGTCGGAAGGGGTATCACTTTTCCTGGACGTCCTTTCTCGCCGAAGCGCCTACCTCTCTTTCTCCCTTCTCTTTCTTTCCGGAGCAACCTGCTCTCATGCTCTTTACCGGTGGAACCACCGGAACTCCCAAGGGAGTGCTCCTCTCTAATACTCATTGTAACGCCTTGGCTGACCAAGTCCTCTCTCAGGTGCGTGTGCCACCTCAAGAAGCCTCGGTTCTCGGTATCCTTCCTTTCTTTCACGGCTTTGGTCTCGGGGTATGTATGCATCCCACCCTCCTCCATGGAGGACGCTGTATTTTGGTTCCCCGCTTTAGCCGCAGGGTTTTTATCGACGCCGTTCTCAAGCGTAAGCCTGCCTACCTTGCCGGAGTGCCTACGCACTTTGAGGCTTTGGTGAATAGTTCTCGGTTTTGTAAGACTTCTTTTTCTTACCTCCGAGGAGCGGTGTGCGGTGGGGATAGCGTTCCTCCTTTACTCATTCACCGTTTCAACCAGTTCGTGAGGGACCATGGGGGGGCGGTTACCCTCCGCCAAGGTTACGGTCTCACCGAATGTGTCTCTGCGTGTTCCATCATGCCGGAGGGCGAAAAAAGAGAGGGGAGCGTAGGTTTACCTCTTCCCGGAAACCGCTTCAAGATTGTGTCCCCGGGCACCGTTGAACCGCTTGCTCCTCACGAAATTGGCGAAATCTGTGTTCATGGACCTACGGTGATGTTGGGATATTACCAGAGAGAAGAGGAAACGGCTCAAGTGCTTCGCCTCCACCCTGATGGACTCACTTGGCTTCACACCGGTGACTTAGGTTATCTCGACGAGGAAGGGTATCTCTATTTCGTCGGTCGGCTGAAGCGGCTGATCAAGTGTTCCGGTTTTGCCGTCTACCCTTCCCAGGTAGAGAACGTCCTTCTCACCCATCCGCAAGTAGCGCAAGCTTGTGTGGTCGGTTCTCCCGATCCCTACACCATGAATCGGGTGAAAGCCTTCGTCGTCCTGCGGGGAAAACGGGAAGATGAGAGGAAACTCGCAAACGAGCTCAAAGATTATGTTGCAAAACGACTCACCAAATGGTCAGTTCCCGCAGAAATCGTCTTCGTGCACAGCCTTCCTCTTACCCGAATGGGGAAAGTAGACTATCAAGAATTAGAGCGGATGGAGACGAAATAGAAACGGGATAGAAAGATTTTCCTCCGCGGTGATGTCACGGTTGTGTCATTTTTGGGTCCTTTGGAAACATTCGAGAGCCCAAACTCGATCTTGGACCCTGCGTGAGGAGAAGCTCTTTTATTGCTTTTTCTCCATCGTACTCCGCAGCACCATTTCCATTTCTCTTACCCCAAGGAGCTTATAAAGGTGATATCCTTGTACCCATGGGCAACTGAGGGTAACGAGAGCTTCAAGTTGCCTTGCATTTTCTACCCCTGTAACGATTACCTTCGAGTTGATGAAAGAGAAGTATCCACTGCCGAAATTATCGAGGACGAGGGATATATCCAACGTCTTTAACCCTCGAAGGCTTGGAACGATGGAGTTTCCCTCGGCAAAGATAATGTTTTCGCCGATCCAAGCTCAAGATATTTCGATTTAAGCCCTGTTTGGTGGAGGATGTTCACGAGCGTTTGAGCTAACCGGGGGTTTCTGAGTTGTTCGCGGGAGAGGTTGATCGCTATAGGAATTGGTGGTAACCCTATCTCTTGCCAGAGTTTGTTTTGACTACAGGCAATTTTGAGAACCCACTCGTCGATGGAGGAGATAGAGTGAGACTGTTCGGCGAGGGGGATGAAGAGAGAGTGGGAGGACTCCTAACTGAGGATGTTTCCATTGCACGAAGACCTCTAATCCCCCAATTTCCTTAGTGACCGGGTTCACTTGGGGTTGGTAGGAGAGACAGAGCTCCTCTTCCTCTTTTAAGTGGGAGAGGTGATGGAGGAGAATGGTTCGTGCGTAGATTTTTTGCGATACCATGGAGGAGAAAAAAAATATAACGGTTTCTCCCCCGCTCTTTGGAAACGTACATAGCTAAATCGGCATTTTTCAGTAATTCTTCGGCCTTTTTTCCGTCTTGGGGGTACATAGCGATGCCGATACTCGCCGTGATCTCAATGAGTTGTTGGTTGACGGTGAAGGGCTTTTTGAGGGTACTCATGATTCGTTCTACCGCTTCGATGAGGTCCTCGCGGTGGGTGATGTTCGGGAAAATCACGGTAAACCCATCGCCTCCGAAACGGCACACCGTGTCGCCCCTACGCACAGATACAGAGAGCTGTTCGGCGACTCTCTGTAACACCGTGTCTCCCATTTCGTGACCGATGGTGTCATTAATATTTTTGAACGAATCGAGGTCTATGAACATGACGCCGACAGAATTACTTGGCGATCTACTATAACCAATGCTTGTTGGAGCCGATCGGTGAAGAGTATTCGGTTGGGAAAACCGGTAAGAGGATCATGGAAGGCCAATACATTGATTTCCTCTTCGTTTTTTACCTTAATGAGTACATCTGCAGCGAGATTGGCCAAGATTTGGAGCGTTTCCTGGTGTTCTTCTCGCCAGATTTTCCTCCCTTTTATGGAATCGATGCCCAAGAAACCTAAGAGGAGAGAGGTACTCAAGAGAGGGGTAACGAACAGTGAGCGAATGGATTGTTTCTCGAGGAGTTCCCTCTCTTTCTGGGTTCCGGAAGCCATTCTCTTTACCTCGAGGACGAGAATAGGTTCACGATTCAAAAGATGGTGCATCCACCAATCGGTTGGAGAGGCAGAGATTTCTTGGAGGAAATGGATGACCGAGCCCATTCCTTTGCCACACCATTCACAGGTTTGGTGAATGGTTAAATCGGGAAAGAAGGTGAAAAGGTAAGCCTGATCCACCTGATAGAACTCCCCTACCTCTCGCAACATGTCGTTGATTTTCTCGTCGAGATTGGTGACATTCACGGAAATCGAGCGTAGAGGTGGTAGATTTGGAACGCCCAGAGTGCTGCGATAGCGTAGATGAAGAACCGAAAGTGGGGTCGATGATTCCCATGGTGTGTTCTGTGGTGGAATGAGTATCCACGGTGTGAAGTGGGAAGAATGGGTTTGGGCATGGTACTCGATGGCAATGGTAGATGCACCGAGGAGAGCGAGTGAGGGAGAGATGAATTTTAGGGTGAGAAAAGAGGAGGGGAATGATAAATAAGAGGAAACCTGTCACAAGGAATACGCTTCCCGTGAAGAATGAGAAATGGAGATTGCGTTGAGTGTTGAGGGAGCAAAGGAAACTCAATCCCGCCCCTCCCAAAACTACCATCCCTACTCGGGAATAGGATTGATACCAGAGTATCTCGTCCCCTTTCTCTTCCGGCGGGGGAACACTTTCTTGAGAGGTGAGGAGACTATCCTTCCGAAGACTGTGATCAATATGGATCATGGGAGGGAGAGGAAAAGTGGGGTAAAAAGAGGTTGAACCCTCGGGTCGATGCGTCAAGGATATTCCCGACCAGGGAAACGAAGAGGAGGGGGGAAACCCTCCCAGAGAGCATGGCTACTTACCGTCCTCTCGCCGGTTAGGGCTTTCATCAAGGAGTGAGAGAGGCGTCGGTGGTTTCATGCCTTTCCAGACGAAAACGGCGAACAGAGCCGGGAGATAGAGTATCGCTACTCTCCACCTCTTCGAGGTACGTGGTTCTTTTGCGTTCAAGGCCAAAGCGAAGAGGAAGAGGAGATTTGGGTAGATTCCTCTCACGAGTACCACAAGATTCCTCCCCAAAGAGACAAATTCTATGTGGGTGGTGACCGTAGAGAGAGTGAGTGCCCAAGTACCGAGTGAGAAACAGAGAACAGAGAAGAGGAGTCGCTCTGGGAATCGGCGACCATGGTAAAAGACCACAATCCCAAGCCGAGGTGAGCGAAAAACACCATGCAATGGAGAGAGGAACACAGCGAGAAAACCAAACCAACACCCCTCCTTGCCTTGGTGAGGACCTCTTTTCCTGAGTTCACCTTTCTTCTCTATTGTGAAACTTTTTGGACCGGTCGTCAAGGTGAGGGGGACGATCTGATGGTGTCAACTTATTGTAGGAGTGTTTTTTAAGATCCC
>CAKZPS010000073.1 GCA_937139415.1 uncultured bacterium
GAGTCATTGCGAACTCCTTTTTCACGACGTCATTGCGAACCCCCGAAGGGGGTGAAGTAATCTCGCCTTTCCCCAAATTGCTTCGTTTTTGCGATCCTCGCTCTATCGCTTGGCAAAGCAACCTCATGAGACCGCCAGGGTTTCCTTTCGGAAACCCTCGCAGTGACAAGTGGATGGTCATTCCGAGGGTTGTAGTTTCGTCTCCCGTGGGAATCCCGTTTTTAAAATTGCCAGAGAACATGTAAGCCCTTGGCCAGAAAATTTGAGACCCCACGGTGCGAGATACGCGCCTCGCGGTGACAAAGAAAAGAGGGTGAAGTAATCCCTTAGGTTTTTTGATTCCTTACATACAAATCGAGAGACAGTAAAGCCAAAGGATTTTGGTCTTGAGTTGGCTCAAGAATCATAAACAGAGCATCAACTACAGTGCTCCCGTGACGAAAATGTTTTTATCCTAAATTCCTTCAGCTAAGAGGTTAACCCTGGCTCATTGAGTAGCCGCAAAAATGCAGGTCTAAAAAGTGCGCAATAAGCCTTCGTTTAATCTCTTCAGGAAAGGTTCATACTTGTCGTTCGCTCGTAACCCAACCCCCACATGGGCCACGGGGATGGAGAGTTTTGCCGCAACCAGCACTCCTCCGAGGGTGCTATTGGTGTCGCTGTAAACCACGACCCAGGCGGGCTTTTCCTGAAGGAGTACCTCCTCGATACGCCGAAGTATCTCACCGGTTTGGTAACCATGAGTCTCTGATCCGATCCCGAGGCGGTAATCTCGAGTTTTGAGGTTGAACTCTTCACAAAAGAAGGGTACTAAGGAATGCATGCACAATGGCTTTTCTGTCACCAATGGGAAACCATTAAGGATCTTGAAGGTATCACCCAACCGATATATGGGGCAAGAACCCTTTATCTCTATCACTCAGCAAAAGATCATAGGCTTTCATCCTCACCCAATATGGTTTCGACCCATACTACCACCTCCTTAGCTATGGAAACCGCTTCCTCATATTCCTCCTTGGTCACCGGCTCGAATGCCCCAGGATAGCGAGTAGCTACCGCATAATCTGTTAGACCTGCTGCTTTCTTTATCCTGTCAGGTACATGGAGACCTGCTTTTTCGACGCGTGCTAAGAGTGCCGCCAAATCATGGATATACGGGAAGTCCTGCTTGAGGTGTATGAGCAAAGCTTTGATGGCTTTTTCAGCGGCTTGCTGGGCGTCAAAGCAAAGATCTTCAAGATACACATCTGGGATATTGATCCCCACTTGAGCTTTAGCCAAGCTGCTTTTGGCTCTTCTTAGCCATTCACAGGGGTCATCAGGAGCACGATGGCCTGCGTTCATAGATAACCTTTCCTTCCCTCAGAGCGGATCGATAGATAAGACCGATGGAGTCCCTGTAACGTTCGAGATCCTCGGGAGTGGCCACCACTACATCTACGGCTTGGCCCACCCCGATCAGATTCAGGTAAATTCGCTGGGCCAAATGCCTTCGGTGAACGCCAGACTTGACCACCAATAGGTCCAAATCGCTGTTTGGCCCCATTTCCCCACGGACTGCGGAACCAAAGAGAACGATCCTCTCGGGGTCAGCAACCTTAACAATCCTCTCCACGATCTCCTCGAGCACCTGCAAGGGCACGTTACGAACGCCCATGGTCCTCATCCTCTCCTCAATCTTTAGCTCGATCCCATTCTATCATGATAATTGCGGAGCTCAAAGAATGCTCTATGCTCCAGAGAAGGGAAGTTTTGGTTACCACCTTCTGAGCAATTCTTAACGCCTGTCTTGCATCTTCCTTCCTCGGTTGGTTCACCTCTCGGTAAAAGCCCTAAAGTGGCAGGGTATTTTGTCCTGTAAATACTGTTTTTCTTCAGTCTCTCTTTTCATAGGAATCTTTCCCTTTTTGAGGATATCGGTCAGAAAAGGAAATCCCTCCTCGAGGAGAGTATCAAATTCCTCAGGGGCATAAATGAAGAAATCGACTCCTACCATCGGTTTCACCAGACGAGACGCTTTCAAAACTCTCTCGATGGGTTTTCGGACCGTGCTCTTCACGATAACGAGGTCGATATCGCTCCACTCATGTACCTTTCCCTTTCCAGTGACCTAAAAAGGACGATCCTTTCAGGATCGTCCTTCTCTTTGGCACTTTGACGATCCGATTGAGCTCTTCTTCCAGTAACCTTTTTCGCTCCTCAACGGAAAAGCTTTACGGCCCTCGTTTTTACCAAACGTACAAGACTCTTCGCACGCTATTGCATCGAATCCTGTAATGTTTTCATCATCCTCTTCTCGCGAGAAAATGGTATCCCATTGAGAATATTTCTTAATAGGAGAACCTTTTTTCCGATCTCCGCGCGTCTCAAGATTTTGCTCTCTTCCCGCTTAGTTTCGTGGGAGGAAAGAAGAGAGACCGCCACGGGGATTCGAAAAAGCCGAAGTCCCTCGCGGTGACAAAGTGGGGCCGTCCTTGCGAGCCCTGAAAG
>CAKZPS010000074.1 GCA_937139415.1 uncultured bacterium
GAGGTTTTTCCCATCTTCCCTCTTCTCATCCAAAGAAGGGAATGAGGAATATACCGAGAGAGTGCTTCCTCCCTTTGATCTCCTAAGAGAGGAATCTTGGCTTTGAGGAGAGAAAAATACGAGAAGGGAGAGGAGTGAATATGAGTTACACAGAATTGTTGGCACAACCTTCATCTCCGGATAATATCCGCTGAGTACGTAGCATACTTCTAAATCGAGAGGAACTATGGTATCAAGTGCAGAATATGTAAACACAAATGAAGAACATGTTAGGAAGAAAAGTGCGCATGAACGGATCGGAGGTATTGCACCATCGTGTGAATGATGTCGAGAGAGAATGGAGGAAAAACGACGAACGTTTAAAAGCCAGCTTGACAAGAATTCAAATGGTCCGATGACTCGGAGCAGGCATTTCTTTTTCTCCGAGTCATCCCCTTCGAGGAACACTCAAGAGCCACTTTCCCACCTGCGCATCGGTGACGAGATCCGTTAACCATTTCCCGCGTAGCGCTCCCAAGATAGCTTCTTTCTTTTCCATGCCCCCTGCCATAGCAATCACCCGGGATCCCCGACTTCGAATACGTTTTACATCTACTGCTATTCTCTTTTGATCAAGACCACCACGGATTACTTCCCCATCCTTATCAAAGAAGGTCCCGCATATGGCTCCCACTGCTCCTCTTCTTACCAGCGCTTCAATCTCCTCTTCCTCGAAATTACCAGTTTCGATAAGGAGGCTTGTTTCTCTCCGCATCCCTCCGATACCCACCAATGCTACATCAACTTCTTCTGCCATCCGAAGGACTTCTTGAACTTCTTCTTCGCTCAGAAAAGCATTTCGGGTTTCCGAATTTTTGGCAAAAGCAGGAGCGAAAAGATAGATCGGTTCCCCACCCAAACGAGAGGCAAACTCTTTTACCAGTTCTATCGCCACCGTCTTCCACCGTCTCCCCCCATATCCACCCATCATCTGTACCACTCGTATTCCCTTGAGATCAAGCCGAGGGAGGTACTCAAGTACTTCGTGGAGCGTCCTCCCGTAGGCTATCCCTACGCTGGTGTAGGGTACAAAATAATCTTTCAAAAAGGAGGCAGCTGCTTGGGCTACTGCTTTAATGACCCCCTCGGAAACATCGCTATAGGTACGAACTACCAAAGCGTTATGGAGACCAAAGCGCTTTGCAAGGGAATGAGAAAGTTCCGTATCCACTTCCCCACTCCGTCGAATACGAATCTCTACAACCCCCAATTCTCTCGCTCGTTTGAGCAAGCGGTAGACTTTTTGGGAAGAAATGCCCAAGAGCTCGGCGATTTTTTTCTGGTTGAGATCTTCAAGGTAATAGAGTTCCGCAATTTTTGCCAAGCGCTCAAAGTCTTCTTCTTTCGCCACCCTTGGTGACAATGGGCATCGCTCCTTTTAGCCTTAATTACAGTATTATACCCTCTGGAGCACGGGCAAAGAGTTCTTTTACCTCTTTCTCCATATTTTTTCTCTCTTCTTCTCCTAAGGCTCCGAGAGGTTTACGTGGGTAACCTCCCTCAAAACCAAAAAGGTCCATGGCGGCTTTTACCCCAGCTACTCCATATTTTCCCGAGACGAGACTATTGAGTTTCGCTACAAAACGATGAAGCGTGAGACCACGCTCGAGATTCTTCTGCATTCCCAATTCCACAAGGTTACAACAGAGGTCGGGAAAAACATTGGCCAAGGACAAAACCCCACCCACTGCTCCTACGAGGAGTGCAGGAAAAACAAAATCGGCAGACCCGGCCAAAATCCAAAACTCTTTCCCTAAGGAAGCAGCAATATAGGCATCGTAATTACCCTTCGAGGTGTCCTTAAGCCCAAAAATATTTGGGTGTTCACTCAATCTCTTCACCAAGGCAGGAGAGAGACAAAGATTATTCGCCACCGCGGGGTTATTATAGAGGAGGACCGGTTTTTCTAACGTTTCCGCGACATCGGCAAAATATCGAAAGAGGGCTTCATCGGTCATTCTTTTCGCGAAGAAAGAAGGAGGCATAAGACTTACAAAATCTACACCCAACGAAACAAGATCTCGAGCCAATTGAATGGATTCAAAGGTAGATTCATAACTTGCTCCTCCGATGACCACTTTGCCTCTTTTAACCTGGAGTACCATTTCAACAATCTTAAGTTTCTCAGAGTATGTGAGACTGCGAAATTCCCCATTCGTTCCTAAGGCAAAATACCCTCGGAGTCCGGTTTGGGAAAGTTTTTCAATGTTTCTTCGGAGAGCTTGAAAATCAACTGTTCCATCTTCTCGAAAAGGGGTCACAATGGGAGCAAAAACCCCACAGAGATAATCTTTTATAGATTTTTTCTCCATATCATTCACCTCGCTTTTCGACCAAAAATTGGATTACTTTCTCTACGGCCTGTACAGCCACCCGTTCCACGCTTTCTTTGGTAAGACCGGCAACATGGGGAGTCAAGATAACATTGTCCAAGAGGGAAAGATGATGACCTGGAGGAAGAGGCTCGTCAACGAATACATCCAAAGCAGCCCCGGCTATTCGCCCTTCTTTGAGGGCTTGAAGTAAAGCCTGTTCATCGATCACTGCTCCTCGGGAAACATTGATGAGAAATGCTTCTCCTTTCATAGCTCTCAACTCTTTTTCCCCAATGAGATGACGAGTTTCTTGAGTTAAAGGCACGTGGAGACTGATAAAGTCGCTCTCGGCAAGAAGCTCGCCAAGCTTTACCTTCTTTGTGACTTGAGGAAACGTTTCTTCACCAACAAAAGGGTCATAGAAGATAACTTGCATACCAAAAGCCAACGCAAGACGTGCTACCTCCCGACCAATGGTTCCAAAACCTATGAGGCCGAGAACTTTCCCCGCGATTTCTAAAGCCCTGTATGAATATCGAGCGCTCCACTCTCCTGCTCGTGTCTTCCGATCATAGAAGAAAATCCCTTTAGCCAGGGTGAGAAGGAGAGTTATGGTGTGCTCGGCAACCGATGAAGCATTCCCTCCAGGAACGTTGAAGACCTGGATTCCCTTCTTCTTGGCATATTCTACATCAATATTATCGAGCCCTACTCCCGCTCGACATATCACCCGAAGTTTTGACGCCTGGTCAAGAATTTCCCGATTGACCTTGAAGCCACTCCGAACAATCAAACCATGGGTCTCCCGAAGTAACTCCTTCACTTTTTCCTTTTCTTGAGGAGTGAGCACCGTAACCGTAAATTCTCTCCTCTCTCTCAACATCTTCAGAGCCTTATCTGCTATCGGTTGAGGAAGTAAGATATTCCATTCAGACATAGCAACGCCTCATTTCTGGAAACTACTCATCTTTTGAAAGGTTTCTTGGAGCACACTATAAAGGCTCTGATAAACTCTGAAGAACTCTGCATATAACCTTGCGCTCTCTCCGTTCGGAACGGTTCTCTCTTGCACCTCGAGTTTACTTGTTGCTTCTTGCATAGAAGACCAAAGACCTATACCCACTCCAGCAAGCAATGCTGCACCGTAGCTCCCACCTTCTTCACCGTAACTTACGGTTAAAACCTCCGAATCAAAGATGTCCGCATGGAGCCTCTGAAAGAGCTTGCTCTTCGCACCTCCTCCGGTAAGCCGGACCTGAGAGGCGGTAATGCCCAAAGTCTCCATAGCGGCGTAAACATCTCGCAAACTAAAGACAATACCCTCAAAAACACTCCGTACAATATCGTTGCGAGAATGATGTAAACCGAATCCGATAAGTACTCCCCGCGCGTTGGGATCACTATGCGGACATCGTTCACCGATGAGATAGGGGAGGAAGAGAATGCCTCGTCCCAAAGGAGAAGAAAGCTCGGCTTCTTCATCCAAAAGGTCATAGGGGGAGCGATTCACCCATCGAGCCACCTCTTTCTCAAGTCCTCCCAAGGTATTTTTAAACCAATTCAACGATCCCCCTGCCGCCAGGGTTGTCCCATAAACAATCCATTTTTCGGGAATGGCATTACAAAAAAACTGCAAGGTACTCCCCGGATTTTCACAAAAACCATCAAGTGACACGGCTACTATCCCTGCCGTACCAAGGGTAATACTGATGATATCCGGATTGATAGCTCCTACTCCTACTGTTTGAACAACAGCATCTCCTCCCCCTCCAACAACTGGAATGCCCGGTTTGACCCCTATTTCCGTAGCCACTTCCTTTTGAACTACACCGGTAATTTCGGGGGACTCACAGACCTCCGGGAAAAGCTCAAAAGGGATTCCCAAACTTTTTATGAGATCCTTTGCCCATTTTCTTTCTCGAACCGAAAACAAACCGGTTCCAGAAGCATCGGTTACATCGGTTACGTAATCCCCTGTGAGCTCGAGTCTTATGTAATCCTTGGGGCAGAGGAATTTCTTTGCTTTGGAGAAAATCTCAGGCTCTTGTTCTCGGACCCACAGAATTTTCCCACCGGTATAGCCCGGAAGCATGGGGTTATTAGTAAGGCACAAGAATTCCTTCTTACCTCCCACTAATTCGTGAATCTTTTCACAATAAGGGGCACTTCTTTGATCGTTCCACATGATACACGGACGGAGTACATTCCCAAGGTCATCGAAAAGTACAAGACCATGCATTTGACCGGTGAGACCAATTCCCTCGATAGAATAACCCTTCGCCTCAAGGTCAAACAACAATTCAGAAAGAGTAATCTTGGTTGCCTCCCACCAATCGAGAGGATTTTGTTCCGACCAACCCGGGAAAGGCGTATATACAGGGTACTCTCGAGTAACCCTCGAGAGTACCCTTCCTTCTTCATCAACTGCTAAGGTTTTACAGCTTGAAGTTCCAATATCTATTCCTACCACACAGGGTTTCTTTTGGCTTCCCAATGCCTCGCCCTCCTTTCTACTTCTCAAATTCTATCTTTATGTGCTTCACTTCAAGGTACGACTC
Organism: uncultured bacterium; assembly: GCA_937139415.1. Lineage (GTDB taxonomy): Bacteria > Atribacterota > Atribacteria > Atribacterales > Caldatribacteriaceae > CAKZPS01. Next base: position 4,913 of record CAKZPS010000074.1, read on the forward strand.
TATTCCCTCGGGACCGAGATCCGTTCCAAAGCCACTTTCTTTCCAGCCGGTGTAAGGAGCATAAATCGTTGCTACATCAACGTTATTGAGTCCAATATTGCCACATTCAAGACCTACGCAAATTTTTTGGGCCTTGTTGAGATTGGAAGTATACACGTAGGCTGCCAACCCGTAGCGAGTCCCATTTGCCCACGATATCACCTGTGGGATGTCATCGAAAGGCATAATACCTACTGCCGGACCAAAAGTTTCCTCTTTCATGATTAACATCTCATGATTCACATCTACAACCACGGTGGGTTGGAAGAAATACCCTTTCTCGTATTCTCTTCCTTCCGGTCTTTGGCCACCATGCAATACCTTTGCTCCTTTTTGCAAAGCATCATGGATATGTTCTCTGACTTTCTCGAGGGCTTCAAGGCTCACCATCGGCCCCAGATCGACGTCCGGATCCACCAATCCATTGCCAATCCGAAGTTGCTTTGTTTCAGCTACAAACTGTTCCACAAATGCTTCATAGATAGATCTCTCAACATAAATGCGATTGATAGAATTGCACACTTGACCCATGTTTCTGAATGAGCGGCGCACCCCACTCTTCACCGCTTTTTCCAAATCAGCATCAGCACAAACAATCAATGGACATTGTCCCCCGAGCTCAAGGGTTACTCTTTTCACCCCTTGTGCGCAATACTCCATAACCTTTTTTCCTGCCTCGGTAGAACCGGTAAAACTCACCTTTCTCGCCAAGGGATGGAGAATAAGTCCCTTTCCTACTACCGATCCTGCACCGGTTACGCCATTCACTACTCCCTCTGGAAAACCTGCATCAAGAAAACACTCCAAAAACTTTAAAGGAGAAAGGGGAGTTTCTGAAGGAGGTTTGGCAACCACCGTGCAACCCGCAGCCAAAGTAGCCGCCACCTTCCAAGCTAAAAGTTGAACCGGGTAATTCCAAGGAGTAATGGCCACCACCACACCCAGTGGCTGACGAATGGCGACGCTTTGTAAATAGGTTTTATCGAGAGGAATAATTTCACCGAAAACTCGCTTGCCCCCCTCGGCAAAATAGCGTAACACCTCAGCCGAACCCTTCACTTCACTTATTGCTTCCTTGAGGGGTTTCCCCTCTTCAGCGGTAAGAATCTGACCGATCTGATCCGCCCGCTCCTCAACCAAAGAGGCAGCTTTATAAAGCAAGCGAGCACGCTCAAAAGGACTAAGGTTTGCCCATTTCTCAAAGGCCCGATGGGCCGCTTGTACGGCTTCGTCGACTTCCTTTTCCGAGGCAACGGGAACCCGCCCCACGACTTCCTCCGTGGCAGGATTGATCACCTCGATGTGTTTTCCTCCCTCACTCTGGTTTACCATTTTCCCGTTGACGATCATTCCCTGAGCCTGCATCGATCTACTCTCCTCCCTTCTTGGTCTCTTCGGCTTGTTTAACCTTTCCCGTAACCCAAAGAATGGTAAGGGGTAAAATACCCGTATTGTAGGTTACATGGTATTTTCCTGGTTCCACGTAAAAGGCTTCTCCTTCCTTAATAGGAAAACGCTCTTCCCCAATAACCATCTCTCCTCGCCCGCTCAATACAAAGTACACTTCCTCTTCATCAGGATGAGCGTGCCCCGTGGTTTTACCATCGGGATAAACAATGGTATATCCAAGCTTAAGCACCTTGGAGGGAGAAGTAGCCGGATCAATGAGCCAATAGGTATCTCTCAAGGTTTCTCCTCTCTTTTCCTTGGCAAAGTATCGAAACGACCGCTCGCAAGTATCAGGTACAACTTCATTAATGTTGACAAGAAATGCCATGATATTTCACCCCCAAAAATGTTGAATCCTTAGAGAATAAGGACATCACCTGCAAAAATGCGAATAGAGCTCGGTGCAAAGTATAACCACACCCTATCTCCTTCACGGTAACTCTCCTGTGCCGGAACCACGGCTTTTACCTCTGTTCCCACCTCGTCTTCAAGTTTGATGGTTAATACGGTCTTGTCGCCTTGAAACTCTATTACCCTTACCACTCCGGCGATAGCGTTATGCTCTTTCTTCTCCCGAAAGACTTCGATATGCTGAGGACGAACTCCTATGGTTATCTCTACGCCAATGTATTGTGCATCAAGCTTCCCTTCCACATGAAAAACTCTCTTTCCTTCTGGCGTAGCGATGAAAATTGACCTTTCATGTTCCACAAAACCCGGGATGAAATTCATCGTAGGTTCACCGATGAAATAGGCTACAAACTTATTGGCAGGGCGATTCCAAACTTCTTCTACTGTTCCAATCTGTTGAAGTTTCCCTTCATTAATAATAAGAAGACGATCGCAGAGCGAAATGGCCTCTGCCTGATCATGGGTAACATACACAGTGGTCAAACCAAGTTCATCATGGAGATGGCGAATACGAGCGCGAATTTCATGTCGCACTCGTTGGTCCATGTGAGAAAGAGGCTCGTCTAATAGGGTCACATTGGGTCTGCGAACTAAAGCTCTTGCTAAGGATATCCTCTGCTGAACTCCTCCCGCCAGGGAACCGGGATATTTTTTAAGGTAGGAAGTCAATTCTAAAAGCTCAGCAATAGATTTTACTTTTCCGTCTACTTCACTCCCCTTCATGCCTCTTGCTCGCAGGGGAAAAGCAATATTCTCGTAAACATTCAATCGATAATAAAGTGCATAAGACTCGAAAGCCAAAGCAATGTTTCTCTCTGCCGGGCCCAAATGATTGACCACTTTCCCATCGAAGAGAATCTCACCCTTACTGATTTCTTCAAGACCGGCAAGCATTCGAAGAGTTGAGCTCTTCCCTCCACCTGAAGGACCAAGAATGGCCAAAAATTCTCTATCATTACAGGTAAAGGTAAAATCCTGAACCGCTACCACGTTTCCCCGAGGATAAATCTTCCACACGCCGCGTACATCAATTCTACTCATCTTTCAGAGCTCCCCTCTTTAGCAACTTCTACGGTTTTCCGATAGAAGAAAATCCAATCTGGGTTGAAATCCAGCCAAACTCTTTCCGCTTTCCCGTATTTGCAAAATCCTACCGTGCGTACATAGAGAAAGGTATTATCTCTAAGCCTGAAGGTCACTACGCTGCTTTCACTTTCATGAATGACAGCGTATATAGGAAGAGCAAAGGAATTCTCCGAGGAGCGCTCCTCTCCAAGGCGAATATGCTCTGGACGAATACCCAAGCAAACCATTGGTTTTCCATTTCTTTCCTGGATCACTTCTTTGGCTTTCCCGGCAAGCTCTCCCCTCAACCGGAAAACAAAGTCTTCCCCTTTTCGAAAAGTGACTTCTTCGCCCTGGAATATCACTTCTCCATCGATGAGATTCATCGGAGGATCGCCCACCAACCTTCCCACAAAGTCGGTCCTCGGGGAATAGTAAACCTCCTCAGGGGTACCCTCTTGTTCCACGACTCCCCTACGCAAAACCACCATCTGATCTGAGAGAGCTAAGGCTTCTCTAAAGTCATGGGTCACATAGATTACAGTACTTCCATACTGCTGCGCAAATTCCTTAAGGAGCGTCTGGGTAGAAAACTTGAGCTTTGCGTCAAGATGAGCAATGGGCTCATCGAGGAGATACACTTCGGCTCTCCGCACCAAAGCTCGAGCCAAAGATACTCTCTGTTTTTGGCCTCCGCTTAAATTTTGAGGGAGACGGTCAAAGAGTTTCTCGATACCAAGAAACGAAGCGATTTCCTCTACCCGTCTCTTTTCTTCTGCCGGAGTCAATTTCAATCTCCAGCGAGGGGCCCTCAGAGGGAATGCAATGTTATCGTACACAGTCATGTGAGGATAGAGATTATAGGTTTCAAAGGCCATGGAAACATTGCGTTCCTGAGGAGGAAGATGATGAATCACTCTATCATCGAAATAAATCGTACCCGAGGTCACGTTCTCTATCCCTGCAATCATTTTCAAAATAGTGGTTTTTCCTGCGCCGGTGGGACCAAGAATAGAGAAAAATTCTCCCTCCCGGCAGGTAAAACTCACACCTCGAATGGCCATCTTTTTTCCGTACATTTTTACCACGTTCTCCAACCGTACTTCTGCCATAAAATTACTCCTCTCCTTCCTCTTCTTCCTCCTCTTTGGGACGAGGACCAAACCGGAGCAGAAACAAAGCAAAAACCGTTGCTACAATGATCCCAACCCAAAAAGGTACAAACCGTTCCACAAACTTGAGCCACAGAAGATTCACAAAAATCCAGGAGAGAATCGACCAGAAAATCCAATCCCCAGTTGTCATACGAGGAAACATCATTTTCACCTAACCTCTTTCAAACATTTTTTACCTCAACCTTTTACCGCACCAAAGGTAAGGCCACGGATGATATACCGTTGCATAAACCACGACACAAGAAGCGTAGGAAGAATTGCAATCGCCGCTCCTGCTGCCATCGGGCCATACTGGACTTCAATGGAACCCCAAAACGATGAAATGAGAACCGTTACCGGGCGAGCCGCCATGCGCGTGAAAAGAAAACTAAACAGGAATTCATTCCACGACCATACCAGACAAAAGACTGCAGTCACGGCAATTCCCGGGCGGACTAATGGCAAGACCACTCTCCGAAAGATGTCAGCTCGACTGTATCCATCGATCATTGCTGCTTGTTCAAGCTCTTCGGGAATCTCTTTAAAAAATCCATACAAAAGGAAGGTCGCAAAAGAAACGTTAAAGTAAATATGCAAAAGAGTGAGACCGAAGCGGGTATCGAGAAGACCGAGGTTCCGATACATCACAAAAAACGGTATAGCCGCTACAACCCCAGGAAACATACGCGTGGAAATGGTGTTAAAAAGGAGATGACCTTTCCCCGTATTCCAGCGAGCGAAACTATATGCTGCAAGAGAAGCGATAACCAAAACAACAACCGTGCTCGATACACTAATAATCACGGTATTTAAAAAATTATCCCAAAACGGGAATTCTCTGAAAAGACGATGAAAATTCTCCGTAGTGGGTTGAAAGAAAATCAGTTTTTTAGCCTCGGTGGCGAAAATGTCGTTCGGTGCCTTGAAGGCGGTAAGATATATCCAGGCCAGGGGAGCTACAATCACAAAGAGCACAAAAAACGTAATGATCCAAAAAAACACATTACCTACGCCATTCATCTCTCCTTCACCCCTTTCAATGAGCTCCACCAAGAGCTTTCATGAGAATCTTAAACATAACGGCACAAACCGCAATCGTAAGAACTAACGAAAAAATGGCCATAGTTGACCCATAACCAATATCGAAATAAACGAAAGCGGTACGATACACAATCCAATCTAAAAGTTCCGTTTGTACACCCCCCCGAGTGGTCCCGTAGAGGGGGTCAAAAAGACGAATAAGCCACATGGTGCGCAGAACCACAATAATCATAATGAGAGGACTGAGCATTGGGAGAGTCAATCTCCGAAAAGTATACCACGGCGAAGCTCCATCCACCCGCGCCGCTTCAAAAACATCCTTGGGGAGACTACGTAAGCCTGCTACCAATACAAAAGTAGCAAAAGGGAACCACTGCCAAATGGTGATAAAACAGATGGTGTACAAGGCTCGTTCTGGAGACCACCAGTATACCTTATTAAGCCCAAGAGCTTGTAAAACTAAATTCACTGCTCCAAAATCATACTCAAACATAAAATTCCAAAGGAGCGAAAGAATGAGTGGAGCGACCAGCAAAGGAAAAAGAGCAAGACCGCGAACCACGTTCTCTCCGGGAAAATTTCGACTCCAAAGTAACGCCAAACCGAGTCCAATCAAAAGTTCACAGGAAACACAGATAACGAGAACCTTAAGAGTCCGATAAAGTGCCTCCAAAAAAGCTTTATCATTGAGGAGCTGGCGATAATTTTGCGCCCCAACGTAAATAGCCTCCCCCCTCATACCCCATTGATGAAAAGAATAATAGGCACAGTAAAGGAGTGGATAGAGCATGAAGATAGCCAAAACCACAAGAAGCGGAATAAGGAGTGTCCATTTAAAATATTTCTCGCTGGTAAGAATTTCCCAAACAGTGGATCTTCTCACCACTGCGAAATCTGTCCGGGTTTCCCAAGGCGTTTCTGCTTTCATTCTTTTCCCTCCACTTTTCTCGGGGTGGGCGCGATCCACCCCGAGAAGTATTTAGAATCAACCGTCACTCTTCTCTGATTGGAACGGTGTCAAATTTCGAAGTCAGTTCAATGGTTTTATCCACGAGTTCCCGAATACACTCATCAATGGTGCTCGCATCCGCCATGGGCTTGTGAAGAACGTTCATCTGCATCTCGTAGACTTTGCCACCGGCTTTGGTGTTGAAGTACCAGTAATTATCTACATAAGGCGCCTGTGCTTTCCAGATATCTACGAGATAACTACAGGTGAGACCCAAGGGGTACTCGGTTTCGGCAGAGTGGAATTCCGGATCAAGGAGAAGGTCCATGCGGGCAGAGAATTGACCACCCTCTTTCATGAGAACCTTTTGACAGTCATAAGAAGCAATGTATCGCACAAGCCAGTAAGCGGCTTCGGGGTTTTTGCTTGCCTTAGCTACACCAAGCGACCATGCACCGGTGTAAGGTTGTCCACCGATGGTTGGGTAAATACCCAAGCGTCCATCAGGAACTTTTTCTTTGAGGAGATCGGCAGTCCAGGTGAAAAGACTGGCAAACTGATGTGGTTGTATGATGGCAAAACCCTCTCCTTGTTGAGCACAAGCAAAGTCGAAGTTAGCAGTAAGACAACCGGCAGGAGCAAATTTGAGAAGGTCTTTATACTGAGTAAGGGCTTGCTTCAAAGCATCTTTGTCCTTCCCAGTGATCACAAACTCCTTAATGGTTCCATCAGGATTCTTCACCACCGTTGCGTAATCTCCACCCATACCCCATATCCAGCAGCTGATTTCATCGTTAATCTGATAGGCACCAGCCATCATAGCTACACCATACAAATCGTGATCAAGGGGTTGTCCTTTGAGTGCATCTCCTTTTTTACGGGTAAAGAACTCCGCTTGGTCGTAAAGCTCTTTGTAACTCGTAGGTGGCTTTAAATCGTAACCATATTTTGCTTTAAATGCTGCTTGTTCGGTTGGATCATCGTACACGTCTTGGCGAAGGAACATACCCATATGATAGGTGTAGAAGGGCAATACCATCTGTTTCCCATAAGCTTGACCACATCGCAAAAGTACCGGAGAGATATTTTGTATATCCTCCTGAAAACCTTCGACTCCCTTTGGATCGTACTGAGCAGCAAGTTCTTCAAGGCTCCAAAGATAATCCGACCATTCGCATGTCCATGAAGTTTCAACGTAAACTACATCGTAGTACCCAGTTCCGGCCATGAGCTCTACATTCTCCTTAGAATAGACCACTGGTGAGGCCACTCGTTCAATATTTACCTTAACCCCAGTTGCTGTTTCAAACTGCTTGATATACTCTATGACTTTGTCCCATGCCGCACCTGTTTCTACTATCATATTAATGGCTTTTTTGTTTTTAATCTCGGGGATGTCCTTTAAGCCAAACTTTTCCTGGGCCAGGACCATACAAGCAAAACCCAAAACTAAGATTGCCACCATTCCTATACTGACCCACGCACGATACTTCACCTTTCATTTCCTCCTTTCTCTCCCAAAAGGCATTCACGTCTCATACTCAATGATTCCCACTTCTGTGCTCCCATTCCAAAATGTTCCTCCCTCTATCACCTCCCTTTTCTATCGTTTGAAGTATTTTCGTCACAATTGAGGAAGCATCAAGACCGTGTTTCTGCAAGAGATAATCTCTTTTCCCCGAAGAACCAAAGTTTCCAGAAACAGCACACTTCACAAAACCAGGAATACAACCTACCTCGTGAAAAGCCAAAAGAAGGTTATCACCCAACCCTCCCTTCCCAGAATGTTCCTCAATGGTCACTACAACTTTCACCCGACGGGCAATTTTAGCTACAAATTCCAAAGAAATGGGCTTAACAAAGCGAGCATTGAAAAGAAAGGCCTGGTATCCCCGTTTTTCCAAACCATTTACCACTTCTGCACCCACCTTTGCGAGTTGCCCCAGAGTCACTACGACGATATCGGCTCCCGTAAACGCATCCCCCGAAAGGGGCTCAAAACATCCCACCTCTACCGGTTGACGGTGTTCCGAAAAATTCTCTTCCCCTTCTCGAGCCCCGAAACGCACATAAACAGGACCATGAATCTCCCCAAAAAGAACCCGGCCCAAGAGCAAGGTATCCTGCCAATCACAAGGCTCACAGACAATGAGATTATCCAAGGAAGAGAGAATGGCTATATCTTCGAAAGCTTGATGGGTAAATCCCGCATACTGGGCAGCAAAACCCACATCGGTACCACAAATTTTCACATTGAGAGACCATCGACAAATGTCGGTACGAATCTGTTCCAAGGCTCTCATAGTGAGAAAAGTAGCATAACCCGAGATGACGGGAATAAAACCTTGGAGCGCCAACCCTGCACTGACTCCCATTCCCGTCTGTTCACAGATACCACATTCGATAACCCTTTGAGGGTATGTATCCTTCACCTTCTTAAAACGGGAAGCCGAGTCCACCGAAACACAAACGATTTCCTTCCCCTCTTCGATAAGCTCTACAAGCACTTCTTGGAGTGCGCTTCTCCGGTCTTTCATTGTCTCAACCCCGCTTCTCCGTAAAGAGCAGCACCGAGGTATTTCTCAGCGATCTTTTGAGGAATGCCACAATAGTGTGACTCCACCTTATTCTCTATTTCTTCAATCCCTTTTCCCTTCACTGTGTGAGCAATCACCGCAAGTGGTATACGATCATTACGTATCTTTGCTTGAGAAAGGGCATCCCAAACCATCCTCAGATTATGACCATTCACTTCCTGCACATTCCAGCGAAAAGCGATGAACTTCTCCTGAAGAGGGTCAAGAGGATGCATATCCTCGGTATATCCTGAAAGCTGTAAACCGTTTCGATCGATAATGAGGGTAAGATTATCGAGTTTATACCGCACGGCAAGGGGGAGACATTCCCAGTTCGTCCCTTCGTTGAGCTCTCCATCTCCAATCAGGACAAAAACATGAAAGGGCTTTTTTTGCATGGAAAAGGCCAAAGCAAAACCGATACCTAAAGCCAGGCCATGACCTAAAGAACCCGTCGCTGCATCAATTCCTGGAATTCCCAGTTCCGGATGAATGCCCAATGGAGTTTCCTTTTCCCATCCATACTCCCAGAAAAGTTCTTCCCCAAGATACCCCTTTTCTGCCAAGGTGGCATAGAGAGCTAAGCCTGCATGACCTTTCGAAAGAACGAATTGATCTCGTGTTCGAGAAGAAAGATTTTCACCATCAATTCCCAGAATTCCGTTGAAAAGGCAAGTCAAAATTTCAACAATGGAGAGAGAGCCCCCTATATGACTCACCCCTGCTCGAAGAGTAGCTTTGATAATCCTTTTTCGTACCAAAGAAGCAAATTCCATGAGATATTTTTCGTCGCAGATCATAGAATCTCACGAAAAGAATTTTTCAATCTTGGTCATGGCTTCGGAAAATTCCTGTAAGTTATGCTTTTGTGCACCGGAATCCTCAATCTCATCCATAGAGAAACCATCTGCCACGAGACTTTTTTGGGCAAAATTGACTTCAGCGAGTTTCTGCAGAACAGACGTCGGCGCTTCGAAGGGCGCTCGCACACGTTCCTCTCGAAGAAACGTGACACCCCATTCGATGGCCTCAGGATTCATAGTAATAACTACCGGGAGTTTGGCAATTTCTTCAAGATGGAGATATCCACCGCCAGGTCCTTTCCGAGTAGAACACACCAAAACTTTGGTAGGAGACTTTAATTTTTTCACTTCTTCCGTAGCCTTGTGAGCCATGAGTACACCAAACCACCGCAGGTCTTCCTCTTCCAAAACGATATTCTTTCTTTTCGCTTCTTCTTCAAGCTCTGGAGAGGCTTCCCAACGACCGATCATCATGGTAATGACCGATCTCCACCCACTGTAATCTACGCCTCGCACTCTCCCCTTCTCGAAACCTCTCTGCACCGCTCGAGCCACTTCTACAACTTGAGGCACACAGAAACAAGAAGTGGCATTGGTGGATACTCCGAGACTGGTAAGTTCTTCAATGACCAGAAGCCCAGACTTTGTGGCAGGTATCTTTATCATCATATTCGGGTTGATGCGAGAGAGTTTCAAAGCCTCGAAAAGCATCCGCTCTGTGTTCTTACTATGACGAGGGTCCACTTGAGCACAAACGAAACCAAATTGCCTCCCTCTTCGGTAAAAATTAGAAAGGAATTTATCCGAACCAATTTTCCCTACCATCCAATAAAAATCAAACCAGGCGTGATTTTCGCTTGAGGCAGTATAAAATGTTGCACCGAGTTCCTTTACTCTCTCCACAACTTGAGGATAAGAATTCAGGAGTTTCCACACGAGTGGTGGATTGGTGGTTACGCCGTCAAAGAAGAAGAATCCCCCCTCATTGTGTGACATCCATTTTCTCAGGATAATTAAGTCCTTTTCTTCTGCCCCTTTCTCTTTTAGCTGAGCAAGAAAAATCCGATAAAAACTCGGGTGAGAATCCCACCAAATTTCAAGTTCTGGATTACGAGCCTTGAGGTCTTCGAGAAGCCGGGGGTTGATCTTCATGGTATTTGAGGAATTCATTGGGAAACCTCCCATTATGTTAAAATTAACATGAAATTTATATCAGCTTCCATTATATAATGGACCCTCTTTCTTGTCAATTATTTCTTCAACTCTCGCGATCTCTATCCTGAAAGCTCCTCGAAATCGTACCTTGTAAAACTTTCTCTCTTGGGAGAGCGAATACCAACATCCCCCCATATCTACAAAGAAATGCACGGTCTTTCATCTCGAAAAGACTTCTTAAAAGGTTGATGAGGAAAAGCATCGGTCACTTCTCATCACTATCCAGGTTTTGGTCAGATAGGCGCGAAGGAAACAAGATAAAACGACGAGGTAAGGTGGTGTAATTGGAGGCGAGTGCGAAAGAGAGGTAAAGGATTGAAGACCCTCACTATAATACTCGCTTAGGAACAAACTCTATCCAAAAAGAACGTGTGAGAAGCGTATGACTCCCAAGGAATGAAAATGATTCTTTCCCAATGGAACCGTGTTTGGAGATGGTCTCATGCTATTTGATTACCAGCGTGATCCCCATTATTTACCCACCATGACCCTCAAGCGTTTTCCATGGAGCGGAGAGCATCTCTCCAAAAACCTATTTTTCTCCTCCATTAAGTCATAATGGTTTTTTTTCGGGTACAGAATTCTCTATACCAGAAAAAGCTCTCCTTAGGAATGCGGCGGAGTGTATGGTAATCAACGTATGCCAAACCAAAGCGCTTGGAGAAACCGGCGTTCCATTCGAAATTGTCCATAATGCTCCAAACGAAATATCCCCGCACCGGATATCCTTGTTCCATGGCTTGCGTGAGCTCTCGAAGATGTTGACTCAGATAGACAATCCTCTTTGCGTCTCTTATCCTTCCATCGTCCTCAAGTACATCAGGGTAAGCGAATCCGTTTTCGGTAATATAAATGGCAAAAGGTGCATAATCTTGGGTTAGACGCACGATAAGCTCTCGCAACCCCTCAGGGTAAACCTCCCATCCGGTATCACTGTATTCCCTATTGGACAAACGTACTCCCTCACTCTCCAGAAGAGATTGTGACCCTCTCTTTATAATATGACGGGTATAGTAGTTAATGCCCAGAAAATCGATGGGTTGGGAAATCAAGCGGCTTTCTTCTTCTTGGAGAGGAAGAACGGCAAATCCTTTCTGTGCATACCAATCGAGCATATCCTGTGGGAACTGACCCCGAAAGAGAGGGTCTAAAAACCAACGATTGAGATACCCATCGAAGCGGTAGGCAGCTTCCCGATCCTCTTGATCATGGGAGAAAGGGTGAATCGGAGAGAGATTCAAGGCAATACCAATCGGTGTTTTCAGGTTTTCCCCTCGGAAAATTTTGACCGCGTGACCGTGGGAAAGGAGGAGATGGCGCGAAACACAAAGGGCGGTGGCAAAATCTCTCTCCCCCGGGGGGTGCCTTCCTTCATAGTGTCCTACAAAAGCAACTACCCAAGGTTCGTTATGGGTAATCCACAAATCCACGTCTTGCCCAAAACGGGAAAAGACAAGATGAGCGTACTCTTGAAAGGCGAAGACACTTTCAGGATTTTTCCACCCACCTGTGTCCTGAAGCGCCTGGGGTAAATCCCAATGGTAGAGAGTTACCACCGCGTGGATGTGGTTTTCCTTCAATTTGTCAAGAAGACGCCGATAGAAGTCAACACCCTTTTCGTTCACTTTCCCTCTCCCCTGAGGGAGCACCCGAGGCCAAGAAATGGAAAAGCGATAAGCATTCACTCCCAATTCTTTGAGGAGTGCTACATCTTCCTCCATACGATGATAGTGGTCACAAGCAATGTCGCCGGTAGTCCCATCGGCAACATTGCCCGGGGTATGGACAAATCGATCCCAGATACTCTCATCTTTTCCATCTTCATTCCACGCACCCTCAATTTGATACGCAGCCGTAGCCACGCCCCACAAGAATTCCTCTCTCTTGGAGTACATCGCTTTTTCCCCCTTCAGAAAGTCATCCTTATCTCCTCACAGACGTATTTCCCGCAGAGAACTTTGGTGCAAGAAAGTGGGTAAAACCAATTTCTGGGTTGGTGGTGTCGAATCACCACGCAGGCGCTCCAAAAGCAGCTCTGCAGCCATCTTCCCCATCTCATAGTTGGGAATAACCATGGTCGTCAATTTCGGAAAAGTACAGAACGCATATGCACCATCAAAGCCGACTACGGAAACATCATCAGGAACCCGCAAACCAACCTCATCGAGGGCCTCCATTGCTCCCAGGGCCAGTGAATCACTATGTGCAAACACTGCGGTAAAGGAGACCAAGGCGTGTAAGGCGTTACGAGTCGCTCGCAAAGCATCGTGAGAGGAAAAACTGGCGGCTTCTACCAAAAAACGCTCATCCACAGCCCCGAAAGCTTCCATCATCGCCTGACGATACCCCTCCTTGCGCAAAGAACTGGTGACACTCTTTCGCACTCCCAGAGAGAGAATGTGACGATGACCAAATTGAATCAAGTTTTTGACCGCTTCATAACTTCCCTTACAATCATCGACCACAATGGCGTCTACCTTGGGAACATCGCGTGGAGCATGGACAACCACTACTGGGAAACCTAAATTTCTAAAAAGCAGAATCGTTTCCTTCACTCTCTTGCTGTGCCACGCACTGATGATAACGCCGCGTGGACGGTTCTCAAGAAGACTCACGAGTTGATGCAACAACCGTTTGTCGGAAAAACCGGTGTTATACAAAAAAAGATCGTAAGAAACCGATTCCAAAACGTCTTGAATGCCTCGAACAACCTTGGCGAAAATGGGATTATCGATATCAGGCAAAAGATAAGCAATGGCAAAGCTTTCTCGTTTTTTCAGGCTCTGCGCGATCCGGTTGGGGACATATCCTAAATCTTCCATAACTCGCAACACTCTGCTCCGTAAGGGCTCACTGACAAAGCCACTGTTGTTAATGACTCGTGAGACGGTAGCCGTAGAAACGCCTGCTTGCTGTGCCACATCCTTAATGGTCACTTTTTGCTTTTCTGGGTTCATACCATTGCTTGACCCCCCAAAGGCCCAATAGTCCTTTCCTACTTACAATCTCTCTTCTTTCCAAACAGCAACTTCGCAGGGAGGAAGCATCTTCTCTCCAATGATGAATGATACTTCTTTCGATACCGGTGCTTCAAGTGCTTGAGAACCAAAATTAAAGGCAAAAATCAAATTTCCTCTCCTCCGGATACGAAGCTCATCCGGCAAACGCACCGGGCACAAACCGAGCTCTTGAGTAATCCGCTCAAAGAAATCGACTAGTAACTCAACCTCTGGCCAAAAAGCCAAATAGTAATAATTCCCCTTACGGAAGGCTGCTCCTTTCCCATCACCAAAAACCATTTCCGGTTGAAGAGAAGTATAAACCCACTCTCTCCAGATTCCCGCGGGGTATTCCTTCCCCCGCCAATATACTTTTTCTATAAGCGGTGGAAGACTCTCTACTCCAGTCACACGCAGGGGGAGTATCGCCTGTAATAAACCGGGAGGGAGGGAAGAAGGGATGTGGAAGTTTTCGGTTTTACTCCCACTCCGGGGACCAAAGACGACCATTCCCTTGACGCCCTGCAAGGAAGAGAGGACCCGCTCGCTCACAATGGGTAAACTGGGAACCACCACGAGCTTATATTCCTTAAGCGACGCCCCTTGGGGGAGAATATCAATATCAAAACCGAGCCTCCGCAAGGCGGTATAGAAGCGAAACACGAGATCGGAGTAGAATACTCTCTCACCGTGAGGCTGGACTCCAAATACCCATGCTGCTTCATAATCAAAAAGAAGCGCGATCGGACCCCGCTCGGTAGGAGGGAGAGACACCCGTTGTAATTCTTCGCTCACCTTCTTCACTTCTTCAAAACTGGCGCAAGGAGTGGAATCAGGACAGAGCAATCCGGAATGCATTTGTTCTTGAGCAAAGGGAACTTGACGCCACCGGAAATAGGAAACCAGTTCTGCACCATGAGCAATCGCTTCCCAAGTCCAGAGTCTCACCATTCCCTGTCGAGGAGAAGTATTGTAAGGTGCCCAGTTGACCGGCCCTACTTGTTGCTCCATGACTCCAAATCGTCCTCTTCCCACCCCTCGATAGAGGTCATGAACCAATGCTACGAGATCAGGGTGACCCACACGACAATCAATCATTCCGAGCTCAACCTCTCGAGAAAGCTCGAGAGCATGCCCTAAGGGATAGCTATCCCAGGTGATAAAATCCAAATCTTCGCTCAAAGCAAAATGGTCAAAATCGGTGAATCCTCCCACACAATTATGAGTGATAAATCTTCCCGGTGACAGCTTACGTAGGATTTCCACTTGCGAACGATTGAAAAGAACCACTTGGTGAGAGGCAAAACGAAAGTAATCAAGGAGATGAGAGGGATTAGGCTCTGTTACTATCAGGTTGGGAAGCTCGATTTCGTCAAAGGAATTGTACCGCTGACTCCAAAAAACTGTACCCCAAGCCTGGTTGAGAGTATCTATATCTCCGTAGCGCTCTTTGAGCCACTCTCGAAAGGCCATTTTACACCGATCACAATAGCACCGTACGGTATCATGGCAACCATACTCATTATCCGTCTGCCAGCCCACCAAAGCAGGGCGTTCTCCATATCGCTCTCCTAAGAGAGTTACTATCCGGCGGACCTCCTCGCGATAACCGGGATGAGAGAAACAGTAGTGTCTGCGAGAGCCAAACTTCCTCACCCGCCCCCCCTTATCGAGAGGCAGAATAGTGGGATCACGATCGATAAGCCAGCGAGGAGGAGTAGCCGTAGGCGTGCCAAAGATGACTTGGAGCCCTTCTTCTTGCGCCAATTGGAAAAAAGTATCGAATCTCTGCCAGCGAAACTCACCTGGGCGAGGCTCAAAGTAACTCCATGCAAATTCCCCGACTCTTACCTTCTCGATACCCAAATCCCGCATCCTGAGCACATCTTCACGTATTTTTTCTTCTCTCCAGTGCTCAGGATAGTAACAAACACCCAACATATCATTCCCTCCAAACTCGTTTTTATTCATCTCCAGCGCAACATCATTTCAGTTATACCGGTGACATCTCACCAAAACACCGTCAACCAGCGTCTCTTGAGGAAAATCAACGCGACATCGCTCTTCTGCCAAGGAGCATCGGCCTGCAAATTTACAGCCCTTCTGGAGGTACTCCTCTTCTTCAACATTAGCCACTCGAACACTCCCTTTCCATTTTCTGTGAGGGTTAGCCTCAGGAATCGAATCACGAAGAAGTTGAGTATAGGGATGTCGCGGGTTTAACAAAACTTCCTCCACTGGTCCCATCTCTACGATATTACCGCGAAACATTACTGCAATACGATCACTTACGTAATAAGCTGTGGCGAGATCATGGGTGATATAGAGGACACTTAAATTCATTTCCTCCCGCAAGCGGGCAAAGAGATTGACAATCGACATCCGCAAAGAAGCATCCACCATGGAGACAGGCTCATCAGCAACCAGCAAAGAGGGATTGGTCAACAGAGCTCGGGCAATAGAAGCCCGCTGGAGCTGTCCTCCCGAGAGTTCACTGGGGTAACGACTATGAATTTCGCTGAATGAGAGACCTACAGCCTTTAATCTCTCATCAATGAACGGTATCGCCTCCTTTTCGTTTTGAACAAGGTGGAAGTTATACACCGTTTCGAAGAAAATGTCATCCACCGCACATAAGGGATTAAAACTTTCGAAGGGATTCTGAAATACTGCTTGTACTTTCTGGATAAAAAGCTGCCGCTTCTCTCTCCAGTGTGCAATGGACTCGTTCTCAAACACAATTTCCCCTGCAGTTTTTTCTTCAAAACCCAAGATAATTTTGGCAATGGTACTCTTCCCACAACCGCTTTCCCCAGCCAAAGTAAAAATCTCTGCCGGTTTTATACCAAAGGAAACGTTTTCCACAGCATTAATTCTGGTTTTAAAGAAGAATGATCCTACAGTAAAGACCTTGGTCACCCTCTCAATCTGGAGTAATTCCTCTGTCGCGGTCATTTACTCACCTTCCACTTTCCCCATTTTTTCTATCTTCCCAACCCAACTCGCTGGAAACGGGCCCGTGGATCTAAATATTCACTCACACTCACCGAAAGCCAATAAAGGGCGATAAAGAGCAGAATAGCTGCCACAATTGGAGTAAGGAGCCACCACCACAAACCTAAAAAGAGAGCTTGTCGATAGATCGCCGCTTGCAGCATGGTCCCAATAGTGGGTACGGTGGGATCGATGCCCAAACCCAAATAAGCCAAGGTAATCTCCATACCTATTGCCCAGGACATGTTATTGATAAACGTAGTTAGCGCAATCGGCAGAATATGAGGTAAATATTGTTTCCACACCAGCCTCATAGTTCGCATTCCCGAAAGCACAGCTACAAAAGTGAATTCCCGCTCCCGCAAACTTAAAATTTGTGAGCGGATGACCCGCGCATCCCATGCCCACGAGAAAAAGGCCAAAAGAAGCCCCAAATTGGAAAGATACCTTAGCCATTCACGCAAAATGGTGGAAATAACAACCAAAACTACAAGGAGCGGCAAAACCATGGTAGTATCCCCAATGGTCATTAAAACACGATCTGGGGTTCCTCCTCGGTATCCTGCTCCCATACCTACGAAAAGGGCAATAACTCGAGAAATAGCCGAGGTGACAAAAGCAACAATGAGCGAATTCCTCACTGCAAAGGTCAACTGCCAGAAGACATCTTGACCCAACCAGCTGGTTCCTAAAATATGTTCCCAAGAAGGAGGACATCCTCTTGCCACCTGATACATCCGTTGAGGATGGTAAGGAGAAAAGAAGGATAAGAGGGCGAGAAAAAGTAAACTGAGCAACACCACAATAGCAACAGCAAAACGATGATCGCGAAACAAATCGTAAAAGAGACCTCGAGCTTTTCTCATCGGTATCGTACCCGCGGGTCAAAAATGGGATAAACGAGATCGAGAAATAAAATAGAGGTCGTCACCGCTACTACGGAAATACACATGATCCCCATGATGAGATTGTAATCTCCTTTCATGACTGCATCATAGAGAATCCAACCTACGCCAGGGTAAGCAAAAACCATTTCGGTAACCAAAGCACCGCTAAATATGGTTCCTAGTTGGAGCCCCAACTGGGTAATCATGGGCAACATTGCATTTCGAATCACATAATGAAAAATGATTTTTCGTTCCCTCACTCCTCCTGCCCTGGCATACCACACGTAACTCTCAGAACGAACTCCTTGAACGATAAGCTTCATACTTTGAAATTGCCAGGCAATCCCGACGACAAGGAGAGTCAAAGCCGGAAGCGCCCCGTGCTTTACAATGCTCACAATCGTGTCGAAACCAAATGAGACCTCCCTCCCAATACCAACACCGCCGCTCAATGGAAAAATGGGGAAAATATAAGCGAACACGATAAGACAAAGAAGCGCCATGATGTAATAAGGTATCGGACGCATCACCATAACGATACCATCGAGGATTTCCGTCCATCGATTCCGAAAGTATCCAGCAACTCCACCCATTAAAATTGCTACCACCCAGGCGAAGAGAGTGGTCAAAAGGAGAAGTCCTATCGTCCAAGGGATAGATTGAACAATGAGTTGTATGACAGGCGTAGGATAACGAGCTAAAGAGGGACCAAAATCTCCCATAAACAATCGCCGCCAAAATATTCCATACTGTTCCCATAAGGTTCCTTGAAGGCCGTAAAGCTGTCGCAATGTGTTCATAATCTCTTCAAGCTGTTCTGGAGGGATGTACACTCCAAAGGCTTGGTACTGAGCAATACGCTGCTCAACAGGGTCAAGAGGTAAAAAGCGGGGTAGAAAAAAGGCGGTAGTCAACCCCAAGAAGGTAACGAGGAAGTACTGTATCAGTCTGGGGACAAGGCATTTTTTTACAAAACTCATTCTCTCATCCTCCACGTGAGAGACCCTGGATAGAATTTATCCAGGGTCTCCAGTATAACTACTTTTGGCCTGTTGGTTGAATTTGATGCAAAATGTACTTGAGTTGTGGCCAGGTGGTAAAATTATCACAACGAGCATAGTCATTTTCCGGGCTCGGCCAATTGGTCCAATAATATTGGTCAAAGACGATGGCAATGGGACAGTTAAACACCGGAATGGCAATCATTTCTTCAATGGTTACTTTTAACCCTTCAAGGCCTAATTCGATAATAGCCTGTTCATTTTCCCAGGGCGTTAGCTCTAATTTTCTGACTACCTCATCCACTTTGGGATTGCTCCAGCGTCCGACCCACCCAAGAGTCGGTTCTCCCACCGGTCGAACAAAGTCACTGCGTAGCGCATTAAAACACCTATAGAGGTCAGGATGCAACCCCCACGGTTCCCCGGCAAACTCGCCATGACTTACGGCGTTTACTTCATGCTCACCATTTAAGGCGAGTGCAGAACTTTGAGCGGATGGGTTAAAGACTACATCGATACCAAACTTCTTCCATTGCTCTGCTATTCCCAAAGCCACAATATAACCCATGTCGGTTGGATCAACACCACTCAAAATGGTTACTCTCCAAGGTGTTCCATCAGGTAAACGCCACTTTCCATCTCTTCCACGGGAAAAACCTTGCTTTTGCAAGAGCGCCTCAGCGATGTCGGGAGCGTACTTCCACCATCCATATCCTAAGGTCAAACGCACCTCTTCTTCATTATTAGGATCGATGTTGACCTTGTGAGCCTTTTTGGCCCATTCTAAGAGCCGCCAAGGCGCTTCTGAATCCCAAGGCTTGAAGGTCCGACCATCACCAAGATCTAAGGAGAATTCCCTAAGCCACGGTTCTAAGGGTTTGAAATACCAATCATAGAAATTTTTACCTACCACAAGTGGCAATCCTGGAGTCATCGCCACCATTCCATCGTAGGTAGAAATAGCCAACTCCACGATATCGATGCATAAAGCTAAAGCCCAACGAACCTCTTTGGTGTTATATGGAAACACCAAGTGGTTAAATCCAGGACCTCGAGTAGATATATCCCGAGGGTCAATGAACGGCCAAGTATCACGATAGCTGCGGGTAGTCTTCCCTTGTTGAAGTAAGGTCAACATTTGTTCTGCTGTCCCCTGTACCACATCAAGCTCGTGACGCAACATCGCCATGATTTGTTTTTCAGGGGGTCCATAGTTGATAAAGAGCACGTACTCAGGCTTTGGCTCTCCAAAGAGTTTTCCCGTAACTGTCCTCTGCCAATCTTCTCGCTTCTTCCACAACACCCAGTGCCCAGCCGGATCATGGCTCACATAGACATACGGACCAAGGCTCACCGGCGGATGAAAGGTAAAAGTGACAAGATCTTCAGCTTTTTCAAAAATATGTTTCGGCATCGGTCGAATTGCGCTCCATCGTTCCAAAAAAGCGGTATGGAAACGGCTGTTCGACTTCTTCAACTTTACTATTACCGTCAAATCATCAGGCGCAGAAACTTCTGCCACATCTTGCACCAAACCGTGGTACTCAAGACCAGGGGTATCCCGAACCGCCAGAATGGTAAAAACCAGGTCTTGCGCGGTAAAAGGAACCCCATCACTCCAATAAATGCTCTCACGAAGCTTGATGGTCAGTTGGGTGAAATCCTGGTTATAAATAGGGGATTCGGAAGCCAAGGCATTAATAACTCCACCTTCGACTACGTTGGGATTAATGGTCCATAATGGTTCAGTAATGAATTGGTGAATACCATTATTCTGAGTTCTCCATCCTGCCCAGACATTCCAATTTCCCGGTGAAGGATGAGGCGCAAAGAGATAGGGAAGAATCAGGGTATTTTCCCGCGAAACCCCCGGGGGAAGAACCTGTGCGTTTCCCAAAGAGTTCATCAAAATCACGATTCCGAAAACCGTCACTAACGTTACTAAATATTTTCGCATTCCTATCCCTCCTTCGATATCCAAATTCTCACTTTTCTCCGTCTTCCACCAAGTCCTTCAAATCAAGTTTCGGTTTAGCAATCGTTCCATCTCACCCCCTTTCTCTATAGTCATCCATGTTCTTCGATTCGTACCTCCTCATTTTCTCTCCCTCAAAGACACACTCACCCCTTTGACGTGAAAAGCAAGCAACTTTATGTTGAGGAACAAATTCCTCCAAAGAAGGAACTTTTTCCCGACAGAGCGAAAAAGCGAAAACACATCGAGGGTGGAAAGGACAACCAAGAGGTGGAGAAAGGAGAGACGGAGGACTTCCCGGAATGCCTTCCTTGGGTTTCTTTTCGCCGATATGAGGAAGCGCTTGAATGAGGTATTGAGTATAGGGATGTAGGGGGGAGGCAAAAATCGCCTTTGTAGGTCCTTCTTCAACCACTCTTCCCGCATACATGATGGCCATGCGAGTGGTAATTTGGGCATGGATACCCATATCATGGGTTACCAGCACAATGGTATTCCCAAGCTCATGGTGTACTTCCCGCAACAGTTCAAGCACCGCTCGCTGTGCCACCACGTCTAAAGCAGTGGTGGGTTCATCTGCCAGAATAACTGTCGGGCGTAAGAGTGTAGCCAAGGCAATTGCTACTCGCTGACGCATCCCTCCTGAAAGCTGATGGGGGTAGACATCGAGAACGTTAGGAGGAAGACCTACTCTCCGAAGGTGCTCGACCGAAAGAGATAAGAGATTTTCTCTGACTTTTCCACGAACATGGTCCTCTAAAAAATCTAGGAAAGTACTCTTTATCCGTTTTACCGGATTAAAGACACTCATAGAACCCTGAGGAATATAAGAAATATAAGTCCAGCGGAGCTTCCTCTTTTCTGCGGATTTTAAGGATAACACGTCTATATCGTGGTCATCAACCCGGTAGTGTATCCTCCCACTAAAGACGTACAAAGGAGGCTCAATATCGGCAAAGAGAGTTCGAAGAAGAGTACTCTTCCCGCAACCGCTTTCCCCGGCAATACCGTAAACCTCGTTGGAGGGGATCTCCAGGGTAACGTTGTTCACCGCTTGGATAACTTTCTTCTCCCCCCACGCTTCAAGAACATAAAACGCCTTTAAGTTTTCAAGCCTTAAGACCCTGCTCACCGATAAAACCCCAAGAACAATTGGTTCGTTCCAGTGATACCCCTTGTGTCGTGCGCAAACCAAACCGCTCAAAAAGAGGAATCAAAAACACCAAAGACTTCCAAAGAAAGTTACACTCTATTCCCCTCTCACTTTCTATGTAAACGTTTACTTCATTATTATAACCAATGGAACAGGAAATGCAACCCTTTCATAAGAAATTAACAAGGTGCTTTCCCCATCGCACTTTTGACGAGAGGAAAAACCCATGATATAATTGGAGAACATGGCGGAGAAGCCCTTATTGTGCTAAAGAAGGCGCAATAAGGGCTTTTTCATTGGGAGAAAAGGAGGAAGATAAGATGACACGGAATACACTTCGTCAAATAGGTAGGATGGCGGGAGAATTTTTGTGGCCGTCTCGACCGGTCGCCTGGGCATGTCCTTTCTCATCAGAGTACAATGTTCACCGTACCATCTCTCCATCATCGAGAGGGATTACCCGTCCGTCCACCGATGAGCATAAACCTATTTACGAAGACACTCAAGAACAACTCCATCGCTTCATGAAAGACTATGAGGTCATCACCGTACAAGTTCTCTCCGCCGTGGAACAAATGAACACGGTTCAGAAGAATGCTTTCTCCGCTTTGGACACCTTCCGCTACTTACAGGATGCTTCCCAACTCCTTCACCATTTGAGTAATCTTCTCACCACCCGGATGAAGGAGGTCGAAGAGGCTGCAAAACAGTCTCGTCATTCGCTTGAAACTACTTTCTCCACCATTCACCACCTCTGTCAGGGTATCCTCGATACCTCCCAGGAGTTAGCTACCTTCAAAAAAGCCGTGGACCAAGTGGACACCATCACGATGAATGTGGGAGAAATCGCCGAATACACAAGAATTTTAGCCCTTAACGCCGCTATCGAAGCAGCACGAGCAGGAGAAAAAGGGAGAGGATTTTCAGTGGTAGCCCAAGAGGTAAAAAAAACTCTCCGAACAAACCCAACAGGCAGTGGAAAAAACAAGCGTCATCCTCAACGAAATCAAAAGGAATATGAAAGAGATGGAAGAACACGTTCATCGCGATCAAAAGAATACCGACCGAGGGAGAGAAGCTATCAATCAAGTGGGAAAGACACTTACCCTCCTCGAACAGGAAATTGAGCACATGAGTCAAAAAATTCACGAAACCCAGCAGAACATACAAGAATACTTCGACCAGTTAGAGGAAGCTGCAAGGGCTTTGCAACAAAATTTTGCGGGCATTCAAGAAGCAGAAAGGATTCTCAAAAACCTGGTGGCACTCTTAGAAAAAAATACCCAGGCCTTCCGTCCGTATTTAGGAAATACCAATTCTGGAAAGGTAGAGTACACTCCGAAATTAGAGACCATTCGCAAAGATCTCCGAACCCTTGCCCTCCATCCGGACCTCGAAAAGTTAATTCCGGAAGTCCACGGTCCTATCCTCCTCGAATGGCTCAAAACCCGTAGAGAGGTGGAAGCTATCTATACCAACCGAAAAGACGGGACCTTCATTTTCTCTCACCCTCCCGCTGCCTTGGCGAACGCCAAAGTACGTCCTTGGTGGCAAAGAGCTATAGCCGGAGAAGAATGCCTCTCTGAAATTTACATCTCGGCCATTACCCGACAACCCTGTTGCACCATAGCTTTGCCCCTCCGTAACCACGAAAAGCACATTATTGGTGTCCTTGCCATTGATATCGCCCTCTCTCACCTTGAGAGTTGAGGTGAGTAAAAATGGCTATAAGCGATGGGGGAAGAGTGATACCCTTTTTCCAACCGATCCTTGAGATTGATACCTGTCGAGTATATGGCTTTGAAGTCTTGGGAAGAAAAGAAACAACCCAGGGAATCGAGAGCTTAGGAGGTTTTTTCCATGACCCTTCTCTTCCCGAGGATATGAAGCTCGCTATCGACCGCTTGATTCGTCGCCAAGCCTTAAAGATTTTCCGAGAGTATCAAGAGGATTTTTACCTCTTTCTGAATATCCAACCCCAATGGTTACTCACTGCCCACGAAGAAAAACGTTCCCTCTCTACTCTTCTCTATCTCGAAGAATTCCATATCGATCCAGGTCGGATCGTCATCGAGATCAGCGAAACCGAGTTTGAAGCCCATCCACACCTCCTCCCTTCTCTCGTCAATCAGTATCGTGCAGTCGGGTGCAAAGTGGCTATTGATGATGTAGGAAGAGGATTTAACAATTTTGAAAGACTGATCACCCTGGAACCAGACTTTATCAAAGTAGATCTCCATCCTGTGAATATGTTTGATTACTGTGAAACCTTTCAGTACCTCTTAGAAGGCTTCGGGGGTTTTGCGCAAAGAGCGGGCATCAATTTGGTCTTAGAAGGAGTAGAAAATCCAAGCCTCTTTCAATTAGGATTGCATGCCGGTTTTCGCTACTACCAAGGTTTCTTGATTGGCTATCCTCAACCTACACCTCAATATCATCTCCCTTCTCTCCTTACCCAGAGAGAAATGGAAGTATACTGGCAAAAAGAAAACACCAAATATCTGAACCAATATGCGTTCATCCACGCTCTCAAAAAAATGGTCGAAACCCTCTCGCCTCCGACCACTATTCAGACCTTGGTAGAAAACATTCAATCCCTCCTACCCAAATTACCTTCGCAGTGTTTCCGAGTATATGGTTGTAATCGAGAAGGGTATCAAGTCACACCCAACTTTGTCCGCGTTCAGGAAGGAAGTTGGACTTCTCTTCCCCAATACGTTGGTCGTAATTGGAGCTGGCGTCCTTACTTTTTCCCCAATACCTTTTTATCTCTCTACTTCGAGAGCGGAATTGCCTCCGAGGTATATATCGATTTAGAAACACGGCGTAAGGTTTGGACGACGTGTTTCAGCTTACATAACGAATTCTTGCTCTTTTTTGACCTGGTTGCCCAAAACGAAGAATCTCTCCCCTCGAGGCTCACTCCTCCCAGAGATTGAGAAATTCCCCCTCTTGACAAAACTACCTTTTTCTCTATAATGAATTTAATGATAATAATTATCATTATTAGTGTAAGGACATCCTAAAAGAGGATAGACATGGGTGAATCGATATCTCTTTCTCCGGCTTTGGAAAATTATCTCGAGGCCATATTGAATCTCAGCGAGAAAAACGGAACAGTACACATCACCGATCTTGCCGAATATATGCAGGTAGCAAAAGCAAGTGTCAGCCAAGCTATAAACACGCTTGTCTCTCTCCATATGATCAAACACGAGAAGTACGGGCCTATCGAGTTTACCCTTCTCGGAAAACGGGAAGCAGAAAAAATCCGCGAAAAACATTGCATCCTCAAGCGCTTCTTAGTAGAGATTTTGCAAGTGAATCCCCATGTCGCCGAAAAGGATGCCTGTCTCATGGAACACGTGGTGAGCGAAGGCACGCTGGAAAAATTGATCACCTTTTTGCAATCTCAACTCCAAGAACCTTTGCATAGAGAAAGGGGGATAGAGAAAATGTCCAAAGCTCAAGTTCAATCATTGAACGAGCTCCGTCCTGGAACAAAAGGAAAAGTGATACGTGTCGCAGCACAGGGATTCATTCGCCGACGCATCTTAGATATGGGTCTTGTACCGGGTACGGAGGTATCGGTAGAAGGAGTTGCCCCTCTTGGAGATCCCATGGAGATTAAAGTTCGAGGATACATGCTCACTCTGCGAAAAAGTGAGGCTTCCCATGTTTTCGTGGAGGTGACAGAATATGCGCGCTCCTGAGAGAACACTTCTCCCTTTAAGTTTCGTTCCCGCGGGGAAAGAAGTAACGATAAGAGAAATCACCAGTGGAGAGCGGTGGCGTCATAGACTCCTTGAAATGGGATTCAATCGGGGCACAACCGTGAGAGTTATTTCCAATCATCATGGACCACTCATCGTCGCCCTCTATGAAAACCGGATTGCCCTCAGTCGAGGAGTAGCTCACAAAATCTTGGTTCAAGAAGAGTGATTTTTTTCCACTTGTGTTAGGACAGCCTAACTACAGAGGAGGAAATTCAATGAAAATCTTAGAGGCGAAAGAAACGGTTATCGCCTTAGCGGGTAACCCCAACTCGGGAAAGAGTAGTCTCTTCAATGCCCTGACTGGCTCACGACAACACGTAGGGAATTGGCCAGGGGTGACGGTAGAAAAAAAGGAGGGGAGGTTCTCTTACCGAGGTCTCACTTTTCGGGTGGTCGATTTACCGGGAACATACAGTCTCGGTGCTCACACCGAGGATGAAATCATTGCTCGTGATTTTCTCTTCAGTCACCCTGACATAGTCGTTAATGTCGTTGACTCTACGAATTTAGAGCGTAATCTCTACCTCACCCTGCAACTACTCGAGATGGGGGCGAGCTTGGTTCTCGTTCTCAACATGTCCGATGAAGCAAAAGCCAAACACATCGAAATCGACCAAGGACGACTGTCAACGCTTCTCGGTACACCGGTGGTGATGACCGTGGCTCCCCGCAAGGAAGGTATACCGGAACTTCTCGAAAGAATTGTCACTCTCCGAGGAAGAGAACCCCGGGAAACTTTTCGCATCAAATACCGCGAGGACATTGAGGAAGAAATTGCCAAAATCGAAGCACTCCTCACCTTGTACCCCGAACTCACCCATCGATACCCATCTCGATGGTTAGCAATAAAGCTTTTAGAAGGTGAAAAGAGAATTCTCCAAGAAATGAATCGCCAAAGCTTCATGAAACACGTTTTCCCTCAAGTGGAAGAGAGCAAGAAACGGCTCATCGATCGCTACGGCGAAGATTTAGAAACCATCTTCGCCAATCAACGGTACCATTTCATCACCCGTTTAGTCCAAGAGTGCATGCGAAGAAAAGGAGAAGAAAAAGGTACATACACTCTCTCCGATAGAATCGACCGGGTGGTTACGCACCGCTTCTTCGGTATTCCCCTCTTTCTCTTCACCATGTGGCTCGTTTTCCAATGCACCTTCGCTCTCAGCGAACCCTTAGTTGGTTGGATCGAAACACTTTTTACCTTTCTCCAAGAGAAAGCTACTTTTATCCTTGAGAATCTCGGAGTGGCGGATTTCTTCATCTCCTTTCTCGTCGACGGGGTCATAAACGGGGTAGGCTCAGTTCTCGTATTCGTTCCTCCTATTTTCCTCCTCTTTCTGGCCATATCTCTTTTGGAAGACAGCGGTTACATAGCTCGCGCTGCCTACGTCATGGATCGACTCATGCATATTTTGGGACTTCACGGGAAATCCTTCATCCCTCTCCTCTTGGGTTTTGGGTGCAACGTTCCGGGAATCATGGCCACGAGAACCTTAGAAAATAGAGAAGACCGAATGATCACTATGCTCGTCAATCCCTTTATCTCTTGTGCGGCACGCCTACCGGTATATGTCCTCTTTACCGGCGTGTTCTTTGCCCGACATCAGGGTTGGATCATTTTCTCTCTGTATCTCTTAGGGATAGTGGTTGCCATTCTCACCGCCAAATGGTTCAAACGGTACCTTTTCAAGGGGGAAACCTCCCACTTCGTGATGGAGCTCCCACCGTACCGTATCCCCACTGTCAAGGGATTGTTCATCCACATGTGGGAACGAGGGAGCTCATTCATCAAAAAAGCGGGGACCATCATCATCGCCATGGTAGTCCTCATTTGGATCTTGGCCAATCTCCCCTTCGGTGTAGAGTATGCCAGTAACGAAAGCATAATAGGGAAGCTGGGAACGGCGATGGCACCACTCCTCGCTCCTGCAGGTTTTGGAACGTGGCAGACAGCCGTATCTTTGATATTCGGTATCGTGGCCAAAGAAGTAGTAGTGGGAACTCTGGCCGTGGTCTACGGAGTGGGTGAAGAAGGAGTAGGAGAAATGGTTCGCCAACACTTTACTCCCCTTTCCGCGTACGCTTTCATGGTTATGACCCTTCTCTATATTCCCTGTGTAGCCACTATTGGAGCGATCCGCAGGGAGAGCAACTCCTGGGGGATCACCATTTTCGCCTTAGGGTACAGTCTCATAGTAGGATGGACTATGGCGGTACTCATCTTCCAGGTTGGTCAACTGCTGGGATTTCATTAATTCTTTCCTCAAGGAGGAAAAGGATGAAAATAGCTTTTTTTGCAGTTCTCATAGGTATCACAATATTTTTGATCTTACGGTTTGTGGGCAAGAACACTTCTTCAGGATGTCCGGGATGTGAAAAATGCCAAGGAGGATGTAGAGACGCTTCTGCGGAAAAATAACGGAGCAATTCTCCTCCCCCAAAGACGTGGGAATGGTCTCCATTCCCACGGTCATTTTCACGTCCACGAGCACCGAACAATCCGACCGAAAGTAGTCCCCTTCACTCCTGCCGCGTTGGCTTCGTCAGTATCGATGTGGCAAGCGAGCTTAGAACGCGGGGAAACCCGGACAATGACCCCTCGCAAGATCAATCCATTCACACCCGGTAGTTCGATATCTACTCGCTCTCCGTTCCGCATACCCCACTTTTCCGCATCCTCTGGCAACATATGGAGGTGTCGGGCGGCACGAATAGCACCCTCCTTTAAAGTTACAGCACTTCGCGGACCGATTAAGGTAATTGACGGGGTATCAGCAATGTCACCACTCAAACGAGTGGGAAGATCTTCAAAACCAAGATAAAAAGCATCGGTAAAGGAAAGCTCGACCTGGTCGTGTTCTCGAAAAGGCCCTACAATTCTTACTCGTTCCAAAGCCCGCATCCCGGGACCAACAACGGCAACTGTCTCTTGAGCAGCGAATTCTCCTGGTTGTGAAAGCCAACGAATAGGAGTTAATTCTCGTCCTTTCCCATAGAGTGCTTCAAAAGTTGACTTTGTCAAGTGGCAGTGACGGTTTGACACCTCCACCAGTATTGAGGGAGAAGAAATGGAGGAAGTGATAACGGTATCGAGTTCCCGACTCACCGCTTCCGCCACAAGTTTAATAACCTCTTCCAATCTATTTTCCGATACACTCATCTCGGTTCCCTTCTTTAACCACTCACGATTTTCACCGAAGCGCTGGTTCCCAAACGGGTAGCTCCGGAGAGAATCATGAGACGAGCATCCTCAAAAGTACGAATGCCTCCTGAAGCTTTCACGCCCATCTTAGGCCCCACCGTGCGGCGAAGCAGAGCAACATCATGGGCAGTAGCGCCCCCAGTAGAGAAACCGGTAGAAGTTTTCACAAAATCATATCCTGTTTTCTTGACTAACTCTGCCGCTATGATCTTCTCTTCGTCCGACAAGAGACAGGTCTCGATGATCGCCTTGGTCACCGTGGTTGAGCGACAGGCTCTCTTGACCGCCAAAAGATCTTCCTCAACCGTTTTCAAATCCCGTGACTTCAAGGCACCGATATTAATGACCATGTCCACCTCATCAGCACCATTTTCAATAGCATTGCGAGCCTCAAAAGCTTTGGTTCGACTCTCACAAGCCCCTAAGGGAAAACCCACTACGGTACACACTTTCACCCCGGTTCCACGGAGCTTACGAGCACATAATGGAACCCAATAAGGATTGACACATACCGCACAGAAATGGTACTGGATTGCCTCTTCACACAGCTTCTCAATCATAGAACGACAGACATCGGGACGCAGTAAAGTATGGTCAATATAGGGAGGGAGGTCTTTTGGAGTAATAGTCGAACCTTCTCTCGCTGGGGTTTCAATAACACTCTTTTTCTCCTCCCCGGTCACCGGGATATTCCGAAGCCTATTGAGCACTTCCTTGGTAATCCGTTCGATAAGTTCTTCCTGATTCATAGTTCACAACCTCGACTTGGAAAAATTTCTCTATTCATGGGAGTTATCCATTCCTCCTCTCTACTGCCATCATCTTGTTAATACGAATCCAATGACGACCCCCAGCAAAACGGGTTTCCAACCACAACTTCACCAATTCACAGAGTTCTTCGGGTGGGTGCAAAGGTCCACCCAGAGTCAACACATTGGCATTATTGTGTTCCCGACTATTGATAATAGTCTTTCGGTCGTAACAGAGGGCAGCGCGAATGCCGCGAACTTTGTTACAGACCATACAGGAACCAATTCCCGCACCGTCGATCATGATCCCCCGCTCACATTCTCCTGAAACTACTTTCTGTGCTACCTTCACCGCGAAATCCGGGTAATCAACACTCTCCTTACTAAAAGTACCGACGTCATACACTCGATAACCCAATTTGATAAGGTATTCTTTCAAGATCTCCTTGGCTTCAAATCCTCCATGGTCCGCTCCGATCGCTACCCTCACCACATGGTCGCGCCCATTCACGGTGTCAGAAGGAACCTCTTTGGGAGACACGTCCACAGTATGGAGCCCGCTCACTACATTCCGAACGATCCGAGGAAAACTGGCGTCTGACATAATCCTCTACCCTCTCACTTTATCCTTCAACGTTGTCGACAATGCCCACAATGAGTGTACGAATAGGCGCTTGTGAATTACCCAATATTGAACGAGCCGAATTCCCCTCATCAATGACGAGGACGAAATCACCTATTCCTGCTTGTACCGTATCTAAAGCCAACAAAGTCTGCCCACGAGGTTTGCGCTCTCTATCGACCGGTTGAACAACCAAGATCTTAAAACCCTGAAATACCGGGAGTTTCATGGTAGAAACTACATTTCCAACCACTTGCGCCAGGATCATGACTTTCGCTCCCCTTGTACCGTTACTTGGTCAATAATTCCCATAATGGTACAATCTGAAGGATTAAACCAATTGGAAAGAGCTAACGCTGCTTCTCTCCCTCCCTCATAAAACACAACGTCACCATAACCGGCTTGAACGGTATCACAAGCCACTACCGGAGATCCCACTTCTTTCAAATTCTCATCCAAGGGTTGCACCAAGAGGAGCTTAATTCCTTCCAAGGAATCTACTTTCTGGGTTGCCACCACACTCCCAATGACCTTACCAATCTTCATAGTTTCCCCCTCACACAATACGGAAATAGTCAACCAAGGTGCATCGTCTCTCTCGGGTAAATGTCCGAGCCCGCGTCAGTCCCTCTCCCGTGGGGGTAGCAATGGTGAAGCTCGTAAATCCTGCTCCTCCCATACCTAAGCCACTGTATGCCGGGCCATTCTTCACAAAAATACTACAATTCATCATCTTGGCCATCTTCGAAAGATGAGCAATATTCCGCGAGTGCATCGTGGCAGTATGACGGAATCCATGTTCACACTCTACTGCAAACTGCATGGCTTCTTCCGCATTGGCAAAACGCACCATGGGGATAACCGGTAACAGTTGTTCCGTCCACACCAAGGGATGACTCCGATCTACTTCACCAAAAAGAATACGTGTGTCTCGGGGAACGTCAAGACCAACCTCCCGAGCGATGAGATAGGCATCTTTTCCAACCCATTCTTTGCGCGGCTTTCCCTCTTTCCCCGGGCCTCCCGGTTCTTCAATTACCAAGCGAGTTACTTCAAGCATCTGCTTTTCATTGAGTTCAAAAGCACCGTTACGCTTCATCTCCTCTTTAAGAAGGTCGGCAACCTGAGCAACCACCAAAATCTCTTTTTCGCAAACACACACAATGTTGTTATCGAAACCAGCTCCACGGACGATATCTGCCCCGGCTTTGGCGAGATCTGCTGTCTCATCGACTACACAGGGTGGATTCCCCGGACCGGCAGCGATAACCTTTTTTCCACTTCCCATCGCTACCCGGACCACGGCCGGACCACCGGTAACAACTAACAACCGCACCCCGGGGTGTTTCATGAGTTCTTGTGCCGACTCTAAGGTAGGATTCGCTACCGCGCAAATGAGATTTTCTGGTCCTCCTTCTTCCATGATCGCGCGGTTGAGGAGAGTAATCGTCTCACAGGAAGAGCGTTTTGCTCCCGGATGAGGATGGAACACCACCGCATTTCCCGCCGAAACCATGCTAATAGTGTTATTGATCACCGTACTCGTGGGATTAGTAGAAGGGATAATAGAACCAATAACTCCATAGGGGGCACGTTCTACCAAGGTCATCCCGTGCTCATCGGTAAATACCGACGGTTCTACATCCTCTACCCCCGGAGTCTTCAAAGCAGCAAGACGATTCTTGGCCACCTTATCTTCAAATCGTCCAAAGCCGGTCTCTTCCACCGCCATACGAGCAAGATTTTCTGCTTCGCGAATCGCCACGCGACGAATGGCCCGAATCATGTTCCGGCGCCGGTCGAGCGGTATCTCCATGAAAGTTTCATGAGCTCTCTGCGCCGCCTTTACCGCTTCTTCAACATTGGTAAAGATACCTTCTCGCCGAGGAACGGTTTCGGACGCCTTTGGCTTTTCCTCCTGCAAAAGGTCCCCTAAACGGTTGATGACCTTCTCCACAATGGAACGAATATCAGATTCTCTTATCTCCACGCTCACTCCTCACCTTTTCATCTCCACTTTGGGGAAATCCTGGTCTCCTCATCAAAGACTCCCTGTTTCAGAATAAGAAATAAGGACGAATATCAGGATGCGGATTAGGAATAACGATTTCTTTACACAGGAGTCCCTTACGAGAAATCACTTCCTTTGCTGCACTCACCGCGGCTTCCACTTCATGGACTTCCCCCATTAATTTGAGATATGATTTTCCACCCATTCCCACAGCGAGGCGAACTTCGGTCACCAAAATCTGAGCCATTTTGGCTGCAACATCCGCCGCTTCTACACTGGCCAACACCGAAAACGCCTCCACTACCGCTACCGCGTCCCAAGTGTCACAGGTCACCGCACCTAACATTGCCGGAACAACTTGGGGGTGGAGATTGGGAATGAATAATTCATCTACAAGATATCCTTCCCCTGTTTTCTTACCTGCAGTTAGAGAAGCATCCACTTCGGCAACCTCTCCGCCTACTACGATATAGAATTTACCTGGACAAATTGTTTTGGCATCGATAATCCTCACCGGTGCAGCTTTAACCATCTCATCCAGAGCCTTGATCCCGACGGCGATAGAATTAAACTCCAATGCTCCTAAAACTCTTATTTCCATTAGGCACTCCCCACATTTTATCGAGCAATAACCACTCTCTCATCATTAACAAAAACGACTTTCCCACCGATACTGGCATGGACTCGGGCACTGATCTCCCCGGAACTCTCCCCTACTACATCCCCTTCTTGAACCATTTCACCAACTCTTACCACCGGTCGAGCCGGCGCCCCGGCATGTTGTTTCATCAAGAGTTCTACCGTGCTTGCACCCACATCCTTCCCTCTCTCAAGCTCACGCTTTTCATACTGATACAGTTGTAAACGATGCTTCAAGACCGTCACCGGTATTTTTCGGTACGGTAAGCTCTCACGAATGTGAACATCCCGCGACGGGAAAGTTGGTCGATAATTCACAGCCATAAAACGGGCTTTAATTTCTCGATTGATAACTCGCGGCGAAAGCTCCATAGGACAGGCATATACCTCACACAACCCGCACTCGCTACACAGGAAAGCATTTTCAACGACCTGCGGAGGGACATCCAATCCTAAGTTAATTTGTCTCATAATTTTATGCGGAGCTAAGTCATGCCCCAAAAGGTAACGAGGACAGAGTTCGGTACAATAAGTGCACTGACAACAAGCAGCCTTACTCTGCTTTACAATAAAAGGAAGCGGAAGGGTTTTTTTGCGCACGAGAACATGGTCGCGCGGAAGGACTAAAAGACCACTCGTTGTTTTCGTAACCGGCATGAGTGGATCTGTCACCACCGAACCCATCATAGGGCCACCAACCACAATCGCATAGTCAGGTACGGTAACCCCGCCACAAGCATTGAGCACCTCTTGGAAAGGAGTCCCTACCCGAACACGGAGTACTGCCGGTCTCTCTACTTCTCCGTGGCAAGTAAGTGTTCGATATATGACCGGTTGTCCTTGTACTGCCCGGGAAATATTCTTCAACGTCTCCACATTGAGGACCACTACTCCCACCGAGAGAGGAATAGCTCCCTCGGGGATAATTTTTCCGGTGATCTCCTGAACCAGAAGGAATTCATCTCCTGCCGGATAGTAATCACCCAGATTCACAATCCGCATATTTTTCTTGTTTTTCATTACCTGCAAGAGCGACTCTTCTCCTAAGGACCCCTTCCCTTTGAGAGCAATGATGCCCTCCCGGGCTCTGGTAGCTGCCATAACTAAGCGTAAACCTTCGATAACTGCTTCGCTTTCTTCTTCCATAGTCCACTTGTCGTGGAACAGTAACGGTTCACATTCTGCACCATTGGCAATGACCACTTGGCAAGGGCGAGCAATTTTGACATGGGTGGGAAATCCCCCTCCCCCTGCTCCTACCACTCCCATTTCTCTAACCCGTTCAACCGCATCCATATCTTCTTCTCCTACCGACTCACACCTCTATTTTCGAAAAACAACCTGACCATGTTCTTCGATCAGATCGACAATACCTACGATGACACAATCCACAGCCCTTTGTTTGGTGATTTCCGCTTGACGAGCTGAACTCCCCTGCGAGAGAAGCACAACTTCTCCGACTCCACAACCCACTAAATCCACCGCGATCAGATATTCACCTTTGGCTTGTCCTTTGGTATCGCAGGAACGAACGATAAGGTATTTCGATCCGGTCACCCCGTCCACCTTCTGTGTCGCCACTACTGTTCCTACTACTCTTCCCAAATTCATCGGCCTCTACCCGCTCTCTCCAAAGTCTTTACAGAGGTTTTACCGTGTCTTTCTGATACACCAGTTTCCCGTCAAGCTCAATTTGATCAACAATAGCCACTATCGCCGCATCACTTGGCCTTCCCTCGGTTACCGCGGTCATCCGTGCGCTACTCCCACTCACATAGAAAACAATCTCTCCTTTGCCCGCACCAACGCAATCCATTGCTACCAAATAATCCTTTTTCCCTTCTAAGGTGGTAGGATCAATTTTCTCTAAGAGCAGAAATTTAATGCCTTCGATTTTATCTTCTTTGCGAGTGGAAACTACTGTCCCCACTACCCGGGCAAGAATCATACTGAATACCCCCTTTCGGGAGTCAAGGGTTTGTTTCCTTGCACTTTCTTAGTCTTTACCAGCATTAAATTGCCCCTCAGAGGGTTTTCCTTTCTTTCCCCGACCCAGAGGAAGAACTTCATCCACATTACTATGAGGCCGCGGGATAATATGGACCGAAACGACTTCTCCTACCTTGGCCGCTGCTGCTTGCCCAGCATCGAGTGCCGCTCGCACCGCTGCAACGTCTCCTCGAATGATAGCGGTCACGTATCCTCCACCAATCTTCTCGTATCCGGTGAGTTCTACCCGCGCCGCCTTTACCATAGCATCAGAAGCCTCCACCATAGCAACAAAACCCCGTGTTTCAATCATCCCTAAAGCATCAGTATAAATATGGTCATCCATGTTCTCCATTCTCCTTCCCATCGTTTTTTAAAAAGAAGGGGTGATTTTTTCACCCCTTTTGTTACTAAAAACACATATTTTGTAATGATTATAACATAGAGAATTGGAAACTGTCAACCCGGTCATAGAAATTTCTTGCATTTTTCATAAGGAGAATCTTGCCCGTCTTTGAGAATCGTCATGACCTTAAGATTTCTCTCCCTCGTATTCAGGATACCATCACATTCTCCCCGCATCGCCTGAAGACGGAGGAAATCACCAAACCGAAAACAATCTTTTTCAAGCATTCCTTCTACCTTTTTCTCCAGAGAATAACGAGATGTTGTTTTTTACCATCAATATGTTAATGTTAATACATCTTGAGTCTTTTCTACCAAAACATCTCATTTGAACGACTATCTCTTTTCGCTCCACATTTTCAACACTACCTTACTCTCCTCAAACTTCTCAAAAGAAAAAACAAACTCTCCACCGGTCCTCCCTATAACTCCCGTACAGAACATGCAATTGAGGTATTTCTCTTCACTTTCCTCACCCATTCTTCGGAGAAACCCTACCCCCTTTAAGCGATTAAATTCACAAAAAACGGCATTATTATAACACGAGGGTGACAAATTTTTGCCATGTGAGGAAATATCAAAACACTCGGTCTTCAGATTCTCTCGAGTCATATCGGACTTTCTACCCAAGCACCCACGGCGGCGGCGTACAAGTTGCTCCTTTTACCCTCGAAAACACACAACTTTCGGGAATTGAGAGGCAATCGAGAAGAACAAAAAGGTGGCAATGATCTCAAAGCGATTCCGCTGTGGAAGCGATAAAGCTTTGAGAACATGCTTCTCAAGAATCGAAGAAAAATTGTCGAACATCCCTTTTATAGGAACTTCGCTTTCTTCAGCCAAGGTAATCCAGCAGCACCCACCACGCTTGCCTTCCCTAAAAACCGACTCAAGAGAAGTGGGGGTAAAGGGAAAGACCAAAATTGATGAACTTGATAATGCCTGTACACCTGCTCAAGCCAGAAATCACCTGCCTCGGCTACTCCTCCTCCGATAATGATTACTTCGGGGTCGAAAATCTGGGCAATGTTGGCCAAACCAATACCCAAGAAGTGAGCGGCGCGATCAACGATCCGAGAAAAAGGTTCTACCCCTTCTTTTGCCCGTTGCATGATCGTCGTGCCATCCACCACTTGCCGCAGCACATGATAGGCTTCTCGTTCCATGGCGCCTCCTGAAGCAAGTGTTTCAAGGCACCCCACGTTTCCACAGCGACACAAAGGGCCTCCAGGATTTATGACCACATGCCCAAACTCGGCAGAAATTCCCCGTACTCCCCGGATAATGTGGCGTTCCCACACCAATGTTCCCGCAATTCCCGTCCCCACGCTCAAGTAAACGAGATTACGGTACTCCCTCCCCACCCCAAAGAAAACCTCAGCAATAGCACCACTTCGAACATCATGCTCAATGAAGAGGGGAAAGTCAAAGTGAGGATCTAAAAAGGAGGCCACTTCCACATTGCGCCAATTGAGATTCTCCGAATACACCATCACTCCTCGCTCGACATCCACTAAACCCGGGCAAGCAATTCCGAGACCTAAAAGTTTCTCTTCTTTTCCCAATTTTCCAAGGAGCGAATATACAAGTTCGGAGATGTCATTGAACACCCGCTCAACTCGTCGTTGCCCATCCACGGCAATCTTTTCGTAAACCAGAACCTCCGCCTCTTCTCCGGTAAAAGAAACAAGCGCCCCCGCGATTTTTGTTCCTCCCAAATCAATGCCAATGGAATAAGCCATGTCGATACGCTCCTATTTTTCAATTTACCTTAGTCTTGTGCCTCCCCCTTCCTCCCATTTCTTAATCTTTATATCCTCGGCCATGAGAGAATCAAAGGAAAAAGGGAAATGATCCACAAAGGCAGTGTCAAAGACCACCCGCGGATCGGTCACACTCCCTCCTCCTGTGATCTCGAGGATTCGGGCAACAATGGTACCTCGGAGACTCCCACTCCCTGAGAGAGTGACTTGAGCATTAGGGGCGTAGAGGGCTCGGACAAAAGCGCGCGAATCACCACTAATAGTGACGGTGTTTCCCCCAGTCACAATATTGCCACGGACCATACCACTATTATCGATCCTCACGTTGGCCGTCATGGCGTAAATTGAACCTGCAAAACGGACGTTTCCTGGAAAACTCAGTTCTCCCCTTCCTTGGTAAAAGAAGAGGAGTTGGGAGGGATCGAGAGGGTTGTTTCTACTATCCACGTTGATTCCCCCACCGTTAGCGAGGGTAAAAGTGTTATCCACGTAGAGCTCGAGCTTCCCCGTCCCCTGGAGGATGATTTTTCCGCTCCCGGTCACCCGCAAGTTACGCACGCGAATCCGCCTCACCTCGTTTCCTACGTCGATGATCAGAGTACTTTGAACATCGATGGTTCCATAGGAACCATCGGCAGTGATATAGTAGGGAGGAGCAGGCCACCAACCGGCGGTAAAATCACCTCGCGAGGGAAGATGGGAAGGAAATTCGGGAAAAACAGGGAGAGGAGTTAGGTATTCCTCGGCAAGAGAAAGCTTACTCCCCTGCACCGTACCGGGACCGGTGATTACCTGATTGGGATCTCCTCTCGGACCGACACTCACCGACCCCTGGATCCCAGTAGTCCAGTCGAGAAAAATAGCCCCTGGCTGGGTACTATTAGTATTAACCGGCCCTCGAATCCAGGGACTTCCGGAAAGGGAGATTCGCTCTCGGGCAAAAATACCGTCCTCTAACACCCGAGGGAAAGAGACTGAAGGACGATATAGCTCGACTCTCACGTGAGCTCTTTCCTCCCCCCTCACTATGCCCCATGCACGAATAACTCTCGTATCTTGCGAAGAGCCTCCCGAAGAAATGGTGTATCTGTACTCTCCCAAAGGGGTAGGAGAAGGAGGAAAAGGTTGAAGCGGAGAAGAATAAGAGGAAATATCCCAATCATCACGCAACTTCTGAATCGCCTCTTCCACCCCCGCCTCGGCAAGGTAAAAAGCCTGTAATTCCTCGATAGCACTCACGGCCCGCCTCTGCCCCCCCGCCACAATCAACGCGGCAGTAATAAGAAGGAGCGACAGAATACTGATAACTATCAAAGTAATCACCAGCACCGAACCACGCTGTCCGGTCAGAAGAATTACTCCTTTCCTCCTCCCTTTCACGCTCATCACTCTCCTCCCCTCGATGGCGAAGGAAGTCCCTATGTGATATATTGTAACATTACTAAGCTATGGAGGATCTACTCTAACTAAGAGGTTTTCACAATCGGATTACTCCTCCCCTCTTCCCCTCTCAAGTCCCCCACTCATTGGGCTCCAAACGGTAGTGATATCGACCATGATTTCCTCTAACCTCTTTCGAATCGCCTCTCGAACATCCTCTTGGAGGCGTCCTTTCAAGTGTTTGGCAAAAAATTGTTCCATAGCGGTCACCATGGCCAAGCGGTTGAGCTCATTCAAAAAACCATGCCCTTCATCGGGGGCCACCATATATTCTACCTCTCTCCCTAAATCTCGGAGAGCGGTGACAATCTGATCGGATTCTTGCTTTTTCACCCGAGGATCATTGGCTCCTTGGACCACGAAAAGCGGTGCCTTGATGTTGGTGGCCGAAAAGAGGGGCGACTGGGCCTCAAGCATTTTACGCTCTTCAGGGTCGTGGAGATTCCCTACTCTCTTCTCGAAAATCTTCTGTATGGGTTTCCAGTAGGGAGGAATAGATTGAAGGAGGGTGATGAGATTAGAAGGACCGACGATGTCAAAACCACAGGCATAAAGGTCGGGAGTAAAGGCTAAACCTGCCAGAGTCGCATACCCACCATAAGAACCACCGGCAATGGCTACCCTTTGGGGATCGGCAATACCTTCCTCGATGAGAAAGTGCACCGCATCGGTGATGTCGTGCTGCATGGCGCCGGTACCCCATTGTTTATTCCCGGCATTGAGGTATCTTTTCCCGTATCCGGCAGAACCCCGGAAATTGGGTTGAAAGACCGCATAGCCACGGTTGGCCAAAAATTGAACCATGGCGTCGTATCCCCACACATCCCTTGCCCAAGGTCCTCCGTGAATCCACATCACCACCGGAAGGTTTTTCGGTTCTAAGCCCTTGGGAACGGTGAGATACCCATAAATGGTCATCCCGTCCCGGGCTCGATAGTGCACCGGCTGCATGGGGGAGAGGTATTCGGTGGGAAGTTGAGGGCGAGATTTATAGAGAAACTGAATCTCTTTGGTGGTGCGGTCAAAGAGGTAAACCGAACCTGGGTCCACATCTCGGGAAACCGAAACCATCCACATGTTTCCATCAGCAGTCGCCGACATGAGCCCTATTTCTCCATCGGGAAGGAGTTTACGGAGAGTTTCATAGTCTTCTTGAAACTTCCGCTCTTTCGGATACACCCGTACCCGGTCCCCCACGTAAAAGGTAGCCAAAAGTTCGTCGGTAACTTCAGAGAAAAGCGCTCCACCAAAATCTACTTGATCCTGAGGGTCCCGATCGACAAGCTCGGTTTCCCCCGTGGTGAGATCGAAGAGGAGAAGCTCGGTTTTATCCCGTTCTCCTTGATTGGAAACCAAATAAAAGGCCCGCCCATCTTTGGTGAAACGAATGGGATAGGCCTCCTCTTCAGAGCTTACCCGATACAAAGAACGCAAGTTCTCTCCCATCACCTCCAAAATTTCGATACCTCCCTCTTCGGTCTGGCGCAGAGCCAAACGCACGTTTCCCTCGAGATCGGTCATCCAACCGGCAATGTTCTCTCGGTTCTCCCGGATCAAAGTGAGTTCTCCGGTAACGATATGCAGGCGATATACATCATGGAGCGCGGGATCGCGCTGATTGAGACCGATTACGATCTCCTGCGGGGTTTTGCGAGGTACATCAATGATGATGGCAAGGACATTCTGAAAAGGGGTGAGATCTCGTGCCGGAGGAACCGAATCGCAAGAAGCGAAGGGGTCAACGGCGTAAATCCGGTAATTCTCGTCCCCAGCTTTGTCCTGAGCGTAGAGCACGTATCGCCCATCCCGTGACCAAAAATAAGCGATGACCGGACGCTTGGTGTCCGCGGTAATCGGACGGGCTTCTTCCCAAGGAGCATCTTTCTCTTTGATCCAAATATTCATGATTCCGTTATACTGCTTGAGGAAAGTAATCCACTTCCCATCAGGAGAAATCTGCGCTTCGGCAATCTCCGGATCACCGAAAAAAAGCTCTCGATCAATAATTGGCGGTTGCTGCGCTAAAAGATTTGTCGCCATAAAAAGCATCACCCATCCCAATAATACAAGGAAAACGAACTTTTTCATGGGGATCACCCCTCGCTTTTCTTTTTCCAGAGCTGATAAAAAGGGAGGATCATCCCCTGGAGAGATCTCCTCCCATTGGAACACTTTTCCCATTCTACCACTCACCGATACGAATTCAAAGTTCCTCTTTAAGAATTCCATCCCTCGGCGCGGATATCTCCTTCTACGGCAAGCCTACGACTTCAATCCACTGCACTTGTCCCCATACCATGACAAAGGCGGAACCGTTCACCAAAGCTGAGGCATTCCCCCGTAGGCCTATAGAAATCTTATTCCATCCTGGACGGGTGCGAAAGGTAAAACTCAGCGTTCCACCTTAAGATTACCAGCAGTTTCAAGTTGA
The DNA here is from genome assembly GCA_937139415.1 of uncultured bacterium. Classification (GTDB taxonomy): domain Bacteria; phylum Atribacterota; class Atribacteria; order Atribacterales; family Caldatribacteriaceae; genus CAKZPS01. Next base: position 45,651 of record CAKZPS010000074.1, read on the forward strand.
TGTAAGGCGTTATTGAGCTCGCGGAAATTATAGACAATCCCGATGAGGCTGACGATCTCCTGTGCTTTCTGTGGTGCTATCCCTCCAGCAGCAAGAAGGGCGAGAGAGAGTATCTTATCCAAAACCACCGGTCCGCTAAAAGCAGGAGAAATGCTCCGACGCGAGAGATTCTCATTTGTCTCCCAAAAGAGCTCTAACTCAGAAAAAGAGGGAAATCCAAAGTTCACTGTTCCCCCTACGTAACGCACCAGAGCGTTCACCGTAAGGTTCATCGCCCTTGGGGTATACACCCAGATGGTTTGTCCTGCCGTGGTTGTACCACCACCGGCCAAGGAGTCCACATAAAAGGCGATACCCCCGGTTCCTGGTTAGCCTGTGCCTCGGTTTCTGCACTTCCCATTTCGTGGGTCCATACCCTCGTCCCTGCATACGGAGGCTCAAAGCGCTGTACCGGTGCGAGGATACGATCTTCGTAACCCCTAATACTCCCATCACCCTCATCGCGAGCGAAAGAGCAGTTGAAAACAAAGGTATACTCCTGTCCAGTAGAGCGATTGACTATCGTCACCGAAACCACAAACCATCCCGGGCGATTGCCCGAATTATCATGACGCAGACAAATGCGATTGATCACTCCGAGGTCCGGTGCTTCCTGGTGAGAAAGGATAAATTCGTCAGTCTGGCCTCGTTCAAAATCATCACGGTCGGGATTATCCAAGAAAATTTCCTGTGAACTCCCTTGGGTACCATACAGAGTGAGGTAGACATTGGCGTCAGTCCCTGCACTATCTACATCTTGAGTAGTGACGATGACCTTGCACCCACAAAGGGTGGTGGCGTGGAAAGATTAGGTGGAGGAGTAGAAGTCACGAGGGGTGAAGGTGATGGGGTGATAAGAGGTGTTGCAGTGGGCTGAAGTGAGGGCGAAGGTGAAGGATTCAGAAAAGGAGAGGGAGAAGGCCTTAACGTAGGCTGAGGAGAGGATATAGCCGTGGTTCACCTCCTACTCGGAGCCTCACCGTATATTCTCCCCATCCACTATTTCGGCTTACCCGCAAATACCAACAACCAGCATTGTTGGAAACACAGTGAAGGAACGTTCGTTCTCTACTGAGGTGACATTTCCCACACTATTTCCCGAATGTGGAGGATAGAGAGCCATAGAGAAAGAAGCCCCTTGCGGCATGCTAAGATAGATATCAATGCCTTGCTCTGCCTGGATTGGAAAAGCGTACCAATCGGTGTCATCGGCAGTCCGTAAAAACCCGGTCCAAGTACCCGAAAGGACCGAGAGTGCTTTCCAGCGCACATTTCCCACATCTTGGCCACTTCCGGCTTCATTCTAATGAGGAAGAGAAACGGCGAAAGCATAGTCGCCGCTCCTGCCGATACGCCTTACTTATGCGTACCAATCACCACTTCTCCGGCCACATATTGTAAGAAGCGCATGTTTCCCTCCGCCTCAACGGTCCCTACGCTACTATGCGAATAGGGAGGATATAAACTCAAGGAAAAATGAGCATTCTGTGGCATAGACAAGGTAAGGTCGATGATTTGTCCTATCTCGACTGGGAAAAAGTACCAATCTTCGGAATCGAGGGAACCGTCGGGGCGTGCTCCGCCAAGGCTTCCCAAAAACTCCCCTCACCAATCCCTATTACTTCCCACCGCCAGTTAGCATCGAGTGCCTCTTGAATAGTCCCTTCACTCCCCCCACCAGCGGTAGTCGTCGTCTCTTCGACAAGGAGGGCAAGACTCCTCTCATTGAAGGCAACGTGTATGGTCGAAGGTGTCCCCCTTTGAGGATTTTCAGGATAGGGAGTTCGATGAGCACGTATTCATATTGAGGAAGCACGCTCACGATGGTGGCGAGGTATGGTTACCTTTCCCCGACACAGATACCCCACCGGATCATGGGGCGGGGAAACATTGGGGAGAAAGACTTCCTGACTCCTACGATGAGTCTTCCTCGACCCTGAGAAGGGGGAATACCATAGGAAATGAAAAAATGTGCGTCCACTCTCCGTGGACCATTCATCCGATCTGTGGCTAATACTTCCCATTCTAAGACCAGATTCCCACTTCCCGGAGAAAGGTTTTCAAAAACCCATTCACTGATGTGGGTAAACTCTGGATCACGCAGCCAATACCATCCTTGGATAAAATCTCCGGTAGAGGTGAAGTTCTCGGCAAAAAGATGCGCTTCTTGAGCGTAAAGGTAGGAAGTACCAAGAGTAAAAACGACAAAACCCACAAGGATAAGTCAAAACAATGAGAACACATGCTCTCCCCTCCTCGCTTCGTTTTGCTTTATTATAACAAAATGTACCAAAAAACCTCTTATCACCGATTTCTCTGCCCACGAAGCCCCTCACGGCACCCAAATTGCAGAAAAAAAGATGCCTCCAGGAATACGTCTCCCTTGAGTTGATTTCTCCCAAGGCGTATACGACCTAACCCCTTACCCAACTGGTCTATGAAAACCCAAGAATAGTTTTCGGTCTCCCAGAACCTTGGCGTCTCTCAGTGAGGAAGGGTATTTCATCGTCTTCCTAATTCTTCGCAAACGGAGAAGTAGTAGAAGATTTTTTTCTGTAGGGATGGTGTGGGTAAGGTGATTTGAAACACAGTAGAAGTACCCCGGACAATCCTTACCCAAGCGGGTACAACGTTCTACCTCTTTTCTTATATCTTCCTCGGTTCCCTCTTCCAGTATTCTCCCATCGATGTTGCCGACTATCACTTTTTCTTGTCCATACCTCTGACTTAAGGATTCAAGATCAGTGTAGCTCTCGGCAAAAAATCCATCCGCTCCGCAGGCAAGTACGTCATCAATGACGCCGTCAATCTTCCCGTCAGAGATAAAAATCACCTTTTTTCCCTTTTTTTCAGGGGTTCCCATATCATTTCATAGTAAGGATAGAGATTCTTCCGATACCATTCCGGGTTGAAAATGGGACCTTTCGTCGTGCACAAGTCATCGTGGCTCGTGAATACTTCGATATCCGTCAAGGCAAAGGCCGAGGTAACCTTAAGAGAAATCTCCCCAAACCCTCTCCAGATTCGCTCAAACTCTCGAGGGTAAAGGTATACGATCTCGGCGAAAAATTCCCATCCAAAGAGTATGAGCGGCCACATGAGAAGTGTCCGGTAATAGTGTCCAGGAACAAGCGCCTTTTCCCCAACGAGATTCTGGAGATAATGGAAATCTTCGTTCAATTTACGAGCCGTCTCTTCAAGGGGGAGGTGGGAAAACCGCTGGAGGGGTTCCAAATCGTCGAATATTTCTTCCAATTCCCGCGCCAAAAACACCGAAACCGGATCGAAACGTAATACTTCTTCGAACCTTCCCCACTCAAGAACTTTGGACCGTGGAGATACTGACCCCTGTCCTCTCTGCTATGTCCCTGAGAGATTGTGCCAACAATTCCGTGTAACGCCTATTCAATCCTCTCCCTTCCCGTATTTTTCTCTCCTCAAAGCCCAGAGTTCCTCTCTTACGAGATTAAAGGGAGGAAACACTCTCTCGGTATATTCCTCATTCCCTTCTTTGGATGAGAAGAGGGAAGATGGGAAAAACCTCAATGACCTTGGTT
>CAKZPS010000075.1 GCA_937139415.1 uncultured bacterium
CTTGACGCTCCACCATCATATCACTAAGAATCACACCCAACCAGAAAGGGAGAGAACCTACCGACCAAAGTACATAATCACTCCAAAAGTACATTCCCATGGCATAGAAAAACAAAAAGTATCCGGGGAGAGTGAGGAGGTTTCCTACCTTGGCTTTCCAATCACGATACAGACTATATTTTGTGATCCAGGAAAACTTTTTGTTGAGGAGAGAAGACCATAGAGAGAAACTCTGAAAGGCGATACCGTAAATCCAGCGTGACTTTTGCTTCACAGCTTCTCGGTAGGTATTGGGGAAAATCTCTCGCGTGGCAATGTATTCGGCAACGACTCGACCTCGACTTTCAAGGCGATACACCCGTTCGAGGAAGAAATAAGTATGAAAACCATGCTCCTCGAGCAGAAGTGAAAAACGATAAGCCTCGGTAACGCTTTGCTCCTCAAAAAGATCCCGGCCCTCAAATACGTCGAGGACGCGACGCGAGAGGAGAAAACCTGTTCCGGCAGAAGGGACAAAGGCACCACTCGCACATCGGGCCGGAAGTCCACGATAATGATTTTCGGCAAACTCATCAGCATAGGTTGAAGCGGTGAGAAAACGAAAAAAAGTCCGTAATCTCGGATATGGTTGGAGCGGAAAAACCGGAAACTGTACCACATCGTATTGATTGACTAAATAATTGGCTAACTTGAGAGAGGTAGAATGAAGCACGTCTTCGGCATCATGAATGAGAACAGCTGCAAAACGAACATGGCGACTTCTCTCAAAATCTCTTACCCCACGGAGCATGTTATTCAGGTTCTGTGCCTTGCTCGTTGGTCCCTGTTTACCATTGACTATGGCGTGCACATTAGGGTATCTTCCCTCTAACTCCCGGGCAATACGAGAAGTTTCCTCATCATTTTCATAGACTCCCAAAAAAACATGGAAAAGAGAGAGGGGATAATTTATCAAACTGAGATTATTTTCCACCATATCTTTAATGACATCTTGTTCCTTCCAAGCAGGGATGAGAATGGCGAGTAATCGCACCGGCACCGTATCAAGCTCTTCGATGTTCACACCCCGGCGTTTCTTTTTTCCTCTGATAAGATAGTAAAAATCCCAAACCAGGTCATCACTACTGAAAACAACATAGAGGAAAAGAAGAATTACAATTGCTCCATAGAGAAAAACACCACTATCCATGTTTATGATTTCCGGCAAGGTTGTTTTTTTAAATAGTTCAATTATAGCGTTTCTTCTTTTCTCTGTCAGGAGAGGTTCTTTTTCTGGTTAGGAGATCACCACCTAACCTCAGGAACAACCCCAAAAGAGGTACCCCTGATTGAATCATGCCCTCCTT
>CAKZPS010000076.1 GCA_937139415.1 uncultured bacterium
TGGAATACAAAAGTCCCTGGGAGTACCTGAGAGAGAAAGGACTACTCCAAGTGTCCCACATGTGTTGAACTTATACAATGGGTTGAAATTATCCACAAGATGGGTTATAATCTTTGCAAGGTGAATACGGTGTTCGTGCTGGGGGAGCTGTAAGGCTGAGAGAGGAGTATTCCTTAACCCCTCGAACCTGATCGGGGTAATGCCCGCGTAGGGAAGCACGGAAAAACTGAGTGCCTACCTTCTCGGGTAGGCATTTTTTATTTTGAGAGAGGAGTGATATCCGTGAAACACATTCTCCACCCGGTGAAAGACGAGACGGTGAGTCGCCTGATCCTGAAACACTACTCTGGAGAACTCATACAAGCACTCGATTCTCCGGCGATCGTGGTCGGTGCTGGACCGGCAGGGTTATACTGCGCCCTTCGCCTTGCCCAGGCGGGAACGGAAGTCACCATTTTCGATCACAAGCTCTCCCCCGGAGGAGGTATTTGGGGAGGGTCGATGGGTTGTAATAAGGTGGTTTTCCAAAAAGACGTACAAGGTATTTTAGATGAACTCGGGGTGAGTTACCTCGAAGACGAGGGAGCACTGGTGACTTCTTCCCTCCACTTTGCCAGTACCTTGATCGCCAGAGCTTCTGCCCATCCGAGCATTCGCTTCTTCAATCTCCTCACCGTGGTCGATCTCTGTTGGCGTGATGAAAGGATTGCAGGGGTAGTGGTGAATCCCTCAGCCATAGAATTACAGCGCCTCCACGTGGATCCCATGGTATTCACCGCGAAAGCGGTACTCGATGCCACCGGGCATGACGCCGTGTTGGTGAACCTCTATCAACGGCGTCGCAACCTCTCTCTCGTCCGGGAATTTTTCATGAATGCCGCATTGGGCGAAGAGAACGTGATCGAGAATACGCAAATGGTAGCACCGGGACTCTTTGTCGCCGGTATGGCCGCTAATAACGTCTCCGGCGGATATCGTATGGGTCCGATCTTCGGTGGGATGCTCCTCTCAGGGCAAAAGGCTGCTTCGCTCATGCTTGAGTATCTCCGTATCTTTGAGGAGGAAAACCATGCTGGCGAGTCAGTTTCTTGAAACCATTGCCTGTGAAGAAGGCTTGGATGTTAACGAACTTACCCAAAAACTTCTCCAAGGTACGGTGGTGATTCCCCATAATCCCCGTCATCGCAAGAGTACTCTCTGTGCCATCGGAGAGGGATGTAGTACTAAGGTGAACGCGAATCTCGGTACCTCTGAAAGCCAGCTTTCCTTAGAATACGAATTGGAAAAAATGCATACGGCTCTTACTGCTTGTGCCGATACTCTTATGGACCTTTCTACCGGTGGAGATTTGCGTCACATACGCCGAGCCATCTTGCGCGCTGCACCAGTGCCGGTGGGGACTGTGCCGGTATACCAGGTAGGGATAGAGGCGCAACGGAAAAGAGGGAGTGTGATCGATTTCTCGGTGGAAGAGCTCTTTGAGACTATTGAAGAACATGCCGATGATGGAGTGGACTTCATCACCGTACACTGTGGGCTCACTCGGGAGGTTTTAGAGCGCATGCGGCGAGAAAAACGGGTAACTGATCTCGTGAGCCGTGGGGGAGTTTTTTTGGCTGGTTGGATGCTCAAACATGGGAGAGAAAACCCCCTTTATGAACATTTTGATCGTCTCCTTGATATCGCGCGACGCTATGAAATAACCTTGAGTCTGGGAGACGGTGCTCGACCGGGGTGCTTGGCCGATGCCGGTGACCGAGCCCAAGTTCAAGAATTACTCCTCTTGGGGGAATTAGTGGAGGAAGCCCGCCGCCAAGGTGTGCAAGTCATGGTTGAAGGGCCAGGGCATGTTCCTCTGCATGAGATTACTTCGCACATTGTACTCGAGAAACGTCTCTGTCACCGTGCTCCTTTTTACGTCCTTGGGCCTTTGGTTACCGACATCGCCGCTGGTTACGATCACATCGCCGCGGCCATCGGAGGAGCCATAGCTGCCTGGGCAGGAGCCGATTTTCTCTGTGTGGTTACCCCTGCCGAGCATTTGGCGCTTCCGGGGAAAGAGGAACTTCGTCTTGGAGTTATCGCCGCTAAAATCGCTGCCCATGCTGCTGATCTCGCCAAGGGACGACCACAAGCCCAAAATCGGAACCGTCTCCTGAGCGAAGCCCGCAAAAAGCTGGATTGGGAAACGCAAGCCATGCTCTCTCTCGATCCCCAGGTCTTCTCTCGCTATCGCTTAGGAGAAGACGCTCACGCCCCCATTCCCTGTACCATGTGTGGGTCCTTCTGTGCTATGAACCTTTTGAGTACCTATTTAACGGCGTATCCTTGTCGAGAGGAAAATATCTCTATATAGAGGGATTATCCTTTTTTAGAGCGCCTTCCCGGGAGAAGGCGCTTTCCATTCTCTCTTTCGATTGCCCTCTCCGTAGGGGAGTAGTTTTTCTCCTTGGTTTTGAGGAGGAAAGAAGAGCGAAGATTTCAAGGAACCACTTCGATTACTCCCGAAACCATTCCCATCCAGCAGGTGAACTTAAATTTACCGATTTTCGTGGGAGTGAATTCCTTCACCGTGACTTCTCCCCGCTTGATGGGGATTTCGTCGGGGAAAAGCTCCGGAGCCACGATGGCATCGGTACAACGGCTTACCCCTCGGTCGATGATTCTCCATTGCACCGGAACGTTCACCTTCACGCGAAAGGAATGGGGTGTATACTGGAAGGAGAAAGCCTCCATGGTGATGACTTGCAGAGCTTCCGATGAGGAAGGAATGGTTGTTTCTTGAGAAGAGGCAAAGGAGGCGAGATTCCCGAGACCCTTCACTCCCCACAGGTGGAGCTGAGTTTGGATGGTAAAGAGGGCGAAAAAGAGAACCACCATACCTGCCACCCTGGGCATGAGCCGGGAGAAACGGGGATGACGGAAAAAGACGTTACTCGAGAAGCCGATGAGGAAAAGGAGTGGAAAATTGCCCAAGGCGAAAAGCCCCATGATCAAGCTTCCTTGGAGAGGATGGGCGGCGATGAGGGCGATCCCTTGCACGGTGAGCGTGAAGCCGCAAGGGAGAAAGACAGTGAGTATCCCCGTGAGGAGGGGAGAGAGGGAAGAGAATTTTCTCCTTTGTTCTATAGCCTTAAACATAGCGTGCTTGGGAAAGGAGAAAGAGAGAGGAGAAGAGATTTTTACCCCCACCATCTCAAGCCCAGAGAGAAAGAGACCCACCGAAACCACGAATACCATGATGCTATAGACACGGGGAGACCATTGGAGAAAGGTGCCCACACTCCCTAAGAGGGCACCGAGGGTGAAGAAGGCGAGGAGTCTCCCTCCATGGAAGAGGAAGTGAGGGAGGAGGGTTATAGGAGCCGAAGAGGAGAGGGTACTATTTGCCCACTTTTTAGCGAGGGGAATTAAGAGACTTCCCACCAAAGCGGCGCAGCTTGAGGTTCCCGACATGATCCCAAAGAGGAGGAATGCCCAGGGAGGAGAGTAAGGGTGAATGACCAGGGATTTTCCCCAAGGGAGTCTCTGCCAGAGGAGGAAAAAGCCAACGAGAAGAGCAGATATCCCCACGGCGAGAAGGAGTTCTCGGATTCGTGCTAAGGGTGGGAGAAGGGTGAGTTCCTCAAAAGAGTATCCTTCGCGAGCGAAGAGGGCGTTGAGTTCCTGGATGGAGAGAGGATTCTCCCGGTATTGGACGGAGAGGGTTTGGTGCCGGAGAGATGCTTTGGTTGAAAGTACCCTCGCATCTTCTTTCAATTTCGCTTCGATGAGGAGAGCACAACTTAGGCAGTGCATGCCGTGTACTCGGTACTTCTTTTCTATGGAAATCATTTTCGCCTCCTTAGGAGAAGATTTTCCTTGCGACTCTTTTCAGTATCTTCCTCTTGACTAAAAGTATACTAAGATAATAAAATTAATCAACATTGTATTAATAATACTGGTAAATAAAATGTCTTGTCAAGGGTTAGTGGGAAAGGGAGATGAAAACCATGGAGAAAAAAAGGCTCATCCTTCGCATCGGTGGCATGCACTGTCAGAGTTGTGTACGGCTCATCGAGAGCACGGTGGGAGATTTACCCGGAGTAGATAGAGTACAGGTTTCTCTCGCTGAGAAGAAAGGCATAGTTACTTTCGACCCCGCGCAAGTTTCAAGGGAGAAAATCGTACATGCGATTCAAGATTTGGGGTATACGGTGGAAGGAGAGGAAGAAGACGAGGGGGAGGATGGCTCCCCCTCGTCGCAAAAGGTTACTCTCTCCATCTCCGGAATGTACTGTGCAGCGTGTGCCCTCCTCATCGAACGAGAACTCAAAAAGCAGAAGGGGGTCAAAGAGGCACGGGTAAATTTTGCTGCCGAGAAGGCCTATGTCGTTTTCGATCCCCGCATTCTTAACCCCCAGAAGCTCATCGAGACCGTTAAGCGAACTGGATACGGGGCTTCCCTCTCCGCCCCGCAGCTACGGACCGCTCTTGAGAGCGGAGAGGTGATACGCAAACTCGCTTTCCGTTTTTGGCTGAGTCTCTCTTTGAGTTTGCCCATGGCTTATTTCATGCTCCTCGATTTTTTCCCCGGCTTTCCTGGGGGTACCTTTCTTCCCCCTTTTATGGCCCTCTTTTCTCTTCTTCTCGCTACCCCGATCCAATTCTTCTTGGGGCAACCGTTCTATCGGGGGATGTGGTCCAATCTCCGTCTCAAATCTTTTAACATGGATAGTTTGATCGCCATCGGTACCTTGGTAGCGTATGGATACAGTCTCTTCCACTATCTCCGTTACCTCTTCGTGTACGGGTCCCCAGTGGGGGTGGGAGGCACCAAAATTCCCGAAATCTACTTCGAGACCGCCGCTTTTCTTGTGACCTTTGTACTCTTGGGGAAGTGGTTAGAGGCGAAGACCAAGGTGAAAACCTCCGAGGCGATTCAGAAGCTCTTGAGTCTCCAAGCTAAAACAGCACGCCTCAAGCGGAACGGAACGCTCGTCGACGTTCCTCTTGATGAGGTACAGGTTGGGGATCTCGTGGTAGTCCGTCCGGGAGAGAAGATTCCCGTTGATGGTGAGGTAGTAGAGGGATATTCAGCGGTCGATGAGTCATTACTCACCGGAGAGAGCATTCCGGTAGAAAAGAAGCCGGGTGATACGGTCATTGGTTCTACGCTCAATAAAACCGGGAGTTTCACTCTGGTTGCGCAAAGAGTGGGGAAGGACACCGTCTTAGCCCGCATCATTCAGCTCGTCGAGGAAGCCCAAGGGTCCAAAGCACCCATTCAAGCCCTGGCGGATCGGGTGGCAGGGGTTTTCGTGCCGATCGTTCTCGCCGTGGCTGTGGTGGCTTTTGTGGTATGGTATTTCTTCTTAGGAGCTTCATTATCTTTCGCCCTCATGGCTTTGACTTCTGTTGTAGTCATTGCCTGTCCTTGTGCTTTGGGTTTAGCTACCCCTACTGCCTTGATGGTGGGAACGGGGAAGGGTGCAGAGTACGGAATCCTCGTGAAGGGAGGAGAAGCCTTAGAGAAGGCCCGCGGTATCGAAGTGGTTATTTTCGATAAAACCGGTACCCTCACCCACGGTAAACCCCGGGTGACCGACATGCTCGCTCTCCGTGGAGGAGAGGAAGAGGTGCTGGGGGTGGCGGCAAGCTTAGAGCAAACCTCTGAACATCCTTTAGCCGAGGCGATTCTCGAAGCAGCTCAAGAAAGGATGCTCTCGCTCCAGCCAGTTCACCACTTTGAGACCACTCCTGGTCAAGGGGTGGAGGGAGAAATTGGAGGAGAGAGGTATTTCTTGGGGAGTCGTCGCTTCATCGCTGAGAGAACCAGTGCCAATTGGGGAGAAATAGGAAATACCATGGATACTTGGGAGGAAGAGGGGAAGACCGTGGTCGTTCTCGCTACTACCGATAGGGTGTTGGGACTTTTAGCCGTTGCCGACACGGTCAAGGAAACGACTCCCCTGGTCGTGCGGGCGTTGCAAGAAAAGGGTATAGAAGTGTACATGCTCACCGGGGATAATCGGAGGACTGCTCAGGCCATTGCTCGTGAGATAGGAGTAGATGCAGTTTTGGCCGAAGTACTTCCTGAGGGCAAGGTCGAGGAAGTGAAGAAGTTGCAAGCCCGGGGGAAACGAGTAGCCTTCGTGGGTGACGGGGTAAACGATGCTCCGGCTTTAACTCAGGCGGATCTCGGGATAGCCATGGGGAGAGGTGCGGATGTCGCTCTCGAAGCAGGAGATATTGTGCTCACCCGCAACGACCCTCGAGATGTTCTCGCTGCCTTAGAGCTCGCCGAAAAAACCCTGGGGAAGATTCGCCAGAATTTCTTCTTCGCCCTTTTCTACAATCTTTTGGGGATTCCCATTGCCGCTCGGGTATTCACCCACTTTCACCTGTTTTTGAAGCCGGAACTCGCCGGATTGGCCATGGCTTTGAGTTCGGTATCAGTGGTGACCAATTCCCTCCTCTTGCGGCGTTTTCGTCCGGGGAAACGTGACCTTTTCTCCCATCTTGCGCCGGTAGCGATGGTGGTTCTCTTTGTCTTTTTCTTCTTGAGCTTTGCCCGTTTCAGTACCATGATGGAGCACATGCTTCCTCCTTCCGCCTTGCCTCTCTGGCGGAACGCCGCCTCTTACCTTGCCGAGGGTATCTTGCGAGTAGGTTTTACCCCTCACGGAGAGCCTAAATTCTTCCTGGGTATAGCGGAAGTGAATCACCCTCTCCTTGTCGTGAGGGAGGGGGTAGCGAGCCTTGGGCCCGGGGAAATGATCTTGGGATTTGAAGAAGCAGAGATGATGCGGAGAGAGAGGCTTTTTCGAGAAGTGGGAGAAGTCCTTCCTCAATTCTTTGGTCTTCCGGAAGTGAAAGTGACTGGAATTCTCCGTCCCACCGGCACGATACTCGACCATTACCATTTGGTGCACCCTGCCACCTTGGAGAAGCTTTCGGTTGCGGCTGAGGTGAGGATTCGCTTCCATGAGGAGAATCCGCAGTTCTTTTACCTCGTGAAGGCAGGGAATATTCCTCCCCAGTTTCCTCAGCTCACCGTGGAGCATTTTGCGGCTTTCCTTGATCGTGAAGGGGAAGCCTATCGCCCCGTGTACTTAGGGGTAGCGGCGGCGGAGAGTTTAAAGCGAGCGAAACTCTTTGCGAGAGAAGGAGAGAGGGTAGAGAATTTCTTCGCATCGAGGGCGATCCTCGCCGGGATCTTGCCCTTGACGCGCACCATGATCGACCACTTTGCCTTGGTGGGCGAAGATTTTTTTTGCTCAGGAATAGGTCGTTCGGTTGAGACGAAGAATGATCCTTCCCATTCTCTTTTCTCTATAGCGCCTTTTTGAGCGCTTTTCTGGGAATTAAAGGAATTTTACACTGGCTCAACATTTCTTTAATTTTCCTCTCCTACGCTATACCGAAAAAGAGATTGCATTTTGAAGAAGGGAGAGATGGACTTGAAGTTACGAGTGGTAAGTGTTCTCCTCGGAATACTGGTAGTTACCTTAGGAATGGTGATGGTAGGAGAGACGCGGGTGGAAGTAGAATTTTGGCATGCCATGGGCGGAGCGTTGGGCGAAATTACTGCAGGAGTAGTGGAAAAGTTCAATAATTCTCAGAACGAGTACTATGTGAAGGCCACCCATAAAGGGAGTTACATTGAAACTATGTCCGCCGCCATAGCCGCCTATCGAGCAGGTGAAGCACCCCACATCGTCCAAGTCTACGAGGTCGGTACGGGAACGATGATTGCTGCCGGAGAAGCGATCTATCCCGTTCATGAACTCATGGTAGACACGGGAGTACCGTTTGATCCCCAAGTGTACATTGCGCCAGTAAAAGGCTATTACAGTTTCGCCGATGGCCGGATGGCTTCTATGCCTTTCAATAGCTCTACCGCAGTTTTGTGGTATAACAAGGACATTTTCCGCCGATTAGGATTTGACCCCACGCAACCTCCCAAGACCTGGCCGGAGTTGCGGGATGTAGCCAGAAAAATCGCTTCAAGCGGTGCAGCGAAAATAGGATTTTCTTGCACGTGGCTTTCTTGGACCCAGTTTGAGCAGTTCGCGGCGATTCACGATCTCCCCTTCGCCACCAAAACCAACGGATTCGAAGGAATGGATGCTGAACTCCTCCTCGACCATCCTCTCTTCCTCCGCCATGTACAAACCTTGATCGATATGAAGAAAGAGGGGTCGTTCACCTATGGTGGTCGCGATTCAGCTCCAGGTCCGCTTTTCCTCTCCCAAGAGGCAGCGCTCCTCATGGAATCTTCGGCCTTACTTCCTCGCGCGGTGCGAGAGGCTCAATTCGATTGGGGTATCACCTATATGCCCTACTATGACGATTTCATTGCCGAGCCAAAGAACTCCATTATCGGTGGAGCTTCTCTGTGGGTCATGAAGCGTCCCGATGCGACTCCGGAGCACTATAAGGCGGTAGCGGAGTTTTTCCGCTTCCTCAGTCAGCCGGAGAACGACGCCGATTGGCACATGGCTACCGGGTATGTTCCGGTAACCGTGAAAGGCTACGAGGTGGCTCAAGCACGGGGTCATTACCAGAAAAACCCCGGTGCGGATATTCCCATTTTGCAGCTCATGCGACCTGGCTCTACCCCTAACACCCGGGGTCTTCGTCTCGGTAACCTTCCCTCCATTCGGGTGGCCATTTATGAAGAAGTAGAGAAAGCTCTCGAGGGCGCACAGGGTGCAGAAGAGACGATCAAAAACATCGTCGAGCGGGGTAACGCCATTTTGCGTGAATTTGAGGCGATGTATCAATAATCGATGAGAATGCCCCTTGAGAATCCTCTCGGGTTCTCAAGGGGAAGGAAGGGAAGAAGAGATGACTAAGGTTTCAGCAGTCTTTCCCAATAAAGTGCTCCCCTATCTTCTCGTTACCCCTCAGCTTACCCTAACCATAATTTTTTTCATCTGGCCTTCCCTCCAAGCTCTCTATCAGTCGTTCACCGCTTCCGATCCTTTTGGGGTGAAGACTCGGTTCGTGGGCCTCAAAAACTTTCGCGACATTTTCACCGATCCCTACTATTGGCATTCGGTCCGTCTCTCTTTTGTCTTCGCTCTTCAGGTATCTCTCTTCGTAATGGCGGTGGCGTTACTGCTTGCTTTCATGGCCAAGAATCCCCTGCGGGGTGCTACAGTGTATAAGGTTTTCCTCCTCTGGCCTTATGCTTTGGCACCGGTCACTACGGCCATCCTGTGGGTTTTTATGTTCCAACCCTCGATCGGGATAGTGGCCACCGTGCTTCGCTACATGGGCTTGACCTGGAATCATACCTTACACGGTGGTCAAGCCCTCCTTTTACTGATTTTGGCTTCGGTATGGAAACAGATCGGGTACAACTTCGTTTTCTTCTTAGCTGCCTTGCATTCGGTACCAAAAAGTTTCCTTGAGGCAGCAGCGGTTGATGGTGCGAGTAGTAGTCAAATTTTTACTCGCATTCTCTTTCCTCTGGCGAGTCCGACTACCTTTTTCCTTTTAGTGATGAACGTGATCTTTTCCTTTTTCGATACCTTTGGGATTATCGACACTCTCACGAAGGGTGGACCGGCAAAGGCTACCGAAACTATGTGTTACCGTCTCTTTGTGGATGGGTTTAAGAGTTTTCTCATCAATCGCTCGGCAGCCCAGTCGGCGGTGCTCATGCTCTTCGTGATGATTTTGACCGCTCTCCAGTTTCGCTTCCTCCAGCATCGAGTGCATTACGAGTGAGGTGCATGAAGATGATAGGGATGCAACGGAAATGGGTGGCTCACCTCTTCTTAATTCTTGGGGTGGTGGTTACCGCTTTCCCCTTGTATCTTGCCTTTATTGCTTCTACACACGATGCCGCTACTATCGGCCGGGGTCGGATGCCGCTTCTCCCTGGTCACTATGGGGTAGATAATTATGAACAGGCATGGTCGGTGGGATCAGGAGAACGAGTGAATGGGACACCGGTACGGATCACCATGTGGAATTCTTTCCTCATGGCCCTCGCCATCGTGGTGGGAAAGGTAGTGGTGTCAGCTCTTACTGCTTATGCGGTGGTCTATTTTCGCTTTCCCTTGCGAGATTTCTTTTTCTGGCTCATTTTCATCACCCTCATGCTCCCCTTGGAGGTCCGTATCATCCCCACCTATAAGGTGGTTTCTGATTTGCGGCTTATCAATACCTTTACCGGTTTGACCCTTCCTCTCATGGTTTCAGCCACCGGAACCTTGCTCTTTCGCCAGGTCTTCCTCACCATTCCTCGCGAGTTACTCGAAGCGGCCAAGGTCGATGGAGCGGGACCACTCCGCTGCCTGTGGTCGGTGGTGTTACCGGTGAGTACACCGGGTATGGCGGCGCTCTCGGTGATTCTCTTCCTCTATGGATGGAACCAATATCTCTGGCCTCTCCTCATCACCACTGATCGGAAATTAGATACCGTGGCTATAGGTTTGGCGCGCATGCTGGGGAATGCCGAAGGGCTGATGGATTGGAACGTGGTGATGGCAGCAACCATTTTAACCTCTACCATACCTACCGGGGTGGTGATCTTCATGCATCGGTGGTTGGTACAGGGATTGATCGAGGTGAGTAAGTGATGCAAAAACCCATCATTATCGCCCATCGTGGGGCAAGCTCTCTTGCCCCAGAGAATACCCTCCTTGCGGCACGTGTTGCTCATGCGGTGGGAGCCCAGGGATGGGAGTGTGATGTGCAACTGACCCGGGATGGGGAATTGGTGTTGATGCACGATTCCACCCTCTCTCGGACCACCAACGTCCGAGAAGTTTTCCCCCACCGTTCTCCCTGGCGGGTGAGCGATTTTTTTCTTCGGGAAATCCAGAAGTTAGACGCCGGATCGTGGTTTATCACCCGTGACCCTTTCGGTACCATCGCTTCTCGAGAAACGAGAGGGGCAATTTCCCAATGTGTTGGGGAGAAGGTTCCTTCTCTCTATGAGGCCCTCTCCTTGAGTCGCGAGCTCAATTTGTTCCTTAACATCGAAATCAAGCCACTGCAATGGCACTTTCTCTCTTCCCGCGAAGAGTACATGGTACGGCAGGTGGTGGAGATGGTACGGAGCTTTCGCCTGGAAAGAAGAACACTCATTTCCTCTTTCAATCGCGAGGTCATCCGTTATCTCGGTACCATTGCTCCAGATGTAGCGGGAGGGCTTCTCATCGAGACCATCCCCAGCGATGTGGTTCTACACCTCCGTCGGTTGGGAGCAGTGGCTCTCCATTTGGATATTGCCTCCTTTGATCCCAGTCTTCCTCTGCTCTTGAGTCAGGCCAACCTTGGACTCTTCTTATGGACGGTGGACGAACGAAGCCGCCTGAGCCAACTTGTAACGACACCCGGGGTAACCGGAATCATCACCAACTGGCCGCAATGGTGCTCGGAAGAAGAGGCCGTCCTCAGTTCTTGCGATAGTTGAGTAAGGGGAGAATATGCGGTAAATTTCTCCCCGTTTTCCTTCCCTTCTTTCTCATCTCAAGTCCCAAGGAAATATCTGTGCCTCTTCCTCTTGCGAGAGGAGAGCATCCTCAAAAAGAGGCAACTTGAGGAAAGTCAAGTTCTTGGCGTATAATGGGAAAAAAGGGAGTGGGTCAGTTGTTTTCTCATTTAGCAGTTTCTACTAACACGTACCATGGCTTTACCCTCCTTGAGGCGCTTTCTGGCATTGCCCAGGCAGGTTTTCGTTTTGTGGAATTAGCCTGTGTCAAGGGTTGGACCAACCACTTCGATATCGATGAAGCCCCGCAAGGATTGGATCGCCTCCAAGAAGCCTTGCGTTTTTTTTCCCTTCAAGTGGTGAGTCTCAGCGCACACTCCGATTTGGCCTCTTCAGAGGGAGTGGCCTATCTCGAGAAGGCGCTGTGGGTGGCGCATGAATTGGGTGCGCAGGTAGTCAACACCGGGACGGTTGAGAGAAGGGAAACAAAAGATGCTCTCCTCGATAATCTCTCTTTTCTTGCCCGGGAAGCAGAGCGCAATCAAGTGAAGATCGGCCTTGAAATTCACGGCGGTTTTCTGAAAGATGGTGAAGTTGCTCGGGAACTCATGGAGGCAATTCGCTCACCTTGGGTGGGAATTAATTACGACACCGGAAACGTGATCTTCTATGGAAATAAACGGCCCGAACAGGATGTGAAGCTTTGTCTTCCTTGGATTGTTCATATGCATCTTAAGGATAAGCGTGGAGGCTATAAGGTGTGGGATTTTCCTCCCTTGGGAGAGGGAGAGATTGATTTTTCGCAGGTGCTTTCTCCACTCCTCCCTGAGAAAACCGACCTCCCCTTGAGTGTAGAAATTGAGTTTCAAGGGCGTTTTGACCATCCCAAGGAAGTCGTTGACCAGGCGGTGCGTCGTTCTTGGGAGCACCTTCTCGTTCTGGAGAAAAGACTCTTTTCCTAAGGGGGTGGGAGAAAGCGGAGGAGATTGGTTGTCGCAAAGCGAATCAAAAACCGAAAGGAGGATCATCGATGAGCAACACACAATGGATGAAAATGACGGTTTTCGTGGTGTTAGGAGTAACGGTAGTGCTCTTTTTGGGGGGCATGGTACTTGCGCAAGAGGGGAAAAAGCTCACTTTTGGCTATATCGCTTATAGCCGGAAAGACGTGTGGAATAACTACTCTATCTTAGCTTTTGAATACGCGGCAAGGAAGAAAGGTATTGAAACCATTGTCCTTGACCCGGAAGGCAATCTGGAAAAAGCCGTAGCAGCAATGGAGGATCTCATTGCCAAAAAGGTTGACGGGATTTCTGTGTTTACCATGACGCCCGAGTTGGATGTTACCCTCTATGAAATGGCGAAAAATGCAGGCATTCCCATCACCTTTGAAAACTCTCTTCCTGCCGATACTTCTCTCGATTATATTTCCTGTGTCGCATGCCAATATGATGATATCGGCTATGCGGCGGGGAAATTTATTAGCGAACAGTATCCGGGGAGTAAGCTCTTCTACGTTATGGGTGCCCCGGGAATGGGTATTACCGAGCTTTATGAACAAGGGCTCCATAGAGCGTTAAAAGAGTATGGCACGGTAGAATTGGTAGGGACCCAACCCACGGATTGGGGTGCAGAAAAAGCAATGAATGTCACCCAAAACGCCATTCAATCAGGCTTGCAGTTCGACGTCATTTTCGCCAATAACGAACAAATGGCAACCGGCGTGATCAACGCTCTGAAAGACGCGGGGCTCTTTGGTAAGGTCAAAATTGTGGCTACCGGGGGTGGACCACATGGTCTTGAAATGATTGCCAAAGGTGAAATTGATGCTACCATGAGTGCACCGGTTTCCCTCCAGGGACTTTTAACCTTTAAGAATTTGTATCAGTATGTAGTGAAAGGGGTAAAACCGGAAAAATTCATCCCCCTTCCCATTATCCCGATTACCAAAGAAAACCTGGCCGAAGCCATTCCTTGGGAAGTAACTGACGAAACGTACGAGCGAGCGGTTGCTTACATTGGCGGTTTAGATTAAATTGAGAAAAGATATCACCCTTCTCCAGGCACACCTGGGGAAGGGGAAAGGTTGAGAAGAGATGCAACCGGTTATCGTTGCGGAAAAGGTAACCAAATCGTTCCCGGGTGTACAGGCTTTGAAAGGTGTTTCTCTCGCCCTTTCCCCCGGTGAAATTCACTGTGTGGTTGGTGAGAATGGAGCGGGCAAATCCACCTTGATTAAAATTCTCTCGGGATTTTTGCGACCGGATAGCGGAACCATTGCCGTGAATGGAAGAACCTTTCCCTACCTTACTCCTCACGTAGCCCAGTCCTTAGGCATTCAAGCCATTTATCAGGAGAATATCCTTGTACCCCAGATGAGTGTAGCCGAGAACATCTTTGCCGGGTGCGAAATTGCCTCTCGCTTGGGAATTGTCAATCACCGTGAAACTTTACGTCGGGCGCGGACCATTATGGACTCCTTGGGAGTGACGCTCCCGGTAGAGGAGCGGGTAGAGAATTTGAGTGTGGCCGAACAACAGCTCGTAAAGATTGCGCGGGCCATCGCCTTTGAGCCCCGGGTGCTCATTTTAGATGAACCAACCGCTATGTTCAATGTGAAAGAGACACGGATGGTGTTGGGGTTAGTAGAGAGTTTAGCCCAGAGAGGGATTGGCATTATCTACATTTCGCATCGTTTGGAGGAAATCCTCACCATAGCCCATTATATTACCGTCCTCCGTGATGGGTCACAAGTTGCCTGTCATCACCATCGCATGGAAAGGGTCGATATGAACACGCTTACGCGAGAGATGGCGGGGAAAGCGGTCAGCGCGTTTCAGAGGAGTAAGGCAAGCATTGAGGGAGAGGTGATCTTGGAAGTGCGGGATTTCCGCCTGACTCCCCAAGATGACCCTCTTTCTTTGGTGCTCCATCGGGGAGAGATACTGGGAATTGCAGGCTTGATAGGGTCGGGAAGAACCGAAATTTTTCAAACCCTCTTCGGTTTGTGGAAGAAATGGTCAGGAGAAGTTTGGATAAAAGAGAAGAGAGTGTCGCTCCATTCTCCTCAGGATGCCATACGACACGGTCTCGGTTATATTACCGAGGATCGGCAGCGGACCGGTTTAGCGCTCGGTTTGAGTGTGGCCAAAAACGTCACCATACCGTCTCTCGATGACCAGTTCCAAGGATTCTTTTTCCCCTTGAGGGAAGAGTATAGAATCGTCGAAAAGTATGTGGAGGGTTTGGACATCAAAACTCCCTCCTTAGAGCAGGAAGTGCGTTTTTTGAGTGGTGGAAATCAACAAAAGGTTATCTTAGCACGTTGGCTTTTGAAAGACGCGGAGATCATTATCTTTGACGAACCGACCATCGGTATCGACGTGAACGCGAAGGGCGAAATCCACCGTCTCATTGCTGATTTAGCTCGGCAGGGAAAGTCGGTTATTCTCATTTCTTCGGAAAACCCGGAGCTTTTAGCCCTGTGTGATCGAATTTTGGTGGTCCGTCATGGGAAAGTGGTGCGCGAGTTAGTGGGAGAAGAGATGAACGAAGAGAATATCATTTCCTCTGCTTTTGGGGTGACCAGTGATGGAGACTCATCCTCAATTTTCTGAAAGGACCATGGAAACACATCTCCTTGAAGATTTTGCCAAACGCAAGAGAGCGAAGTTTTTCCGCCAGCAAACCTTTTTTCTCGTGATGGTCATTATTGTTTTGTCGGCACTTTTCGGTTTCTTGAACCCCCGCTTTTTGAGTCAGGGAAATCTTTTGGCCGTGTTTCAGCAGATTGCGGTATTAGGTATTGCCACTATGTCTATGACCCTGCTCCTCATTTCGGGGGGCATTGACCTTTCCATTGGTTCCATGATTGGGTTGAGTGGTGTGGTTATCTGTAAGATGGTGATGGGGGGATATGCGACTCTTCCCGCAGTTGTAATCGGTTTTCTCCTTCCAGTAGGATGCGGTTTGGTGAACGGAATTATCGTGAGTAAGAGTAAGTGCATTCCTCTCATCGTCACCTTGGGAATGAATTACGTGTATTACGGCCTCGCTCTGGTTATTTCCCAGGGACTCTTTCTCTCTTTGAAAGGGAAATTCACTTTTTTGGGAAGAGGACGACTGGGGGGCGTTCCGATTTCGGTAGTGGTCCTCTTTGTGGTAGTGATCGCGATTCATTTTTTGTTGCGCAACACGAAATTTGGGCGGCGATTGGTAGTCATGGGAGGCAATGAACAAGTAGCTTTTCTTTCGGGAATCAATGTGGATCGTTTGAAGATAGCCAACTACACCTTCAGTGGAGCGCTGATCGGTTTGGCCTCCTTGGTTTTGGTGTCTCGTTTGGGGAATATTTTAGCCAATGCTGGCGAAGGGTATGAATTGCGGGCACTTGCTTCGGCAATTATCGGTGGAGTGACCTTTGAAGGGGGAAGAGGTTCGGTTTTGGGTGCTTTCTTAGGCGTGGTCCTCTTGGGGATTGTGCAAAACGGATTGAATATTTTGAACGTATCCTCTTATTTTCAAACCTTTACTATTGGTCTCATCATTGTCATCGCGGTAGTAGTGAGTAATTTAGAAAAAGTGCGCAAAACTTAAGGTATGCATCCAGATGATTGGAGAATAAGGGGTGAATTTCTTTCCATGCGACCGCTCATCGGAATTACCATGGGGGATCCGGCGAGTATCGGGCCGGAGATCGTGGTGAAAGCCTTAGCAAAAGAGGAGCTCTATGCGTTAGTACGGCCGCTTGTGATCGGAGAGGCGCAAACCCTGCGCAAGGCTTTGGGAATCACTGAGCTTTCTCTCTCCCTGCATGTGGTGCATGAACCTCATGGGGGTCGTTACCAACCCGGTACCATTGACGTTCTCGATCTTGGAAATATCACCGGTGATATTTCCTTCGGTCAGGTAAATCCTTGGGCAGGACGAGCCTCTTTTGAGTATGTCAAAAAGGCGATTGAGCTTGCCCTGGTGGGTGAGCTTGACGGAGTGGCAACTGCCCCCATCAACAAGGAAGCCATTCATGAAGCAGGGATAGATTTTATCGGACATACCGAGATGTTCATGGTACTCACGAAAAGCCCTGACGCTTTGACCATGTTTCAGGTTCAGAATTTGCGCATCTTCTTTTTGACCCGCCACCTCTCCCTCCGTGAAGCGTGTCAACAGGTCACCGCTACCCGTATCGTCAAAACGGTTTCGCTCTGTGAGCGAGCCCTGCGTACCCTGGGGTTTGACCATCCCAAGATTGCAGTAGCTGCCCTCAATCCTCATGGCGGAGAGAGAGGGCTCTTCGGGGATGAGGAAATACGGGAGATTATCCCGGCGGTGGAGATACTCCGTTCTTCCGGATTCCGGGTCGAAGGACCGATTCCCGCCGATTCGGTTTTCCATTTAGCCAATCGAGGCTTCTTTGATGCGGTTCTCTCCCTCTATCACGATCAGGGACATATTGCCGCAAAAACCCTCGATTTCGAACGAACGGTGAGTGTGACGACCGGTTTGCCTTTCATCCGTACCTCGGTGGATCACGGCACGGCTTTTGACATTGCCGGAAAAGGAGTGGCCAGTGCGGTGAGTATGGAGGAGGCCATTAAGGTAGCCGGAGCGTATGCGCTACGGATGAAACGAGGGTAGAGAAACCGGCAAGAAAAAGCGGCAGTCCCGGTATTTTGGAATCTGGTTGGCATATTTTTTCATTGAAGACTTTCAAATGATCGGTTTGAGCATTTCCATCTCATCTATCGAAAGGGGGAAGGTAAGTGAGGAAACTTTTCTTTTTTCTCTTCGTGAGCGTTTTTTTCTTTGTGGCGGGATTTGCGTATGGGGGAGAAGAGGTGCCTCAAGAGATCATCGATTTCGCGCAAGAGGTGATGCTCGCCTGGGGTCAAGAGCCGGTAGTTGTGGAAGCGGTGAAGGCGCAGAATGCGAAAAACATCACCCTGGAAGAGATTCAAGCTCTGGACGAGCGCTGGCAGAATACCCCCGGTGTGGTGGACTTCATGCAACCGTTTTTGGAGAACGAGGTGGTAGAGAAATTATTCAAGCTCCAAGAGGAATACCCCTATTTGGTGGAGATTTTCGTCACCGATCGGCAAGGGGCATTGGTTGCTGCCACCAATAAGACTTCGGATTATTGGCAGGGTGACGAGGCAAAGTTCACCGAGTGTTACCGGGAAGGGGAAGGCAGATTGTATTGGGGGGAGGTGGAATTCGACGAGAGTGCGCAGACTTATCTCGTGCAGGTATCCGTCCCGGTGCAGGAGGAAGAGAAGACCATCGGGGTAATGGTCATCGGTATCGATATCGATGCCTTTCTTGCCCAGTGAAAGGAGGAGAGCGCAGTGCCCTTCTTCCGCTTACGGGTAGGAACACGCATCCTTTTAGGGTTTGTGGCGGTGATTGTTCTCGGTGCAATTGCAGGTTATTTGGGAATACAGTTATCCCAGACCATTTTTCGGAACCTGGAGAGCATTTTTGCGGTCCGTCTCCCCAGCATCGATTTGGTTTTGGAAATCGACCGCGATCTCCAACAGCTCTTGGTTGCCGAACGGTCGCTCATTTTTGTCAAAACCGATTCGGAAATCTTTCGCCAACTCCTCGAGGAGTACACCGCCAATTTGCAGCAATCGGAAGAACGGTGGAATAAGTACAAGGCTTTGGCGGCAAGTGAGGAAGAACAGAAGCTCGTCGCCCAGTACGAGAAAGCAAGAGAGGAATGGGTCGCTCTTTCCCGACAAATTGTAGAAGCGCGTCAGGCCGACACCCGTGAGGGGAGGGCATTGGCTTTGGATCTCACCTTGGGAGAGGCCAAAAAAAAATTCGAAGTGATGCGCGACTACCTCGATCAGCTTACCGAGGTCAATCTCGGTTTGGCGGAAGAAGAACATAAGGCGGCACAACAACGGTTTGGACAGAGTATCCTCGTGGTGAGCATTTTAGTACTTGCCCTGGTAGTGATTGCCTTGGTGGTGGCTTTTCTCTTGACCCGGAGTATCGTAAGACCCCTCCGTCGCCTGGTAGAAGTCGCTCATCTCGTGGCACAAGGAAATTTGAAGGCTCAGGTAGCGCTCAACACCCAGGATGAAATGGGAGCCTTAGGAAAGGCTTTCGCTGCCATGATTGAGGGATTGCGGGAGTTAGTGACTCGTATTTTGGGGAATTCTTCTTCCTTGGCCTCGGCAAGTGAGGAGCTTTCCTCCTCGGTCCAAGAGGTGTCACGGGCAACTCAAGAGATCGCCAAAACCATTACCCAAATGGCGCAGGGTTCTACCAACCAGAGTGAAGAGCTCGACCGAATAAGCCATCGGACCGATACCATGAAAGCAAAGACCCAGGCGCTCTCCCAGGGGACGGAGAGGAATTTGAAGCTGTTAGCCCAAGTGCGGGAGAGTGTAGAGGGGAATACCAAAGCTTTGCGGGAAATCGAAAAGACGCTCGAGCTCACCCGTGAGGCAGGAGAAAAGACTACCCAAGAGGCGCAGAGAGGGAACCAGTCGCTTGGACTCCTCACTGAGAGCATCGAAACCATTTCCGAGAGCACCGAAGAAGTGACCCAATCGATTGCTGCATTGGAAGTTCGCTCGCAGGAGATTGGGAAGATCGTGGACCTCATTACCGGCATTGCCGAGCAGACCAACCTCCTCTCCTTGAATGCGGCTATTGAGGCGGCACGGGCCGGAGAAGCAGGGAGAGGGTTTGCCGTAGTGGCCGAAGAGGTGCGCAAATTGGCGGAGAATTCAGCCCAAGCAGCGCAACAGATCGCCCGTCTCATCGAAGAAATCCGGGGAGACACACGGGGGGTGGTGGAGAGGGTAAAACAGGCCGAAGAACGGGTGCAGAATGGCGTTTCGCAAGCGCAGGAAGTATCCCGTAATTTAGGCAACATCATACAAGCCATTGAACAAGTGGTGGTAAAGATTGGAGAAGTGTCTCGTTTCTTCACCGAAGCCAATCGTAACCAGGATCGTATTGCCCGTTCTACTGAGGAAGTGGTTACCCTTTCCGAGGATAACGCTCAGCTCATCGAAGAGGTTGCTTCGAGCATCGTCACCATTGCTCAAGAGCTGGCCTCCATCGCCTCGGTCGCGGAAGAAAACGCTTCCGCAAGTGAAGAAGTTTCCGCCTCTACCGAAGAGCAGAGCGCTTCCTTAGAGGAGATCACCTCGGCGGTGGAGTCTTTGGCCCATATGGCCAAGGAACTCCAAACTTCGGTAGCGCGCTTTCAAGTGTGAAAGCTTTCCCCCACAAGGAGGTCTCCTTGTGGGGGATATGATCCTCTCTTTCCGAGAGTATGGATAGGAATCATAGCGATCGGCGGTAAATGGTAACGATATCCTGGGGATAGAGTTTCTTCACCGTGCCCAAGGGGCCTTTCCGGGTAGCGCGTTCGGCCAGGAGTTGAAAGTGTTCTTCTCCAATGCCTACCTCAGTTAAGCTGGTGGGAGCACCGATTTCCCGGAACCATTCTTTGGTGCGGAGAATCCCTTCATGACCGAGGGTGTTTAAGTCTTTTCCTTGCGAGGGAATATCCCATACTCTCTCTGCGAATTGGGCAAATTTGTGAGGGATGACGTCGAATACGTATTCCATCCATTGGGGGAAGAGGATGGCTAAACCTGCCCCATGGGGAATATCGTACATTCCACTGAGTTCGAGTTCCATGCGATGGGTGGCCCAATCTCCTTCAACTCCGGCTTCGATGAGGTGATTCAAGGCCAGGGTCCCACACCACATGATGGTGGCTCGGGCATGGTAATCGTGAGGGTGGGCGAGCACCTGGGGAGCATACTCGATAATGGTTTTCATGATCCCTTCCGCGAGACGATCTTGGAGAGGAGTTTCCGGAGTAGGATGGAAGTACTGCTCGAGAACGTGAGCAAACATATCCACGATACCGTTTACAGTGTGTTCCCGGGGAGTGGTAAAGGTGTTTTCCGGGTCGAGAATGGAAAAGTTGGGGAAGAGAACCGGATTTCTGACCGCCACTTTCTCCTTGGTTACTTCATTGGTGATGACCGCATTGCGGTTCATTTCCGAGCCGGTAGCAGCCAGGGTCAAAATGGTTCCCAAAGGGAGTTT
This sequence comes from uncultured bacterium, assembly GCA_937139415.1. Taxonomy (GTDB): domain Bacteria; phylum Atribacterota; class Atribacteria; order Atribacterales; family Caldatribacteriaceae; genus CAKZPS01. Next base: position 20,516 of record CAKZPS010000076.1, read on the forward strand.
TTTACCTATTTCCGTTTTCCCGGTGAAGAAGTCCCAAGGATCTTCGGAGTAACACGCCCCTGCGGCGATAATTTTGGCGCTATCGATGACACTTCCTCCCCCTACTGCCAAAATGATGTCGACTCCATGCTTTCGACATATATTGACCCCCTCGCGAACTTTGTCTAACCGGGGGTTTGGTTGAATACCGCTCAATTCAAAAATTTCTAAATTCTCTTCACTAAGGCGGTGGATCACCCGCTCGTAGAGACCGCTTTGTTTGATACTTCCTCCGCCGTAAACGAGGAGCACCCTTTGGCCGAAATTTTTGCATTCCTTACCCACGCGATCTGTTTCCCCTCTCCCAAAGAAAATCCGGGTGGGATTGCAGTAAACGAAATTGTTCATCGACCTTCCCCCTTTTTCCGGGTTAATAGCTGAGGGAGGCTCCTTTGTCAAGAGGAGACCCCTTCTTTCCCCTCTTCTTGACCCCTCAAGGATTTGATTTACCCTTAGATAGTGAATTGCTTGAGGTCTTCTTCTAAAGCCTGAGTTTTTCCCACCATTTCCGTGACGATGTTCTCAATTTCTTGGAGTGCGGCATTTTGCTCCTCAGAAGAGGCTGCTACCTCCTCAGCGGCTGCGGCATTTTCTTCGGAAATGGAGGCGACGTCACTGAGAACCTGGAAGGTTTCTTCGGCAGTATCCATAATTTGTTTCATGCGATTCTCGTTACCAGTAGAGATGGTGGCTACCTCTTGGGCAAGATGAGTAATTGATTGGACCGAATTCTCTACTAAGGTGAAGGACTGAGTAATGGTTTGGGTTTTTTCGGTGACGATGCTATTGGCAGCGAAGATTTCTTGGAAAGCTTGTCGAGCATTTTCCACCGCCTCGTTTCCTTCGCTTACCCTCTTTTGACTCTCTTCCATTGAGTGAACCACGCTTTCTGCTCCCTTTTGTACTTCAATGATGAGGGAAGCAATTTTCTGCGCTGCTTGAGCGGATTCTTCCGCCAATTTGCGTACCTCTTCGGCCACTACGGCAAACCCTCTCCCTGCTTCTCCGGCCCGTGCCGCCTCAATAGCCGCGTTTAAAGCTAAGAGATTCGTTTCCTCTGCAACGCCGGTGATGAGATCGGTAATGGTCCCAATTTCTTGCGAACTTTGCCCTAATTTTTTTATTGCCTCTCCCACTGAGAATACCGATTCTCTAATGGCTTGCATGGATTGTACGACCGCCGACAAGGTTTTTTGTCCTCTATCGGTAGCCACAAAGGCGGAATCAACCGCTTCTTTCATTGCTTCTAAATTTTCTCCTACACTATGAATCTGGGCTTGAATTTTCTGTGCTTCGTTAAGAGCTTGTAATGCTTTTTCAGTTTGCACGAGAAGTTCTGTACTGGTTGTACGTACTTCGGCAACCAGTTTTTCCATGCGTTGGGAAACGGCGATCAAATTTTGGCTCTGCTCTTCCGAGCCACGTGCTACTTGAGCCACGGTTTGCGCTATTTGTTCACCGGTTTGTGCTATTTCCTGCGAGGTGTGGCGAAGGGTTTCCGTGGCTTTAATCGTTTCTTGCGCTGAAGAAGAAACTTCCTGCAGGAAGTGACGAAGGGAGGAAGATGCTTGATGAAGAGAGGAAAGAAGCATTCCCAGTTCATCTTTACGCTTTGTGGTAAGTTCTTGGGTCATGTTGCCTTGCCCAAGCTCTTTAGCAAAAACGACACCCCGGTAAAGAGGAGAAGTGATGCTCCGCGAAAGGGTGAAGCTCAAGATAAGGGTGATGATGATAGCTATGGCGATGGTAAGATAGAGGGTTCGGATGAGATTCGATTGGGTTTCTTTGACGTCACCCATTTCCGTATTGAAATGCTCGAGAACTTCTTGATTCACGGCATCCATAATTTGAGTGAGGTTTTGCTCGGTATCGTGAACCTCGCTCATGAAGTTCATGATTTCCTGGTCGAGGAGGGTCAGTTGTTCGTCAAGTTGGGTAACCTCTTGCCATAGGTTTTTGAGCGGGGTGAAGCTTTCTTCAATCACCGTTTTTGTCGTGTCCGAAGCGTAGAGTTTGCGAAAATCCCCTTCGAAAAATTTATCTAAGCTCCCTAATACACTGTCGGCAAAGTTTCGGGCGCTTTCTTTGGCATCCTGGTCTAAAAGGAGAAAGTTTTTCCTCTCCCGATCGAAGATGTTGAATCGCTCTACCCACCTGTCGAGGCGTAGCTTTTCAAATTCACCACGGAGAGTTTGATAGGCTTGGTTAAATTCCATGAATTGCTCCTCACTTTTCGTCGCGGTGGGATCGAGTATGAGTTGCATGAACTCTTCGCACTGCCTTGCAAAGCTGTCGATTCCGGCAAGGAGATTGCCTTTGACCTCTTCAGAAAATCCGGCATTTTGCACGTTTTCACGGAGTTCATCAAAGTAGGAATGAATGCTGGTCCGAATCTGACCATGAGGATCACCGAGAAAAGAAGCTTCAAAAAGGGTGCGGTAGATTCCTTCTAAGGGGTCGGTTTGGGTTTTAATCTTTTCGCCCATGGTTTTGATGAAGGCAAACACCTCGCTCAAGGGCTTGTCTATACTCACCGCTTTTTCATTACGGGTACGGGCAGTGATGATACGATTTTGCCATGCCTTTCGGAGTGCCTCAGCTTTGTCCATGTGATTTCTTTGGAGGGTCTGGAATCCTTGGAGTTTTTCTTCAGGAAGAATTTCTTGGGAGGGGGTAAGAAGGTACGGAAATTGCTCTTTTTCCCACAGAGTAGCATATTGACTCATGAAAGCAGAAGCACTACTTCCTGAGTGCAGTGCATCTAAGTACATGTTGAAGCGCGTTTTTAAGGCTTCAAAAGAAGTAGTCATAGTTTGGAGACGTTCCGGATCCTCTTCGAGGAGGTAAGAGGATAAGAGAACATTGTTTTGGGAGAGGATATCTTTGAGACGTGAGGTAGCGAGAAGGAAAGGAAAAGAGGTTTCTACCCTATGGAAGGAAAATTGCACCTCTCGGAGAGCAAAGAGTGCGGTCATGCCGATACTTCCTGCTATGATCACCGAGAGCAGGAAACCCGCATATATTTTGGTTTTGATGAGCATGAGGATTCACCTCCATTTTTTTACCCTTGAGGAACACTTTTACTCTTTCTATCCTCCTTACTTGATCATGGCAAATGTGGGTGGATAAAAATCTTTACCATAAATCCTTATGCCGGGTTTGGTACCGATTGTATTCCATTTCCACGAACGAAAGGGATAGAAACACGACTGGAAGCTCATCGAGATAGAAAAAACACCACTCCTTTCCCATGCTGGAGTGGTTTGTGTATTGACGAGAGACACGTTATCCACACGGACTCAAACATCTATTGGTCGGAAAAGTAAAACGAGAGCCAGGGCTACAAAAACCATGGTTTCTGCGCCGGCCAATAACGGGCGGTAAGGGAGATAACCATCCCGAGCACGAAAGAGGAAAAGAAAGTACCCCGCAAGTTTCCCATTCCTCCAATGATTACTCCTGCAAAGCAGAGGAGGAGAACCGTGGTGCCATAGGGGTGGATGGCAGTAATCGGAGAATATAGGGCTTCCCCAAGAGCGGCCAAGATACCTTCGAGCATGAGTTGCTTACTGGTTTGGTCCAATCTCTCTCTATTTTTCACGGATTTCATGGCCTCCTTTGCACCTTTATAGGTGAGTTTTGTCTCTTTTTAGGAAAATGTCAAATTTCTCTCCACCTTTTTCATGGTTTGTAAGCTTCACGGTTTCTCGTAATTTTAAACTATCTCTCCGTTATCAGCAATAATTCATCCTATCTCTTTCAAAGATAGGATGCGCAATTCCTTAAAGGTTTTCGTGCTCGTTTCAAGTGTTTTGGATTCCTTTACATATTTTCTCCGACTTCCAATAGTTTTTGCCATGCTCAAGGTGTGTAGGTGCAAAAAGTAACCCGTTAGCTCAATATGACAGCGAACCCCTTGAGTTATGAATGCGACATTATGTTTAAATCGGAAATATATTTGTAGCTATTTTAGCAACAATAGTTGCATGTGTCAAAAGGTGAAGAGAGAGGATGGTGTCAACTTATTGTAGGAGTGTTTTTTAAGATCCCTTCTTTTCTCGTTTTGTTAGGCATGGTTCTTTCTATC